>NZ_JBIAGW010000004.1:0-686565 GCF_042869955.1 Streptomyces sp. NPDC006691
CTCTCGCAGCGGCACCCCAGTTTCTGCGCCCCGCGGGGGCGGGGGCCCCCCCCCGGGCCCGGGGGGGGGGCGGGCGCCCGTGGGGGCCCCCCCCCCCCCCCCCCCCAGGGGGGGGGGGGGCACGTCGGCGCGCTGTCCCGGGGCGCTGTCGCGCGGCTCGTCAGCCGAGCTGCGGCAGCACCTTGGTGCGGTAGAAGTCGAAGAAGCCCTGCTGGTCCTTGCCGATCTGGTTGATGTAGACGGTGTCGAAGCCCGCGTCCACGTACTCCTTCACCGCCGTCACATGCGCGTCCGGATCCGGCCCGCACGTGACGTTCTCGCGGACCCGGTCGGGCGTGACCAGTTCCGAGGCCTGCTCGAAGTGGCGCGGGGTGGGCAGGATCTGCGGCAGTTCGCCGGGCAGCTGCTCGTTGGCCCACAGCCGGTGCGCGGTGCGGACGGCTTCCTCCTCGTCCACGTTCCAGCACACCTTGAGTCCGGCGTACACCGGCTTGGTGCCCCCGCCGCTGCGCCGGAAGCGCTCGATCGCCGAGGCGTCGGGCGTCATGGTGACGAAGCCGTCCCCGATCCGCCCCGCGACCTCGGCGGCCTGCGGCCCGAACGCGGAGACGTCGATGGGCACGGGCTCGTCGGGGACGGTGTAGAGGCGGGCGTTCTCCACCGTGTAGTGCTTGCCGTGGTGGCTGATCCGCTCCCCGGTGAACAGCTGGCGCATCACCCGGACGGCCTCCTCCAGCATCTCTAGACGGATCGGAGCCTCGGGCCAAGGGTCGCCCAGGATGTGCTCGTTGAGCGCCTCGCCGCTGCCGACGCCCAGCCGGAAGCGCCCGCCGAACTGCACGGCGCTGGTGGCGGCGGCCTGAGCGATCACGGCGGGGTGTGTGCGGATGAGGGGGCAGGTCACCGCCGTCCCCACCGGGAGCGAGACCGCCTGGGACAGTGCGCCGATCACCGACCAGACGAACGGGGCCTGGCCCTGTTCGCCGTTCCACGGGTGGTAGTGGTCGGAGATCCACAGGGCCGTGAACCCGGCCTGCTCCGCCATCCTCGCCTGCTCCACCAGCTCGGCGGGACCGTGCTCCTCGGTGGACAGGAAGTAGCCGTATTCCGTCATCGGAGACTCCTCGGGAGTGATGAGCGCAATCCCTGTCCGGGTGGCCGTGGAACGGTCCGGCAAACGGCCTGGGACCCCGAATCCGGTGGCGCGCACCGGCGCCCACACCAGTCACCCTAAGCGCGGCCCCGACCCGGCGCACGCCCGAGCCGAGGCGCCGGCCGGCTGGCGGGGAGCCCCCGGCTCGGGTAGCCGTAGGGGAGTGTGGGTGCCCTGGTCAGGGGTACTGGCGGAGCGACCCGGTACGGCACCAAGTTCATCGACCGCACCGTGATCCCCGCGGTGCACTGAGAAGGGAGCGACATCATGAAGGTGGCATTCCTCGTGGCGACGGAAGGCATCGAGCAGGTCGAGCTGACCGAACCCTGGAAGGCCGTGACCGACGCCGGTCACACGGCGGAACTGGTCTCCACCGAGTCGGGGCGCGTACAGGCCTACAACCACCTGGACAAGGGCGACACCTTCCCGGTGGACCGGACCGTCGGGGACACCGGCCCCGGCGACTACGACGCCCTGGTGCTGCCCGGCGGAGTGGCGAACCCGGACGCGCTGCGCCTGGACGCGGACGCGGTCGCGTTCGCCAAGGGGTTCTTCGAGCAGGGCAAGCCGGTGGCCGCCATCTGCCACGCCCCCTGGACGCTCGTGGAGGCCGACGTGCTGCGCGGCCGCACCCTCACGTCCTGGCCGAGCCTGCGCACCGACATCACCAACGCGGGTGGCACCTGGGTCGACGAGCAGGTCAAGGTGTGCACCGGCGGCCCCAACACCCTGATCACCAGCCGCAAGCCCGACGACCTGAAGGCGTTCTGCGCGGCCTTCCTCGACGCGTTCGGCAGCTGACCCGGCCCGGCAGGAACCCGCATCCACCGGGTTGCCCGCCGCATGTGCGACCCGATGTTTCCCGGCCGCGCCCCGTGGTAGTCGGAAGTGCGTTCCTTACGTACGAAGGAACGAAGGCGCCGGACGGGTTGGGACCATCAGCCGCCGGCGCCGCCCTTGGCGGGACCCTGCCCTCAGGGGGCGGTGGCCTCGGACGTGATGAGCTCGATCACGGACGGGAAGCCGCCCTCGGCGAGCGCCTCGCGCTGGCGATCGGCGCCGTTGCCCTGGCGCAGCAGCCGGTGGATGAGCGAACCGACCTCGCGTTCGTCGCCGGATTCCGCCAGGTCCCGCGCGATGTGCTGGGTGAGCTGGCACAGCGTGTCGCCGGCTGGGCGCGGGCGGCCTGCCGAGTCGATCAGGGTGCCGCCGAGGCCGTGCCGGGCGGCATGCCAGACAGCGGCCTGCAAGAGCTCGGGCGCGCACTGCTGCTCGGGCTCGCCCGCCTGGTGCGCGCGCACGGCGGTGGCGGCGAGGGCCCGGACGATGCCCGCGAACATCACGGCGTCGTCCGCCCTCAACTGCACGTCCAGACACCGCAGTTCGAGGGTGGGGTAGCGCTCGGAGAGGCGCGCCTGCCAGTAGAGCTGGCCGGTGTCCGCGATGACCTTGGACTCGACCAGGGCCCGGGTGCGCCGCTCGTAGTCCTCCAGGCCGTCGAACCGGGGCGGTGGACCGCAGACCGGCCAGCGGCTGAAGACCGGGGTGCGCCAGCTCGCGAAACCGGTGTCCCGGCCCTGCCAGAAGGGGGAGTTGGCCGACATGGCGAGCAGCGTCGGCAGCCACAGCCGGATCCGGTTCAGGACGGACACGGCCACCTCCCGGTCCGGCATGCCGACATGGACGTGCATCCCGTTGATGAACTGCTCGTCCACCAACTGCGGGGCGCGGGCCCGCAGATCCTGGTAGCGCGGCTCGTGGGTCACCTCGGTGGGCGCGGAACCGGTCAGCGGGGCCGCCGCGGTCGTCGCGAGGCGGCAGCCGTACCGCTCCGCCGCGGAACCGACGGCGTGCCGCAGGCGCAACAGGTGACCGCCCACCTCGTCGAGGGACGAGCAGACCGGCGTCGCGACCTCGACCTGGGCCAGGAGCAGTTCGGGCTGTACTTCGCGCTCCTGCACCATGGGTTCGAGACCGGCGGCCGTACGCACCTCGTCGGACAGCGGTACGGGCAGACCCGAGTCCGGGTCCACCAGCAGATACTCCTCTTCGACCCCAATGGTGATCACGAGATGTGAGTACCCGCTCCGGGCCGCCCGTACCCGGCGCCCGACACGCTCGCGGGCCCTCGCGACCGGGCTCCGCCGGGCCGCGCTCCGAAGGCCGGTGCCTCAGGCGTCGCTGAGACACCGCACGTCGGCGGGCTCGGCCCGCTCCGCCCGGGGGTGCGGCCGGGTGTCGAACCGAGGCAGGGCGGGGACGCTCGCCGCCGCGGTGAGCACGGGGCTCGGGGGCAGCGCGCGCAGCGGGCGCAGCTCCTGCGGCTGGGCGGTCAGCGTGAACCACACGACCTTGCCGCCGGGCGTGTTCTGGGTGCCCCAGCTGTCGCTGAGGTGGGCGACCAGGGCCAGGCCGCGGCCGCGCTCGGCGAACGGCCGGGGGCCGTGCAGCCGGGGCAGCCGGGGATCGCCGTCGGCGACGGACGCGGTGAGCTGGCCGCGGGCCCAGCGCAGTTCCAGGACGCAGTCGTGGTCGCCCTGGGTATGGCGGTGCACATTGCTGAGCAACTCGGTCACGCCGAGGCTCACGGGCTGGATGATGCTCTCCAGCCGCCAGTGCCGTAGATGCGCGGCGACGATGCGGCGGACCTGGGGTATGCGGGCCGGCGTCGCGTCGAGGCCGAGGGTGTACTGGCGGGGACTGTCGATGGTGAACACTGCGACTCCCTTGTCGGCGGGAGCGGCTCGCCGGCCACTCCCACGTCCGCAGCCACGCGAGGGCTACTAAAAGTAGCCGGTCGGGCACAGCGCGGATTCCTCCAGCATGACCCGTACGGCCGCATCCGCAACACGAGGCGCCGGAGCCCCGCGGCAGCGGCCCGAAACGCCGGTGGTGCCGCGGTCGGCGGGCATCGGCGGCCGCGCCGGGCGATAGTGGAAGAGTCTGTGACCGGTGCCTCGGCCCCGTGACCGGCCCACCGGAACTCCTGGAAGCGAGGGCTTCAGTGACGCCCCCATCAACTGATTCCACCACCCGACTCGGCTCCGGGGCACCGGTGTTCGGCGCCCCGTGCTGGGTGAGCCTGATGGCCCGTGACCTGGACGCGGCGCTCGACTTCTACGGCGAGGTGATGGGCTGGACCTTCGGGCCCGTCAAGCTCGGCGACGAATTCCGGGTCGCGCTCGCGGACGGGACGCCGGTCGCCGGCATCTCCGCGCTGGCGTCGGCGTTCCAGGTCGCCGTGGCCTGGACCCCGTACTTCGCGGTCGAGGACGCCGATGTCACCGCCTCCCGCATCCGCGAGCGCGGTGCCACGGTCGCGGTCGGCCCGGTCGCGGTGTATACGGGCCGGGGGGCGCTGGCCGCCGACCGGGAGGGGGCGGTCTTCGGGATCTGGCAGGGGCCGCTCGTCTCCAACTGGGAGAGCTGGCGCGACTCCGCTCCGGCCTGGACCCGGCTGCACACCCGGGACGCGTTCGACGCGGCGATCTTCTACGGCGAGGTCCTCGACTGGGCCTCGGGCCGGCCCGGCTGCTGCGACGTCGAGTACGAGCACGAGGAGGTCGTCCTGCGGCACGGCGGCCGGGTCGTCGCCCGGCTCACCTCGGGTGCCATGGAGGCCGCCCCCGACCCCAACCTCAGGCCGCACTGGCACACGCACTTCGCCGTCGACGATCCGCACGCCCACGCCGAAAGGGCGCGCGCGCAGGGCGGCACCGTCCTGGCCGAGGGCACCTCGCCCGCCGGCCCCTGGGCGCGCATCAGCGACCCCGACGGCGCCGCCTTCACCCTCAACGGCAAGGGGTAGGGGTAGGGGAGAGGTGGGCAGAGCCCGCCCGGCGTTGCACTCCCACCGTCGGCGCGGCACGATGCCCGGGCGGGGCAGCTCCGGAACCGATCGTGGAGGTGGCGTGCGATGTGCCGACTGTTCGGACTGAGCAGCGCCCCGCGCCGCAGCCGCGCCACCTTCTGGCTGCTCGAAGCCCCCGACAGCCTCGCGGCACAGAGCCATCGCGATCCCGACGGCACGGGCCTCGGCTACTTCGACCCCGACGGCACGCCCGAGGTGCGCAAGGCACCGGACGCCGCCTACCAGGACCGGGACTTCGCCAGGGAGGCCCGCCGGATCTGCTCGGCCACCTTCCTCGCCCACATCCGCCTCGCCTCGACCGGAGGCCTCACCGCCCCCAACACCCACCCCTTCGAGCAGCAGGGACGGCTGTTCGCGCACAACGGGGTAGTCGAGGAACTGGCCTTTCTGGAAGCCCACTTGGGGCCGGACATGGCGCTGGTGCGGGGAGAGACGGACTCCGAGCGGGTCTTCGCGCTGATCACGCGGGAGATCAGGGACTCCGGCGGGGACATCGGGGCCGGAATCGAGCGCGCCGTACGCTGGATCGCCGCCCAACTCCCGCTCTACGCACTCAACTTCATCCTCACCACCCCGGACGAGCTGTGGGCCCTGCGTTACCCCGACACGCACGAGCTGTACGTACTGGAGCGCGAGGCGGGTGGACCGCACGGGACGCGGCACCTGGACCACAGCGGCACGGACGGCCGGCTGCGCGTCCGCTCCGGGGACCTCGCCGACCGGCCGGCGACCGTCGTCGCGAGCGAGCGCATGGACGAGCATCCCGACTGGCGGCTGATGGAACCCGGCGAGCTGCTCCGAGTCACCCCCGCCGGCTGCGCCGACCGGCATCTCGTGCTGCCCGACCCGCCGGCCCACCCGCTCCGGCTCGCCGACCTGACGGGCCGGGCCGCCCACTCGCAGAAGGCGGGCGGCTGAGCGCGGAGCAGCGGCGGATCAGCGGCCGAGGGCCTTGCGCAACTGCTGCTTGTTCATCGACGAGCGGCCCTCGATGTTGCGCTTCTTCGCCTCTTCGTAGAGCTGGTCCTTCGTCGGCCCCTGGGCGCCGCTGTGCGAGCGCTCGCCGCCGCGCTGGTACGCCGACTTCTTGTCCTGTGTCGAGGTCCTGCTCGCCGTCCTGGACTCGCCCGAGCGCGCGCGTTCCTTGTTGACGGTCCGCGCGGCGATCTCCTTGGCGCGCTCGGCGGAGGCGCCGCGCTCCTCCGCGCTCTCCTTGATGTGCTCGTACTGCCGCTCCCGCTTGGGGCTCGAACCTGCCGGCATGACGCCTCTCCTCACTTTCGCGAACCTTCGCGGCCCCCGGCCTGCCCGGGATGCGCAGCGACTGGTCGGACGCGGACGGACACCGCCGGGGAGCGGGCCGCGACCCGTGCCAGTCCACTGCGCCGCGTCACGGAACGCGACATCAGTACGTCTGGGCGGGTGACCGCGAGGCCTAGGCGCGGTGCTCGGGGTCCGTGGGCTCCTGGCCCTGCGAGGCCTCGGGCGGCTGCCAGGAATCAGCGCCCGGCTGCGGCGCCTGGGGAGGCATCGGCTTGTGGGCCGTACGCCGGCTCCCGAACCAGAAAGCCCCGATCAGCACGGCGACGATGACGACGCCCACGCCGGTGAACAGCCAGGTCGTGGAGGACGAGGCGAGTGTCTGCGAAGCAGCGAAACTGGTCATGTGAAGCGCCTACCCCCTCGGTGGCCGGCCTGACACGGAGATCCCGACGACTTCCGGCATCCGGCCCCGTACATCGAGCACGTCGAACGATCGCTGACTGTGTGTGACGGTTCGGGATGCGCGGGTCCCGGGTCGCTGTTTCCCTGTGGGTATCCGTAACCCACCGATGTCCAGGAGTGATCATGAGCGTCGCAGACGAGTTCCGTGCCCGTGCCCAGCAGATGCGCGAGAAGGCGGACCAGCTGGAGCAGGCGGCCGAGCGTGCCTCGGACCCGGCGGAGCGCCAGCGCCTGAAGGACAAGGCCCGCAGGCTCCAGGAGCAGAGCAGGATGCAGGGCGACAGCACGGGCATCGACCCCATGTGAAGGCGAAGCCGGCCCGTCATGTGCCCGTCATCCGGATGGCGGCCCGCGGGACCGGCATACAAGGCCGAGGACGGGATACCTGGCTAGGGTCGGAGCTGGAAGCCCGGTACCGGCGCCCGCCGCCGCTGTGCGCGCGGGGCGGTCACCACCCGGGGTGGCGGCGCACGAAGACCCCGTCCCGGCCTCGAAGAGAGGTACTGGCAGATGCACCCGTCGTACGCCTGCGCCTCACCCGCCCCGGCCGGGACCGGAGGCCGTGATGACATCGCCGCCGCCTGAGCGCGGCGGCGACCACGAGCCGGCCGGAATGACCTCGGGGGGACCCCCGGCCCCTGGCGGACGGTCGCGCGGGACGCGGATCGTGTTCGGCGGGTCATGGATCTCCAGCGGCTTCGGCCTCGGCCTCGGCGCGACCCTCGCGTGGCTGACCGTGCAGACCGTCCTGGAGGTCGGCAGCCTCCTGACCCTGCTGCTCCTGGCCGTGTTCATCGCGCTCGCGCTCGAACCGGTCGTCGCCTGGCTCACCCGGCACCACCTGCGGCGCGGCTGGGCCGTCCTCGTGGTCCTCCTCGTGCTGCTCGCGCTCTTCGCGGGCTTCCTCGCACTGGTCGTGCCGCCGGTCACGGACGAGGTGGACGCACTGATCAAGGCGGTGCCCGACTGGCTGAAGCAGCTGCGCGACCACGACTCGGCGCTCGGCAGGTTCGAGGACCGGTACCACGTCCTGCAGAAGGCCAAGGACCAGTTCTCCAACGGCGGGGCCGCGGGCCTCGCGGGGGGTCTGCTGGGTGCGGGGCGGGTGGTGGTCGGGGCCGTGACCTCGGCCGCCGTCGTCATCGTCGTGACGGTCTACGTGATGGCGTTCCTGCCTTCCCTGAAGCGGTTCTTCCTGCGGTTCGTCGCCGCCCGCAAACGTCCGCACGCGCGAGACGTCACCGACGAGATCCTGATCCGGGTGGGCCGTTACATGCTCGGCAACGTGCTCACCTCGGTGATCGCGGGGCTGGCCACCTTCATCTGGTGCGTGGTCACCGGCGTCCCCTACCCCGCCGCTCTCGGGGTGTTCATCGCGCTGATGGACCTGATCCCCATCGTGGGCACCACGATCGGCGGCTTCGTCGTGAGCCTGGTGGCCCTGTCGGTGTCCTTCCCGGTGGCCCTGGCGACGGCGGGGTTCTACGTAGCTTTCCGGGTCGCGGAGGACTACCTGATCGTGCCGCGCGTGATGAAGTTCGCCGTGGACGTCCACCCTCTGGTCACCGTGGTGGGCGTGCTGCTCGGTGGCGCACTGCTCGGCATCGTGGGGGCCCTGGTCGCCATTCCGGTCGCCGTCGCGATCGGTCTGATCCTGGACGAGCACGTCTTCGCGAGGACCGACGCGTCCTGAGCGACCGATCCCTGAGCGGCCGAGTCCCGAACCGGCGCCGACGATGGGCGGAGCGGGGCCTCAGACCCTGGTCTCGCTGTAGCCGCACACCCAGGTCAGGGCGTCGTGCACCCCGCGGGTGAAGTCCCGGACGCCCCCCTGGGTGGTGGGGTCATCCAGCTGGACGACGGCCGCGTCCACCTCGGCGGTGAGCAGCCGCAGGTCCGGCGGCGGACGGCGGGCGGACATACCCGTGACCGGTGCCCGGTCCACCCGGCCCATGGCCCAGCGGTAGGCGGCGGCCACGCCGAGCGCGAACTGGGCCGGTGCGTCCGACCGGTTGGTGAGGTACTTGAGTGCCAGGTCGACGTCACTGGGGGACCGGACGCCGATCAGCGTCGTCCCGCCGTCCGGCTCGGCCCGGTTCTCGGGTGTGGTTCCGTCCTCGGGTGCGGTCACTTCACTCACCTTCGCTCGTGTTCGCCTGCGGGGCGTCGCCGTCGTGGGGTCCACTGGGGCGAGTACCCAGCGAGCGGCTCCGTCGGCACCCCCCGACGGCCTTTGCGGCCGCGGACGACTCCGCCCGACCCCCATGCTGTACGCGCCGGCTCCTGTCGGGGGCGTACAGCTCGGCCAGATGGGTCACGTGCGGGGCCCGGACCACGCTGGTGCCACGGGCCCGTACCAGGAGCCCTGCCCCGAAGGCGGCCCACGGGCACCTACTAATCTGACCGCATGACGAGACACAAGGCCGTCCCGGTGCGCGTGGACGCGATGATCGAGGACCTCAGGACACTCGTCGAGGTCGAGTCGCCGTCACGCGACCGCGAGGCTCTCGCCGCATCGGCCAAAACGGTCGCCGCCGTCATCGAGAGCCGGCTGGGCGGCCGTGCCGTCCTCGTCGAGAGTGCGGCCGGACCGCACGTCCAGTGGTCCGGTGGTGGCGATCCGAAGGTGCTGATCCTCGGGCACCACGACACGGTGTTCCCGCTCGGCACGCTCGCGCGGCGCCCGTTCGAGGTCGAGGACGGACGTGCCACCGGCCCCGGGGTCTTCGACATGCTCGGCGGTCTGGTGCAGGCCGTGCACGGCCTCGCGGCCCTTGAGGACCGGTCGGGTGTGGAGATCCTGGTGACCGCCGACGAAGAGGTGGGGTCCCACTCCTCGCGGGCCCTGATCGAGGAACGTGCCCTGGCCTGCGGTGCGGTGCTCGTCTTCGAGGGGGCGGCCGACGGGGGCGGCCTGAAGACCGGCCGCAAGGGCTGCGGCACGTTCCGGGTCTCCGTCACCGGCCGCGCCTCGCACGCCGGGCTCGAACCCGCGGCCGGGGTCAACGCCCTGCTGGAAGCGGCCCACCAGGTCCTGGACATCGCGGCGCTCGGCCGTCCGGAGATCGGCACGACGGTCACCCCGACCGTCGCCACCGCCGGCACCCTCGACAACGTCGTGCCCGCGCACGCGACCGTCGTCGTGGACGTACGTGTCGAGTCGGCCGAGGAGAAGGCCCGCGTCGAGGCCGCCTTCGCGGCGCTGCGTCCGCATCTCGCCGAAGCGGGGATCACGGTCGAGGGGGCGGTCGGCCGCCCGCCGATGCCCGAGGCGGCGTCGGCCGAACTCTTCGCGCTGGCACGGCAGTTGGTGCCTGGCATCGAGGGCGTGGCGGTCGGCGGCGGCAGCGACGGGAACTTCACGGCGGCACTCGGCGTGCCGACGCTCGACGGCCTCGGAGCCGTCGGGGGCGGTGCCCATGCCGACCACGAGTATCTGCTGGTCGACACCATGGCCGAGCGCGCGAACCTGGTCACCGGTCTGGTGACCGCCCTGCGCGGCCGATAGTGCGACCGGGCCCCGGAATCACGGGGTGCGGTGCGGCTGCTCGACGCCTTCCGTGAGCGCACGGGGGAGCGCGTCGAGGATGGTGAACGAGCCGTCCAGACGGACGATCCGCAGGATGTGGGAGACCCGGGGGGTCCCCCGGATCAGTCTCAGCGTGCCGCCCCGGTACGCCACGTGCTCGCGTACCGCGAGCAGCAATCGGATGCCCCCGGCGTCCAAGAAGGTCACCGCACGCAGATCGAGCACCACATCGGCGTCGGCCACCCGGACCAACGCATGGACGCGGGGCCCCAGTTCGCGATGGGCCAGCATGTCCAGCTCGCCGTGCAGCTCGATGACCGTGGTGCCGCCAACGGTGCGGGTCCGCAGCCAGAAGGCCAGTTCGTCAGCGCTCACGTCGCGCCTGCCCGTCTCTTGTTTCCCGATGCCTGGATGCCGCCCCCGACATCCGTAACTTCTCACTCTCCGTGACCACCTGACGGGCCGCGAAGCGGGGCCCAACCACAAACCCCCTGGTAATCCTCATGCCCCAACGATCTGAGAAACTCACCTGTGTGACGTTCAGTAATGGTACGAGTTTCGGACAACATGTCGAACCCCCGTACGGGCGAGCCGACTTGGTCCCTCTCGGGGACCGTGAACCTCCCGGGACCCGTCGGCCCGGGAACGTCCTCGCCTCGCGCCATCAGCCCGGGAAGGCCCGGTCGAGCACCGAGCCGATGCGCTCCCAGGCCGCCAAGTCGCGCTCCACCGGAGGTAGTTCCCTGCCCCGGCCCGCTCCCCAGGCCCGGGCGAGCGTCACGGGATCGTCGCCGGTGGCGGCCGACGCGGCGAGGGCGGCCGCGCCGACGGCGACCAGTTCGGTGCCCGTCGGGAGGACGAGCGGGCGCCCGGAGAGGCGCCGTACGGTCTCCACCCAGGTGCGTCCCTGTGCGCCGCCCCCGATGAGCCGCAGCGGCCTGGTCGCCGTGGCGGGGGAGCCGGGGTCGAGGCCGCATGCGCTCAGCACCTCGTCCAGGGCCCGAAGCACGGTGAAGACGGCGCCTTCGTAGGCCGCGCCCAGGAGTTGCTGGGGCGTGGTGGCGTGGCGGAGGCCGGTGAGCAGCCCGGAGGCGGACGGGAGGTCGGGCGTGCGCTCGCCGTCCAGATAGGGCAGGAGAACGGCCTCGCCACCGGGTTCCGCGTCGTCGCGGCCGAGGCCGAGCAGACCGGCGATCCGGTCGACGGCGAGCGTGCAGTTCAGCGTGCAGGCCAGGGGAAGGTGGTGTCCGTCGGCCGAGGCGAAGCCGTTGAGCGCCGGGTTGTCCGGTCGGGTGCGGGTCGCCGCGAACACCGTGCCGGAAGTGCCGAGGCTCAGCACGGGGTGGTCCAGAAGTCCGGCACCGCCGAGCCCGAGGCCCACGGCCGCGCTCATGTTGTCACCTGTGCCGGCGGCCACGGCGACCGTGGGGGGCAGCCCGAGCGCCGCCGCGGCCCGTGCGGTGAGCGTGCCCGCGCGGACGCCGCCGGCAGGGGCCACGGTGGGCAGCAACTCGGCGTCCAGGGCGAGGAGTTGAAGGATCTCGGCGTCGTACGCGCTGGTGGCCGTCGAGTACCAGCCGGTGCCGGAGGCGTCTCCGGGGTCGGTGACCGCGACGCCGGTCAGCCGCTCGGTGAGGAAGTCGTGGGGCAGCCGGACCGCCGCACAGCGCTCGGTGGCCGACGGGTCGTTCTCCCGCAGCCACCGCCACTTGGCGGCCGTCATCGCGGCGACCGGAACGGACCCCGTCCGGGCGGTCCAGACGCCCGGCCCGCCGAGCTCCGCGGTGAGCGCGGCGGCCTGCGTGGCCGAGCGGGTGTCGTTCCACAGCAGGGCGGGCCGCAGGGGGCGCCGGTCCCGGCCCAGGACCACCAGGCCGTGCTGCTGTCCGGCGACCGCGATGCCGCGAACCGCGGACGCGGGTGCCCCCGACTCCTTGAGCCCGGCCGCGACGGCCTCCCGCAGGGCCTGCCACCACTGCTCCGGGTCGCTCTCGCGGGCCCCGCCCGCCCCGTCCACGCGGTGCGGGGAGCGCCCGACGGCGAGCGTCCGGCCGGTGACGGCGTCGGCGAACAGGGCCTTGGTGGACTGGGTGGAGCTGTCCACGCCGATGACGACCGGGCTGTGCGGCATCCGGGCACCTTTCTTCCGGGCCGGTGGTGTCTGCGGGCCCGGCCGGGGGCGGAATCATTTGACGGTGGCGGGAACAAAACGATGAGCGAATGAACGGACACTGGCGTGCCAAATTAGACGAACAGCCGGGGTTACGGAAGCACCGACCGTCGTGCAGTATTTGGTAAGGAAGAAAACAAATAGACCCGGCGTCGCGTCGGGCGGTCCCGCGAGAAGGTGGCGACGAGCATGACGGAACGCTTCACCCCGACCCCCGAGGACAAGTTCTCCTTCGGGCTGTGGACCGTGGGCTGGCAGGGGCGCGACCCGTTCGGGGACGCGACCCGGGCCGCGCTCGACCCCGTCGAATCGGTCCGGAGGCTCGCCGATCTGGGTGCGTACGGCGTGACCTTCCACGACGACGACCTGATCCCCTTCGGCGCCTCGGACACCGAGCGGGAGTCACACATCAAGCGGTTCCGGCAGGCACTCGACGGCACCGGCCTCGTCGTTCCCATGGCCACCACGAACCTCTTCACACACCCGGTCTTCAAGGACGGCGCGTTCACGGCCAACGACCGCGACATCCGGCGGTACGCCCTGCGCAAGACTCTGCGCAACATTGACCTGGCCGTCGAACTGGGCGCCCGTACCTATGTCGCCTGGGGCGGGCGCGAGGGTGCGGAGTCCGGCGCGGCCAAGGACGTCCGGGTCGCACTGGACCGGATGAAGGAGGCGTTCGACCTGTTGGGCCAGTACGTCACCGAGCAGGGCTACGACCTGCGCTTCGCCGTCGAGCCCAAGCCCAACGAGCCGCGTGGCGACATCCTGCTGCCGACGGTGGGCCACGCCCTCGCCTTCATCGAGCGCCTGGAGCGCCCCGAACTGGTCGGTGTGAACCCCGAGACCGGGCACGAGCAGATGGCCGGACTCAACTTCACCCACGGCATCGCCCAGGCCCTGTGGGCGGGCAAGCTCTTCCACATCGACCTCAACGGCCAGTCCGGCATCAAGTACGACCAGGACCTGCGCTTCGGGTCCGGCAATCTGCGCGACGCCTTCTGGCTGGTGGACCTGCTCGAAACCTCCGACTACACGGGTCCCCGGCACTTCGACTTCAAGCCGCCGCGCACCGAGGACATGGCCGGAGTATGGGCGTCGGCGGCCGGAAACATGCGCAACTACCTGATCCTGAAGGAGCGTTCGGCCGCTTTCCGTGCCGATCCGGCCGTGCGTGCGGCGCTGCGCGCGGCCCGTCTGGACGAGCTCGCCCGCCCCACCGCCGAGGACGGTCTGGCCGCACTGCTCGCGGACCGGGCCTCCTTCGAGGACTTCGACGCCGAGGCGGCGGGGGAGCGGGGCATGGCCTTCGAGCACCTCGACCAGCTGGCGATGGACCACCTGCTCGGAGCCCGGTGAGGCAGCCGCTGGGAGCGGCGGCCGGGTGAGACAGCCGCTCGGAGCGGTGGCCGGGTGGGGCAGCCGCTCGGAGCGGAGTGGCGCCGTAGCCGTCCACCCCCTCGACCGGGGCCGGGGCCGAATGGCCAGGCGTTCGTCGAAGTCGGGGCGGACGTAGTCCCGTGCCACCGATGCGGATCTGTTCGAGGGGCAACGGAGCCCGCGGGCGCGGCCCGCTGTCCTACCAAGGGACAGGGTCGCCGTGGCGGTCCAGGAACCGGAGGCCGCCGGAGCCGGCCCGGGCCTCCAGGACATCGACGACGGCCGGGACGCTCTCCCGGGGGTCGAGGGGCGCGTCCGGTCCGCCCAACCGGGTGCGGTTGTGGCCGGGGTCGATGAGGAGCTTGGTGTGCCCGTCGTCGCCGTGGCGGGTGGCATAGCTCCGCATCAGCTGGTTCAGGGCGGCCTTGCTGGCCTTGTACAGCTCGTAACCGCCCTCGGTGTTCCGCGAAACGCTGCCCTGCTCGGAGGACATGACCGCGACGGTCCCGCCGGGGGCCACCAGATCGCGGAGTGCCTCCAGCGCGCGCAGCGGGCTCAGCGCGTTGGTGATCATCACCTCGGTGAACATCTCGGTCGGGACCTGCCCGATGGGCAGATCGCCCCGGTCGATGGCGGCGTTGACGAAGAGCAGATCGAGTCGGTGGCCGTCCAGGCGCCCGCGCAGCGCGGCCAGCTCCTCGGCGCTCGTCATCTCCAGCAACTCGATTCGCAGCCGCCCCTCGGAGGCGTCGGCGGCCGCGCGCAGCGCACCGCCGCCGTGGCGGGCCGTGGCCACAACGCCCCAGCCCCGCAGGGCGAGTTCCTCGACCAGGACGAGCCCCAGGCCCCGGGAGGCGCCGATGACGAGTGCTCGGCGCTCGGATGTGACGGACATGTGCGCTCCTTCGTGGTGGACCGGTGCGCTGAGCTTAGACGAGACGTTGTGTCTGGACAATGCGTCCAGGCAGAGCCGGCGGACGGCCGGTGTTCCCGGCAAGCCCTCGGGGCCGAATCGGCCGGACGTGGCATCTGTTCGGAGTGGGTGGACTCGGCGTCTCGGCACCGCGTACGGCCGGGGCGCCGGCGGGTATCGTGCGCGTATGCCCGCCGCAAGTTCTCCCTCCCGCAGGCCCCACTCCGGCAATCGGCGCGACGACGCCGCACGCCTGGCCGTACTGCACGCCGCGGACGACCTGCTCGCCGAGAACGGCTTCGGCGGGCTCACCGTCGAGGCCATCGCACGCCGGGCCGGCGTCGCCAAGCAGACGATCTACCGCTGGTGGCCGTCGAAGGTGGAGATCCTCCTGGACACCCTCATCACGGACAGCGACAAACGCATCCCGGTCCCGGTCGAGAAGCCCTCGGCGGCGAACATCCTGCGCTATCTGCGCGGCTTCGCCCGCTTCGTCACCCGCGACCCCGCGGGGAAGGTGCTGCTCGCCCTCATCGCCGAGGCGCAGCACGACGCCGGTACCGCCAGGAGTTTCCACCAGCGCTACCTCGGCCCGCGCCGCGCTCGGGAACGCGAGATGCTCACCCGGGCGACCGAGGCCGGCGAGGTCGCGCCGCGTCTGGCTGCCGATGCCACGATGGACGCGCTCGTCGGCGCGATCGTCTACCGCGCCCTGACGGGGTCGAGCATTCCCCGAGGCCTCGTGGACACCCTCGTCGACGACCTGCTCAGGCCTCGCGCGGACTGACCGCCGCTCGGTCGCGGCGCCCGCGCACTACCCGCCCGGACGGGGTTCGGGCTGCGATCCGGTGGCGTGCAGCGATCCGAGGAGGCTCAGGGCGTGGGCCGAGCGGGAACCCGGTTCCGCGTGGTAGACGACCAGTTGCTGTCCGGGTGCCCCGCGCACGTCGAAGGCGTGGTAGGTGAGGCTCAGGGCGCCCACCTCTGGGTGGCAGAACTCCTTGGCGTCGTGGGTCTTGCCGCCTACCGCGTGGGCCTTCCACCATCGGCCGAACTCCGCACTTCCCCGGGTGAGTTCGGCGACGAGTGCGGGGAGCCGGGGGTTGTCCGGTTCGAAGCCCGTCGCCTCGCGCAGGGCGGCCACGATCGCCTGGGCGGTCCACTCCCACCGGGTGTGGAAGTGCCGTGCCGCGGGGTCGAGGAAGGCCATGCGCGCCAGGTTGTCGGCGGGCTCGAACGGCGCGTACAGGGCGTCGGCCAGAGCGTTGGTGGCCAGCAGGTCCAGGGCCCGGTCGACCACGAACGCCGGGGTGTGGGGGTAGCCGTCGATCAGCCGCCGCAGTGCCGGATCGACCGCCCGGGGCGCGCGGACGACCTCCGGGCCGGGAGCCGTGCCGGTCAGCCGGAACAGGTGCGCCCGGGCATCCGGATCGAGGCACAGGGCACGGCCCAGGGCGTCGAGTACCTGGGGGGAGGGGTTGCGCTCGCGGCCCTGTTCCAGCCGGGTGTAGTAGTCCGCGTTCACCCCCGCCAGGACGGCGACCTCCTCGCGGCGCAGCCCGCTCACCCTGCGGAGCCCGTGACTGGCCATTCCGACGTCCTCGGGCCGCACACCCGCCCGGCGTGCGCGCAGGAACTCTCCCAGGCCGTTGTCGCTCATGCGCCCCAGGCTACGGCGACGTGGTGCGGGGCCGCCTGGGTGTGCCGCACCCAGGCGGGCGGCTCAGGACACGGCCGGGGACCCGCCGCCGAAGTGCCATGCGGCGACGTCGCCGTAGCGGATCGGCCCCGGGCCCCGGCCGATGTCGCCGGCGACCAGGTGCAGACGCTCGGCCGGCCATGGCCGGCCCGTGAATCCGGCGAGTCCGGCGGCCACCTTCACCACGCTGGACGGGTCGTCGCGGCGGGCCCTGGCCAGGGTCAGATGGGGGCGCAGGGGCCGGTCCTCGAAGACGATGCCGCACTCCCTGACCGCGCCACGCACATCGGCGGTGAGCCGGTGCAGCCCGTCGAGGTCCCCTTCGATCCCGCTCCACAGCACACGCTCGTCGAAGTGCCCGCCACCGCGCAGGGAGAGCTCCAGCGGAGGCCGCTCCGCCGCCAGAGAACCGAGCGGCCGCCGCAGCGCCGGAATGGCGGTGCCCGGCAACTCGCCCAGGAAAGCCAGGGTGATGTGCCAGTCCTCGATGCGGTTCCAGCGCAGCCGCGGGTACGCCTCGTACGCGGCACGCAGCGCGTGCGCCAGTTCGTCCTTGGCGTCGTCGGGCGGGGCCAGCGCCATGAACACGCGGACGGTGGCGGCCTGGTCGGAATCGTTCACGTAGGACTTCGTACACCACCGGCGCTCGCGACGCTGAACCGCCGTACGGGGCCCGGGCCGCGAGCGCACTGCGAGATCATGGAGCGGCACCGCTCCACCGAGCACCGTCCCGTGCGCGCCCCGTCGCACCCGTACCGACCGAGGAGTCCCATGTCCGTCGTGATCCGACAGCCGGGCGTCGTCCTGACCGACCACCTCTTCCAGGTTCCGCTGGATCACGCCGTTCCCGGGGGTGAGCGGATCGAGGTGTACGCCCGCGAGGTGGTCGCGGCCGGCAAGGAGCGCGCGGAACTCCCCTGGCTGCTCTACCTCCAGGGCGGCCCCGGCGGACGCGCCGCCCGGCCGGTGGGCCGGGACACCTGGCTCGACCGGGCCCTGGACGACTACCGGGTGCTCCTTCTCGACCAGCGCGGCACCGGCCGGTCGACCCCGGCGACCCGCCAGACCCTGCCGCCGCGCGGCGACGCCGCGACGCAGGCCGACTACCTCGCCCACTTCCGCGCCGACTCGATCGTCCGCGACGCCGAGCTGATCCGGCGCGCACTGCTCGGCGAGCAGGGCCGATGGAGCCTGCTCGGGCAGAGCTTCGGCGGCTTCTGCACGCTCACCTATCTGTCGCTGGCCCCGGACGGGCTGCGCGAGGCGATGGTCACCGGCGGTCTCGCCGGCCTGCGCAGCAGCGCGGCCGACGTGTACCGGGCGGCCTATCCCCGGGTGGCCCGCAAGAACGCCGCTCACTACGCCCGTTACCCGCAGGACGTCGAGGCCGTACGGCGGGTCTGCGAGCACCTGCTCTCGGCGCCCGCCGAGCTGCCCGACGGCGGCCTGCTCACCGTCGAGGCCTTCCAGTCCCTCGGCCTGATGCTGGGCCGTGGCAACGGCTCCGACCTGCTGCACTACCTCCTGGAGGACGCCTGGGTCCGGGGCGGTGCCGGGCCCGAGCTGTCCGACACGTTCCTGGCCGGGGTCCGGGCGGAGCTCTCCTTCGCCGAGGGCCCGCTCTACGCCGTACTGCACGAGTCCGTCTGCGCGCAGCGGTCGGTGGACCCGGGGCCGACCGGCTGGGCCGCGCAGCGGGTGCGTTCGGAGTTCCTCGGATTCGACGCGGCCAAGGCCCTCGCGAACGGCGACCCCGTCCAGCTCACCGGCGAGATGATCTACCCGTGGATGTTCGAGACGGACCCGGCGCTGCGCCCGCTGCGGGAGACGGCGGACCTGCTGGCCCGGCGCACGGACTGGCCCGATCTCTACGCCCCGGACGTCCTGGCGGCCAACGAGGTGCCGGTGGTGGCCGCCGTCTACCACGACGACATGTACGTCGACACCGCCGACTCCCTGGCCACCGCCGGCGCGGTACGCGGGCTGCGGACCTGGGTGACCGACGAGTGGGAGCACGACGGCCTGCGGGTGAGCGGCGGCAAGGTCCTGGACCGCCTGATCCGCATGGCACACGGCGAGGCGTAGCCGAAGAAGGGCGGCGGGCGCCGGGTTACGGGGCCGGGTTGTGGGGCCGGGGGCGGGGCTCGCCCGGAGCCACGGCGCCGGTACCCGGCGCGCGGGCAGCCGCGGGACCGGACACGCGCTCACGGAGGGCGCACGGGCGGCTTCCGGGGCATTGTCAGTGGCGACCGGCAAGATGTTCGACATGACGACACCCGCTGCGCTTCTTGCTGATGAGACCGCCTATGCCGAGGCCGTGGAGACCGCGGTCAAGGCCGCGGCCGCGTACTACGCCACCGGCGAGAGCGTGCTGGACGACGAGGCGTACGACCGCCTCGCACGGGCGATCGCGGCCTACGAGACGGAGCATCCCGAGCGGGTGCTGCCGGGCTCGCCGAGCGGGAAGGTGGCAGGGGGCGCGGCGCAGGGCGACGTGCCGCACACCGTCGCGATGCTGTCGTTGGACAACGTGTTCTCGCCGGAGGAGTTCACGACCTGGGCCGCCTCGGTGGAGCGCCGCATCGGGCGGCCGGTCGCGGGATGGAGTGTGGAGCCGAAGCTGGACGGCCTGGCCGTCGCCGCCCGCTATGTCGACGGACGGCTCGTCCAGCTGATCACCCGGGGCGACGGCAGAGCCGGCGAGGACGTCTCGCACGCCATCGGCACCATCGTCGGCCTGCCCCAGGAGCTCGGCGAGCCGGTCACGCTCGAAGTGCGCGGTGAAGTCCTCATGACCACCGACCAGTTCGAGCAGGCCAATACGGTACGGACCGCCCATGGTGGCGCGCCGTTCGTGAACCCCCGCAACGGCGCCGCCGGTTCGCTGCGGGCCAAGGACCGCCCGTACACCGTCGAGATGACGTTCTTCTGCTACGGGGCACTGCCCTTGCCCGCCACCGCTCCCGAACTGGCCGATGCCCTGGGTGAGTCGACGCATGCCGAGGTGCTGCGCCGAGTGGCGGGGCTCGACGTCCACACGGCGGCGGACACGGCGGTTCCGCCGCGCACGGCATCCGGCGTGGACGAGGTCCTGGCGCGGGTGGCGGAGATCGCCGGGCTGCGGGCCGAGCTGCCGTTCGGTATCGACGGCGTCGTCGTCAAGGCCGACAGCGCCGCCGACCAGCGGGACGCCGGATCCGGCACCCGCGCCCCGCGCTGGGCCATCGCGTTCAAGCTTCCCGCCGTGGAGAAGGTGACCACGCTGCTGTCGGTGGAGTGGAACGTGGGGCGCACCGGCATCATCGCGCCGCGCGCCGTGCTCGAACCGGTCCGGATCGACGGCTCCACCGTCACCTACGCCACCCTGCACAACCCGGCCGACATCACCCGCCGCGACCTGCGCATCGGCGACCACGTGATGGTCTACAAGGCGGGCGACGTCATTCCCCGCATCGAGGCCCCCGTCGCCCATCTGCGCACCGGAGCCGAACAGCCGATCGTCTTTCCCGAGGTGTGTCCGCAGTGCGGCTCCGAGATCGACACCAGCGAGCAGCGCTGGCGCTGTGTCCGGGGCCGCGACTGCCGGGTGGTGGCCTCGATCTCCTACGCCGTCGGCCGTGACCAGCTGGACATCGAGGGCCTCGGCACGACCCGCGTCGTCCAGCTCGTCGACGCGGGCCTCGCCCGTGACATGGCCGACCTGTTCACGCTGACCCGAGAGCAACTCCTGAGCCTGGACCGCATGGGCGAGACCAGCACCGACAACCTGCTCGCCGCGATCGACGACGCCAGGCGCCAGCCGCTCGCCCGGGTGCTCGCCGCGCTCGGCGTACGGGGGACGGGCCGCTCCATGTCCCGCCGGATCGCCCGGCACTTCGCCACGATGGACCATCTGCGCGCGGCCGATGCCGCGGCGATCGAGCGGGTCGAGGGAATCGGCGCGGGGAAGGCCCCGGTGATCGTGGCGGAGCTGGCCGAACTGGGCTCGCTGATCGACAAGTTGACGGACGCCGGGGTCAACATGACCGAGCCGGGGGCGACCCCGCCGCCGGCCGACGGTGACGAGGCCGCCCCGTCCGAAGCCGCCGGACCCCTGTCCGACAAGACGGTGGTGGTCACCGGGGCGATGACGGGCAGCCTGGAAAAGCTGTCCCGCAACCAGATGAACGAACTCGTCGAACGTGCCGGCGGCAAGTCCTCGTCCAGCGTCTCCAAGCGCACCTCACTCGTCGTCGCCGGCGAGAAGGCGGGCTCGAAGCGGGCCAAGGCCGAAGAACTCGGCATTCCCCTCATGACGCCGGCCGAGTTCGCGGAGCTGATCGCCGACTATCTGGACGAGGCGTAGGGGGCCCGCCGCGGCGGGTGCTTCGGGCCACGGCCGGCCGAGGGGCGTGCACCGGGTTCACCCCGGCGGACGCAGCGTGGCGCGGGTGGTCGCGTCGACGACCGACCGGTGCCCGACGGGCTCCCGCAGGGTCGTGCTGATCTGCAGCCGAGCGATGTACGTCGGACAGGGTTGGCCCTCTTTGCCCGTCGATCTCACCTTCAGCGCGAGCGAGACGGTGCTCTCGCTCTCGCGGGAGGTGAGCCGGGCCGCCCCGCAGCCTCCGACCGTCGCGGTGGTGGACACCGTGCGGCCCTGCACGGAGAGGCCCTGAAGGGGGACCGGGCTTTCCGTCGCGCCGTCGCCGCAGCCGGAGAGGGTCAGCCCGGCGGTGAGGGCCAGCAGCGCCGCGGCCGCGTGGGACATTCTGCGATGCATGCCTCTGGGACGAACGGGGCACGTTCCCGGTTCCCCGAGAGGCCCCGCTCGGCCTTGGTGCATACGGTGGGGTCCGCGTCGAACCGGACGTACCGGCAAGGAGGTTGGACGCACGGAAGTAGAAAAGGTACGTCCGGCCGTGGGGGGCCGGTCCGGTCGTTCGCCGGTTGTCGCGCGGGACGCCAGGGCATTCTCGGTGGGGTGGGCCGCGGCGCGGCCACGAGCACCCTGGGGAGGAGTGCCATGGAGTGGGAGACCGAGGAGTTCGGGGCGTCGCACGCGGGGCGGGCCGCACCGGTTCTGGCCGACGGCAGTGAGCCCCGGCCGACGCACTTCGACGCCGACAGCGGCCCCTTCGGATGTGCACCGAGCGACTGGTGGGTCTATGACGGCACCCTGCTCGCGCCGCTCGCCACCCATCTGCGGGGCGTCTGCGCATGCGGCTGGCGCGGCACCGGCCTCCACCCGATCGACTGGTCCCGGGTGGACGAGGAGCGACCGTACGACACCGAGATCCCCGGCCCGCACGACGACTGGAAGGACCACATCGAGCACGTCGAGGCACGGACGGTACCGGTCCCGGCCGAACTCGACGCTCTGGTGGCCAAGTTGGACATGCGCCTGAGTTCCCTGGCCGACGACGCGCCGCTCGCCGCACTGCGCGTCGTCGCCGTTCTGGAACGCCTCGTCGGCCGGGTCGGCATGGTCGCCGCCTTCCACACCCGCGCCGACGAGGTCCCCTGGGAGTCGGTGGGCCAGGCGCTGGGCCTGACCGAACAGGAGGCCCGCTCCCGCGTGACGTCCTACCGCTATCGCTCCTAGCCGGCCGACGCACCCGTCCGCGCCGCCGCCGGCAGCAGGCGCAGCGGCGCGGCGGCCCTGGCCATCGCCGGGTCGGTGACGGTCGTCGTGCCCGTCTCGATGTGCCCGGCGAGGCGACGCAGGAAGCCGTCGGAGGTGGTGGCGGTGACCGTCAGGTCGTACCAGCCGCTCGCCGTCGCGAACGAGGCGGAGACCGGGGCGGTGGCGGTGGTGTGGGCCGGCACCGGAAAGGTCCAGGGGCCGCCGGTCGCGTACGCGTTGTCGGTGACCGTCACCGTGGCCGCGCTGCCGCCGGAGTTGGTGAGGGCGAGGCGCACCTCGCCGCGCGTCGTTTCGTAGGCGACGGCTGCCTCCACCGAGGCTGCGGTGCCGGCGCAGGCGGTGACGCGGTTGCCGACGAAGCGGCGGTGGAAGCCGTTGGGCCCGTACAGGGACAGGTCGTAGGCGCCGGTGCCGGCCGCCCAGTAGTCCGAGACGGTGGCTCCGGCGCCGACCGTGTACAGCCAAGGGCCGTCCGTGCGATAGGCGTTGGGGTACACCGAGTACGTCACCCCCGCGCTGCCGGTGTTGGTCATGTCGATCCAGAACTTGCCGCCCGCGCAGTCCGTCCGGCCGTTGGCGTTCGGCTGCCACGGCAGGGCCCGCGCCGGTTTGGTCCCCGACTCCTGGGTGGGCAGGGCCTGTTGGGCCGGAATCCTGGGCGCGGGCAGCGTGGAGCACTGGGTGTCGGCGCCGGATACGTACCCGCTGGTGTCGGGCAGCGAAGGCCAGGACGGGTCGGTCGAGCCGAAGCCGAACGCCGAGGTCAGGTCGCCGCTCACGGTCCGCCGCCAGGCGCTGATGTTGGGCTCGTGGACGCCGAAGCGCTGCTCCAGGAAGCGGATCACCGAGGTGTGGTCGAAGACCTGCGAGCAGACGTAACCGCCTCTGGTCCAGGGGGAGACGACGATCAGGGGGACGCGCGGGCCCATGCCGATCGCCTTGCCGCCGGATATCTCGCCCGCCGTGCTGACCGAACTGATGCCCTGACTGGAGGTGGCGGGCGGGACGGGCGGCGGTACGTGGTCGAAGAAGCCGCCGTTCTCGTCGTAGTTGAGGACGAAGGCGGTCTTCGACCAGGTGTCCCGGTTCGCGGCAAGGGCCGCTAGCAGCCGGGCCGAGAGGTCCTCTCCCCAGGCCGGTTTGTAGTTCGCGTGCTCGGACTGCGCGGCCGGCGCGATGATCCACGACACCTGGGGCAGGGTGCCCGCGGCGATGTCCTTCGCGAAGGCGGTCACGAGGTCCGGGACGGTCGCCATGCCCTTGTCGTGCAGGGCCGAACCGGCCTTCGCCTGCTTGAAGTTGGCGAACCAGGCGAGCGCGTTGTCGTCGAAGTTGTCGCTCTGCTGGTAGATCTTCCAGCTGATCCCGGCCGCTTCGAGGCGCTCCGCGTAGGTGGTCCAGGTGAACCCGGCCGAGGGCTCGGTGTTGTCGAGCACCGCGCTCTGGCCCACGGACAGCCCGTTCGAGCCGGTGAACAGATGCAGCCGGTTCGGGTTGGTCTGGGTCAGCGTCGAGCAGAAGTAGTGGTCGCAGACGGTGAACGCGTCGGCGAGCGCGTAGTAGAACGGCAGGTCGGCGCGGTTGAAGTAGCCCATGCCGAGGCCGGGGGTGCGTGCGGTGTTCCAGGCGTCGTACTTGCCGTTGTGCCAGATGGCGGTGTCCACCGGGTAGCTCATGGCGGGTGCGTCGGCGCAGATGGCGCTGGTCGTCGCGGTGTCCAGGTGGAACGGCAGGATGTGGCCGTCGGTGTTCGGGTAGGGCTGGTGGAACACGGACTTGCCGCTCGGCAGGCCGATGGCGTTGCGGTCGGCGAAGCCCCGCACGCCCCTCATCGACCCGTAGTAGTGGTCGAACGCCCGGTTCTCCTGCATGAAGACGACCACGTGCTGGATGTCCTCGATGCTGCCGCCGCTGACGGCGGGCGCGGCCAGCGCCTGCTGGAGGGAGTCCGGCAGCGCGGACAGCGCCGCCGCGCTGCCGGTGGCGCCTGCCGCCATGCTGATGAATCTGCGTCGGGACACGGGGCCCATGGCACTCCTTGGTGTGGGGGCAGCCGACCGCACGGGGTGAACTGACCTGTGGAGGAGGGGAGTTGACGAAACGGCCGTACGACGAGGGTGTTCGTCGTACGGCCGTCGCGTCTGCGCATGAGCCTGCTGTCACCGGGTGGCCGCCGGTCGCGGCTTGCCTGTCCGGAACAGAAACAGGCCCTGAAGACTGGGCTAGTCCCGTTATCGGCTCGTTACCAGCGATACCAGCGGCCGCTGCCGTTCTTCGGCCGGGCGATGAAACCGATCAGCCACAGGACCAGCACGACGATCGCGATCCACCACAGGATCTTCAGCGCGAAGCCCGCGCCGAAGAGGATCAGTACCAGGAGCAGGACAAGAAGGAGCGGGACCATCGTGATCAGCCTCCAGGCTGTCGGGTATCGCCATTGTGCGGCGTTGTGCGAGGGTTCGCACCCTGTGATCCTTTAGGTCGTGATGGTGTGGCCCTCGTACAGGGCCGAGCGCCCCTGGCCCCACACGCCGAGGAGATGCCCGGCCAGACGGTCCTCGACCAGGACGGTGGCGTCGGCGCCGAACGCGATGTCGGCGTCCAGGAAGGGCTCGTCGGCCAGGAGGCCGGCCACCACCTCGTGCCGCACCACCTGTTCGTGCACCGCGTCCGCCTCGACGTGTTCCGCGTAGAAGTGTTCGGCGGCCGGGCCCGCGTCGAGGCGGCGCATCGCGGCGGCGAGCCGGCGCGAGCCGGGGGACGAGGTGATCTCCACGGCCGCGAAGTGGCCGACCAGGGCCCCGCGCAGAGCCCGGTGCAGACCGAAGAGGGACATGAGGTTGACCGTCACCAGGGCCTCGGCCGGAGCCTCGTCGACATGGCGGCCGTAGGCGGAGTCCAGGCCGAGGCCGTCCATCAGGTTCGCGAAGAGCTGGGAGTGGACGCGGTCGGCGTGCCCGGCACCGAACTCGTCGTACTCGACGGCGACCATGCCCGCCTTGGCGCGCCCGCGCAGCCGGGGTACCACCCACAGGTGGGGGTCGGCCTCCTTGAGGTGGTAGAGCGAGCGGAGCTTCACATACTCCCGCATCTGCCACAGCTCCCCGTCACGGGCCAGGTGGTGGCTGACGCTCCCGGTCGCCTCGACGGGCTCGACCAGCAGTTCGTCGAGCGCTTCCTGTGCGGTGCGGCCTTTGGGGGTGTCGGCGCGCAGCGCGGACAGGAAGGAGCGCTCCAGGCCGCGGCGCAGGGCGAGCAGTGCCGGATCCCATTCGAGCTCGTCGGCCACGCCCTCGAATCCGCGGTAGTGCAGCTCGTACAGCGTGTACAGGGCGAGTTGGAGGTCGTCGCCGTACGGGGCGGCGGCGTCGACGGCCGCGGTGCCGGGCAGCGCGCCGTCCGGACCGTGGCCCAGCGTGGTGATCACGGCATGGGACACGGGCCCGCGTGGAGTGGGCAGGGCGGTCACGGGGTGCCCTCCGGGGCGTCGGTGGCGTGGTCGGGGTGGCGGACACGACGGCGGTGACTGGTGTCGCACCAGGGTGGGGTGCGGGTGCGCCGGCACAAGCAGACGGCGACGACGAAGCGGTCCGAGCGGGCCACCGTGCCGTCGGCGGCCGTCACCTCGACCGGGCCCTCGATCAGGACGGGTCCCTCGGGGTCGACGGTGACCCGCCGTGCCGCGACGGTGGTGTCGGGCTGTTCAGACGCGTTCGGCACGGATCACCACCAGCTCCTCCATCGTCTCGTCCGGGCCCACCAGACCCCGGGCGCGCAACCAGCCCAGACGCGAGCGCAGGACCGGCCCGTAGGGAATGAGCTCCCGGTCGGCCACCTTCGCCCGCATACCGGCCGCCTCCAGCATGTCCAGCGTCGCATCGGTGCCGCTCAGGGCGGAGTGCACGAGGAGGAGCACTCCGTGCGGCCCGAGGAGGGCGGGCGCGGCCCTGCCCAGCTGGTCGAGTACATGACGGCCGTCGACGCCGGCGTCCCAGGCCCGCGCGGCACCGCCGGTGGGTGGCCGACGGCGGGGGGCGGGCACATAGGGAGGGTTGCTGAGAATCAGGTCGAAGCGGCGGTCGGCGAGATCCTCGACACGGCCCCGGCGGGCGGTGACCGGCAGGCCCGCACGCCGGGCGTTGATCCGGGTGCTCCACACCGCCCGCCGCGAGACGTCGAGGGCGGTGACGTGTGCGCCGAGGTGCGCCGCGTACAGCGCGAGGGCGCCGCTGCCGGTCCCGATGTCGAGGACGTCCAGGCCGGTCAGCGAGCCTTCGTGGCGCAGCGCCGCGGCGAGGAGCCGGGTGTCGTGCTGCGGGGCGTAGACCCCGGGCAGGCGCCAGAGCCGGTCCAGCGCGGTGAACCGTGCCAGAGGCGCGTCAGGGGTGAGCAAACGTGCCATGGGGGCCTCGCTGAGCGGTCGGTGAAGCGATTGCCGCAGGAATCGAGGGAAGGGGTCTCCCATCAACCTTCCTCACTTTCTGCCCTGCGTCCATTCGAGTCGTCACGGTGCGTGCACCGTGGCCGACAGGGTGCCCACGAAAGCCTCGTTGATGCGGGGCGGGCCGGAGATTCCCACGGGGCGGATGTGCCGGGGGAGGCGGCGGGGCCAGGGGGTGGCTTCAGGGGGGGGCAGGGGTGGGCTTCAGGCGGGCGAGACGTGCAGCCGCAGGGTGAGGCCGGTGTCGTGGGCGCGTACCTCGACGAGGTCGCACAGCTGGTGGATCATCCACAGGCCGCGCCCGCCGTCGCTGGACGCCGGTGAGGGCCGCCTGAGGCCGGCCAGCGGGTTGGTCAGCCGGCCGCCGTCACGGATCTCCGCCACCGCGGTACCCCGCTCGGCGGTCCACAGCCGCAGGCCGCCGATTCCGCCACCGTGGGCGACGGAATTGGCGGCGGCCTCGTTGACGGCGATGACGAAGTCCCCGCGGCGCAGGGGGGACAGCCCGGTACCCCGTACCCAGGCGTCGGTCCGCTCGCGGATCTCGCCGAGCCGGCCGCCCGCGTACTCCAACTCCACGTCGGTGGCGGCCGGTTCGGGCAGCGGCAGGTCGCAGTCCGCGCAGACGACAGCGGCCGGCACGTAGGCGGAGCTGGCGCGGACGTGGCTGTCCTCGACGAGGGTGGGGTGGGTGCGTCTCGCGTCGTCGATCACCGCCGGGGGCAGCGTCGCGGTGTCGTACGGACACAGCACGGTGGCCGTGCGGTCGGTGAACGCGGTGTTGATCAGGGCCTCGTGGCGGGTCGCCTCCAGGATCTCGGCCGGCGAACGGCCCGCCCAGATCGGTTCCCCTATGATCCGGGCGGCCCGGCCCGGGTACTGGTCGGCGAAGCCCTGGAGGGCGGCGATGATGCGCCCGGGGTTGCGGCCGAGCTCGGTCATGTCGGCGAAGTCGACGGCGGCGGCGTCCGCGCCGAGGTACTCGCGCAGGGCATCGAGACGCGGCCCCGGGACGGCGACGAACACCGGCTCGTCCGCCGCGAGCGCGCCCCGCACGAAGCTGCCCGTCTCGCGCACGTACTCGTCGAGGTCCCGGTAGAAGAGCGCGGGGTGGACGAACGTCTCCGCGTCCGGACGCATGGTGTCGGTGTCGGTCATACGGGCACCTCCGACGCGGCACACCGGCCGCCTGCCCGGTGCCGCGCCGCGCCGGGTCGCGTCGCCGCCGCCTCGGGCAGGGCGGTGACGGTGACGGTGACGGTGACGGTGACGGTGACGGAGCGTCCACCGCGGGAGGCCATCGCGGCGAGGCCATGGGATGTCGACATATGGCCTCCTTCTGGGCGGTGACACGGCCGGGGAACGGTGCTGAGCCTAGCTCCCCCCGGTCCGCCGGTGCTCGGAGTCCGCCAGGTCAGGACAGTTTCGGCGCCCCGGCCCGGCGGGTTCGAGCGGTGGGATAACCTCCTCGGCGGTACGTGTGCGCCCGGTGTGGATCTCGTGAGGTCCATGTGCCAGCCACGTATCAAGCGGGCGACCATGGTGGGCCGTTGGCCTGGCGTAAGACGGAGGCGAAGTTTCGATGGCTGGCTCGACGAAGCCCGGCGTTGCTCAGCAGCGCACCGCGGGGTCCTCCGGTCCCGCCCAGGTGGGGGAGTCGGAACTGCGGCAACTGCTCGCGGGGCTGACCGCGGTACGGGACGGGGACTTCGGCACCCGGCTGCCCGGCGAGACCGACGGCTTGCTCGGTGAGATCGCGACCGTCTTCAACGGGATGGTCGACCAGCTCTCCCTCTTCACCTCCGAAGTGACCCGGGTGGCCCGCGAGGTGGGCACCGACGGACGCCTCGGCGGCCAGGCGGAGGTGCCGGGTGTCTCCGGTACGTGGAAGGACCTCACCGACTCCGTCAACGCGATGGCGGGCAACCTGACCAGCCAGGTCCGTGACATCGCCCAGGTGGCCACCGCGGTGGCCCAGGGCGACCTCTCGCAGAAGATCGACGTGGCTGCCCGCGGCGAGATCCTGGAACTCAAGAACACCGTCAACACGATGGTGGACCAGCTCTCCGCGTTCGCCGACGAAGTCACCCGCGTCGCCCGGGAGGTGGGCAGCGAAGGACGCCTGGGCGGTCAGGCGCAGGTGCCCGGTGTGGGCGGCACCTGGCGGGACCTGACCGACTCGGTGAACTTCATGGCGGGCAACCTCACCGACCAGGTCCGCAACATCGCCCAGGTGACCACCGCGGTGGCCCGCGGCGACCTGTCGCAGAAGATCACCGTCGACGCCCGGGGCGAGATCCTGGAGCTCAAGAGCACCGTCAACACCATGGTCGACCAGCTCTCCGCGTTCGCCGACGAGGTGACCCGCATGGCGCGTGAGGTCGGCACCGAGGGCATCCTCGGCGGCCAGGCCGACGTCAAGGGCGTCTCCGGCACCTGGCGGGACCTGACCGACTCCGTCAACGGCATGGCCGGCAACTTCACGGCGCAGGTCCGCTCCATCGCCCAGGTCGCCACCGCCGTGGCGAAGGGCGACCTGTCGCAGAAGATCACCGTCACGGCGCGCGGCGAGGTCCTGGAGCTCAAGGACACCATCAACACGATGGTCGACCAGCTGTCCTCGTTCGCCGGGGAGGTGACCCGGGTGGCCCGCGAGGTCGGTACCGAAGGGCGGCTCGGCGGCCAGGCGGACGTCCGTGACGTCTCCGGCACCTGGCGGGACCTGACCGAGTCGGTCAACGTCATGGCCGACAACCTCACCGCGCAGGTCCGCTCGATCGCCGAGGTGACGACGGCGGTCGCCAAGGGCGACCTGTCGCAGAAGATCCGGGTGGACGCCCGCGGCGAGATCCTCGAACTCAAGGAGACCATCAACACGATGGTCGACCAGCTCGGCGCGTTCGCGGACGAGGTGACCCGGGTGGCCCGTGAGGTCGGCACCGAAGGCAACCTCGGCGGCCAGGCCACCGTCCGGGGCGTCTCCGGCACCTGGAAGGACCTCACCGACAACGTCAACGTGATGGCCTCGAACCTCACCGGACAGGTCCGCTCGATCGCCCAGGTCGCCACCGCGGTCGCCAAGGGCGACCTCTCGCAGAAGATCAACGTCGAGGCCAAGGGCGAGGTCGCCGCCCTCGCCGGAGTGATCAACACGATGGTCGACACCCTCTCCGCGTTCGCGGACGAGGTGACCCGGGTGGCCCGCGAGGTCGGCACCGAAGGCACCCTCGGCGGCCAGGCGCGGGTGCCCAACGTCGCGGGGACCTGGAAGGACCTCACCGACAACGTCAACTTCATGGCGCACAACCTGACCAGCCAGGTCCGCAACATCGCCCAGGTCACCACGGCCGTCGCACAGGGCGACCTGACCCGCAAGATCGACGTGGACGCGCGCGGCGAGATCCTGGAACTCAAGACGACGATCAATACGATGGTCGACCAGCTCTCGTCGTTCGCCGCCGAGGTCACCCGTGTCGCCCGCGAGGTCGGCAGCGAGGGCAGGCTGGGCGGACAGGCCGAGGTCGAAGGCGTCTCCGGCACCTGGAAGCGGCTCACCGAGAACGTCAACGAGCTGGCCGGAAACCTCACCCGGCAGGTCCGCGCGATCGCCGAGGTCACCGGAGCCGTCGCCGAGGGAGACCTGACCCGGTCCATCACGGTCGACGCCTCCGGCGAGGTCGCCGACCTCAAGGACAACATCAACTTCATGGTGGAGTCGCTGCGCGAGACCACCCGGGCCAACGAGCAACAGGACTGGCTCAAGTCCAACCTGGCCCGCATCTCCGGCCTGATGCAGGGGCGCCGTGACCTCGCGGTGGTGGCCGAGCTCATCATGGACGAGCTCACCCCCCTCGTCTCCGCCCAGTACGGCGCCTTCTACCTCGCCGAAGAGGCGCACGACGGGATCTACCTCAACCTGATCGGCTCGTACGCGCGGCCGGACACCACGCTCGGGGCACGCTTCAAGCTCGGCCAGTCCTTCGTCGGCCAGGCCGCCCGCAGCAAGCGCACCATCGCCGTCGACGACCTGCCGGCCGACTACGTGTCCGTCTCCTCGGGCCTCGGCAGTACCGAGCCCGTCTGCCTGATGGTGCTGCCCATCGTGGTCGAGGAGCAGGTGCTCGGCGTCATCGAACTCGCTACCGTGCACGCGTTCACGCCGATCCACCGGGACTTCCTGGAACAGCTGATGGAAGCCATCGGCGTCAACGTCAACACCATCACCGCCAACGCCCGCACCGACGAGCTACTCGGCGAATCGCAGCGGCTCACCGCCGAACTCCAGACCCGATCGCAGGAGTTGCAGGCCAGGCAGGAGGAACTCCAGTCCTCCAACGCCGAGTTGGAGGAGAAGGCCGAGCTGCTCGTCGCGCAGAACCGGGACATCGAGACCAAGAACCTGGAGATCGAGCAGGCCCGCCAGGAACTGGAGGACCGCGCCCACCAGCTCTCGCTGGCCTCCAAGTACAAGTCCGAGTTCCTCGCCAACATGAGCCACGAACTGCGCACCCCGCTCAACAGCCTGCTGATCCTTGCCCAGTTGCTCGCCCAGAACCCGAGCCGCAACCTCACCCCCAAGCAGGTCGAGTACGCCGGCATCATCCACTCCGCAGGCTCCGACCTGCTCCAGCTCATCAACGACATCCTCGATCTGTCCAAGGTCGAGGCCGGCAAGATGGATGTCAGCCCCGAGCGGATCTCGCTGCGCAGACTCCTGGACTACATCGAGGCCACCTTCCGCCCGGTGACCAGCCAGAAGAGCCTGACGTTCACCGTGTCGACCGCCGACACCCTGCCCGCCGAACTGCTCACCGACGACTACCGCCTGCGCCAGGTGCTGCGCAATCTGCTCTCCAACGCCGTCAAGTTCACCGAGAAGGGCGGCGTCGAGCTGCGGATCGAGCTGCTCGCCGAGCAGCTCGCCCCCGAGGCCGCGCGGCGCGGCGGCCCGGTGATCGCCTTCCATGTCGTGGACACCGGCATCGGCATCGCACCGCAGCACCTGGAAACCGTCTTCGGCGCCTTCCAGCAGGCCGACGGCACGACCAGCCGCAAGTACGGCGGCACCGGCCTCGGCCTGTCGATCAGCCGCGAGATCGCCTTCCTGCTCGGCGGGGCCATCACCGCGGAGAGCGCGCTCGGCCAGGGCAGTACGTTCACCTTCTATCTGCCGGTCGCCCGGCCCGACTACGCCGAACTCAACGTGCAGGTCGGCCGCGCCGCCCTGCCGGCCGCCGCGCCGCAGGAGGAGGCCGCCGCCGAGCCCGAGCCGCACCGTCCGGCCGCGCCCGCCCCGGAACCCGTACAGCCCAAGCGACTGCTCGTCGTCGAGGAGCGCTCGCGAGGTCTGCTCTCCCTCGTCGCGGAGAGCGCCGTCGGCGATCTGGCCGCCCACCCGGACCTGGGCGACCCGCGCGGCCCGGTGGAGATCACCGCGGCCGTCGGCGTCAACGAGGCCGCGGCCGCGCTCGCCGCGACACCCTGTCACTGCGTGGTTCTCGAACTCGACCTGCCGGGCGACGCGGCGCTGCGCTTCCTGGAGGACATGGCGCGGGACGCCGCGCTGCGCGGGGTCCCGGTGCTGGCCCACAACAACCGCCGGCTCGGCACGGAACAGGAGCAGATCCTCCAGAAGCGCGCCACCTCGCAGCCGTTGGAGCTCATCTCCAGCCTCGACGAACTGCGCGAGCGCATCGCCCTGCACCTGAGCGCGGACCAGCCCGGCGATGTGCTGCCGCTGGTACGGTCCGACGAGCCGGTCGCCGTCAGCCACCAGGTCGACAGCTCGCTCAACGGACGCACCGTCCTCGTGGTCGACGACGACGACCGCAATCTGTACGCCATCACCGGCATCCTCGAACTGCACGGCATGGCCGTGCTCCAGGCCGAGAACGGCAGGGTCGCCATCGACACCCTGACCTCGCACCCAGGCATCGACCTCATCCTGATGGACGTGATGATGCCCGAGATGGACGGCTACTCGGCCACCTCGGCCATCCGCGCCATGCCCGCGTACGCCGATCTGCCGATCATCGCCGTGACCGCCAAGGCGATGATCGGGGACCGGGAGAAGAGCCTGGCCTCCGGAGCCAGCGACTACGTGACCAAGCCCGTGGACGCACACGAGCTGGTCGCACGGATCAAACGGCAACTGACCGCCTGACCCCGTCCGGCCACCTTCCGATCCGTCCAACTCCCAAGGAGCGAGCTCGTGTCCACCTCCCCCGCGCCCGGGGACGAGCACAGCGTCGATGGTCGTCCGGATCCCGAAATCCCGCTGCCGGAGCAGAGGCTGCCCAGTGGACCGCCGCCCGAAGACGCCCCCGGCACGGCGGTCGCCCCGCCAAGGGATGCGTCCGTCACCGCGGAGGCGCCCCGTTCGGAGGACGCGGCCGTCACCACGGACGTCGCCCCGCCCGAGGGCGCGGGCACCGTGGGCCGGCTCGCCGGCACCGTCCACCGGCTGCGGGAGCAACTCCAGCGCGCCCAGGCCGAGGCCGACGGCCGCGCGCTGGTCGACCTGGCCAGCGGCATCCTCGTCGAGCGCCTCGGGTGCAGCCCGGTCGAGGCCGCGGCACAGCTGGAGGGCCTCGCCGCTCAAGCAGGTCTTTCCACGCTGGAGTTGGCGGCCGACCTGGTCAACCAGGCGACCCGGGACGACATCGCCGAGCTGGCCCGCGACTTCGTGGCCGAAGCCGGCCAGCCGGCCAGGGCGTCGGTCGGCCTGCGCCTGCGCAGCGCCGAGGCGGGCGCGCTCGCCGCCGGTGACGCACAGGCCGCGGCGCAGTCGATCCTCCAGCACGCCCTGGCGCCCCTCGGCGCGGTCGCCGTCGCCATCTGGGCCGCCCACGCCGACCAGTCCCTCTCCCTGGCGGGCAGTGCGGGGTTCGGCGACGAGGAACCCGCGCGCTGGCGCCATGTGCCGCCCGGTGTTCCCACCCCGGCCCGGCACGCCCTCGACAACCGCGCCACCACGAGTTATGACACGCTCGCCGGGGCGGCGCTGCCGTCCATCGGGCTGCGGGAGCTGAGCGGGGGCCGGATCGCGGTCCCGGCCGGCACCGGTGGCCGCATCGTCGGCGTACTCGAAATCTGCTGGGCCGAAGCGCTGCCCGCGCGGTCCCAGTCCGTCGAGCGGCAGGTGCAGGTCCTCGCCGAGCTGTGCGCGATCACCCTGGAGAGCCACCCGCTCGGCGAGCACGACCCCCGGTCGAAGCGGCCCGCCGACCCCCGGCTGACCGAACTGCTCGACCTCACCGACGGACTCAACGACCCGTGTCTGGTCCTTGAGCCGCTCCTCGACACGGCCGACACCCCCGCCGACTTCCTGATCCGGCACGTCAACACCAGCTTCGTCGACTTCGCGGGCCGGCCACGGAACATGATCGCAGGCGCACTCCTCCTGGATGCCTACCCGCTCGTGGCCGAGCCCGGGGGCCTGTTCGCCAAGGTGGAGCACGTCCTGGCCACCGGTGAGCCCTTCCGCGCCGAGCGCATGCGGCTCGCGGCGGTGGTCGACACCGTTCCGCTCACCACCCAGGCCCAGGTCAGCATCAGCCGCCAGGGCGGGCACGTTCTCGTGGTGTTGCGCCTGGAGGACGGGACGCCGAAGGTCGCCAGCCTGTTGCAGCACGCCCAACGCCTGGGCCGGATCGGCGGGTTCGAGGAGAACCTGATGACCGGCGACATCGCGTGGAACGACACCCTCTTCGATCTGCACGGCCTGCCGCCCACCGCCGAACCGATCCCGCTCGACCAACTGGCCGCGCACGTCCACCCGGACGACGCCCACTCCATCGGCCGGTTCCTGCGCTCGCTCCTCCACCACCACCGCCCCGCGTCGACCGCCTTCCGGCTCCAGCGCGCCGACAGCGTGGCCCGGCACATCCGTGTCGTCGCCGAGCCCGTACTCGACGAGAACGCCCGGGTCACCTCGGTGCGCGGCGCCTACCAGGACGTGTCGGCCCAGCACTGGACCGAGGTCGCGCTTGCGGCCACCCGGGACCAACTCGCCCAGAGCCAGCAGGAGACGGCCGAACGCAACCGGCTCGCGCTCCGCTTGCAGCACGCCATCATGCCGCCCAGCCACGGGCCCGTGGACCTGCACAACCTGAGCGTGGCCGTCCGCTACCGGCCCGCGGAGAAGGACCACCTGGTCGGGGGTGACTGGTACGACGCCGTGGCACTGCCCTCCGGCCAAGTGCTGCTGTGCGTCGGCGATGTGGCGGGTCACGGCATCGAGGCGGCCACCGGCATGGTCGCGCTGCGCAACGCACTGCGCGGCCTCGCCACCACCGGCGCCGGGCCCGCCCAACTCCTCGCGTGGCTCAACACCGTCACCCACCACCTGACCGACAACGTCACGGCGACCGCGGTCTGCGGCCTGTACGACCCCGCTTCCCGCCGGCTGCGCTGGGCCAGGGCCGGTCATCTGCCGCCCGTGCTGCTGCGCGAGGGCAAGGCGGCCGCGCTGCCCAAGGTCGCCGGCATCCTGCTCGGCGCCGTCGGCCAGGCCACGTACGAGGAGGGGCACACCCAGCTGGAGACCGGTGACACCCTGCTGATGTACACGGACGGACTGATCGAGCGGCGGGACCGCTCGGTGCAGGATTCCCTGGAGAGCCTCCTCCAAGTGGCGCGCAAGCCGCGCCAGTTGGGCCGCGAGGGTCATCTGGAGGACCAGCTCGACCATCTGCTGCGCCACACGAACGCGGACACCGACGACGACACCTGTCTGATCGGGGTCACCGTGCGCTAGCGGCGGGCGGTCCGCCGTTCCGGTGGGCCGCCCTCAACCGGGTTTCCCGGCAAGGCCGTTCCGTGCTCCGTGCGGCGCCGCATATGGTGCGGCCCCGCGCATCCGGGGGGGGGGGAGTGGATGGCGGGGCCGCAAGCCCGGGCCAGGTCGGGGGGACGCCTGGCCCTGAGGGGGGCTTGAAGAGCGAGTGCCCCCGCCCCACCAGCTCATGCGTGTGACCCGTGTCACTCTCGTGGGGTGGGGCGTCGCGGCGCTACGCCCCGCGGGCCCGCTCGAAGCGGGCGCGGCCCTCGGCGAGGTCGACGATGGGCTCCGGGTAGTCGAGCTCGGCCCGGTCCGCCTCCTTGAGCTTCCAGGGTTCGTGCACGAACTTCCGCTCCAGCTCGGCGAGTTCGGGAACCCAGCGCTTGACGTAGAGGCCCTCCGGGTCGAAGCGCTTGCCCTGGATCACCGGGTTGAGGACCCGGTTGGGGCGGGTGTCGGTACCGGTCCCGGCCACCCACTGCCAGTTGAGCTGGTTGTTGGCGACGTCCCCGTCCACCAGCAGATCCAGGAAGTGCCGGGCGCCGGTGCGCCAGTCGGCGTACAGGGTCTTGGTGAGGAAGCTCGCCACCAGCATCCGGCCCCGGTTGTGCATCCATCCTTCGTGTGCGAGCTGCCGCATCGCGGCGTCCACGAGCGGATATCCGGTGCGTCCCTCGCGCCAGGCGGCGATCTCCCGCTCGTCGTCGCGCCACCGGTCGCCGCGCGGCCGGTAGTCCCGGTGCGCGGCGGCGGGGCGGGCCGCGAGCACCTGGTGGTGGAAGTCCCGCCAGGCCAGCTGCCGCACGAACGCATGGGCGCCGGGGGAGTCCTCGCGCCGGGCGAGGCGGACGAGTTCGACGGCGGAGAGCGCGCCGAAGTGGATGAAGGGGGAGAGGCGGGACGTGGCGTCGCCCGCGAGATCGTCGTGGCCGTCCTCGTAGCCCGCGACCGGCCCCGAGAGCCACTGCCGCAGCCGCTTGCGGCCCGCCGTCTCGCCGCCCGCCACGAGCGCGGGCGAGACCCCCTGCACGGCGGCCCGCCGGGGCAGGGAGCCCGCGGCCACGTCGGGCACGGAGATCTTCCTCGGGGTCGCCGCCACGTCGCGCAGGCCCGCCTGCGACCAGCGCCGGAAGTACGGCGTGAACACGGTGTAGTGGTCCCGGTCCGCCGGAACGACAGCGCCCGGCGCGAGCGCGGTCACCACCGCGTCGTGCACCGACAGGGCGCAGCCGAGGGGTTCAAGCGCCTTGCGCAGCCGCTCCTCGCGGCGCGCGGCGTACCTGCTCACGCCGCTCGCGACATGGACGTGGTCCGCCCCCACCGCCGTCACGACGGCACAGGCCTCCTTCACGACATCACCGTCGCGGACCACCAGATGCCCGCCCCGCGACCGCAGGCCCTCGTCCAGATCGGTCAGACAGTCGGCCAGGAAGGCCCGCCGGTTGGGGGCGTCGAATCCGGCGGCCCGTACCCCGTCGTCGTCCACGAACAGGGGGACCACCTGATCGGATCCGCGCACGGCGGCGGCGAGCACGGGGTTGTCGTGCAACCGCAGATCGGAAGTGAACAGGACCACGGACACCGTCACTGGGTCGACTCCTCGGGGCATGCGTCACGGGCTGGGGCAGGCGGCGCCGGCGTCGGTGTGGACCGGCCCCGGCAGGGTCGATCCTCCTGGACGTCGACCACCACGTGGGTGATTCGGCGTGGGCGTGGCGAAGGCTTGGTCCGATCTGGAGGCAGGAGTTCCGGTGGGGACGGTAGGGGGCGTTCCACGGGGTCCCTGTGCTGGGCGTAGGGGACGTACGTCAGCGGGGTCCGCCCCGCTCGGGGTTCCGTCGTGCGGCGGGGCGGTCGGCCCCGCATCATCGGCAACGGGGGAACCCGTGCAGAGACCTGTACAAGAGCCCCGTACAGAGAACCCGTAGAAGAGACCCGTACAGAGAAAGGGAGCGCCCGGTGGTTCCAGGAGACGCGACGCAGCACGACCGGGCGCCCCTGCGCTGTCTGGTGACCGGCGCCACCGGATACATCGGTGGGCGGCTCGTGCCCGAACTGCTCGAAGCCGGTCACCAGGTGCGCTGTCTGGCGCGCTCCCCGGAGAAGCTGCGGGATCAGCCCTGGGCGGGGCAGGTCGAGGTGATGCGGGGCGATGTCACCGACGCCGCCTCCGTGGCGGAGGCGCTGCGCGGCATCGACGTCGCGTACTACCTGGTGCACGCCCTCGGCACCGGAGCCGGCTTCGAGGAGACCGACCGCAAGGCCGCCCACCTCTTCGCCGACGCGGCCGCCGACGCGGGGGTGCGGCGGATCGTCTACCTCGGCGGGCTCACCCCGACCGGCGTACCGGTGTGCGAACTGTCGCCGCACCTGCGCTCGCGGGCCGAGGTCGGCCAGATCTTCCTGGACTCCCCGGTCCCGGCGACCGTGCTGCGCGCCGCCGTCGTCATCGGCTCCGGCTCGGCCTCCTTCGAGATGCTGCGGTATCTGACCGAGCGGCTTCCGGTCATGGTCACGCCCAGTTGGGTCGGCACCCGCATCCAGCCCATCGCCGTCCGCGACGTGCTGCGCTACCTGGTCGGTGGCGCCCGTATGCCCGTGGAGGTGAACCGGACCTTCGACGTCGCGGGGCCCGACGTCATGTCGTACCGCGACATGATGGAGCGCTACGCGAAGGTAGCGGGGCTGCCGCACCGGCTGATCCTGTCGGTGCCCATGCTCAGCCCGAGGCTCTCCAGCCACTGGATCGGTCTGATCACCCCGGTGCCGGCCGCCATCGCCCGCCCGCTCGCGGAATCCCTGCGCCACGAGGTGGTCTGCGGCGAACACGACATCGCGCGGTACGTGCCCGACGGTCCCGGAACCCCGCTCGGTTTCGACGAGGCCCTGGCCCTGGCCCTGCGCAGGATCCGCGACGCCGAGGTCGTCACCCGCTGGTCCAACGCCTCCGTGCCCGGAGCGCCCAGCGACCCGCTGCCCACGGACCCCGACTGGGCGGGCGGCAGCCTCTACACCGACGTACGGGAGCGGGACGTCGAGGCATCGGCGGACGCGCTGTGGCGGGTGGTGGAGGGGATCGGCGGCGAGAACGGCTGGTACTCCTTCCCCGCGGCCTGGGCGCTGCGCGGCTGGTTCGACCGGGCGGTGGGCGGGGTCGGTCTGCGGCGCGGCCGCCGTGACGCCCACCGGCTGATCGTCGGGGACTCGCTGGACTTCTGGCGGGTCGAGGAGATCGAGCGGGGCAGGCTGCTGCGGCTGCGCGCGGAGATGCGGCTGCCGGGTCTGGCCTGGTTGGAAATGAGCATCGAGGAGAGGGGCCCCGGCCGCAGCCACTACCGTCAGCGAGCCGTCTTCCATCCGCGCGGGCTGCTCGGTCACGCGTACTGGTGGAGTGTCTCGCCCTTCCACGCGATCGTCTTCGGCGGAATGGCCCGCAACATGGCGAAGGCCGCCGAGGCCGAGGCCGGCCGGTCGTCGCAGGTGCGGGGCGCGGGCGCGTGAGGGGGCCGGGGTCCCGGCCGGACCAAGCGGGATTTATGGTGGGGTGGGCACACGTTCGGCCATGGGGAAGCGGGGCAGAAGCCTCAGTACATCCACAGTCCAGGGCAAGTTTTCTGGGGGTTTCGATCATGGCGCGCCCGTCTGCCAGCACCGGCGCTTCGCCGAGCGCCGCTCACGTCGGCACGGGGCCGGCCACCGCGGCCGAGGCCCGTGACGAGGCCCGTGCCTTCCTCCGCGCACTGGCGCCGCGGCCGTCCCGGGAAAGCGCCGAGAACGTCCTGCTCGTCGTCTCCGAACTCGTCACCAACGCGCTGCGGCACGCGGGCGGAGCCACGGCGCTGCGATTCGCCGCCGACCACAGCCTGCTGCACATCACCGTCCGCGACCCGAGCCCCGAACCGCCGCGCGAACGCACACCCGACCTGCGCGGACACGAGGGCGGATTCGGCTGGGTCCTGGTCCGCAACCTCGCCCGCAGCGTGGCCGTCACCCCGTGCGGCGAGGGCGGCAAGAACATCTGCGTAGCTCTGCCTCGTTAGCCCGCTGAGCAGCGCGAACACCGTTTTCCCGCAAGGTGCTTCGGCCACTTGGGGGACGCTGTGCATGATCCGGATCGAAAGGGGCACCCGAGGGCTTCGACGGATGAAGCACGGTGACTAGGGAGGTTGTCCTCATGGCAGCGGCGCAGGTGACGGGGCCGGAGCGGACGGACCGGACGGCAGCCACGACCATGGATCCCGGGGTGGGGGAGTTGCCCTGGGTGGAGGATGCGGGGAAGGTCGCTCCGAAGGACGCGCGCGAGCTCTCGAAGGTCTTCTTCGAGCGGCTCCAGGTACTGGAAGAGGGCACGGCCGACTACCAGTACGCGCGCAACACACTGATCGAGATGAACCTGTCGTTGGTGCGCTTCGCGGCCGGCCGCTTCCGCAACCGTGGCAGTGGCGAGATGGAGGACGTGATCCAGGTCGGCACGATCGGCCTGATAAAGGCGATCGACCGGTTCGAGCTGTCGCGCGAAGTGGAGTTCACCTCCTTCGCCGTGCCCTACATCGTCGGGGAGATCAAGCGCTTCTTCCGTGACACGACGTGGGCCGTGCACGTACCGCGCCGCCTCCAGGAGTTGCGGGTGGAGATCGCGAAGGCGAAGGAGACCCTCGCCCGCGATCTGGACCGCGACCCGACGGTGAGCGAGCTCGCGCTGCTTCTCGACCGGGACGAGGAAGAGGTCGTCGAGGGCCTTGTCGCGGCCAATGGCTACACCGCCGGCTCCCTGGACATGTCCGCCGACGCGGAGGAGTCGGGCGGCACGGCCGGGGGCCGCAGCCGCACGCTCGTCGACTTCATCGGCGAGGAGGACCCGGGCATGGAGAAGGTCGAGAACCTCCAGTCCCTGGCTCCGCTGATGGGCGAGCTGACCGAGCGTGAACGCCGCATCGTGAGCATGCGGTTCGGCCTGGAGCTGACGCAGGCCGAGATCGGTACCGAGCTCGGCGTCTCGCAGATGCAGGTCTCGCGCCTGCTCTCGCGGATCCTCGGCAAGCTCCGCGCCGGAATGACCGAGGACCAGCCCGCACGCGCCTGAGCGCGGGCGGTGCCGCGGCGGGGGCCCGAGACGGGCCGGACCCCCGCCGCCGCTGATGGATTTCCCCACGGGCGGGTGCCCGCTGCCCGAGCCCGGACGCTGGAGGAGATCCGTGAGTTCCCTGTGCGAGACCGTGTTCATGAACCTGGAGATCGACGCGACCGAGCGGATCCCCCTGGTGACACGGCTCGTCTACGAGGTCGACGACCCGTTCGCGGTGCGCCTGCGCTTCGAACTCCACGAGGACGTGGCCGTCACCTGGGCCATCGAGCGTGACCTGCTGAGCCACGGCCTCACGCGCGAGGTCGGTGACGGAGACGTGCGCGTGTCCCCCCGGACCGTCGACGGCCGGCGCGAGGCGCGCATCGAGCTCGCGGGCTGCGGCCTCGACGGCGAATGGGGCAGCGCGGTGTTCTCGGCGTGGGAGCCCGTGCTGCGCGACTTCCTGGACCGGACGTACGAGCTGGTGCCGCCGGGCCAGGAAACGGTGGACGTGGACGCGTTCCTCACTCAGGTCCTGGCCATGGGCTGAAGACTCAGGTCCTGGCCAGGGGCTGAAGCCCGTTCCCACCCGAGAAGCAGGGGCTGAAGCCCGTTCCCTCCGAGAAGTCCGAGGAGCCCCATGGGCCCGACGAGCCGGACGAGGCGCAGGACATCCGAGGAAATCCGGCCCGTTTGAAGTCCGCCGAATCGGCCAGGCGTAGTTCGTACCTACAAAGAATTCATTCTGGAGGCGACACGATGTCTGCCGACGAGAAGACCGGTGCGAAGACCGAGCAGGCCAAGGGCAAGGCCAAGGAAATGCTCGGCCGCATGACCGGGAACGACCGGCTCACCGCCGAAGGGCGTATCGACCAGGTCAAGGGCGAAACCCGCGAGGAGATGCGGAAGGCGAACGAAGCCTTCCGTCGCTGACTCGGCCGCCCGGACACGACACCGCCACGGAAAGGGGCACCTTCGATGCACGAGGACCTGTGGGGCTACAAGGACACGAGCGGCCATCTCGCCGGCGCGGATCTGCGCGGCTGGAAGGTAGAGGCGGCGGACGGTGACATCGGCAAGGTGGACAACCACTCCGACGAGGTGGGCTCCGCGCACCTCGTGGTGGACACCGGGCCGTGGATCTTCGGCAAGCGTGTCCTGCTGCCGGCCGGCACGGTCACCAGGCTCGACCCGGACGACAAGAAGATCCATGTCGCCCTCACCAAGGACCAGGTCAAGCACTCCCCGGAGTTCGAGCCGGCCACGCACCTCGACGATCCCACCTACCGGGACATCGTCGGCCGCTATTACGGGGCACCCCTCATCTGAACTCCTTTGTGACAACGCTCTGTTGGTGGCCCACCGCATATCCGGTGGGCCACCGCTCGTTTGGCGACGGGCTTTTGTGCCGAGGCCGGCGCCACGCCTTTTTTCGTACCGCCCCCGTTTGGGGCAGCGTTTTCGAGGAAGGCGACATATCGGACCGGTCAACGGTCCAGCGGATAGCAGCAAAGGCGAAATGGAGTGAAGCAGTGTCTGTCGTGAAGAGTTCGCTGTCCGACGCGGATCTGAAGGTCGTGGGCTCGGCCCTGCAAGGCGCCCTCGTCGATCTGGTCGACCTGTCGCTCGCCGCCAAGCAGGTGCACTGGAACGTGGTGGGACCGCGCTTCCGCTCCGTACACCTCCAGCTCGACGACGTCGTGACCACGGCACGCCAGCACTCGGACACCGTCGCGGAACGCGCCTCGGCGCTCGGCGTGAACCCGGACGGGCGCGCCGCGACCGTCGCCGGGAGCAGTGCGATCGGCACCATCCCCGAGGGCTGGATCAAGGACTCCGAGGCCGTGGAGGTCATGGTCGTCGCGCTCGGCCGGATCACCGAGCGGATGCGCGAGCGCATCGCGGCCACCGACAAGCCCGACCCGGTGAGCCAGGACCTCCTCATCGCGCTGACCGCCGATCTGGAGAAGCACGCCTGGATGTTCCAGGCCGAGAACAGCTGACGCCACCGCGTACGGAGCGGGGCGGCCCCGACGGGCCGCCCCGCTCCGCCGTGTCGGCGCCCTTCGGGATGCCGGACCGGACGAGCTGTACGACGCTGGGTGATGCGGGCGGCGGCCGGCCGTCCGGATCGAGGGACAGAGGAACGATGGAAAGCAACAAGGGGCCCCACGGCGGCCCCGGCACGACGATTCGGTACGCACCCTGGCCCCGGCCCGCGGACTCGCCGCCCGGAGCGACCGGATCACCGGTGACCCTGCGGGTGAACGACGCCCCCGTAGAGGCCGAGGTCGACCACCGCACCACCCTGCTCGACCTGCTGCGCGAGCGGCTCGCCCTGACGGGCTCCAAGAAGGGCTGCGACCACGGCCAGTGCGGCGCGTGCACGGTGCTCGTCGACGGGCGGCGCGTCAACAGCTGTCTGCTCCTCGCCGTCGCTCTCGACGGCCGTGACGTCGTCACCGTGGAGGGTCTGGCCAGGACCAAGGACGCCGACGGCGACCTCCACCCGCTCCAACGGGCCTTCCTGGAGCGCGACGCCTTCCAGTGCGGATACTGCACCCCGGGCCAGCTCTGCTCGGCCGTCGGCATGCTGGCCGAGGCCAAGTCCGGCCAGCCCTCCGTCGTCACCGACCCGGGCCTGGCGACGGACGGCCCCGTGCCGCTGACCGACGACGAGATCCGCGAGCGGATGAGCGGCAACCTGTGCCGGTGCGGCGCCTACCCGCACATCCTTGAGGCGATCCAGGACGTGGTCTCGTGAAACCCGTGTCGTATCTGCGCGCGAGCAGCGTGGAAGAGGCGGCGTCGGCCCACGGCGGCCGGACCGAGGCCCGCTACCTGGGCGGCGGCACCAACCTCGTCGACCTCATGAAGCTCGGTGTGGAACGCCCCGAGGTACTGGTCGACATCACCCGCCTCCCGCTCGACGGCGTGCGCGAACAGCCCGACGGCTCGGTACGTGTCGGCGCGACCGTGCGCAACAGCGATCTCGCCGCGCACCCCCTGGTCCGCGAGCGCTACCCCGTCGTCTCGCAAGCCGTCCTCAGCGGTGCGTCGGGCCAACTGCGCAACATGGCGACCACCGGAGGCAACCTCCTCCAGCGCACCCGCTGCGCCTACTTCCAGGACCTGGCGAAAGCCTGCAACAAGCGGGTTCCGGGCAGCGGTTGCGCGGCGGTCGAAGGCGTCAACCACGACCACGCCGTCCTCGGCCACTCGCCGCACTGCGTCGCGACGAACCCGTCCGACCTGTGCGTGGCGCTCGCCGCGGTCGACGCCGTGGTGGAACTCGCCGGGCCCGGTGGCGGGCGGACCGTTCCCGTGACGGAGTTCCACCGCCTGCCCGGCGACCACCCCGAACTCGACACCGTGATCCGCCCCGGCGAACTGATCACCGGTGTGCTGCTTCCCCCGCTTCCCCGGGGCGCGGTCTCCCACTACCGCAAGGTGCGGGAGCGCGCGTCGTACGCCTTCGCGCTCGCCTCGGTGGCCGCCGTGCTCCAGCTGGAGGGCGGCGAGATCCGGCACGCCGGAGTCGCCTTCGGCGGGCTCGCCCACCGGCCCTGGCGCGCCCGGCGGACCGAGGCGGCCCTGCTCGGCACCTGGCCGAGCCCGGAATCCGTCGCCCGGGCGGTGGAGGCCGAGCTCGCCGAGGCCGTACCGCTGCGGGACAACGCCTACAAGGTGTCGCTCGCCCGGGACCTCGCCACGCAGGTCCTCGGCTCGCTGTCCACAACGGTCTGACGCCTCCTCGGAGGACCCCGCCCCTGATCCGCCTGGGAGGAGAACCGCCATGGCTTCGTACGCGAACGCGCTCGGCGCACCGACAGAACGCCGCGAGGGCCGCGCGAAGGTCACCGGCGACGCGCTGTACGCCACCGAGTACACGCCGCCCGGCTGCGTGTACGCCTGGCCGGTCACCGCCACCGTCGCGCGGGGCCGGATCGCCTCCCTCGACATCGACGCCGCCCTCGCGCTGCCCGGTGTGGTCGATGTCCTCACCCCCGAATCGGCGCCCCGGCTCGCGGCGTCGGACGACGCGACCCTCGCCGTGCTCCAGGACGCGAAGGTTCCGCACCACGGCTGGCCGATAGCCGTCGCGATCGCCGAGACCATCGAGGCGGCCCGCGCCGCCGCCGAGGCCGTGCGCGTCACCTACGACACCGAGCCGCACGAGTCGGTCCTGGGCGACAACCCCGCCGACGCGTACCGCCCCGAAGAGGCCAACGGCGGCCATCCCGCGGAACGCAGGCGCGGCGAACCGGAAGAGGCGTTCGCCACCGCGCCGGTACGCGTCGACGTGCGCTATCGGGTGCCGCCGCTGCACAACCACCCGATGGAGCCGCACGGCGCGACCGCGAACTGGCATGACGGCCGGCTGACCGTGTACGACAGCAGCCAGGGCTCCGACACCGTACGGTCCGTCCTGGCCGAGCTGTTCGGGCTCCCCGAGGAGCAGGTCACCGTCATCAGCGAACACGTCGGCGGCGGATTCGGCTCCAAGGGCACGCCCCGGCCGCATGTCGTGCTCGCCGCGATGGCGTCCGTGCACACCGGCCGCCCTGTCAAACTCACCCTGTCCAGGCGGCAGTTGACGGAACTCGTCGGCCATCGCGCGCCGACCGACCACCGGCTGCGGCTCGGCGCGGACACCGAAGGCACCCTCGCCTCCGTGATCCACGAGGTCACTACGCACACCTCGCGGGTCAAGGAGTTCGTCGAGCAGGCGGCCGTACCCGCCCGCGTCATGTACGGCAGCGCGACCAGCCTCACCGACCACAAGGTGGCCGCACTCGATGTGCCCACTCCGTCCTGGATGCGCGCCCCCGGCGAGGCACCCGGCATGTACGCCCTGGAGTCGGCCGTCGACGAACTCGCCTACGCGCTCGACATCGACCCCATCGAGCTGCGGGCACGCAACGAACCCGGCCGGGAGCCGGACAGCGGGCTCCCGTTCAGCAGCCGCCACCTCGTCGAGTGCCTGCGCGAGGGCGCACGGCGCTTCGGCTGGGCCGACCGCGACCCCCGACCCGGAGTCCGGCGCGAGGGGGCGTGGCTCACCGGCACCGGGGTGGCCTCGGCCACCTACCCGGTCCTCGTCTCGCCCAGCCGCGCGACCGTCACCGCCCACCCCGACGGGCTCCACGTGGTGCGGGTGAACGCCACCGACATCGGCACCGGGGCCCGCACCGTCCTCGCGCAGATCGCGGCGGACGCGCTCGGCGTCCCGGTGGAGAGCGTCCGAACCGAGATCGGCTCCACCGGGCTGCCGCGGGCGCCGCTCGCCGGCGGCTCGTCGGGCACCGCTTCCTGGGGTTGGGCCGTGCACGACGCGTGCCGCGCCCTGACCGGTCAACTCCAGCGCCGCACCGGCCCGTTGCCCCCCGACGGGCTCACGGCCGCCGCGGACACCAAGGGCTCGGCGGACCAGGAGTCCTCCTATTCGCGGCACGCCTTCGGCGCCCACTTCGCCGAGGTGGCGGTCGACACCGACACCGGTGAGGTGCGGGTGCGCCGGCTGCTCGGCGTGTACGCGGTCGGCCGCGTCCTCAACGCACGCACCGCCACGTCGCAATTCATCGGCGGCATGGTGATGGGCCTCGGCATGGCCCTCACCGAGCGCGGCAGCGTGGACCCCGCGTCCGGTGCTTTCATCGGCAGCGACCTCGCGGGCTACCACGTACCCGCACACGCCGACGTGCCCGCCATCGAGGCGCACTGGATCGACGAGCGGGACGACCACCTCAACCCGATGGGCAGCAAGGGCATCGGCGAGATCGGCATCGTCGGCACCGCCGCCGCCATCGGCAACGCCGTCCACCACGCCACCGGCGTCCGCTTCCGGGAACTCCCGCTCACCCCCGACCGCGTGCACGGCGGCCTGTGAGGAGCGGCGCGGCCTCGGCAGGCGGGTCGCGGAACGGGGTGTGAGACTGCCTCACAGGACAGGAGGTGGTCGGCCGTGAGCACGCAGTACGCCGAAGAACCGGGCAGCGGGGAGCGGTTGCTGGAAGAGCTGCTCGCGCAGGCACACAGTGCGGCCCCGATGGACCTCCCGCTCCTGGTCAACCGCTGCGCCGAGGCGTTCGGCCTGGGCGAGATCGCCATCCATCTGACGGACATCCAGCAGCGCAGCCTGGTCCCCCTGACCGAGGGGCTTCCGACGCTGGACATCGACGCGTCCGTCGCGGGCTGGTGCTACCGGACGGTGTCCTTGCGGGTGGAGGACGTGGAGGGCGGCCTGCTGTGCGTCTGGCTGCCCGTGGTGGACGGGGCCGAGCGCCTCGGCGTGCTCGGCGTACGCGCGCGCTCCGTGGACGCGGTGCGGCTGCGCCGCTGCCGGATGCTGGCCGGGGTGATCGCCATGGCCATCACCTCGAAGCGCGCCTACAGCGACAGCTTCGCCCGCCGGGCCCGCGCCGAGCGCATGCAGCTGCCCGCCGAAATGCTCCGCGCCTTCCTGCCGCCGCGCACCATCGGCAACGACCACGTGGTGTCCACCGCCGTGCTCGAACCGGCGTACGAGATCGGCGGCGACGCCTTCGACCATTCACTCACTCAGTCCACCCTGCACGTGGCGATCCTGGATGCCATGGGCCACGACCTCGCCTCGGGCCTGACGACCTCGGTCGCCCTGGCAGGATGCCGCAGCGCCCGGCGGGCCGGCCTCGGGCTGCTCGACCTGGTCGACACCATCGACCAGGCGCTCGCCCAGTGGCTGCCCGACAAGTACTGCACCGGCATCCTGACCCAACTCGACCTGGCTTCAGGGGTGTTCAGCTGGACCAACTGCGGTCACCCGCCCCCTGTGCTGATCCGGGCCGGCCGGGTCGTTGACGGTGCCCTCGAACGCACCCCTCAGCCGCCCATGGGTCTGCCGGCCCGGTTCGGCAAGGGCGCCCGGGACCTGCACGAGACGGCCCTGGAACCCGGCGACCGCGTCCTGCTCTACACCGACGGAGTCACCGAGGCGCGCACCCCGGGCGGCGGCGAGTTCGGCATGGACCGCTTCACGGACTCCATCATCCTGGCCACCGCCTCGGGCGAGCCGCCCGCGGAGTCACTGCGCCGGCTCATCCACGCCATCCTCGACAGCGAGGACAGCGATCTGCGGGACGACGCCACCATGCTGCTCATCGAGTGGTGGCCTCCCACGGTCCGGCCCACCCAGCACATCGCCCGGGTGGGCTGAACCCGCGGGCCGGGCAGCCGAACCGCCGGGGTGAGTCCGGTATGGGGCAGGCCGGCCGTAACCCGCTGGGCGGGGAACAGGAACGCCGCGGGGCTGCCCGAAGGCGACGAGGAAGGACACCCCCTGACGTACGGAAGGTCGCCGCGGTCTGCGTGGTGGGCAACGGGGCGTTCGGGTGGGTCTCCGGCCGGTGGTCACGCGGAGTGATCTGGAGAGGCGCGCTGTACAGAGCGCGCCTAGGATGACGAGGGTCGGGCCCTGCCCGGACAGGCGCCGAGCGCGGTCCGGATGCCGAAGCGGCCCCTACCCGATCCACGGACACGTGGAGGTACCCATGCGCATCACCCACATCGCCACGACGGCCGCCGCCGCGGCGCTGGCCCTCACCGGAACCACGGCCGCCTTCGGTGCGGCCAGCCCCTCCGCCACCGCGGACGCGGTGTTCCTCCAGGCCATCCACCAGGGCAACCTGGCCGAGATCGCCGCGGGCAAGGACGCCGCCACGCACGCGAGCGGCAGCTGTGTGAAACAGGTCGCGGCCATCATCGTGCGCGACCACACCAAGCTCGACGCCAAGGGCGCGGCACTCGCCAAGACCAAGAACATCTCGCTGCCGAAGGAGCCCACCGCGGCTCAGCAGAAGTCGCTGTCCGCGCTGAAGCCGATGAACGGCACCGCCGCCTACGACACCGCCTGGCTCAAGGTCCAGAGCAGCGGCCACCAGCAGGTGCTCGCGCTCATCGACAAGGAGCTCAAGTCCGGTACCGACAGCCAGATCCAGGCCGCCGCCAAGGAGGCGCGCCCGATCGTCGCCGAGCACCTGAAGATGGTGGAGGGCGGCACGTGTCACGCCACGGCGAGCAGCAGCCCGTCCCCGCAGTGACGCCGCTGCCCGCACCTGTTCCGCGCCCCCTCGCCCTCACGGGTGAGGGGGCGCGGCGGTGCCGGCAGCGGCGGATCCGCTCAACCCGGCACGGGGGAGCGGTCGTTGGGCCTGAGGACTGTTTGGGTGGCCGGGTGGCGGGCAGGCGCGGTGTGTGCTTCGGACCGGAGGCACGCCCGCGGAGTTCCACCCTGCCGGGGCGTGCCGCATCCGGGTGCGTCCTGGGCGGAGTCCTGCGGGGCCGTGGGAGCCGACCCGACGTCCAAGGAGTTCCGTCATGCCGACCACCGTGCGCACCCGTACGAGGAACCACGACGACGCGCCCGACACCCTGGAGGCCTTCTCACGCCTGGCGGCGCTCGAACCCGGCCCGGCGCACGACGCCCTGCGGGACGACCTGGTGGCGCGGTGGCTCCCGATGGCCAGGCGGCTCGCCGGCAGGTACCGCAACCGCGGCGCGGAACTGGAGGACCTGTACCAGGTGGCCGCGATGGGCCTGGTGAAGGCCGTCGACCGGTACGAGGCGGCGCGCGGCGCCTTCGAGTCGTACGCGATCCCGACCATCGACGGCGAGCTGAAGCGGCACTTCCGGGACCATCTGTGGGCGGTCCATGTCCCGCGCCGCGTCCAGGAGTTGCGCAACAAGGTCCGTATCGCGCGGCGCGACCTCCAGGACGTGCGGCCGGGCGAGCCCACCATCGGTGAGCTCGCCGCCCGGTGCGGGATCGACGAGCAGGACGTACGCGAAGGCATGGAGGCGCTTGAGTCCTACCGCAGCCTGTCGTTGGACGGGGAGTCCCGGAGCTCCGACGGGGACGGGCTCGCCCTGGCCGACATGCTCGGCGCCCCCGAGCCCGCCTTCGACACCGTCGTCGACCGTGAGGCGGTCAAGCCCGCCCTCAGGGCGCTGCCCGAGCGCGAGTGCCGGATCCTGCACATGCGGTTCTTCCAGGACATGACGCAGCATCAGATCGCCACCGAGCTCGGCATCTCGCAGATGCACGTCTCACGTCTGCTCAGCCGCACCTGCGCACGCATCCGCAGTCAGGCGCTCGCGGAGTACCGGGACGCCGCCTGACGGCCCAACTGGTGGCTGTACAGCTGTAGTTGATCACTGCGGGATGGCAGTCCGGGGTTCCGTGTGCGCCGGGCGTCCGTCGCCCGGCACGCTCGTTTCCGGCCAATGAGTCCGCTGGACGGAACCGTTCCGCGCGCGTGCCCTCGGCGGGTGTCCGGGGGCGTGGCGCCGCTCGGGGCGGTCGGGCGCGGCGGTGCTCCGGTCGTGGTGCGGCCGGAACACGGCGGCGGCCACCGGTTCGCCGCCGGGAAGGTGCATATGCCGGACGGAGTGCACGAACCCGCCACCAGGGGCTGGGCGTTCGCCGCCGCGAAGCGGGGCGCGGGGGAGTGGAAGGTGTGTTCGGGGGCCGGCCGTGCGGACGCGGTCTTTCCGTTTCGTCCCTTTGGGGTCGGCCGATGGACGGCGTGAACCACCGATCAAGTAATCGGTTACTTTGCCCGGCCCTTACAGAGTTCGATTCCGGCCTCGGTGCCGCAGCTCTTGTGAGCCGAGCGGGCGCCTGGTTAGGCTCCCGCTCGTTTCGATTCCTGCACATATTCTTCGCAACTTGACCAACTGTGGGGTGGCTGTGCGCGAACCTGAGTCCCTGGGCCTGCCAGGGACCTCTTCAGGGGCGGGACGCTGATGGCCCCCGGCGCCACGGCCGCCGGACGACGGGCGGCCCGTCGGCCGGTGTCCCGTGACGTCCGGCTGTTCTGGTGGGCGAGCGCCTCCGACGCCCTCGGCACCCAGGCCTCCGGCGTCGTCCTGCCGTTGCTGCTCCTCGGGCTCGGCCACTCGGCCACGACGGTCGGCCTTGTCGCCGGTGTGTCCACCGCGGCCGGACTGCTGCTCGCCCCCTTGGCCGCCGTCCCCGCCGACCGGGGGGCGCGCAAGCCCGTGATGTTCTGGTCGGCGACGATCTCGGCCCTCGCCATGGCCGGGGTGACGGGGGCGGTGGTGACGGGGGAGCCTCCGCTCGCCCTCGTGCTCGGCGCGGTCCTCGTGGAGCGGTTCGCGACCGCCGTGTACGAAGCGGCCGCGGCAGGCACCGTGGCCATGATCGCCCCTCCCGAGGACTCCCCCCGCGTGGTGGCCGGGTTGTCGGCGGGGGACCAGGGCGCGCTGATCCTGGGCCCGGCGCTCGGCGGCGCTCTCTACCAGGTCGCCCGCGCCCTGCCCTTCCTCGCGGACGTCGTCTCGTACGCCGTCGCCGCCGCGTGCGTACGGGCGCTGCGTTCGGACCTGCGGCCCGAGCGTCGCCCCGACCCGCAGACCGCGACGGACCCCTCGGCGCAGGCGCTCGAAGCGACCGCGGATCCGGTGCGTGGAGGCTCAACACCCCTGCCCGGCAAGGGACTTGTGCGGCGAACGCGGAACGAACTCGGCGCCGGGCTCGCCCTCGTCCGTACCTCACCCTTCCTCCGGCTCGTGGTGACCTGGACCGCCACCGTCAACGGGGTGATCGTGGCGCTCTATTACGGCGCGGTCTTCACCCTGCAAAAGGGCGGACACGGTGGCGCGCCCATGGGTCTGGTCCTGGCGCTGTCCGGAGCCGCGGGGCTCGCCGGGTCGCTGGCCGCACCGCGTGTGGTGGGGCGGATCGGTGCCGCGCGACTGCTCGTGACGGTGACCTGGCTGCTCGTCCCGCTCGCCGCCGGTCTCGCCACCGCCGACGGGCCCTGGACCTACGGGGCGCTGTTCGGGGTGTTCTGCCTGCTGATGCCACTCGTCGCGGTAGTGCTCCAGTCCCGCGCCCTCCAGGAGACACCACCCTCGCTACAGGCCCGCACGGGCGCCGTCCTCGCCAGTGCCGCCGGCGGCTCCGCCGCACTCGCGCCGGTCGTGGCCGGGGTGTTCGTGACCAGGCTCGGGACGGCCGCGCCCGCCGTGGTCTGCGCCGGGCTGCTCGCCGCCCTCGCCCTGCACACCACCGTCGTACGGTCACGGCTGACGGGGGCGACGGCATGAGCAGGAGCTACCAGGTCTACCGCGCGGCCCTGCCCGAGGTGTGTGCCGCGCAGCCCGCCAAGATGGTGTTCACCGCCGACGCCGACGGCCGCTGCGAGGTGTTCACCTGGGACGCCGACACCCGCACGGCCCGCCGGGTGACCGACCGCCCGCACGGCACGCTGCACGGCGCGATCGACCGCGACGCCCGGGTGTGGTGGTTCGACGAGGACGAACACGGCGCCGGACGCTGGCGGTTCCAGCCGTTCGAGGGCGGCCCCGATCTGCCGGGACTGCTCGGCGTGCCCGAGGGCGAGCCGCGCGGCCTCGCGGTGAGCGACGGCGCACGCGTGGCCATCGGGCTCGGAGCCGCCCGCTCCACCGCCGTGTACCTCGGCCCGCGTGGCGGCGCCGCCCGTGAAGTGGCGCGCGTCGACGGGCACGCCACCCTGTCCGGCATCACCCCCGACGGCCGCCTGCTCGCCCTGAGCGGCGCGGCCGGCTCGGCACGGGCGGTGACCGTACTCGCCGACGACGGCACCCCGCGCGCCGTGCTCACCGGGGACGGGCCCGAGGGGCGACTGTGGGCGCTGGGCTTCGCGCCCACCGCCGAGCGCGCCGAACTGCTGCTCGTCCGGGAGGTCAACGACCGCTATCTCCTGGCGAGTTGGCGACCGGGCGTCGGAATCGTCACCCACTCGTGGTGCTCCTTCGACACCGAGATCACCGCCCACTGGCACCCCGGCGGGGCCTCGCTCCTGGTCCGCCAGGATCGGCACGGCCGCAGCATCCTGCACCGCGTACACCTCGCGGAGCGCACCGTCGAGCCCGTACCGACCCCGCGCGGGACCCTCCTCGACGCGGCGCCGCGGGCCGGATCCGATGTGCACCTCCTCTGGACGGACACGGCGACACCGCCCCGCATGATCTCCACCGCGGGCACCGGGCTGCCCCCGACGCACGGAATCCCCGAGCGGGTGCCCGGCGAGCACCGGGACCTGTGGACCCCGGGTCCCGACGGTCCCGTGCACTCGCTGCTCAGCCTGCCCGAGGGCCGTACCGGCGCGGTCCCCGCGGTGTTCCTCGTGCACGGCGGCCCCGCCGACCACGACCGGGACGCCTACGACGGCGTGGTGCACTCCCTCGTCGCCTCCGGCTTCGCCGTCGTACGCGTCAACTACCGCGGCTCCACCGGCTACGGTCCTCGCTGGCGGCGGGCGTTCGGCGAGGGCGTCGGGCTCACCCAGGTCGCCGACCTCGTCGCGGTCCGCGCCGACCTCGTCGCCCGCGGCCTCGTCCGCGCGCGGGAGACCGGACTGTGGGGTACCTCCTGGGGCGGCTATCTCGTGCTGCTCGCGCTCGGCACGCACCCCGGGCTGTGGCAGGCGGGCGTCGCCGTCAAACCCGTCGCCGACTGCGCGGCCGCCCACCGCACCACCACCCCGGCCCTGCGCGCCCTGGACGAGCGGCTGTTCGGCGGCACCCCCGACGAGGTGCCCGAGCGCTACGAGCGCAGCTCGCCCCGCCACTACGCCGCCGGCGTCCGGGCACCCCTGCTGGTCGTCGCCGCCACCCGGGACGCCAAGTGCCCGCCCGGCCAGGTGCGCGACTACCTCGGGGCCCTCCAACTCGCCGGTGTGCCACACGAGTCGATGTGGCTCGACACCGGTCACGACGGCTACGAGGCCGACGACCACGTGGCCGTGCTGCGCCGCGCCGTGGTCTTCCTCGACCGCGAACTGCGCCGGAGCCGGCCCCGTACCACCACCCCCAAGACGCCCCGCTCCGACCGGAGCGGGGATTCCGGACGGGAGCGCTCCCCAGCGCCCGCCGGAGCACGCAGTACCCACACAGAGAGGAGTTCCGGCCATGCAGAAGGACATCATCCACAATGACCCGCTCGCGGGTGACGAGGAAAACCGCAAGCCGAGCGTCGGCGTGACCGTCACGGTCCCGTTCCGTAACGCCGAGGACGGCGAAGAGGACTGATCCTCGCCGGCCGGTCCCGTGGCCCGTGCGCCGCGGGACCGGCCGGGCAATACCCCAACTCCGGCCCCCCGGGCCTTGTTCACTCCACGTCTCCGCACATCCCGAGGAGCCGACATGCGTGTTCTGCTGGTCAATATGCCCTGGTCGCCCATCGATCTTCCCTCGCTGGCTCTGGGAATCCTCAAGCGCAGCGTGGACGAGCGCGTGCCCGGCGCCGGCGCCGAAGTCCTGCACGCCAACCTCGAATTCACCGACTGGATCACCGAGCACACCGAATTCACCGCGGACGACTACGAGTACTACGCGCTCTCCTCCTACTTCATGGGCTGCGGCGACTGGGTGTTCTCCTCCGCCCTCTACGACGACCCCACCTGGCGGGACGAGGAGTTCGCGGCCGCGATGAAGGGCAAACTCGGCGCGTCGCGGCTGCGCATGTCCCAGGAACTCCACCGCCAGGCACCGGAGTTCGTGGACATGATCGCCCGGCGGATCGTCGCGTACGCGCCCGACGTCGTCGGCTTCACCTCCACCTTCCAGCAGAACACCGCGGCCCTCGCCGCCGCCAAGCACGTCAAGCGGCTCGCCCCGGGCATCGTGACCGTCATGGGGGGCGCCAACTGCGACGGCGAGCAGGGCGAGGCCGTCCACCGCAACTTCCCGTTCGTGGACCACGTGATCCGCGGCGAGGGCGAGGCCGCCTTCCCGCAGCTACTGACCGCGATCGCCGAGGCAGCGGGCGAGGAGACCCTCGCCAAGGTGCCGGGCCTGTGCTACCGCGGCCCCGAGGGCGAGAGCGTCGTCAACCCCATGGCCACGAGCCCGCTGCCGCCGGCCACCATCCTGGCGCCCGACTACAGCGGCTACTTCGAGCGTCTCGGCTCCTCCGTGGCCCGCAACTGGGTCGAGCCCAAGCTGGTCGTCGAGGGCGCACGCGGCTGCTGGTGGGGCGAGAAGCACCACTGCACGTTCTGCGGCCTCAACGGATCGTTCATGCAGTTCCGCTCCAAGAGCCCGGACACGTTCTTCGAAGAGATCATGGAACTCGCCCGCCGCCACCGGGTGCTCGACATGTACCTGGTCGACAACATCCTCGACATGGGATACCTCACCACGGTGCTGCCCCGCATCATGGAGAGCGGCTACGACCTGCGGATGCACATCGAGATCAAGGCCAACATGCGGCGCAGCCAACTGCGTACGCTCGCCGAGGCCGGACTCATCTACGTACAGCCCGGCATCGAGAGCCTCAACAACCGGGTGCTCGACCTGATGGACAAGGGCGTCAGCGGCTGCCAGAACGTGCGCATGCTCCGCGACGGAGCCGAGACCGGCCTCTCCGTGGCCTGGAACTACCTGCACGGCTTCCCGGGCGAGACCGCCGAGGACTACGACCCGGTCATCGCCCAGATCCCCGCGCTCGAACACCTCAACCCACCGGTCGACCGCTCCGCGCGGATCGCCATCGAGCGCTTCAGCCCGTACTTCAACCGGCCCGAACTCGGCTTCGACGGACTGCGCCCCGAGAAGCACTACCGCTTCACCTACGACCTGCCCGAGTCCGAGCTGTACGACCTGGCGTACGTCTTCGAGGCTCCCCAGCGGGGCATCACCAAGCCCACGGTCACCGCACTCAACGACGCCCTCGACGCCTGGAAGAAGCACCATGCCGACGCCCGGCTCACCCACAACGACCTCGGCGACCGCATCGTCCTGGTGAGCCGGCGGCGCACCTTCTCCTGGCGCGCGATGGAGCTGACCGACCCGTTCGAGCTGGCCGTCTTCCGCCTCCTCGACCAGCCGCACGCGATCCCCGCGCTCACCCGCAAGGCCGCGGCCCGCGCCAAGGGTGCCGCGCGCGCGGAGAGCGAGGTGCGCCAACTGCTGGACTCCTGGCTCGCGTTGGGCCTGGTCTTCACCGACGGGGGCCAGTACGTCCACATCGCGCCCTCGGCCGTCAACGAGGACCTGCTGCGCCTCGACTTCATGCGCCACGCACAGGCCGCGCTCGACGCCGACGCACAGCCCGCCCGGCCCGAGCCCGTGAGCGTCTGAGCCCGCGCGGGTCCGACACAGGAGCAGGAGGAACAGCCCGATGAGCACCGCCCTCACCACCGCGATCGAAGCCCTCACGGTCGCCACCTGGCGCGACTACGACCCCGAGGCCTGCACCCTGCCCGGGATGTACCTCGGCGAGCTGGAACTGACCGGCCCCCTGGCCGAGGAGAGCGACCGGCTCTGGGAGCTGGGTGTCCGCCGAGTCCGGCTGCCCGAGGCCATCGACCTGGCCGGCCTCGAAGCCCCGGGGGCGGCCGAACGCGCGGTGCGCGCCCTGAGCCTCGTCCGCGACCTGACGGCCCGGGCCGTCCTGGTCGAATGGAAGCTGCGTCTGGACCCGGCGGCGGCCGACGACACCTGGCGCACGCTCAGCCACCTCCAGCCGCCACAGCTCCTGGAGGGGACCGGGGACGCGGCAGGGGACCTGCGCCGCTGGCGCGACGGCCACTACCTCTGCAAGTGCCTGTGGCGCCAGGGCCCGGGCTTCGTGCAGATCCGCGACCGGCGCTGGGGCGATCTGCGCCGCTTCACGGCCGAGGAGCCGGAGTACCGCCAGACCATCGAGACCCTGGCCTACGGAGCCCCGGCGGCATCGGTGCCCGCCGCCGTGCTGGCCGACTTCCTCGGCGAGCGGCTCGTCCTGGAGGTGGGGGAACTCGCCTGGTGGATGCCGTACCGGGTGAACCGCTGGATCCAGGAGGCCATGGCGATCTGAGCGCGGCCGGGGAGTCGGAGAGTCGGGGGAGTCACGGACGGGCTGCCGCGCGGGTGGCGCGGCAGCCCGACCCGATCGCCGGACACGTCAACTGCCCTGCGGATGGCGCCACTTCACTTGGTGACGGTGCCTCGGCGCCGCCGCACCCGGCGACGCAGCCGCGCCGGCCACTTGCGGGTGTCGCGGGGCTCCACGTACGGCTCCTCGCTCTCGGGGTGACCACCGCTGATCGCGCGCTGGCGGGCCAGCTCGGCGTCCAGTTCAAGGCCGAGCAGGATCGCCAGGTTCGAGAGCCACACCCAGATCAGGAAGATGACGAGCCCGGCGAGCGTGCCGTACGTCTTGTTGTACGAGCCGAAGTTCGCCACGTACAGCGCGAAGCCGCCGGATGCGGCGAGCCACAGCAGGACCGCGAGCAGGCTGCCCGGGCTCAGCCAACGCAGGCCTGGGCCACGGACGTTGGGGGCGCGCCAGAAGAGCAGGGCCACCATGAAGACCATCAGAAGCAGCAGCACCGGCCACTTCGCGATGTTCCAGGTCGCGACCGCCGCGTCGCCCGCCCCGATCGCGTCCCCCGCGCGCTGCGCCAGCGGGCCCGTGAAGACCACGATCACCGCACTGAGCGCGAGCACCACCATCAGCGTGACGGTCAGCGCGAGCCGCAGCGGCGTCAGCTTCCACACCGGGCGGCCCTCCGGCAGGTCGTAGACGGCGTTCGCGGCGCGGATGAAGGCGGCGACATAGCCGGACGCCGACCAGAGGGCCGCGATCAGGCTGACCACCGCGACGATCCCGCTCGTACCCCCGTTGTCCTGCAATTGCCGCACCGCGCTGTCGAGCAGATCGTGGACGGGCCCCGGGGTGAGATGGCCCAGGTTGTCCAGAATTCCGCGCGTGGCCTTCTCGCCTATCACCCCGAGCGTGGAGACGAGCACGAGCAGCGCGGGGAACAGGGACAGGACCCCGTAGTAGGTGAGGGCGGCCGCCTTGTCGGGCAGGTCGTCGTCCAGGAACTCCCGGCCGGTACGGCGCAGGACGGCGAGCCAGGAGCGGGCCGGGAGGTCCGTGGGATCACTGGGTTCGTGGTCCGGTCGGGCGTCGTCCGGCGCGGCCGTGGTCGCGGCGGTGCCGCCCGGTTCCTCCTCCGGCGCCGCGTCCACCGTATGCCGCGCCGAAGGGCCGGCCGGCCGGCCGCGGAACCGGCTCCAGTACGAACTCGGGGTGTGTGAGGCCTCTGTCATGTCTGTCGAGTCCCCGCGAAGACGCTGCTCACGCGTCCGCGACGGTGCGGACTGTTCGTGGTGACTCCCGGTCAGGGGGCGCCACACCCGCGGGGCGCGGCCCGGCAGGGGCGTCACACCCGCGGGGGCGCGTGCTCCCGGTCCGCGTGCTCCCGGTCCGTGGGCGCCCGAACCCGCCTCGACCCGAGCGGTCCGGCTCCACGACGGGCTCCACGGCAGGCTCAGTGACGAACTCGCGGCACATGCGTACGCCTGGTGCGCTCGATGGTGTGACTCCCGGCAGGGGCCGCCGACTCCCCCTGGGGTGGTCCGGTGCGGAACGGCGCACGCCGCCTGCGCTCGTGGGCCACACTGTGCGCCATGGCGGGCATGATTCCTGACGAGACGAGCAGCTTCGTGGGACGGCTGGAGGAACTGCGGCGCGTTGAGCAGGCCCTCTCCGTGCACCGACTGGTGACATTGACCGGAACCGGCGGGGTCGGCAAGACCCGGATCGCGCTACGGGCCGCCGCACGCGGGGCGCCCGGTCATCGCGACGGTGTCATCTGGGCCGAACTGTGGCCGCTCATGGGCAGCGACCTGCTGATCGCCACCGTCGCCGACGCGGCCGGCCTCGCGGACCACACGCCACGGCTGGCCGCCGACGCGCTGTGCTCGTGGCTGGCCGAGCGTGAGGCGCTGCTGGTCCTCGACTCGTGCGAGCACCTCGCGGCCGACTGCCGTCAGCTGCTCGGTGAACTCCTGCGCGCCGCACCGGGTTTGACGGTCCTGGCCACCAGCAGACAGCCCCTGGAGGTCGACGGGGAACATGTGCTGGCCATCGGTCCGCTGCCGGTCGACGGCACGAGCGGGACACACGCGCCCAGCGACGCGGTACGGCTGCTGCTCTCCAGGGCCGCGGAAGCCGCACCCGATGTGGACGTGGACTCCCCGGTCGAGCGGGCGGCCGCCGATGCGATCTGCCGCCGCCTGGAAGGCATTCCACTCGCCCTGGAGCTGGCGAGCGGTCAGCTGCGGCAGCGCCGTCTGACGGATCTGGCCGGGGCGCTCGGTTCTCCGCTCACGGTGCTGAGTGGCGAGCAGAGCGCCCGCCCGCCCCGGCACGCGAGCCTGCGCACCACCATCGGCTGGAGCCATGAGCTGTGCACCCCGGCCGAACGGCTGCTGTGGGCGCGGCTCTCCGTGCTGCGCGGCCCCTTCGATGTGCGAACGGCTCAACTCATGTGCTCCGGAGGCCCATTGAGTCACACAGGCGTCGCTGACGCACTGTCAGGGCTGGTCGTCAAGTGTGTCGTCCAGCGCGACGGCGAGCGCCATCGGATGCTCGACTCCCTCAAGGAGTACGGAGGCATGTGGCTGGCGGAGCTCGGGGAGCGGGAACAGCTGGAGGACCAGCACGCCGCGTACTTCCACGAGGTCGTCCGGCAGGCCGACGAGCGCTGGCTGGGCCCGGAACAGGCCCGTGAGTACCAGCGGATCGCGCAGGCACACCCCGATCTGTGCGCGGCGCTCGACCACCTGCTGACCGAATCCGACAGCGCGGCGGTCGACCTGGCGGGCCGCGTCGCCTTCTTCTGGAGCTGCTGCGGCCATCTGCACGAGGCACGCCACTACCTGGAGCGCGCCCTCGTCGAGAAGCGGGAGCCGGGGCCGGTGCTGACCCGGGCGCTGTGGGCGCTGGGTGTCGTACGGCTGCTCCAGGGGGAACCGGATCCGGCCGCACAGCTGGCCGCCCACTGCGCCAGGGCCGCGGAGGAGGACGAGGACCCCGAGGGGACCCTGGGCGCCGCCTATCTGCTGAGCCTCACCTATCTGATGACCGGCCGGCCCCTGGTCGCCCAGAACCTGGCCGAAAGCGCCCTCGCCGTCGCCCCCGAGGACGACTTCGCCTCCCCCTCGCGCCTGCGGTGCCGTCTGATCACGGTGTTCACGCGGACCGCGCTGGGGGTCTACGACGAGGCGGAGGGGCTCGCCCGGCAGCTGCTCGCCGCCTGCGAGCGGCGTGACGAGGTCTGGACGCGCTCCTATGTCGAGTATCAGCTGTCCTTGATCGCCCTGTTCCAGGACCGGCCCGCGGAGGCCGCGGAGCACGCACGGGCGATGCTGCGGGGGAAGCGCCGCCTCGGCGACCGGTTCGGTATCGCTCTGGGTGTCGATCTGCTCGCGGCGGCCGCCGCCGAGCAGGGCGAGGGCGAGCAGGCCGCCCGGCTCTCGGGCACCGGGCAGACGTACTGGCGCAGCGTCGGGCATCCGCAGCGCGGCACTCCGGAACTGGCCGCGGTACGCGAGCGCACCGATCTGCGGGCCCGCACCGCGATCGGTGACCACGCCTACCGGGTGGCACGCCAGCGCGGTGCCTCCGACACCCGCACCACCCTCGCCCTGGCCCTCGGCCCCGTGGATCCGCCCGCCCCGCCCGACTGAGCCGTCCTCGGCGGGCCCGGTCGACCACGTACGGGGTCCGACGAGGAATTCCCTGCCGGGCGGAGCAAACCTTGGGCGCACCGGCTCCGAATGACTCCTGTAGCGACCTATGTCCAGGAGGATCACCGCGTGAAAGAAGTGGTGCACATCAGCGGAGCCCGCTCCGCCGGGCCCGACCTGCCCGAGCTGCTCGATCGCGTGGCCCGGGGTGATCAGGACGCGTTCAGTTCGCTGTACGACGCGGTGGGCGGTCCCGTCCTCGGACTCGTCCGCACGGTGGTGCGCGACCCCGCCCAGTCGGAGGAGGTCGCCCAGGAGGTCCTCGTCGACGTGTGGCGTACGGCCGCGCGCTACCGGCGGGACCGGGGCAGCGTCATGAACTGGGTGCTGACGCTCGCCCACCGCAGGGCGGTGGACCGGGTGCGCTCGGCGCAGGCGGCCACCGAGCGCGAGCACAGGGCCGCGCTCCTTGAACAGACGCCGGCCTTCGACGACGTGACCGAGCAGGTGGAGAGCCGCCTGGAACGCGAACAGGTGCGTCGCTGTCTGCGCACGCTCACCGAGCTCCAGCGGCAATCCGTGACGCTCGCCTACTACCGCGGCATGACCTACCGAGAGGTGGCCGAGCTGCTCGCCGTCCCGCTGGGCACGGTGAAGACCCGACTGCGCGACGGACTGATCCGGCTGCGCGACTGCCTGGGGGTGGCCGGATGAGCATCGCCGATCTGCACACACTGACCGGCGCGTACGCGCTGCACGCACTGTCGGGGGAGGAGCGGGCCGAGTTCGAACGGCACCTCGCCGAGTGCGAGCCCTGCACCCAGGAGGTGCGCGAGCTCACCGCCACCGCGAGCCGTCTCGGGCTCGCCGTCTCGGTCACTCCGCCCGTCGAGCTCAAGGCCGCGGTGCTGCGACGGATCGCCGTGGTCCGCCAGGACTCCCCGCACCCACCGGCACCGCCCGGCTCCACCAGCAGCCGGCTGCGCCGGGCGCGCTGGTCGCACTTCGCGCTGGCCGCCTGCCTCGCGGCCGCCGCCGGACTCGGCGGCGTCGCGGTCTGGCAGCACCAGCGGGCCGACAACGCGCAGCAGCGGGCGGACGCGGCCCAGCAGCAGTCCCAGCAGCTCGCCGAAGTTCTCGCCGCGCCCGACGCGAAGGCCGCCACCGGCACCCTGAAGGGCGGCGCGACCGGGACGCTCGTGGTGTCCCACAGCAAGAACCAGGCCGTCTTCGTGGCCTCCGGACTGCCGCGCCCGCCGACCGGCAAGGTCTACCAGCTCTGGTTCGACGACGCGGGCACCATGCGTCCGGCGGGCCTGATGAATCCGGCCCGCGGCACCGAGGCGGTCCTGCTGTCCGGTCCGGTCGGCCAGGCCTCGGGCATGGGCATCACCGTCGAACCCGCCGGCGGCTCACCCGCCCCGACATCGGCGCCGCTGGCCGTGATGAGCTTCGCCACGGCTTGAGGAGGTTCTCGACCGGCCGTGCGCGCGGCCGGTCGACCGGCGCCGGGGCTGTCATCGCCCGCCCTCCCGGTTGTGCCGGACCAGCGAGCTGCCGACGGAAGTGGGCGAGCGCCTCGCACAACGGCAGATGGTGGATCGTGGCGACGCAGGTGACGGCGTCGTACGAGCCCGGCCGCGCCTCGGTCAGCGCGTCAGCGACGGCGAAGGTCATGGGGGAGCCGGGCGGGCTGCGTTCCCTCGCGCGAGCGACGATCCCGGGGTCCGCGTCGAGAGCGGGTACCGAGTCGGCGCGCGCGGCGTGGAACCGGTCGAGCGCCGGGAACAAGCGCGGGGTCAGGGTGGTCCTGCCGCGAGTGCGCCTTCCGTGAGGCGTGGAGCGGCGGAGACGGGCCAAGGGGCGCTGGTGCCCGCCCCGCTGACGGCCCGACGAAGAGTCATGCGCACAGCGGAGAGCGGCAGGCCACCCCGGCCCGGGCGGCCCCGCACGCGCTGGTGGCCCGGGACCCGCCGGTGGTCGGGGTGTCCGCGAGCCCGGGGCGACACGCCGCGTCGGCGCTTGCGGTGCGCGCAGCGCGCCAGCAGTGGAGAGTTGAGGTACGTATGCCGCGTACCGGACATCGAGGCCGGTGCTCGGCGGCGCGCCCACCCCGCTCGACAGCCGGTCCACGACCCCACGACCGCAGATCCACCGCCACAACCACCGACACGACGCACAGGTGCCCATGAAATCAAGCAGGCCGGGGCCCACACCCCCGGGTCATCGAGGTCGCGGGTTCGGCTCGGGGAGCCCGCAGACCGAGCGCATGGTGCGGACGCTGCTGCGCCGTCGCAAGAAGAGCCTGAGTGCGGACGACGTCAAGGTGGCCGACAAGCCCGCCGTGCGCCGGGCCGTGTCGGCGGCCGCGCTCGGCAACACGATGGAGTGGTTCGACTTCGGTGTCTACGCCTATGTCGCCGCCACCCTCGGCAAGGTCTTCTTCCCGTCGAGCTCGCCGGGTGCCCAGGTCATCTCGACGTTCGCCACCTTCGCCGCCGCCTTCGTCGTCCGGCCGATCGGCGGGCTCGTGTTCGGGCCCCTCGGCGACCGTGTGGGACGCCAGAAAGTGCTCGCCGTCACCATGATCATGATGGCGATCAGCACCTTCGCGGTGGGATTCCTGCCGGGATACAAGTCGATCGGGCTCGCCGCCCCCATCCTGCTGCTCGTCTGCCGGCTCGTGCAGGGCTTCTCCACCGGCGGCGAGTACGCCGGGGCCACCACCTACATCGCCGAGTACTCACCCGACCGGATGCGGGGCTTCCTCGGCAGCTGGCTCGACTTCGGCACGTTCGTCGGGTACTCGCTCGGCTCCGGCCTGGTCACCGTCCTGACCGGGGTCCTGTCGGAGGACCAGATGCTCGACTGGGGCTGGCGGATCCCGTTCTACATCGCCGGCCCCCTCGGCCTCATCGGCCTCTACATGCGGCTCAAGCTGGACGAGACGCCCGCGTTCCAGGAGGCCGAGGAACGCGGCCGGCAGGCGGCGGCCCGCGGCGGCGCCACGCCCGAGGAGGAAGAGCGTCTTGAGCAGGCGCGGATGTCGGGACGCGGCCGTCTCAAGGAGGTCTTCACCCACCACTGGCAGGCCATGCTCGTGTGCATCGGGCTCGTCCTGCTCTACAACGTCACCAACTACATGGTGACGTCGTACTTGCCGACCTACATGAGCACCACCCTCGGCCAGTCCGAGCTCACCGCGCAGCTCCTGGTGCTCGGCACGATGGTGCTCGTCGTCCTCACCATCACGGCCGTGGGCCGTTCCTCGGACCGCTACGGACGACGGCCGCTGTTCCTGTGGGGCGGCATCGCCATGGTCGTCCTCGCGCTGCCCGTCTTCCAGTTGATCCGACAGGGCGGCATCGTCCTGCCCGCCATCGGCTGCGTCGTGCTCGGGCTGCTCCTGGTGTGCTTCGCCGGGACGAGTGCCGCCACACTGCCCGCGCTCTTCCCGACCCATCTGCGCTACGGCGGCCTGTCCCTCGCGTTCAACCTCTCCGTGTCGCTGTTCGGCGGTACGACTCCGCTGGTGGCCTCGGCGCTGGTCAACGCGACGGGCAATGAGCTCGTGCCGGCCTACTACCTGATGGTGGCCGGCGTGATCGGGGTGATCTCGGCGCTGTTCCTGCGGGAGACCGCGGGCAAGCCGCTGCGCGGGTCCTCGGCCATGGTCGAGTCCGAGGAGGAGGCCCGCGAACTGGTGGCGCAGAGCCGCACCCACGCGGGCCGTCGGGCCCGTGACGTCTGGTTGCAGCTGCGCCAGGGCCATCTGCCCCATCTGCCGCACCGCTCCGAGGGGAAGGGGAAGAAGGACGACCGGAAGGACCGGTCCGGCTGACAGGGACCCCGGGGGGAGTTGCCCTGCGCTCTCAACTCCCCCTTCTGTCAAGGTGGTTGCTGGTGCAACGTCCGTCCGGAACGGGGCGCGGAGTCACGTCGCATCCCCCTGCTTCGTCCGGGACCGCCGCGCCCATGCCTCCGCGAACATCTCGTGCAGCGGCGCCGTGGGCAGGATCCGGAGGTACGGGGCGAGGATCTCGTCGCGCCGGAGCGGGCGCACCGCGTGGGCCGCCAGCTTCACGGTCTCCAAGGGGAGATGGGGGGCCTTGAGGTCGGTCCAATCGCCGGGCAGGAACAGCGTCCGGCCCGCCCGCGCCCGCTTCGCCTCGACCACCGCACCCGTGCCGAGCAGCTCCGTACGGACCTCGGCGTGCCGCGCGGCCGACCATCCGTTCCACCGCCGCACGTTGCGGTCGGTGGGCGCGGCCAGGGTCGCGAGCTGGAGGTGGAGCGCCGCCGCGTCCACGCCGACCGCCAGCTCCCGAGCCACCCGCGCGACGAGCTCGGGGCAGGACTGGCGAGGATCGGCCTCGTACGACCCGGGCGGCACCGCTCCGGACAGGGACCGGCGCATCATGCGCTCCAGGCCGCCGCCGACGAGGAGCGGGGCCACCCGGTCGAGCTCTCCCGACAAGTCGGTGACCTCCCTGACCCGGTACCACGCCTCGGGGCCGGCGACCGCCGCCGGACGCAGGAAGCTCTCGCCGCCCGGAGCGCACACCACCAGCGGGCCCGAGTCGTACGCGGTCGACGGCACGGGGCCCAGGGCCTTGCGGGCGTTCCCGGCCACCGGAAGCCGTCCGGGCCCGAACCGGCCCGCGATCCCTTCCGGGCTGTCCTCGACCCGGCCGTGCGCCAGCGCCATCAGCAGCTCCGGGCGATCCAGTTCGGCCCGCAGCCGCTCGTACAGGGCCACCGCCCCCGCCACCGCGGGGTCGCCCACGGGCCGGTCCGTCCATGCCCATGCCAGCGCGGCCGCCATCACCTGGTACGCCAGACCCACCTGGGTGCCGTACGGCGGCCGGGGCCCGGCCGGTGGCACCGCCCGGACGTCGACGCCCGTGCCGTACGCGCTCGCCGCCAGCTCCCAGCCCGCCGCCTCCACGGTGGCGTCGGCGGCGGCCTCGTATCCGCCCGCCAGCCGCCGGGCCCACACCTCGGGCAGGCCGAGGGCGGACTCCAGGGCGTCGGCCACGTCGTCGTGCACCGCGGGCAGCGCGCCGAGCCGCTCGCACCACACCCCGGCCATCCGTGCCGCAGCCTCTTCCACCCCGCCCGGCCGCCACAGCTCCGCCGGGTCCTGCGGGAGGGCGGCGGCCAGGACCGCCCGTTGCCCGTCCGGACCGAGCTTCGCGCGGAGCCGGTCGTAGGACTCGGCCACCATCGGGGGCGTCCGGTAGGGCGCCCCGCGCACCAGGCCACGGTCCTCCTCGCGGTCGGGCCGGCCGACGAGCCCCGCGACCACGAGCCGCGCCACGGGCCTTCGTACGCCGGTGAGTTCGGCGAAGCGCGCGACCGCCGCATCCGGCAGGGGGAGCGGGCCGTGCGTGCCGACCGCCGTCAGCAGGGCCCTCAGGCGGGCCGCGTCGTCCCGCTCGACCGTGACGAGCCGTGCCGTCACCGCCGCCGGAACGGGATCGCCCTCCGGATCCTCCGCCGCCGGCGCCACGAACCAGCGGCGCTTGCCTCCGGCCCGTACCGCCGCGCAGGCCACGGCGGTCCCGGCCGCCCGCAACCCGTCCAGGCCGGCCGCGTCGGAGGTGCGGCCCACCCACCACCGACTGCCCGCACGGGCGAAGGGCTGCTCGGCCCAGGTCTCCAGGAGCGCGAACAGCGCGGCGCGTTCGGTGTCCGGCGTCGGTGCCACCGCCGCTCGCCAGGCGGCGGCGTCGATCGCGCCGAGCAACTGCGACCAGTCGCACGGCGGCGCGGGCGGTGAGAGCCGGCGCACCTCCTCGGTGACCGTCCCGGCCAGGCAGGCACCGTCGGCGGCGAGGGCGCCGAGCGTCGCGGGCTGGGCGGCGTCCGGCGCCCGTCGCCAGGGATCGCGCTCTCCGTCGTGGACGAGCCCGAACAGGGCGGGCATCAGCTCGGTGTCCGGTGCTGAGCCGCGTGGCAGGACGGGTGGGGCCTCGGCAAGGATGGTGACGCGCCGGTGCAGGGCCCGTCGCCGCCGCTCCACCCGCGCCGCCCGCTCGGCCACCGCGGCCACGGCCTCGGCGAGCGCCGGATCGGTGATGCCCGGCACCTGCCTGGCCACGGCCGCCCGCAGTGCCTCCGGGCCGTCCAGCGCGGCCGTGAGCAGAGCATCCGCCGTGCGCTGCTCCAGCGTCCGCAGCACGCGCGAACCGGCCCGGTCCCGGGTCCGCAGCAGGTACCAGAACGCCGGGGGCAGGGCCACGCCCGTCGACACGGTGATCCTGCGCACCGGCTGCGTCCGTGGGCGGCGAGGGGTGTCGTGGCCGTCCAGCTCCCACAGCAGCGAACCGTCGGCGGCGTAGGCGCGCACGCCGGTCAGCGTCTCCGCTCCGGCCAGCACCACGTCCTCCAGTGCCCCCTCCGGCGCCGCCCACAGCGCCCAGGGCTCCTGGCCGGGCCGGTCGATGTCGAAGCGCGCCGCGCGGCCGTCGATGCTCCGCACCAGGAAGTGGTCGGGGGCGTGGTCGCGGTGCCGGGTGCGGAACAGCACCTGGGTCCCCACCAGGCCGTCCCGGGAACCCAGCGGTGAATCACTCAACTCGGCCGGTAGCGGTGCCAGTTGGAGGATTTGTGGCGCAAGCGCCATGCCTTCCACGGACGGCTCGGACAGCTCGGACAGCTCGGACGGCTCGGACGTGGAGTCGGTGCTGGCCGGGCGTGCGGGGAACTCGGGTAGCGGTACCGGTCCGTGCGGCTCGCCGGTGACCGGGTCGACCGCCTCCCAGTCGCGCGTCCCGTACACCCCCCTGGTCCAGATCCGGGAGCCGTCCCGAAGTTGTAGCTCGTCCCCGTCGATGCCCTCGGTGCCGCCCGGGCGCAGCGCCCGCAGACCGCCGTGCCGGCCGCCGCCGTCCGCGGTCTCGAACTGGAAGCCGTACGCACCGTCCAAGGTGCCGCCGAACGGCACCAGACCCCTGGCCTGGTCCGGGATGAACGGCTCTTCGGGGCGGTCGGACCAGACGGCGGTGTCGCAGTGGAAGGGGCTCGGCTTGAGTGTCCAGCTCACCAGGAACGAGCCGCCCACGTAGTGGACGGCGAACATCGTCGCATCCGCCGGGACCGTGAAGTCGCAGGAGGCGCGCACTCCGTCGGGGCCGACGGCCACCGCCCGGTCCCGTCCGAAAACCGTGAGCACCGGCCAGGTGGCCGTCACTCCGGCCACGCCCGGCGCGGGGCTGCCTGCCTCCTGCGGACCGGCCTCCTCGGCGAATCGCGCGTACTCCTTCTCCAGCGCGGGCCAGGACAGTTCCTCCGGAAGGCCGGCGGTAAGGGAGCGGCGCAGCGCGCCCGCCACCGCCGCGTCCGCGAGGGCGTCGGTGATCCCGCCGAGTGCCGTCACCGTCGGCCGGTCGAGCAGGATCCCCAGCTCGGCCACCGCCTCCTCGGCCCCGGCCATGCCACCGCCCGCGAGGGTGTCGACGAGCTTGCCCACGCGCCCGGCGACCCCTTGGGCGATGCCGTCGTTGCCCGGAAGCAGCGTCACCGCCGACCCGGGACGCCGGTGTGCCGTCGACCAGTTGGGAAGCAGGTCCGCGTGCACGGTCCCCTCCAGGCGGGGGCCGAACACGGGGTCGGCGGCCAGCGCGACGAGATCGCGCCGGGACGACTCGCCCCAGAACCGCAGGCGGGTCTCGGGGCCCGGATCGACGACTGCGACCTCCGCCGCGAGCAGGGCGTCCAGAACGTCCGCGTCCAGGGCGGTGTAATGGTGCCGGGTGGTGTGCACCGTCACCGGTGTGCCCGCCGCCCGCAGCCGGGGCCCCAACCGGCCCACCAGATCGAGGAATTCCGCCGGCAGCTGCTGCTGCCCGACTCCGCCGCCGCGCTGGGCGGCGTACTGGTACATGCGGGTGTAGTTGCCGACCCACTGGTGCAGGCCGCCCTCCGGGACCAGCCTGCCGTCCGCCATGGCCTGCGCGGCGCCGCTGCCGATGAGCACCCGAAGCCACGCGCCGCCGTCGACCGGCCCGGTGGGGAAGACCTCCAGGAGCCCGGCCGCGACCGACGGCCCAGGCTGATGAGCCGTCAGAACCGGCTCGGCGGCTGCCAGAAGCGCGTCCGGGACCGACTTGGCCCGCGTGACCGACAGGATCGCGCCGAGTATCCGAGCGACCTCCTCGTCGCCGTGTCCGGCCGCCTTCGCGGAGGCCCGGGTCCGGCGCACCAGATCCGCCGGAAGGTCCGCGGCCGAACCCGCCCACGCGGTCAGGAACTCGCCCAGCGCCGTGTGGGCCGCCGCCGGGTCGAGCGTTTCGGCGAGGAAGCGCTGATGTGCCCCGAACTCCTTGGCCGGAATGGCCCCGCCCGCCGCGAACAGCAGCGCGTTGGCCCTGCGGTAGCCCGGATCCACCGGCAGTCCGTGCTCGGCCTCGGCCGCCCGCGCCGCCGCATAGGCCCGGCCGCCGGGCTTGCTCCCGTGGCCGAGCAGCCGATGCCCCACCGTGTCCCAGAACCACGGCAGATGCTCCGGTGGCAGCCGCCGCGACCGGGCCGCCATCGCCTCGACGAACCGGCCGGGCCTGGTCCAGGACCGGCCGAGCTCGCCGTGCATCTCCTCCACCAGGGCGCGCGCGGCCTCGGCGGCACCCGGGTCGTGGGCGGTGACCCAGTCGGCGTACGTGGTCGAGAGGTGCGTACCGGCGCCGGGCAACAGGGAATCGGGCGAGACGATCATGCTGTGGATGGTCGCACGCCCCACTGACATCGCCGCCGGCGAGCGGGGAGTACGGCGGCGCGCCCGGCACCGCGGGCCGGGGCGGAGCGGCTCGCGGCGTTACCGTCGGTGCCATGGACGGTGATCTTCGAGGATGGCGTCAATGTCTGCTCAGTGGGGCGGTGTTCGCCGTGTGCATGGCGGGCACCACGCTCCCGACCCCCCTCTACGGCCTCTATCAGGACAAGTTCGGCTTCTCCGAGCTGACGGTCACGATCGTCTACGCCGTCTACGCCTTCGGGGTCATCGGCGTGCTCCTGCTCGCGGGCAACGTGTCGGACACCGTGGGCCGACGGCCGGTGCTGCTCTGCGGCCTGGGCTTCGCCGCCGTGAGCGCGGCGTGCTTCCTGTGGGCCGACGCCCTCGGCTGGCTGTACGTGGGCCGGCTGTTCTCGGGTCTGTCGGCGGGACTGTTCACCGGGGCCGCCACCGCCTATGTGATGGACCTGGCGCCGCGTGACGGCGCCGCACGGGCCACGTTCGTGGCGACGGCCGCGAACATGGGCGGGCTCGGCTGCGGACCCCTGCTCGCCGGACTGCTCGCGCAGTACGCGGGCCACCCGCTGTCCCTGCCGTTCGTCGTGCACCTGGCCCTGGTGGCCGCCTCGGTCGCGGTGGTGCTGTGGCTTCCCGAGACCGTACGGGAGCGACAGCCGCTCAGCAGTGCGCGGCCGCAGCGGCCGGGGCTGCCGGCCCGGGTACGGCCGGTGTTCGTGCCCGCGGCCATCGCGTCGTTCGTGGGGTTCGCGCTGTTCGGGGTGTTCACGTCGATCAGCCCCGCCTTCCTCGCGCAGTCCCTGAACGTCGAGAACCACGCCGCGAGCGGTCTGGTCGTGGCGCTCGCCTTCTTCGCCTCGACCGGCGGTCAGTTGGCCGTTGGCCGGGTGGGCCTGCGGCGTTCGCTGCCCGCGGGCTGCGCCGCCCTCCTGGTGGGGCTCGCCCTTCTCGCGGGGGCGCTCCGCTGGGACCTGCTGCCGCTGATCGTGCTGAGCGCGCTGGTCGGCGGCTTCGGGCAGGGGCTGACCTTCCGTGCGGCGCTGTCCGCGGTGGCCCAGGCATCCCCCGAGAACCATCGAGCGGCGGTGATCTCCACCCTGTTCGTGGTCGCCTACACGGGCATCTCGGTACCGGTGATCGGGGTGGGCGTCCTGGTGGGGCCGCTCGGCCTGGAGGGCGCGGGCCTGGTGTTCATCGGCTGCATGGCGGTGCTGGCCTGCTTCGCGGCCGCCTACCTGCTGAGGCGGCCCGTGTCGGACAAGGACTGAGCCTCGGGCACCGCCGCCGGAAGGTGTGCGGCCCTGGGACAGGCGGACCGTACGGGAAGAGGCGTGAGGCTTCCGGGCAGGCGGACCGAACCGGGACAGGCGGACCGTACCGGAACAGGCGTGAGGCCCCCGGACCGGCGGGATGTTCCCGCCCGGCCGAGGGCCTCACGCCTGTTGGGCAGCGCCCGCGGACCGGAGTCGCCGACCGATCCGCCGTGCGATCCCGGCCCCGGGACTACAGAGCGGGCACCGGCAGCGCAAGGTCCACCGTCACCGGGCCCTCGCCCCCGTGGTGGGTGGCCGAGGACGCCAGCGGCGCGTGGCCCGCGGCCGTCGCGGCCAGCACGTAGGCGCCGCCCCGCGGTACCGGCACCGCGTACCGGCCGGTCTCGTCGGTGTGCGCGGAGCCGGCCTGGCGGCCGTGGTGGTCGATCAGCGTGACCTTGGCGTGGGCGACGGGCGAGCCGGAGGCGCCGATGACCTGGCCGTGGAAAGCGGCCAGGGCCTCGGTGGCCCGCTCCAGGACCGCGTCCTCCTCGCTGCTGGCGCGCAGCTGCGGCTTGGCCGCGGGGCGGCCCTTGGGCAGGAAGACGGCGAGCGCGAGGCCACCCGCCACCGCGGCCGTGGCGATGAGGAACGAGACGCGGAAGCCGTGCATGGTCGGCAGCGTGACCGAGCCGAAGTTCTGCGAGGTGTTGGCGAGCACCATGCCGATGACGGCGCTCGACACCGACGTACCGATCGACCGCATCAGCGTGTTGAGGCCGTTGGCCGCGCCCGTCTCGGACGGGTCGACCGCACCGATGATCAGCGCCGGCAGCGAGGAGTAGGCCAGTCCGATGCCCGCACCGACGACGACCGAGATGATGATGGTCTGCCAGGCCGCGCTCATCAGGCCGAGACCCGCTCCGTAGCCGATCGCGATGATCAGCATGCCGAGGATGAGGGTGGTCTTCGGGCCGTACTTGGCCGAGAGACGGGCGTAGACCGGGGCCGTCAGCATCATCGTCAGGCCGAGCGGTGCCACGCACAGACCGGCTACGACCATCGACTGACCGAGGCCGTATCCGGTGGCGGAGGGCAGCTGGAGCAGCTGGGGGAGTACGAGGGAGATGGCGTAGAAGGCGACGCCGACCATCGTGGAGGCGAGGTTGGTGAGCAGCACCTCACGCCGGGCCGTGGTGCGCAGGTTCACCAGCGGTGCCTTGACGCGCAGCTCCATCACGCCCCACAGGACGAGGACCAGGACCGCAGCGCCGAGCAGGCCGAGGGTGGTGGTCGAACCCCAGCCCCAGTCGCTGCCCTTGGTGATCGGAAGCAGCAGCAGGACCAGGCCCGCGGAGAGGCCGAGCGCCCCGAACACGTCGAACGTGCCCTCCGCCTTGACCCGGCTCTCCGGTACGAAGACGAGGGTCAGCACGATGGCCACCACACCCAGGCCCGCCGAGCTGAAGAACAGCGCGTGCCAGTCGGCGTGCTGGGCGATCAGGGCGGCGGCCGGCAGTGCGAGTCCGCCGCCGACGCCTATGGAGGAGCTCATCAGGGCCATCGCCGAGCCGAGCTTCTCGCGGGGCAGTTCGTCGCGCATCAGGCCGATGCCGAGCGGGATGGCGCCCATCGCGAAGCCCTGGAGGGCACGGCCGACGATCATCACGATGAGCTGGTCGGTGAAGCCGGCGATCAGCGATCCGATCACCATGATGGCGAGGCTGAACAGGAGCATGCGGCGCTTGCCGTTCAGATCCCCGAGCCGGCCCATGATCGGGGTGGCCACGGCGCCGGCGAGCAGCGTCGAGGTCATGACCCAGGTGGCGTTGGACGGCGAGGTGCTGAGCAGCTCCGGCAGGTCCTTGATGACCGGCACGAGCAGGGTCTGCATCACCGCGACCGTGATACCGGCGAAGGCTAGGACGGGGACGACACCACGTATGCCGCGCGGCGCGGCCTGCTGGTCGGTCGTCGGCTGGGACATGACGGAGCCTCCGGAGGCTGGGTGAGGTCGGCGGCGGCCCCTGAGCGGGGTACGTGTGGCTTGAACCCGTTTCCCCAGGCGACTATTCCGGCGGGCTCTTATGAATTCCACATCTCCGCCAATCTTGACCTGGATGGGGAACGCTTGACCTCCTCATTGCCTTGGGGTCCGTCGTCCGGAAGCCGCACCTCCGCACACCGGCCCGACATGCGGTTCCGGTGCAGCAGGGGGGACAGGGGGGACAGGTGGGGGCGGTGCGGCAGAATCCGGGCATGAAGGTCACCGGGCGTGCACTCAACCGAGCCACTCTGAGCCGTCAACTCCTCCTGGAACGTGCCCAGTTGGGCGTCGGCGACGGATTGAAGCAGCTCGTCGCGCTCCAGGCCCAGCATCCGGCATCCCCCTACATCGCGCTCTGGAACCGGCTCTCCGGCTTCGATCCGGCCGAGCTCGACGCGGCATTCACCCGTCGCCTGGTGGTCAAGGCGCCCCTGATGCGCATCACGCTGCACGCGGTGCGGGCGGAGGACTATCCGGTCTTCCGTGCGGCGATGCAGCCGACGCTGTACGCGTCCCGCCTCGGCCACCGCTTCGCCGCGGCAGGCCTCACGCCGGCGGACGCCGACGAGCTGACGCCGGAGCTGCTGGCCTTCGCCGACCGGCCGCGCACCATGGCCGAGATGCGGGCGTGGGTCGGGGAACGGGTCGGCGCCGAGCGCGGGGACGGGGGCTGGTGGGGGCTGAGGGCGTACGCACCGCTCCAGCACGCCCCGACGAAGGCGCCTTGGGCGTTCGGCTACCGGCCGTCCTTCGTGGCGGCCGGGACGCCGCGCGCGTTCCACGGCCGGGAGCCGGACCCGGAGGCGCTACGGGCCCTGGTCCTGCGGTACTTGGCCGGTTTCGGGCCCGCCTCGGTCGCGGACGTGGCCCAGTTCCTGATGATGCGGCGGTCGGACGTGCGTCAAGCCCTGAGCGCTCCGGACGGCATCGTCGAACAGCTCCAAGGGCCGGACGGGCTCACCCTGTTCGATCTTCCGGACGCACCGCGCCCACCCGCTGAGACCCCGGCGCCACCCCGGCTCATGGCCATGTGGGACAGCGCCCTGCTGGCCCATGCCGACCGCGGCCGGCTGATTCCGCCCGCGTACCGGCCCCTGGTGATCCGCAACAACGGCGATGTCCTGCCCGCCGTGCTGGTGGACGGATATGTCGTCGGGGTGTGGCGGCCCACGGCCGACGGCGTCGAGGCGACTGCCTTCCACCCGCTGACACGGGCCGTCTGGGAAGGGCTCGCAGAAGAGGCCCGGTCCCTGGCCGAACTTTTGGCCGGTCGTGAGGCTGCGCCCTACAGCCGCCACCACCACTGGTGGGCCAAGCTCCCCGAGGCCGAAGTGCGGCTGCTCCCCATGGCCCGGTGACTGACGCTGACCGAAATAGGACAGGCGCCGACCGACTCTCCTTCTAGCCTGTCCGAGTCGCCGATGTCGTTCCGCCACTGGAACACACAGAAGCCACAGAAGTCATCAGAGCCACAGAAGCCATCGAATGGGAGGCAGCCATGCAGATCGCCGTCACCACGCCGACCGGCAACGTCGGCCGTCATGTCGTCACCGCGCTGGTGCGGGCCGGTGTCCGGCCGCGCGTCCTGCTCCGTGATCCGGCCCGCCTCGCCCCCGAGGTCCGCGACGAGGTGGACGCGGTGCGGGTCGACCAGTACGACGCCGACTCGGTGGTCGCCGCCACGCACGATGTCGACGCCCTGTTCTGGGTCGACCCGAGTACGGCGAGCGGCGATCCCCTCGCCGACTACGCCCGTGCGACCACCAGCGTGGTGCGGGCCGTCACCGAGAACCGGATCGGCAGGGTCGTCTTCCAGAGCAGCGTGGGCGCCGAGAAGCGCCACGGCGCCGGAGAGATCGACGGGTTGGCCCTCACGGAGACTGCGCTGGACGACACCGGCGTCGATGTCACCCATCTGCGATGCGGCTACTTCTTCACCAACCTGGAGCTTCAGCTCGACGCCGTACGGGCCGGCCTCCTCCAGGTTGTCCTGCCGCTCGACCAGCCCATGGCCTGGGTGGCGCCGCGCGACATCGCGGAGGTGGCCGTCACCCGCCTCCTGTCGTCCGCGTGGTCGGGGCGCTGCGTGCAGGCGGTGCACGGGGCCGCCGATCTCACCTGGCAGCAAGTCGCGGAGATCCTCACCGCGGCCACCGGCCGGCGGATCGACGTGGAGCGCATCACCGACGACGCCATGCGCTCCCAGCTCCACCGAGCCGGAATGCCCGACGGAATGGTCGAGTCCGTTCTTGGTATGTCGACCGGCCTTCGCGAGAACTTCGTCCCCGAGCAGCATCGCACCGTCCGCACCACCACCCCGACCACCCTTGCGGCCTGGGCCTACGACCACTTGAGGGGGCGGATCGAGGACGCGTCGTAACTACGGCGCGGCTCGTCCCGGGATGTGGGTGCACGAGGTCACCCAGGACCAGCGAAACCCACCCACACCACTCGGATAACATGATCGGCGCTGATGATCCTGTCCTCGGTGCGCTACATCACAATGACGAACTCCTCCAGTACGAAGAGTGACCTGTTAACCAACATCTAACAAATCGGCCAAACAATTGACAACGATATCACCGCGGGTGTTTTCCCGAATAAACAACAAAATTCCGTCGACGTGGCGTACGCCGCGGGCGATGATATGGGCTGCGGTGGTCGTGGTGGCCCTCGGGTTCCTCATCGTGCTGGAGGTCGCGGCGCGTCATTACGGCCAGCCGGGCCCGATCACGAATCAGGCGAAAGAAGTCATATTCGCCCCCAAGTCCGGCCCCCTGCTGTACGCCAGTATGGCGCTGATGATGGTGGTGCTGACCTGGCGGCAGCGGGCCATCGCCATGGCGGCTGCCGTCGGCATCGACATTGCCTTCTTCCTGATTCGCTGGGCCGTCGACGCCAAAATGATGTTCGGCAATGGCGCGCTATGGGTGATTCTGGCCTGTATCGTCATCGCTTTCACACGCCGCACCGGTCAGGAACGTGTCCTGCTCCTGAAGGGCGTCGGGCTGGGACTGCTCCTCGTGGCGGGCCGAAAGACGGGCGACGCCTGGCTCCTCATTACGTCGAAGACCCGCCCGACGGTACTCGACCAGTATGTGGCGACCGCCGATCACGCACTGGGCAACCCTTCGTGGCTGGTGGGCCGGTTCGTGAAGTCGACCGGCCCGGTCGGCGCCCATATTCTTGATTACGTATACATCCAGCTTGCGGTGGCAGCGGTCATCGTCGCGCTCTATCAGCTGCGCAATGTATCGACCGAGCGCCGCTTCCCGGCCCATCATCTGGTGCGGACCTTCCTGGTCATCGGCCTGCTCGGGCCCGCCTTCTACATGATTTTCCCGGTGGTCGGCCCCATCTTCGCCTATGGTGCGGACGGCGGGCACTGGGCGGTGGCCAATGTGTGGCCCAATTCGGCTTCGATCAGCGTGCCCCACCATATGCCGTTCAATGAGATAACCCCGCGCAATTGCATGCCAAGCTTGCACACGGCCTGGGCAACCACCATTTTCATTCACTCCCGCAAGGGGCCGAAGCTCCTCCAGATAGCGGGCGCGTTCTGGTGGATCGCGACGCTCGGCGCGACACTGGGATTCGGCTATCACTACGGTACCGACATCATCGCCGGCGTCGTTTTCGCGCTCACCATCGAAGCGGCCCTTCGGTCGCTCGCCCGTGGCTGGGACCGATCGGGAGCGCTCCTTGTCGCGTACGGTGTGGCCGTCTTCACCGCATTCCTGGTCTCCTACCGCTATCTGTCGATGACGATGGCCCAGCACCCCTGGATATTCGGTCCTCTTCTCATGCTGGCGACGTTCTCGGTGATCCACTACTTCATCCGGACCACGAAGCAGTGGGAGCCGCAGGCCGTCCCCGTACGGAAACTGGAACCCCAGGCCGGACCGCAGCCCGAACTCGTCTGAGTGCTCTGAGTGCTCTGAGTGCTCTGGCTTTGCGTGCTCTGCGCGCGTCGATTGCCTCGACTGCTTTTGAGCGCCCTGACCGCTTTTGAGAGGTCGGCACGGCGCGCTTGTGGATTCGGTCGACCATCGCTTGTCCCGCCCCGGCCGCGCCGCATCCGACTCCTTGAGGGATGAGGACGCGGCCGCCGGCGGAGCGGCACCCGGGTTGCCCCACGCCAGGTGCGAGGCGCGGTCACTCGCCGGAGCCGGCCACCAGCACGATCTTCCCGCGTACGTGACCGGTCTCGGCGGCGCGCTGTGCCTCCGCGACCTCGGCGAGTGGGTAGGTCACCACCGTCGGCGGCGAGAAGCGCCCGGACTCGATCAACCCGCCGATCTCGGCGAGCACATGGACCGCGCGGCCGGAGTCGCCCCGGCTGAATGCGACGCCGTATTTCCGTGCCCCCTCGAAGTCGGCGATCGTGATGACGTGTTCCGGCCGCCCCGCGAGCTGGATGAGCTCGGGCAGGACGCCGCTCCCGGCCACGTCGAGTGCGAGGTCGACTCCCTCCGGCGCCAGCGCCCGAACGCGATCGACCAGACCCTCGCCGTAGGCGACCGGCTCGGCGCCGAGCGAGCGCAGGTATGCGTGGTTCCCCGCACCCGCGGTGCCGATCACGCGCGCGCCCCGCGCCACGGCGAACTGAACCGCCGCGCTTCCGATGGTGCCCGAGGCGCCGTTGACGAGCAGTGTGCAGCCGGCCGTGACGCCGAGCTGGTCGAGGGCGCGCGTCGCCGTCTCAAGGGCGGCGGGCAGCGCGGCGGCACCGGGAAAGTCGAGCGGCCGGGGGACCGGCGCGTAGAAGGACAGCACCGCCAGCTCGGCCTGCGCCGCCCCTGCGCCGCAGAAGCCGAACACCCGATCGCCCACGGCCACGTCCATGACCCCCTCGCCGAGGGCGTCGACGACACCGGCGGCCTCGTAGCCCAGGGTCTGCGGCAGCTCAGGATCCATCAGCCCCTGGCGCTTCTTCCAGTCGCTCGCGTTGACCCCGGCGGCGCGGACCGCGATCCGGACTTCGCCGGGGCCCGGCTGCGGATCGGGGAGATCCACGAGTTCGAGCACCTCGGGCCCGCCGAACCGGCTGAAACGTACTGCCCTCACCATGGACTCCGATCATCGTGCGGGGGGCCGCGCCTGCCGCGCGGGCCGGCTGAAACGTAATGGCTGTGGCAGCACCTCCGCCGCCCCGCTGCTCCGCCGCCCCGCCGCCCCGGCGGCCCGAGGCGTGTGCGGCGCCGGGCAGGATGGCGGCATGGACCTCCGCGAGACCGGCAGCGAGTTGAGTTCGGCCATCGAGGCCGCCCGCTCACCGTCGTGGTCCGTCCGAGCGGCGGCCGGCCGGCGACTGGCGGCCGCGGCGGCCAGCGGGCGAGGCTGTGATCGTGGCGGCAGGCTCCCCGTAGGTAGGTAGGTAGGTAGGTAGGTAGGTAGGTAGGCAGGCGGGCAGGTAGGTAGGCAGGCGAACGCGACGGCCGGTTCCCGGTGGGCGAGCGGATGCCGACGCCACTCAGCCGCCGGGCTTCTGCCAGGTCAAGGAGTATCGCCGCAGCACATGTCGTCGGTACCGCATGCCGGGCAGCAGCCGTTCCGCGCTCTCTCGCACTTGGCCGTAGCTCATCTCCGGGGTGGCGATGGGCATGCCCTCCGGACCTCGCGCGCGGCGGATCACCTTCGCGCCCCGGACGATCGGCGCGGTCGCGATCATGGTCGCCCACTCCTTCGCGCTGGCCTCGCGTCCCAGGCCGACCACCACCAACGTGCCGCCTGGGTGCAGGAGTTGACGCATGCGGAGCAGGGCACCCTCGAAGTCCATGTGGTGGATCGTCGTGACCGAACAGATGAAGTCGTAGCCAGTGGTGGGCAGTTCGGCGGTGAGGAAGTCGCCCTCAAGGAACGTGAGATCGCCGTGGGCGTCGGCCAGTTGGCGGGCGCGGGCGATCATCTCGGGCGACTTGTCGATTCCCGTGACGGTCTTCGCCCGCCCGGCGAGCTTGCGGGCGAGCAGCCCGTCCCCGCAGCCCACGTCCAACGCGCCGCCGCACCCCTCGGGTACGGCGCGGAGGATGCCCGGGTGCCGGGCGACATTGGTGTTCCAGTACGGCTGAGGGTCGGATCGGCGCATCGGCCCACCATAGGACGCGGTCCGGGGCCGCCGAAGCCGAATGGCTCCGGGGCCCCCGGCCCCAAGGCTTCCGGCGAAGGGGTGTGGTGATGGGGGCGCCCTCCTGTCGGAGCCGGGAGTGTTCGTTGGCGTTGGCGATGGCGATGGCGATGGCGGTCACGGTGAAGGCGACGGTCGCGTTCCTCGGCCCGGGGCCGTGGCCCCGCTCGGTCGAGGCTTCGCCGGAGCGCCGCACCAGCACGATGTCGGCCGCGGAATCGTCGCGACTGAGACAGACGCACTCGTCCCCGAGGTACACCGCGTCCCGGAACCCGAGGTACCCGGTGAAGAACTCGGCCGAGGCGGCCGGATCGTCGACGTGCAGGGCAATGGCCGAGGCGGTGATGTTCATGGGGTCCCTGCGCCGGTGTTCCATGCCGGCGGCCGAGTCCCGTCGCGCTGGGGGCCGCAGGCACAGGAGAAGCGGATGCGGGTCGCGTGCCCGGATACCAGGCGGATGGACGTCGAGCTGGTGGAAGGGGTGTCGCACTCACAGGTCATCTGAAACTGCCCTCGGTCGGGATCGCTCCTCGCCACCGGCCGTGTTCCGGCGACACCTTCAGCATCCGGCCGGGAGGCAGGGGGGGGATCAACGGCCGTTTTCGCAACGACCCTTAACCCAGGGGTTCATGAACGGAGGCCGAGGCGGGCGGAGCCGCGGAAGGGTGGGGGCGCGGCGGGGTGGGGGGCGCGGCGGGTCCGCCGTCGTCCTCCGAGGGGAGCAGGGGCGTGCGTACAGACGCCCCCGTCACCGACAGCCCCTGACAACATCCGTCACAGACATCCGTCACAGGCACCCGCCCCACGTGGCCCTGCGCGCTCAACCGCCGCCGCAGCCGCCGCAGCCGTGTCCGCTGCCTCCATCGCCGCCGCCACACCCCGCCCCGCCGTCCCCCCAGCGATTGCGTCGCCCACTTGAAGGTGGCTGTGTCCCCGGGCGGGACGTCGGTGTCCCGGAGACGCGCCGGCGTCGGCGCGCTTCCTGCCGCTCGTCCCGCTCGCGCCTCACACGCTCCTCCTCCTGCACCCGTGCGCGCCGCGTCGCGTGCCGGACCGCGCCGTCGGCGGGCTGCCACGGGCGAAGACCGTGGCGGCGTAGGGGAAGCAGCCGGGCGACCGTCACGACCGTGTGCGTCTGCTCGTACGACTCGTGCGTGCGGCGTTCCATCACCGCGTGCTCCACGGCGATCTCGGCGCCTTCGCGTGGCACCCCGTAGAGAATGGCCTCGAAGGGCTCTGCGTGCGGATCGATGTCGTAGTGCCCGACCTCCGGCCCATAGGCCGAACTCGTGCCGAGGAAGCGACCCCGGTGGGTGTCGCGGCCCTTCGGCCGGTACGCGATCAAGGGCCGGCCCGAGGGGGTCAGCGCGTCCGGATACAGCCAGTGGTAGCCGTGCGGGCCGATCCGCACGGCCACCTTGAAGGCCGGCTGCCGCTCGTCGTGCAGCCGCCGCGCCGCCCGGTACGCGACGTGGCCCCACCCGTACGTGGTGGTGCCCGCGACCAGCAGGACCAGGCCCACGGCCTGCTGTCCCAGGGCGTCGTAACCGGGGCCCCCGGACGGGGAGGAGAGGTTCCTGGCGACGCCATCGGTCAGGATGCCGAGCGCGACGAGACAGAGGGCGAGCCCGAGGTAGACCTGGCGAAATCCGCGGTAGCCGTCCGACTCCGGGGTTCCGTCCGGGAGCGGAAGGCGGCGGTGCCCGGCAGCCGCGAGGGAGGCGAGCGCGCTCTGCCTGCGACGGGCCCGCAGGCGCAGGCTCGCGCCCGTCAACGCCCAGGCGCAGAGGGCCAGTTCCAGGACATGCCCACTTCCGGTGTGCCCGTCGAAGGGGTCGAACGGCGTCGAGGACACGGCGGCGTCCAGTGCTACCACGAGCGCGGCCGGCACGGTGACCGCCGGAAGGAAGCGGTACCAGAACGGCAACGCCGCGAGGAGGACGTTCGCGGGATAACCGCGCCAGTCAGTGCCGCCGCCCGCTGCGCCGGACCAGGCGGAGGTCAGCGAGTACGACGTGGCGACGGCGATGATCAGAATCCAACTGCCCCCGGCCGGTGCGAACATCACCGGGACGCGGGCCTTCGCCCAGCGCTCGGCAGAGGTACCGGACCACGCCGCCTGCCCACTCTCGGGTTGAGCTCCCGGCGGCAGCCGTTTGACGTGGTCCCCCATGGCGTGCCCCTTCGGCGTCGTCCGGCGCTGACGCCACTCGGTCCTGGCCTGCCCCATGGGGCAAAGCCCGCAGCACCGAGGCGCTCAACACCCCTGTGCGGCAGCTGAGTTGACGGTGGCCGTCACTGTGTGCCCGGCAAGTCTGCACGACGGGTGGCCGAGGATCCAGCCCACTCCTCGGGCCCGAGGCGCAGTGACAGCGCCGGCGGCGGTCCTCTGCCCGGGTGTGGCGCACCCAGGCAGCAGCCGTCCTGGTGGGCCGCCCCGCACCTGACGAGACTCGGTCGGGCACCGCGGTGCTCCGGAGTCGTCGACGTACCTCGTCACGAGCACCTCGTGCTGCCCAGAGAGGGAGACCACGCATGACCCAGTCCACCCCATACGAGCCCACGAAGTACGTGCGAGCCACGCCCGAGCCCGCCAAGGTCGTGGCCATCACCGGGGCCAGCAGCGGGATCGGCGAGGCCACCGCCCGACGGCTCGCGGCCGACGGCCACCGCCTGCTCCTCGGAGCCCGCCGCGCCGATCGCCTGGAGGTGCTGACGAAGGAGCTCAACGCGGCCGGCGGCACCGCGCAGTTCCAGCGCCTCGACGTCACGGACGCGGCCGATGTACACGCCTTCGTCCGCGCCGCAGAGGAGCGCTTCGGCCGGCTGGACGTGCTGGTCAACAACGCCGGAGTGATGCCGCTCTCGCCCCTGGACGAACTCAGGACCGAGGAGTGGGACCGCATGATCGACGTGAACGTGCGCGGGGTCCTGCACGGTATCGCGGCCGCCCTGCCGGTCATGCGGACCCGGGGCGGCGGACACTTCGTGAACATCGCCTCCGTCGGCGCGTACGAGGTCTCGCCCACCGCGGCTGTGTACTGCGCCACCAAGTTCGCCGTCCGCGCGATCTCCGAGGGGCTGCGCCAGGAGTCCACCGGAAACATCCGGGTCACCCTCGTCTCGCCGGGCGTGACGGAGTCCGAACTCGCCGACCACATCACCGATCCCGCCGCCCGAGCGGCCATGAGGACCTACCGTGCGGTGGCCCTTCCCGCCTCCGCCGTCGCGGACGCCATCGCCTACGCCTTGGCCCAGCCTCCACAGGTCGACGTCAACGAGATCGTCGTCCGGCCGGCGGCAAGTGCCCAATAACGCCCCAAGTCCCTCGGAACGGGGCGGGGTTCCTGTCAGGGGGTTCCTGCTGGTGAGGTGGGGTACCCGGCGGGCATCAACCGGATAGGGGAGAAGCCATGCTGGCCATAGGCGCCGCGGTTCTGTTCATCATCGCGTTTCTGATCAACGCAGCGGACATATCGACCAATCACGTGTTCACCTCCACCAACGTCATGCTGATCGGCCTCGCTCTGCTGGCCCTGCACGTCGCGGGCATCGGCAATGGCTGGTCGGGGCGCAGGCGGCGCTGAGCAGGGAGGGGCCGGGGTGCGGCGACGCCGTCGTGCGGTCCGCGTCGCCGCCCTGTCGCTGTCCCTGTAGTCGCTCCGGGACTGGACAGGGCATCAAGGTAAAAGTGAAAGAGTGAGTCGCTTTTACGGGGGTTTCCGGGGGCGTGCATGGTTTAACTCGCAACTGCTTAATGCTCCCGCGCGCCCGAGTGACACGCGTATTCCGTCCGGGCATCGGTGATAAAACTGTCGTTGTCCAGCTCGTCGGACGGTGTTACAAAACAGAAAGGCGGCGTCATGATTCAAGGCGTCAAGCGTGTGATCGCTCTCGGAGCGGCGACGGCCGCGCTCACCGCGGGGGTGGCTTTCTCCTCGGTCGGTGCCGCGGAGGCGGCCCCGCAGCACACGGTCGCGGCAGCGGCTCACGGCGGCAAGGAGAAGTGCCACGTGGTCAAGGGCTACTGGACGAAGACCTGGCACAAGCCGACCCGCGACCGGCACGGCAAGGTCCACCCGGGGTACTGGACCAAGACCTGGCACAAGGCCCGCAAGGTCTGCCACCGCTAAAGCCGGCCGGCTTGCGCAAAGAGTGTGCGAGCCCTCTCTAAAGAGGTCATAAAAAACGGCGTGGCGCCTCCTGTAGAAATTTCTACAGGAGGCGCCACGCCGTTTTATTCACTGCGCACTTCTGTGAATTCCCTGTGCGGGGAGGGGGTTCGGGGGCGAGGTATTTGGATAACTGTGCCCTGCGGTGGGCCCGTGCGCTGTGCGGCGTGGATCCGAGCGGTCCTCGACCAAGCGGGGCGCATTGTCAGTGGCTCCGTCTAGCGTCGAATACCTGGGACCGGACCGGCCGGGGCCGACGATCGAGGGAGTGGGCATGGGCAACATCAGCATCGACACGAAGGCGCTGCCGCGGCTCCTCACGGACGGCTCGGCCGGCCCTGGGGCCTCGGGCCACGGGATCTCGTACCAGCAGGCATTTGCCGACCTGGCCGCCACGCACCGGGGCGAGCCGCCGAGTCGTATCGTGCCGCTCCTGCGCGGCGCCGCCGACCGGGCGCTGCTCGGTTTCACGTCGGCGGATCTGTACGAGCAGGCGGAAGCGATCAGCAGCGGGCGCCCCTACGAGTTGAGGATCACCCTCACCTAGGGCGTCCACGGCATGTGCGGCCCCTACGGCCACTACGGCCTCCAGGACTCTCGGGTTGCTGTAGTGGCTGTAGCTCCTGTGGTTCCTGCGGCCTCTCGGGCTGCGCGTCCGTCGGGTCGCAGAGCGTTCGGGCTGCTCACCTGGGTAATTCCACTTCAGGCAATGATTCAGTGCCGAAGTTCCCATTGTGGCAACGCTGCCGGCCTTCGCAGGATGAGGGCGTACCGAACGGCACAAGCAATGAGGTTTTCATGATCGTCATTACCGCTCCCACCGGGAACATCGGGCGCCACCTGCTCACTCGACTCCTTGAGGCCGCGCCCGCGTCGGGCGAGGAGCTGCGCGTGATCGTGCGCGATCCCGCCCGGCTGTCCGACGAGGTGCGCGGGCGCGTCGAGGTGGTCACCGGCTCACACGGCGACGCCGACGTCGTCGACCGCGCCTTCGAGGGCGCGGACGCCGTCTTCTGGCTGGTCCCGCCGGACTCCGCGCTCACGCCGGCCGACGGCTACAGCGGTTTCACGCTCCCTGCCGCGAAGGCGCTCGCCGCCCACCGCGTCGGCCATGTCGTCGGGGTCTCCGCGCTCGGCCGGGGCACGCCGCTCGCTGATCGGGCCGGCCTCGTCACCGCCTCACTGGCCATGGACGACCTCATCGCCGACAGCGGGGTCGCCTACCGGGCCCTGGCCAATCCGTCCTTCTTCGAGAACCTCCTGGAGGAGGCGGAGTCGATCCGCGACAAGGGTGTCTTCACCGACAACGTCGAAGCGGACCGCAAGGCCCCGCTCGTGGCCGTGGCCGACATCGCGGCGGTCGCGGCGAAACTGCTCCTCGACCGTTCCTGGACCGGCGTCGACAGCGTTCCGGTCCTCGGGCCGCAGGACATGTCCCCCAACGACCTGGCCCGTGTCATGACCGAGCAGTTGGGCCGACCCGTCCGCTACGAGCGTCAGCCGCTCGACGAGCTGTACAGCACCCTCATCGGCTACGGCCTCAATGACTCCTTCGTCCAAGGCATCGTCGACATGAAGCGGGCCAAGGACGAGGGCCTCGATGCCGGCGTCGTCCGGACCCCGGCCACCGCGTCGCCCACCAGCTTCGAGCAGTGGTGCGCCAAGACGCTCAAGCCCGCCGTCCTGTCCTGAAGACCCGTGGTCAGCCGCCAGGGGGCCACCAGGCTCCAACTGGCGACCCAACAAGCCGTTTTGGAGGCACGACGATGCCCGCTGAGGAACTCGGGACCACGCCCCCCGTCACCGCGTTCATGCTCGTCAAGACCACACCCGAGTGGCTCGCGCTGACCGTCGAGGAGCGCGTGGCAGCCTTCACCACCCAGGTCGTCCCCGCCGTCAAGGCGAAGACCACCGGCGTCCGGTCGCGGTTCTACGACACGGAGTTCTACTCCGCACGCGTCACCGACGTCTGGGTGTGGGAGGCGGAGGACCACCACGCCTATCAGCTCCTGATCGACGCGCTGCGCGAAACCCCGTTCTGGGACCGGTACTTCGAGGTCGTCGACCTCCTCGTCGGCACCGAGAACGGCTACGCCCGAACGTATGGGGTGGAGGCGGTCACCACGATCAGCACCTGACCCCGCGAGCGCGGCCGACGGTACCGGGCCGGGCGGGACGGTACCGGGCCGGGCTCGCGACGCCCCCAGTTGTTACGACAGGTTAATAAGCCTATTGTAACTATCCATGAAAGACGTCATACCTCCTGCCGAAGCCGAAGCCGAAGCCGCCGAAGAGCTGGCGGCGACGCTCAAGCTGGCCGTCGGTCGGATAGCCAGGAAGCTGCGGCAGGCGCACGCCGTGGGAGACACGACACTGTCCGAGGTGTCCGTGCTCGCCCGGCTCGAACGGGACGGGCCGGACTCGCCGGGGGCCCTCGCGGAACTGGAGCGCGTCCGGCCACAGGCCATGGCCACCACCCTCGCCGCCCTTGAGCAGCGCGGACTGGTCAGCCGGGAGCCGGATCCCTCGGACCGGCGCCGGGTGGTGATGACGGTGACCGACGCGGGGCGCACGGTGATCCGGGACCGGCGGTCGGAGTCCGTGCAGGGGCTCGCCAACGCTATCGAGGCGGAGTTCACGCTCGCCGAACGCCATGAGCTCGTCACGGCGCTGTCCCTGATCGAACGACTCGCGGAGCGGCTGTGACCACCGAGGGCCCCCGATCCGGCAAGGCCGGTTCCGGCGCGACCGCAGCAGGCCGGACCGGTTCCGGCGAGGCGGCCTCCGGCGAGGGCGGCCGCCGCAAAGAGGACCGCTACAGGGACGACCGCTACAAGTGGGTCGCCCTCTCCAACACCACCCTCGGCGTGCTGATCGCCACGATCGACGGTTCGATCGTGATCATCTCCCTGCCCGCGATCTTCCGCGGCATCGGGCTCGATCCGCTGGCCCCGGGCAACATCGGTTATCTGCTGTGGATGATCCTCGGCTATCTGCTGGTGTCCGCCGTGCTGGTCGTCTCGCTCGGGCGCCTCGGCGACATGTTCGGCCGGGTCCGCATGTACAACATGGGCTTCGCGGTGTTCGCCTGCGCCTCGCTCGCGCTGTCCCTCGATCCGTTCAAGGGCGGTGGCGGAGCTCTGTGGCTGATCGGTTTCCGGGTCGTGCAGGCCGTCGGCGGCTCGATGCTCACGGCGAACTCGGCGGCCATCCTCACCGACGCCTTCCCGACGCGACAGCGTGGCATGGCGCTCGGCGTCAACCAAATCACCGCCCTGGCCGGTCAGTTCCTCGGCCTGATCGTCGGCGGTCTCCTCGCCACCGTGGACTGGCGGGCGGTGTTCTGGGTCAGCGTGCCGATCGGCATAGTCGGCACCATCTGGTCGTACCGCAGTCTGCGCGAGACCGGCAGCCGCAGGCCGGGGCGGATCGACTGGGCCGGGAACCTGACGTTCACGGCGGGCGCCGGCGCGCTCCTCGCGTCGATCACGTACGGAATCCAGCCCTACGGAGGCCACTCGACGGGCTGGACCAACCCCCTCGTCCTCGGCGGCCTCGGCGCGGGCGTACTGCTCCTGGTGATCTTCTGCGTGGTCGAGACGCGCATACCCGAGCCGATGTTCCGACTGAGCCTGTTCCGCAACCGGGCCTTCGCGGCGGGGAACATGGCGGCGCTGCTGACCTCGATCGCCCGGGGCGGCCTGCAATTCATGCTGATCATCTGGCTCCAGGGCATCTGGCTGCCCCTGCACGGCTACGACTTCGAGCGCACCCCGCTGTGGGCGGGCATCTTCATGCTTCCGTTGACGTTGGGCTTCCTGATAGCCGGGCCGGTCTCGGGCTATCTGTCGGACCGGTTCGGGGCACGGCTCTTCTCGACCAGCGGGCTCGTCCTCGTCGCCTGCTCCTTCCTCGGGCTGCTGGCCCTGCCGGTCGACTTCTCGTACCCCATGTTCGCGGCGCTGCTGCTGCTGAGCGGGGTGGGCCAGGGCATGTTCTCGGCGCCCAACACCTCCGCGATCATGGGCAGCGTCGCGCCGGAGCAGCGCGGGGTGGCGTCGGGCATGCGCTCGACGTTCCAGAACTCGGGCACCGCCCTTTCGATGGGACTCTCCTTCTCCCTGATGATCGTCGGCCTCGCCGGTGCGCTGCCGCACGCCCTGAGCAGCGGCCTCCAGGCGCAGGGCGTGCCCGCGGGCACGGCCGCGCAAGTGGCGGGGCTGCCACCGGTCAGTACCCTGTTCGCCACGTTCCTCGGCAACAACCCGATCAGCCATCTGCTCGCCCCCAGTGGGGTGTTGGACACCCTGCCCGCGCACAACGTCGCGGTCCTCACCGGGCACAGCTTCTTCCCCGAGCTGGTCTCGGGCCCCTTCCATGACGGTCTCGTCACCGTGTTCGGCGTGGCCACGGCCATGTCCCTGGTCGCCGCGCTCGCCTCGCTCCTGCGCGGCCGACGCCCGACCTCGTAACCGCCCACCGCGGAGCCGCCCCCACGGGCGGACATGCGACCACGACCGGCGGACGTCCGACCACGACCGGCAGACATCCACAGAACGAAACGCGAAGGATCTCACGCATGACGAACAGCGACAGCGCCCTCCTCGTGATGGACATCCAGCGGGGCATCGTGGACCGCTTCCCCGAGAGCGTTACCGCCGACTATCTGAGCCGCGTCGGTACGGCGATCGACGCGGCCCGCGCGGCAGGGACACCGGTGGTCCACGTCGTCATCGGCTTCCGGGCCGGTCACCCCGAAGTCAGCCCCCGCAACAAGGCGTTCGGCGCGGTCGCCGGTTCGACGGCGTTCGTCGACGGCGACCCCAGCGCCGAGATCCACCCGGCCCTCAGGCCGCGGCCCGGCGAGGTGGTCGTCACCAAGAAGCGGGTCAGCGCGTTCGCGGGCAGCGACCTCGCCATGGTCCTGCGCGGCGCCGGTGCCACCCACCTCGTCCTGGCCGGCATCGCCACCAGCGGTGTGGTCCTTTCCACCCTGCGTCAGGCCGCGGATCTGGACTTCGGCCTGACCGTGCTGTCCGACGGCTGTCTGGACGGCGACGCGGAGGTGCACCGGGTGCTCACGGAGAAGGTCTTCCCGCGGCAGGCCGACGTGGTCGGCGTCGACGAGTGGGTCAAGGCGATCGGCGAGCGGCGGATCGGCTGAGCCGCGCGGCGGTGGGCCCGCGCCTAGACTCGGGACCATGAGCAGGACAGACCGCGCAGACCGGAGGATCGAGGTCCCCGCGCATTCGGTCTACGGTGCGCTCCTGGACCGCGACGCCCTGGAGGCGTGGCTGCCGCCGGACGGGATGCGGGGCCGTATCGAGCGATGGGAACCACGCGCGGGCGGCGGATTCCGGATGGTGCTCACCTATCTGGATCCTGCCGAGAGCCCCGGCAAGACATCGGCGGCGACGGACGTCGTCGACGTCGGGTTCGCCGAGCTCGTGCCGGGTGTGCGCGTGGTGCAGCGGGCGGTGTTCGAGTCGGACGACCCGGCGTACGCGGGCACCATGACGATGACCTGGGACCTCGTCACCACTGGCGAGGCCACCGACGTGACGGTGACTGCCACCGGTGTCCCGCCCGGCATCGACCAGGCCGCCCACGAAGCGGGCATCGCCTCCTCGCTGGCCCACCTCGCCGCGTATCTGGAGGCCGACTAGCGATGCCGCCCGGCACTCCGCTCAGGTGCGGGTGCTCTTCCGCTCGGACGTCTCGTGAGCGTCGGTGCCTCTCCTCGCCGCGAGTGCCGTCGCGACGGCCAGGAGGAACACCGCGGCCGCGGCGGATCCCCACGGAGAGCTGTCGCCCTCGACGGTGGGGGAGACCCGGCGCGCCGGGTCGTAGGAGATCCGCAACTCCCCGCCCTTCTTGGCGAGTTGACGCCCTTCGGTGATTTCGGCCGGGTAGCCGCCGGGGCAGTCCAGCGTGTAGCGGTACACGGTCTTGGAGATGCTGCCTTCGCCGGAGGACTCCAGCACCTTGCTCTCGACCTCGCGCACACCGCATGTCACGTTCCCGCTGCGGGCCGTGGCCTCCTCGGCCGTCTGCACGGTCAGGAAGAGCCCGAGGGCCATCAGGAGCGCACCGAAGAACGCGCCGCTTCCGGCGGCGAGCGCGAAGTACAGTCCGGCGGCGAGGACGATCAGTACCGCTCCACCCGCCACCGCCACGGTCCCCGACGGCGGAGAGGCGCTACCGAAACACCATCGGGCCCATGCGTACGCGGCCGTCGCGGCGAGCACGGGAACCACTGGGGCAAGCCATCGCACGTCTGCCTCCGCTCCGGCACGGACACCGCGTCAGCGGAGACGCGTGCCGGGTGCGGACGGTTTCGAGCCCGGGAAACATGCGGGCAGTCGGTCCGGGGGCAACCGCGTCGGCCGCGAGCAGGCGTCGGCCGGAAATGATCGGGTCGGCCGGAAGCGGCCGCGTCGGCCGGGAACGACCGGCCCCCACCACCTCAGCGGTCTCGGATCCCGAGGTCCGCCCGCATCAGGGTGCGCATGGTCACCAGCCGGGGCTCGGCCTGCTTGACCCTGAGCAGCAGCTGCTCGGCACTCTCCCCTTCGCGCGCGAGGCCCCGGTCTATGCGTTTGGCCGCGGCGTCGACCTCCGCGAGAACCCTGTTGAGATCGCGCGAGGCCTCCATGATGCGCAGCGGGACGATCATCTGAGCCGACGCGTAGCGGTCGCGGTACTCCCGCCGGGACTCTTCGAGACGAGTGCGGTCCTCCTCGGCGTACACGCTGTCGCGCATGCGGTGAAGCGCGTCCTTGAGGAGCGTGTGAAACTGCTCCGAGGCACGGTTCATCGCCGTGTACGCCTCACGGCGTTCTTCGAACGACCTCCTGCGGTCGGCGAGTTCGGCCTCCGCGGCACGCTCACGGGCGTTGAACCGCTGGGGGAGCACCGCACCGAGGAGCGCCCCGCCGAGGCCCGCTGCCGCGGTGATGGCTGTGGCCAACGCGTCTGACATGCGCGGACCATATCGCGGCCCGGCACATCATTGCTTGAACGCGTTCAAAAAACTATGGGAGTATGGGCCGGTCACGCGTGACGGCAACATGACATCAACAGCAGCATCACATCAACAGCGACACCGCGACAACGGCGGCGTCGTGAGGGGGAGTTCGACGTGAGACGTCGATGGGTGAAGGTCCTGGTGATCACGGCAGCGGTGCTCGCCGTGTTGTTCACGGCGGCCGACCGCATAGCCGTGCACTACGCGGAGAAGGAAGCGGCCCGACTCGTGGAGACCCGGTACGGCGGTTCCGGCAGTGGCACCGGAGGCTCGATGGACGTGGCGATCGACGGCTTCCCCTTCCTGACCCAGGCGGTCGGCGGCACCTTCGGACACGTCTCGATGTCCGCGAACAAGTACTACCTGAGCACCACGGCCAACCGGCAGAACGGCAACCTCGACGTCGACCGTCTCCAACTCGACCTGTACGACGTGACCGTGACCTCCCTGACAGCACGCAGCGCCGAGGCCAACCGCGCCTCCGGCACGCTCGTCCTCAGCTACCAGGACCTGTCCGACCTCTTGACGCGCCTCGCGGGCAACGGCGGCAGGCTCCAGGCCTCACCGGCCCCCGGATCGGACGGTCACGCGGCCCGTATCAAGGTCGAGGGAACGGTCGGCGGGACCGCGCTGAACACCACCGGAACGGTTCTGGCGCAGGGCGACGAGCTCACTCTGACCGTGCCCGGTGCCGAACGGGCCACCGCGAACTGGCGGGTGAGCCTGCCCGAGAACGTCGGCTTCACCGAGGCGCGCGCCACCAAGGACGGTGTGGAGATCGGCCTGGTCGGTCACCTGGTACCGCTCGGCGCCTCGCGCTTCAGCCGCTAGGACCCGCGGCGCCCGACTCATCGGGCCGGACCCGCCCGCGCCGGACGGGCCGTAACGTCCTCGCCGTGCCGAGACGCTCAATCGCCGGAGACGATGTGCCCGTCCCCGTCGAGCAATGGGTGGATGCGGGTGGGCTCCTGGGTGTTGACGTCGGACGGGCGCGGGCCCTCGGGCCCGTCGGGGCCCCACCGCAGCAGACGACGGGTGCGCGCGATCTGGTAGACGGTGTCCTGGAACGCCAGCCGGTTGACGCGACCCACCCGGAGCGCCGCCGCAGCCTCCGCGTACGCGGCCAGGGGGCCGGGCGTCCGGGCGGCTCCGGCACCATCGGTCCTGCCCTCGGTCTCGGTGCGGGCGTCCGCTTCCATGGGGCCGTCGACCGGGATCAGGCCGCGCATACGCGGCCACGCCCAGGTCAGCGAGAAGTCGAGCGACCGGCGTGCCGTGTGCGCGGTCGCGTGCGGACCGCTGATCGGGGCCCAGGCGTTCGCCGTCCGCTCCACCACCGTGAACGTCGGGGGCAACAACAGGATGTCCGGGTGCGTGGTCACGGCCCGGCGCGAATCGGCGAGGACGTCCTTGGGGAACCGGTCGCCCGAGTAGCACAGATCCCGCAGCGCGAGCCGTTCGGCGACCTGCGTCGGGGTGACCGGAGCCGACGGGTCCAGAACCAGACCGTCGTCGACGGCCGGCCCCCCGGCCCCACGCGACCAGTCCGGAACCAGAGGCTCTACATCGGTGGGGCGCGGCCCCTCCATCTCACCCAGGGCTCCCACCGCGGCGTACTCCTCGGCGCGCACGATCCGGTACCGCGTCCCGGCCACGCCGAGGTCGTCGACGTACTCGGTCTCCAGCCTGGCGACCGCCGCCAGCAGGGCGCGTCGCTCGGCCGGGTCCTCGGCGTCGTCCTTCGCGCCGAACCACAGCCGTGAGTTCAGGCTGTCGCGCGCCTGCTGCGGGCAGCCGAGCGTCACGGGGACGATGACCCGCCACACGTGCCCGTCGCCGTCCTCCTGCGCCGCCACTCCGAACAACGGACCGCGCACGACCAGATTGCCCGTGCGGGCCACGGCGTCGAGGGCGTCCGCCTCGACCGCCGCCTCGACCGGCTCCACCGGCACCCGCACCACCATCGGCCGCGACCCACCCCGCGCTGCATCCCCAAGCTCCATACCGCCATCCTGCCGAGCGGGGAACACGGTGTCCCCGGATCAGCGGATCGGCCCCGTCCGGCCCGGCGCGGGGATTACGCTGCGCCCTTCGCCGCCGCAAGCCGTCCACGACGTCCGTCAATATCGGATACGACAACCGCGCGACGCCACCGCGGGCTGGTACCGCACCGCTGAGGCGGCCCGGCTCGCCGCCGAGGCCGGGTGCGACTTCGGCTTCGTCAACACCGACGCCTTCTCCGCGAAGGGCAAGGACGAGGTCCTCGACCTGGTGGAGCGACGGTTCGGGAAGGTCGACCACCTCATCTACAGCCTGGCCGCGCCCCGGCGCACCGACCCGGAGACCGGCACCGTCCACCACTCGGTGATCAAACCGCTCGGCGCGCCCTACGAGGCGCCGGCCCTGGACTTCTCCGACGGCAGCCCCAGGGTCACGCGCGTTTGTCTGGAGGCGGGGACGGAGGAGGAGAAGCACTCCACCGAACAGGTCATGGGCGGCGCGGACTGGCGGCTATGGGTCCAGGCTCTCGCCGAACGCGGCCTGCTCGGAGCCGAGTTCAGCACCGTCGCACTCACCTACATCGGCTCGGAGCTGACCTCCCCCATCTACCGGCAGGGCACCATCGGCGCCGCCAAGGAGCATCTGGAGCGCACGGCCGGGCTGTTGAACGCGGGTGTCCTCGCCGGGCGGGGCCGGGCGATGACCGTCGTCGCCGGAGCCGCCGTCACCCAGGCCTCCAGCGCGATCCCGTCCATCGCCCTGTACACCACGTTCCTGCGGACGGTTCTCGGCGACGGCTTCCGGACCACGGCCCAGCAGGCCGCGGAACTGTGGGACCAACTCCTCGGCAGCACACCCCTCGTGACGGACGCCGAGGGCCGAGTCCGTCTCGACGGCTGGGAACTCGACCCGCGAGTCCAGGACCGGGTCCGTGAACTGTGGGCCGACCCGCGGACGGGGCTCGACCGGTCGGCGGCCGGGGCCGAGTGGTTCATGGGGCAGATCCGGGAGCTCTACGGATGGGGCCTCGACGGCGTCGACTACGACAGTGCCGTCGAAACCTCGGTCGCCTGGCCGGAGGGGTGAGCGGTCACCCGCGGCGCCTCGACGTCCCGTGCCGGTCGCGCCACAGGATGTGTCCGCCGGCTAGGCCGTAGGACGCGTCATCACCATGCGGGCGATCTCCACCCTCGATTTGGCGCCCAGTTTGCGGTAGGCGCGGGTGAGGGCGGCCTCCACCGTTTTCACGCTGACCACGAGGCCGGCCGCGATCTCGCGGTTGGTGGCGCCCTGGGCCACGCGGGCGACGACGCTGCGTTCGGTCGAGGTGAGACGGTCCGACCACGAGCCGGCCTCGGCCGGCGGTGCGGGAACGTCCTGGGCGCGGTCGCGTTCGGTGCGGGTCAGAGTGATCCAGGGGCGGGCGTCGGCCTTGGTGAAGATGCGCAGGGCGCCCGCGTAGGCGGTGCGGGCGCCGGTCTCGTCCTGGAGCAATCGCCGGACCCGGCCGAGCGCCGCGCGGGTACGCGCCTCCTCCAGCGGATAGCCGGTGGCGCGCAAGCGTGTGGCCGCACGCTCCAACCTCCGTTCCGCCGGGCCCAGTTCACCACGCGTCACGTCGACCGCCGCCGTCGCACGGTCCAGCGTGGCGAGGACGCCGGGCCGGCCGAGCCGCTCGGCCTGGCGACGGGCCCCGGCGATGACCGCCGTCGCCTCGTCGGCCGCCCCCACGGCGGCGAGGGCCTCCGCGAGATCGGCGTGCCATCGCCGGGTCGCCGGGTCGCCCTGGCCCTGTGCCGACTCCAACTCGCCGGCACGACGCAGGAGTTCGACCGCATGGCCGGGCTGTCCGCCGAACAGTCTGATCCTGCCCTCGGCGTGCAGGGCCCGCGGCAGGAAGAGCCGGTCGTCGTCGTCCTCGCTGTGCCGCCGTGCCCTCTCGGCCGCGGCGAGCGCCTGACCGAGGCTGCCTCCGGCCGTCTCGGCGAGCGAGAGCGCGTACCAGGCGGGGCCCTGGCTCAGGCCCGCCTCCTCCACGATGCGCAGACTCTGGCGGGCGATGGTCAGGGCCGGCCGGCATCGACCGCGTTCGATCTCCACCTGGGCGAGGCCGATGAGGCAATGACTCAGGCTGTCGGCCGAACCCCGCTGCCGCAGCCGGTAGACGAGCGTGCGCAACTCGGCCCGCGCCTCGTCTAGTTCGTCGCGCACCAGATGGAACCGGTACTTGAGGTAGACGGGTCCGTTGTGATGGGTCATGGCGTATGCGTCGTGGGGCGCGGCGAGGGCGGCGGCCAGGGTCGCCTCGGCCTCCGGCAGCCCCAGGAAGAGTTCCAGGGCGGCCTGCTGGGTCAGCGCCATCAGCTCGGTCCTGCGGTCGCCCGTACGCGCGGCGAGCCCAGCCGCACGCACCGCGTGGCCGTGGGCGCGCGCCGCGGAGCCGCCCACCATCCAGGCGCGCCAGCTCATCCGGTAATGCAGCTGGGCCAGGAGTTCGGGGTCGCCCGCCGCGTCGCGTACCGCCTCCGGGAAGACATCGGAGATCTCGGCCATCGCCTGGCCACAGGAGTCGATGACCACGTTCCACGCGCGTACCCGGTCGGCCGGCCGCTCGGCCTCGCCGAGCACCTCGTGGGCGAGCCGCCGCGCGAAGTCCAGGTCGCCGGCCTCGATACCGTCCTCGGCGGCCGTGAGCCTGCGGTCGATGTCGACGTTCGTCTGCCCGGCCGGGGTGTACTCGGCGGCCAGACGGCCGAGCCTGGCCGCTGTTGCGGGGGCGCCCCTGCGGCGGGCCGCCGAGGCCGCGGCGGCGAGCCGGGTCGCCACGGCGGGATCGGGGCCCGCCGTCAACCGGGCCAGGTGGTGGGCGCGTTCGACCGTGTCGTCGGACGCCTCGGCGAGCGCCCGATGGGCGTCCACCAGGCGTTCGTACGGTGTCTCGGCCCGCAGCACCATCGGCGTGAGCGGGTCGAGGAACCGGACGGTCCCGTGGTCCGATGCCGTCAGCGCGCGGACGACGCCGTGCCGCACGCAGAGATCCAGATCGGCCGCGGCACCCGGGCGCCCCGCACGCCGCAGCAGTCCCACCGTGGGCCGCACGGCCGCACCGGCCACGACCAGGGTGTCCCGGGCACTCGTGGGCAGCGCGCCGAGCCGGTCGAGCACGGGCCGGCGCAGCGAGTCCGGGACCGGGAGCGGATCGTCGGGGCCGGGTAACCCGGCGCCTTCGACGCGGACGTGTTCGTCGAGGGCCGAGCTGAGTTCGAGGGCCGTACGGGGCGTGCCGCCGCTCGCCTGGTGCAGTCGCGCGATCACCGGGCGGGGCCAACTGGGGTGATCGTGCCGTTCCAGGAGCTCGGCGAGCTCATGGGCGGTCATGGGCGGGACCGCGATCCTGCGCACCGGCGGCGGGCACAGGTCGAACGCGTCGGCGCACCCGCCCGAGCCGTGGGCGCGGGGCGCGGTCTCGGGCCCCGTACAGAGGGCGGCGAGTACCGAGACGCCCGGATCGGCGCGCCGGGCGAGGTGGTCGAGTACCCGGGTCGTAGGCCGGTCGAGCCACTGCGCGTCGTCGATGACCAGCAGGAGTGGCCCCGCCTCCGCGAGCGCCGCGAACACCTTGCGGACGGCGAGCCGCAGGAGGAGTGCGTCGCGCTCGCCGGCCGGAGCGGTGTCGCTGCCCGGTTCCGGCCCCGCCGGGGAGCCGCTGCGCAGCAGGGTTCGTTCGAGCACGGCCCGTTCGTGGGCGGCCAGCGCGGTGAAGGTGTCGTCGGACACCCCGGTCAGCAGGTCGATGAGGCCGAGGAAGGGGCTCTCCCGCTCGGTGGGGGACGGCGAACAGCGCAGGACCCGGTGACCGTACTGGCCCGATTCCGCGGCCAGTTGGGTCAGCAGCGTCGTTCTGCCGATGCCGGTGGGGCCGGTGAGGAGGACGCCGCCGCCGTGCGTCAGATGGGCCCGTGCGCTGTCGCGAAGGGCGTCGCGCTCGACGGCGAGCGGCCGGATGTCCGTCGGCAGGGTGGCCGGCTCGATCGTCACAAGCCCTCCCGGACACAGCCTCGTTCACGCCTCGGGCGTCGATCATGAACTTGCCATTGGTGGTGCCGCGCCGAATGTAGGACCGCCCTCGGCGAAAGGTCAAGACCAAAGGTCAAGACCAATCAAGGAGGGGGTGGCCAGCTGTCCGGAGCCCGGCCGGCGGCCCGTGGGCATGCCGACCGGGCCGTCGGTAGAGTGACCAACGGCCCGGTCGGGCACGGGAGTTGCTATCGCTCCGCGAGGTGGGTCAGCAGGCGCCGCCGTCCTTCCAGACCGCCCAGGAGCCGGGTGCGCCCGGTTCGGCGCCGGTCGAGTACCACTGCGAGGACCACTTGTGCCCGTTGTAGGCGACCTGGTCGCCCGGCACATAGCTGGTGGACGCGCTCCAGGCCGGGATGTTGCCACAGCCCTGCGGCGGGTTGCCGCCGCCGCTGATGGTCCAGGTGAAGGAGGCCGAGCCGGTGGCGTTGTCGGTGTTCTTCGCCGTGACGGTCACGCTGTAGGTGCCGGCCGTGGTCGGCGTGCCGGAGACGAGACCGGTCGCGGAGTTGATCGACAGGCCCGCGGGCAGACCGGTCGCGCTGTAGGTGAGCGTCTTGCCGCCGGGGTCGCTCGCCTGGATCTGCACGGATGCGGGGGTCCCGACGGTGCCGGTCTGGTTGCCGGGGTTGGTCACCGAGGGCGCGCCCGGCTGGCTGTTGCAGCTGCCGGGTGCCGGGTCGGTGCCGGTGACACTGACCGCCGCCCAGGCGGCGTCGATGGTGTTGTACTCGGTGCAGTGCGCGCCGTACAGATCGGCGGCGGCCTTCAGCGAGTCGGTGCGGGCCTGGTGGTAGTTCTCGCTGCTGTTGGCGTAGGAGGCCAGCGCCTTGTACCAGATCTTGGCGGCCTTGTCGTTGCCCAGTCCGGTGACCGTGGAGTTGTTGCAGGTGGGGCTGTTGCCGTAGCCGTGGTCGCCGCTGCCGACGGCCGCGAGGAAGAACCAGTGGTTCAGCGGGCCCATCGAGTAGTGCGGGTCCAGGCTGCCGTTGCCGCTATCCCAGCAGTTGGGGGACTGGCCGTCGAGCGACGGGTTGTACATGTACCGCAGCGGCTTGTTGTCGCCGTTGATGTTGATGAGCTCGCCCATGGTGTAGTCGGGCTTGTCGACGGGGTTGTTGGCGTAGAACTCCACCATCGTCCCGAAGATGTCGCTCGTGCCCTCGTTCATGCCGCCGGTCTCACCGGTCTCGTCCCAGCCGGTGAGCGCCCCGCTCACGCCGTGGCTCATCTCGTGCCCGGCGACGTCGAGTTCGACCAGCGGGCGCGCGTTGGACTGGCCGTCGCCGTACGTCATCTGGGTGCCGTCCCAGAAGGCGTTCACATAGGCGTTGCCGTAGTGCGTCCGCGACGGCACGCCCCGGCCGTCACCGAAGATGCCGTTGCGGCCCTGGACGTTCTTGTAGTAGTCGAACGTCTCCGCCGCGCCGTAGTGGGCGTCGGCACCGGCGGACGCGGGGTCACTGGTGGAGCCGTTGCCGAAGGTGCCGGTCGAGCTGGTGAAGACCGAACCGGTGCCGCTGGTCGCGTGGTTGAGGTTGGTGGTGTAGCCGTTGCCGTGCGAGGGGTCCGTCATCGAGTACCCGCTGCCGCTCTGGGTGACGTCGAGGGCGACCCTGCCGCTGTAGATCGACTGGCCCGTCCCGGCGACCGTCGGTGCGGCGGCCTGTGCCGCCGCACCGACCTTCGAGGTGCCGGCGTTCGCGGCCCCCTCGGCCGCGAACGTGCTCACCTCGTCATTGGTCCGTACGACCTTGCCGGTACGGGCGTCCACCAGGACGTGCAGTCGGCTGGGGGTCTGGTCGGGACGGGTGCCGTTGATCACGGTCTCCCAGACCAGCGTGGCGTCGGTGCCCGCCATCCGTACCGCGAGGTGCGATGCGGAGACCGAGTCGATGTGCCCCGTGAAGGCACCCTTCGACGCCTTCACGGCGTCTGCGGCGGCCAGTTGGGGCTGGGTGGAGACCGCTCCCGAGGTCGCCGAACCGGTGGCGAGCGACTGGTAGGTGCCGTCCTTCTTCAGGTGCACGATGACGTCGCCGCCGTACGTCGGGAGGCCCTTGTACGTGCGGTCGAAGCGGACGGCGGCGGAGCCGTCCCGGTCGACCACGAGGTTGCGGACCGAGAACGCGTCCCCGTCGGCCTTGTGGGCGGCATCGGCGTGCGCGGTGAGCGCCTTCTGGGCGGCGTCCACGACCCGGCCGCGCACGGCGGGCGTCGGGTCGGCGGTGTACGGGGCCGCCGCGAAGGCGCCGGGGCCGGCGGTGGGTGCGGGGTGCGGTGCCGGCGCGGCCGTGGCGGCGGGCAGGGCGAGGGCGGAGGCGGACACACAGGCCAGCGCGACCGTCAGAAGTCTCGCGGCTCTTGGTATCTCCATAGGAGTGGGGGTTCCTTTCACTACGGGCAGGAGGTGTCCGCCGTTGCCGCGGGGGGCGGTTGGGGAAGCGACGGACAGGTACGGGGGTGCTGGCGACGCCGCTCGTGGCAGGAACCGCGCCGACGCATGAGTGTCCGCGTCGGCGGACCCGGCAGCCAGGCACTGCGCCGGGGGAGAGGGGTTTCCCTATGGCAGCGCCACGGCGGCCTCCGCCTCGGCCGGGCGCGGAGGGCGGACCGGCGAGCAGGCCGATCCGCCGGTCGCGCGGGTGACGGTCCCGCACGGCCCCGCGGAACGGCCTCGTACGGCCTGACCCCGCGCCCGCCCGCGTGACGACGCCGCCCGGCCCGGCGTGTTCACCGAGCCCGGACCGCTGCCGCGGGCGGGAGGTGTAGGAATCGTGACCGGGGGCAGCAGAAAGCGTGTCCAGACCGCGCCCGACCGGAGGCCCTTCCTCCTGCCGATGGCCCACCCCGCAGGGCTTCGATACGACAGTTGGGGCGCAGCCGGCCCGGGCCGGCCATCATTCGGAAGGACCCTGCATGACGGACAATCCCGCTCCCGACCTCCGGGAAGTGGCCGTCCTACGGGAGGAACTCGCGCGGCTGCGCGAGGAGGCTCACCATCTGCGGGCGCAGGTCCGCGGCCGGCCGCTGATCTCGCACGCCCAGGGCATCCTGGAGGAGCGCTATCGACTACCGGACGCGGAGGCCGCCTTCGCCCTGCTGCGGATCGCCTCGCAGCACCACAACGTCAAACTGCGCGTGCTCGCTGAGGCGGTCACCCGAAGCCCAAGACCCGAGGGCCGTGGAGCCCCCTGGTTTCCCGGTCCCTCGCCCCAGACGCCCCCGCTCGGATCCATCGGGATCGCCGCCACCGACGACGTCGACCGTGCCACGGTGCTGCGTGACGTGCTCTCCCAGACGCTGGCCGTCCTCGGCGCGGGCATGGGCAATGTCCAGATCATGGACCCGGCCGCCGAAGCACTGCGCATCGTGCAGCACACCGGCCTGCACGCCCCGTTCGTCAAGCACTTCGCCCTGGTCGGCGCCGGCACCACCTCGTGTGCCCGAGCGGCCGAGGGAGCCGAACTCACCACCGTCCGCGATGTCGCCACCGACCCGGTCTTCAGTGAGCGGGACCGCCGGGTCATCCTGCTGGCCGGCAGCCGAGCCTGTCACAGCATCCCGCTCCTGGACGAGGACGGCAGCTGCGTCGGCGTGGTGTCGGCCCATCTCGCACGCCCCACCGCCGAGTTGCACCCCGCCCAGGTCGAAGCGCTCGGCGTCGTCGGACGCGAGGTGGGGCGCTGGCTCGGCTGGCAGGAACGCGGCGTGGTCCGCGAGGCGTTGGAACACCTCCACCTCCTGGGGCGCCAGAGCCTGGGCGGCGGTTCGTAGCGCCCCGGCCGGACACGCGCGGTGGGGGCGGCGGAAACAGCCGCCGCCCCCACGCGTGCAACGCCTCACACCCGGCCGCGCCAGGCGCCGGTCTCGACCCCACGGCCCTCGATGTAGGTCTTGAACCGCTTCAGGTCCTGCGTGATCTGGCGCTTGACCAGACCGAGCTTGTCGGCCGCGCTCTCGACCGCGCCCTGAGGCCGGTGCTCCAGTTGCAGCATCACCTTGGTGTTGCGGTCGTCCAGGCGGTGGAACGTCACCACACCCGCCTGCCGGACCTCGCCGTCGACCGTGGTCCAGGCCACCCGCTCGTCGGGGATCTGCTCGACGATCTTCGCGTCGAACTCCCGCGACACACCGTCGACCTTCGTCACCCAATGGGTGAGGGTCGGTGTGCGTTGCTCGATCCGCTCCACCCCCTGCATGAACAGGGGGAACTCCTCGAACTGCGTCCACTGGTTGTACGCGACGCCGACCGGGACGGCGACTTCGATCGACTCCTCGACCGTTGCGACCTTCGACATGGATGCGACTCCTTTCGCCGTGTTCGTCTGCGGTTCCGGCCGCGTACCCGAGTGACGGATGTGTACACGTGGGCCGCGCGGGTCCGGTCCGGGTGCGGCTCGTCGCACATCGTCCGGGATGGCCCGCCCGCAGCCGGGTACGCGTCGCAGGGCCGAGGAATCAGGAGGCGATACCCCATGACCACCCCACCGTCCCGGCACAGTGCGGACGGCTCGTCCGAGCCGGTACAGGAACTGGTCCAACGCGCCTCGCATCAGCTCACCGAGCTGGTACGGGCCGAAATGCGCCTGGCCCAGGCCGAGTTGAAGGAGAAGGGCAAACGGTACGGCAAGGGCGGCGGCCTGTTCGGAGGGGCCGGCCTGACCGGATTCCTGACCCTCCAGGCGCTGGTCATCACGGCCATCTGCGCCCTCGCCGTCCCGTTGCCCGCATGGAGCGCGGCGCTGATCGTGACGGCCGCGCTGGGGCTGATCACCGCCGCCCTCGCCCTGAGCGGCAAGAAGGAGGTCAACCGGGGCGGTCCGCCCGCGCCCCGGCAGACCGTCGAGAGCGTCAAGTCGGACGTGGCGGAGATCAAGGAGAGTGCACGGCGATGACCCAGTCCCCCTCATCAGGTTCCGGCGCCTCGGACCGCGAGCAGCTCGGCCACGAGGTGGAGCAGGCCCGCCACGAACTGGGCCGCACCGTCGAGGCGTTGGCCGCCAAGGCCGATGTCAAGGCCCGCGCACACGACCGGGCGAGCGAGCTCAAGGAGCAGGTCGGCACCCGGGTGGCCGAGCTGTCCGACGACGTCAGGGCCGCCGCGCACGGGGTGCAGGAGAAGCTGCCCACGCCGCCCGCCCCGGTACGCGACCTGGCCGGACGGGGCGTCGTGGTTGCCCGGGAGCACTCGACGCTGCTGTTCGCCGCGGCGGGGGCGGGGCTCGCCGGCTGGCTGCTGCTGCGCCGCCGCGACCGGAGGCGCTCATGAACGCGGTGAAGATCGCCTACAAGCCGGTGGGCCTCACGCTCGGCATCCTCAGCGGCGTACTCGCCGAGCGTCTCTTCCGGCGTGCCTGGCGTCTGATCGACGACGACGGGGAGACCCCTGGCGCCACCGACGAGGACCGCACCTGGCAGGCGGTGCTGCTCGCCGCGGCGCTCCAGGGCGCGATCCTCGCAGGGGTCAGGGCCGCCGTCGACCGCGCGGGCGCCACCGCGACCCGGCGCGTGACGGGCACCTGGCCGGGCTGACGCCCACCGGGGCGCGTCGCGGTAGGCCAAGTCGGCGCCCCCGCACGGCACCTGCGTACCGGTTCCATCCGTATTTCATCGGTCCTCCCTAGCGTCGGTCGCCGACGAACGGGGAGGGTTCCGATGACGCCTTTCAGATCATGGCTCGGCAGACTGCTTCTGCTGCTCGTGGCGGGCGTGGTCGCGCTGAGCGTGACCACGCCCGCCGCCGCGACAGCGGCGAAAGCGGCCGCCGCGTCCGACCGAGGGGGACAGATCACCCGCAGCGAGGTGATCTGGCGGGCCCAGTACTGGGTGGACCAGGCGCCTCCGTACAGCCAGGGCGGGTCCTATCCCGGGCCCGGCGGCGACTACAACTACCGTACGGACTGCTCGGGTTACGTCTCCATGGCCTGGCATCTCGATGCCAATCCGAGCACCCGGGGCCTGCCCGGGTTCTCCCGTGAGATCGGCCGGGACGAACTGCGTGCGGGGGACGTGCTCAACTCGTACCGCGACCACGTCCTGATCTTCCACGAGTGGACGGACGACCATGGCGGGTTCTCCTACTACAGCTTCGGCGGCGGCAGCAGCGGCGTCGCGCCGCCCGGGCACCTCTACGCCAACATCAACAACGCCACGCTCGACGGTCACCCCAACGGCGACTACCAGGCGCTGAGGTACCTCAACATCATCGACGAGTCCGCGACCCGCCCGCACCCGTACGCCTCGGGACGCGTGGTGTCGGGGCGCTCATCGGACGGGCGGCTGGAGAGCTTCGCGGCCGGCGCCGACGGGGTGTGGCACTCCTGGCAGACCGCGGTGAACGGCGGCTGGTCCACCTGGCGGTTCGAGCGCGGCCCGGGCAACGCACAGCTGGCCCTGGCGCCGAACGCGGACGGCCGTCTGGAGCTGTTCGCGCTGTCGGACAGCACCCTCGACCACATGTGGCAGACGGGCCCGAGCGCGAGTTGGTCGGGCTGGGCGAACTTCGGCACGGGCGGCTACCGACTGGCGGCGGGCAGCAACGCAGACGGCCGCATCGAGGTGTTCGCCTCGAACGCGAACGGGGTGTTCCACCGCTGGCAGTCGGCGCCCAGCGGGGACTGGGGAACCTGGGAGGGCGTGGCCGGCGGCCCGGCGAATTCCCGGCTCGCGATGGAGAACGCCCCCGACGGGCGACTTGAGGTGTTCGCTCTCTCGGACAGTACGTTCGGGCACCTGTGGCAGACCGCGGTCAGCGGTGGCTGGTCGGCGTGGGAGAACTTCGGCACCGGCGGCCACGATCTGGCCGTCGACCACAACACCGACGGCCGCCTTGAGGTCTTCGCGTCCAACGCGAACGGGGTCTTCCACCGGTGGCAGACCAGTCCGACCGCGTGGTCGGAGTGGGCGGGCACCGGCGGCCTTGCCAACGCCGAGCTGACCACATCGCGCTCGGTCGACGGCCGGGTCGAGGTGTTCGCCATCAACGCCGACAGCGCGAGCCACGCCTGGCAGACCGGCCCGAACGCGCCGTACGCGGCCTGGGAGAACTTCGGCACCGGCGGCACCGAGATCGGCGCGGCCAACAACGCCGACGGCCGTATCGAACTGTTCGGCACCAGCCGTGCCGGCGTCTACCACCGGTGGCAGACCGGGTTCTCGTCCTGGTCGGAATGGGGATACCTGAACGATTCGGGCCCCGCGATCAACTAGCCCTTCCGACGGGGACCTTCCGTGCGGCGAGGCCGCCGACCCGGCCCACGTGCCGAGGGTCCCCGTTCCGCCCGTCGAATGGAAGCGGACGCATCGTGCGTAGTTCCCGAGTGTGGTGGGCCCTGCTCACCCTCCTCCTGCTGATCGCCGCGGCGCTGCCCGCCGCCACCGGACCGGCGCTCGCCGCGGCGGCGTCCGGACGGGTGGGGGCCACGCCCTTCGTGCAGGTCTACGATCCGAGCGCGGGCGAGGCCGCTCCCTGGTACCTCAACGACCACACCTTCGTACAGGACGACCAGGGCCTCTGGCACCTGTTCGGCATCACGCACGCCGAACCCGCCGACGACCGGGACGAGACCACCTTCGCGCACGCCACCGCACCGAGCCCGCACGGGCCCTGGACCAAACGGCCACCCGTCCTGACCGCCGACCCGGCCCTGGGCGAGACCCACCTCTGGGCACCGCATGTCATCAAGAACGGCTCGACGTACTACATGTTCTACGCCGGAGGCGGCACCGACCCCACCAACTCCGCGATCAGCATGGCCACTTCGACCGACCTGTACACCTGGACGCGGCACCCGGGCGGCCCGCTGTTCCGCGACGGCTACGAGGCGCGCGACCCGATGGTGGCCCGGATCGGGGACCAGTGGGTCATGTATTACACCGCGACCGCCGACCCCGGCGGCGGCCGTCATGTGGTGGCCTTTCGCACCAGTACCGACCTCGTGCACTGGAGCAACCGGTCGATCGCGTTCACGGACCCCACCGGCGGACAGGGCGCGGGCAACACCGAGTCGCCGTTCGTCGTGTTCGCGGAAGGGACCTGGCATCTGTTCCTCGGGCCCCGCGGCGGCTACACCGGCACGGATGTGTTCTGCGGGTCCGACCCGCTCCACTTCTCCGTCGACCAGCTCTGCGGCCATGTGTTCAGCCATGCCGCCGAGGTGGTCCATGCCGACGGGCGGTGGTGGATCAGTCATGCCGGCTGGGGCCAGCGCGGGGTGTGGCTGGCCGGGCTCGACTTCACCGGGGGCAGCGGGCAGTACGCGGTCGAGGCGAGCTCGGACCCCGGGGAGCGGGTGGTGATCGTGTCGGGCGCCGACGGACGGCAGGAGGCGTTCGCGGGCGGGGCGGACCAGGTGTGGGGGCGCTACCAGACCGTGCGCGACGGGGCCTGGTCCGACTGGTATCCGTTCGGGGGCCCGAAATCGGCGAGCCTGGACGTGGCGCGGGACCTGGACGGGCGGCTCGAAGTGTTCGCGTCCGGCGAGGGCCGGGTGGACCGCCGGGCCCAGTCGGCGCCGAACGTGTGGCAGTCCTGGGAGAACTTCGGCACCGCCGCCCACGATCTGACCCTGGCGCAGAACGCCGACGGCCGCCTCGAACTCTTCGCAAGCGGCCCCCAGGGCATCTACCACCGCTGGCAGGCCGCGCCGGGTGGCAGCTGGGCCGGGTGGGAGCCCTTCGGCGGCCCGGCCGACGCGGTGGTCGCCACCGGACGTGACGCGAGCGGCCGGATCGAGGTCCTCGCGGCCGCCGGGAACACGGTGTTCCGGCGCGGGCAGGCCGCGCCGAGCGGTGGCTGGAACGCCGGGTTCGAGGAGTTCGGCACGGTACCGGGCGTCGCGCATCTGGCGCTCAGCAGACGGCCGGACGGCGCGCTCGACCTGGTGGCCGGCGGCTCGACGGGCCTGTGGCGGAAAGTCCAGGCGGGGCCCTCGGGTGCCTGGTCCGGATGGGCTGCCTTCGGCGGGCCGCCGAGCGCGCGGGTCCATCTGGGACGCAACGCCGACGGCCGGATGGAGATCTTCGCCGGAGGCCGTACGGGCATGGCACACCGCTGGGAGAACGGCTCCGGCTGGTCGGCGTGGGAGAGCTTCGGACCCGGGACGACCGGCACCGGTTACGGCACCAACGCCGACGGCCGGACCGAGGTGGTCGCCGGCACCCCCACCGGCCCGCTGAGCGGCCGCTACCAGCTGGCACCGAGCGGCAACTGGTCACCCTGGTCGCCGATCGGGGGGCCGCCCCTGGCCTGAGGGGTCACCGCTGTGCTTGCCGTTGTGCCGGTCCGTCGCCCCTGTACCGACGGCGAACGCCGAGCGTCAGGCTGCTCCGTACTGCCGTGCGTCAGGCTGCTCCGTACCGCCGTGCGTCAGGCTTCTCCGTACTGGTGGGCCGGGGCGCCCTGCCACTCGATCTCGGGGGAGTCCCCGTCGACCATGGCCTCGGCGTCGGTCTCGTCGATCCCCGACTGCCGGAGGAACTCGATGACGTCCAGGTCGGAGTACGCGACCCCGATGTCCTGGCCGAGTGCGGTGACATGGCGGCCACCGCGCCCGAGGGGCCGGTGGACGATGATGGGCGGCTCGATCATGCCTCCACCCTGGCCCGCGGACCCGGCCTCCGCATGCCGGGGCGAGGCCGAGGAGCCGCCCCGCCGGCCATCGAGGACGGCTCGGACGGAGCGGATGCCCTGACCCGCGCCGGGAAGCGGACAGCGCCCGCGTCCCGCGCCGCCGCGTACCCGGACGGCCTCAACCCGCCTCTCTCATCTCAACCCACCTCTCTCATCTCAACTCGCCTTTCCTCGGCGGTAACCGGCCCACAGGGGTCCACCGGCCTGCTGGGGGAAACGGCCGCGTACCAGTTCAGCGGCGGTCTTCAGAAGATCCATGGGCACAGTGTGCCGTCCGGGCCGAGGGCTCCCGACGCTCTGGGCGCCGCTCGTAGGATCCTGGCGGGACCACGAGCGCTGGGCCCTCACCGCCCGGCACCCGGCCTAGCTCCTCGTCTTCGTTTTCGTCCAGGGGCGGACACCCAGCCGCCCGGTGGTTCCGAGGTCCAGGTGGGGGGCCACCGTCACGGGCGCGGAGCCCGCCTTCGCGCGTACGCGTACGTAGGGGACGTTCGCCGCGGTGCCGGACTCCGTGGTGTTGCGCCAGACCAGGCTCGCCTGCGCCGCTTCGCCGGGCCTGAGGGTGAGGGGGCGGGGCTGTTCGTCGGGGCCGGCGCCGGTCGTGATGTCACCGCTGCCGCGGAGGATCTCGATGCCGGTGACGGGGTTCAGATCCTCGTCCAGGAGCTCCACGCGCGGGTAGCCCTCGATGGCGTAGTCGCGCTTGCCGCAGTTGTCGAGGTGCAGGCCCACGACGCGCAGGCCCATCGCCGCGTCGCCGTCGTCGGCGCTGACCCGGATGCCGGACGGTGGGCATGTGCCCGCCGGGGCGGGCGCCTCGTCGGCGGGCACCTTGTCCACCACGAGGACCTTGGCCCGGGTCACCCGCCGGGCACCGGGGGCCGGTTCGCCGGCCCGGACCGAGCCCCGCACCGTCTTGCCGGGGCCCACGTCGCGCACGGTCGCCGTCTGGTTGGCCATGGCTCCGCCGTCACCGCTCAGGAAGGTGAAGACGACCGAGTAGGTCAGGGCTCGGGTGGTGCTGTTCGTGACCTCGAAGGTCGCGACGATCCCGGAACCCGCGTGCGCCGGGAGGCCGTCGGCAGAGACCGACGTGCCGTTCGCCGGCGAGGGAGAGGCCGACGGAAGGGTCAGCGACGTGATCCGTACGCCGTCCTTGCCCGGGTCGTCCACCCGTGTGGGAGAGGACGGGGTCCCGGACGCGTCGGTGCCGCCGCTGCCGGAGCCCGCGCGCTCCGCTCCGCAGGCCGTCAGCAGCAGGGCGGAAGTGGCGAGCACCGACAGGGGGATGAGTGAAGCTGGTCTTCGCATGGGCTCACCTCATCAGGGCGTGTGTCGCGCACGTGTGGCGGAAGCCATAATTCCGGTCACGGGCATGTCACGAATGCCCTGAAGACATGCTGAAGGGGCCCGAATACCTCTGCGGTATTCGGGCCCCTTGGGACAGCGGTGCCGAGTCGGTCAGGCCTTGTCCGCCGCCCGCTGCTGCGCGGGCTTGCGCAGCAGCACCGTCCCGGCCAGAACGGCGGCGACCACGGCGCAGAGCACGGCGAGCGTGGTCGCACCGGTGAACGTGCTGCCCAGGCTGTCCCTGAGCAAGTGCACGGACTTGAACCTGGCGCCCACGGAATGGACCGCCGCGGTGGCGACGGCGGCGCCGGCACCGAGTGCCCACGCCCAGACCGTGTCGTACAGGGGGAGCAGACACGCCAGGGTCAGGCAGATGGCTGCGATGACCATGGACGCCGCCGCGGTCCTGTTTCCGGCGTGTACGGCCATGATGTCGGTCGGCAGGTGGAGAACGCCGATCAGGAGCAGCGCGGCCGCGGCCGGCCAGCGGAGCACGGACCGGAGCGCCGGCGCCCTGGCCGCTCCCGTTCCCGCTGTCGCGGCGCCCGCTTCGGGAGCCGCCGGGGCGTTCCCGACGGGCCCGTTCTCGGCCGGACCGTTGTCCGCCGCACCGCGGGCCAGTGCGTTGTCGGCCACCGGAGCGGTGTCGGCGGCCGGTGCGCTGAAGGCGGCCGGGGCGTTGTCGGCTGCGGGTGCGCTGTCGACGGCCGCTGCGTTGTCGACCGCGGGTGCGCTGTAGGCGGCTGACGCGTTGTCGGTCGCCGGCGCGTTGCGGGCGTCCGGTGCGTTGCCGGCGTCCGGCGCGATGCCGACGTGGCTGTCGGGGACCGGAACCCGTCCGCCGTTGTCCTGGTCGCCGTTGACCGGGGCGGCGTCGGGCGACATCGCGGCTGGGGTGGCCATCCCCATCGGCATCGGCATCGACGCCGAGACCGGGACCTCGGACACCGCCGGAGCCGTGTCCGGGGCCGGCGGCGCGAGGGCCGCCGGCCCGAAGGGCGCGAGGGCCGTCTCCGGAGACGCCACGGGCTCTTCCCGTGGCGCGTTCGCGACCGGGTGGCAGTCGGCGATGAGGGCGGCCACGTCTTCGATGGACCGCTCCGCCGCGACCGCGCGCAGAGTCGTGTCCGCCTCGTCGTCCGTGTGCGGGGGTTTCTTGAGGAGGGAGATCAGCTGACGGACATCGTCCAGGGGGCGAGACACGGCAGCCAAGTGCAGAGCCGCGTCACCCGGCCGCGGCTGTTCGCCGGTCTGGTTGAGGAGATGAGCCAGGGAGGCCACCTCGTCCAGAGGCCGGGACAGGGCCACTGCGCGGAGCAGGGTGAGGCGGGCCTTGTCGTCCGGACTCGTCGGAACTTTCTTGTCCGGTATGGGGGTTTGGTCAGATGCCATGGAACGCTTCCTTTGCCGAGGCTCCTATAAAGATCACTGCGGCAGTCACTGTGTGCTGTCTGCTGCACACATCTGGTTCCAGGACAGCCGACATGTGCCGCGCTCGCCAATCCGACGGGCCGGGGCGGCGTGGACCGCGAGCCGTCCCCGACGGCTCGGGAGAGCACCCCTTGGCCTGGTGGCGATCCCCTTCGACACAGAGCCGACTTGGGTTTGCGCCTGTGCCCCGCCGTCCTTCGCCGCTCGTTCACCCCGCCCCGGACGGAACCGAGAGCCGCGGCCGTTGCTCGGCCGAACGGGTGGGGAAGGGCTCGGCGACGTCTAGCGCGCAGACCGGTACCCGAACGGCCCCCTTGCCACCGCGCCGACCGCTGTCCGAACGGTCCGCCGTGCGGTCGTACGGGTACGCGCCGGGACGGCCGTACCGGCACGCGCCGGGACGTGCGTCCGCGCGCCCGCGTGTGCCCCCGCAGGAGGGGTGACGAAGGCCCGGCATCGCCGCGACGATGGACTGCCGCCACCAACCGATCGGCCGCGACACCCGGCGGCCGAGATCACGCGAGTACGCCCACCGCCACCACGACACGGGCCGGGCACCCGGGCACGAGCCCGCGCGCACAGGACCAGCGCGACGACGACGCCAGGTGCCCGTCGACGATGGTGCCGTGCCATCGCCCGGCACCGCGTCAGGCCCGGCACCGCTTGGCAGGACGGGAACGGCGATGCGCCGTCCCCCGCCCTGCGTCGGGCGGCCCCATGCCGACTCGCGTGCCATCGGGTCGACGACGGTCACCCCGCCGGCCAAGTGCAGAACGGCCACTGCGGAGGCTGCGACGACCCACGGCCGGGACGGGCACCACGGTCGGCATGCGCGGCTCGCCTACAGCGGCTCACCTGCAGCGACACATCCGCATCGAAATATCCACATCGACATATACGCAGCGACACACAGGTCACGGGGGAACGATGGGACGACGTTGGCTGATCACCGGATGTTCTTCAGGCCTGGGACGAGCCATGGCGACCGCCGCGGCGGCTGCCGGGGACGAGCTGGCGGTGACGGCGCGCAAGACCGCCGATCTCACGGAGCTGGCCGCGGCCTGGCCAGGCCGCATCGTGCCGGTGCCGCTGGAACTGCGGGACGCCACGTCCTGTGACGAGGCCGTCAGCGCCGCCGTCGACCGGCTCGGCGGCATCGACGTCCTGGTGAACAACGCCGCCGTGGGCCTCTTCGGCGCGGTCGAGGAAGTCTCGGACGCCGAGCTGCGTGAGCAGTTGGAGACCCTGCTCGTGGGCCCCTGGAGGCTCATCCGGCGCGTCCTGCCGCTGATGCGGGCCCAGGGGCACGGCCACATCCTCAACATCTCCTCGGTGGTCGGCCGCATGGCCTTGCCGGGCCTGGGCGCCTACGTCGCAGGGAAGCACGCGCTCGAAGGAATGAGCCAGGCCCTGGCCATCGAGGCCGCCCCGCACAACATCCGCGTCACCGTTCTCGAACCGGGCATGTTCGCCACCCGGTACGGCGCGTCCATGATCGAGGCGCACCGGCGCATCCCCGCGTACGACGGGACCAACCTCGAAATGCTCCAGGGCACCCGTGGTCTGGTGGACAACCCCGAGACCGGACGTCCCGAGGACTTCGCGGCGCGCGTGCTCGACATCGTCGACGCCGACGCCCCGACGCCCCTGCGCATACCGGTCGGCGAAGACGCGTACGGCTATCTGGAAATGGACGAACAGGCGTCCCGGGAGGAGTTCGCCGCGGCCCGGCGCATCGCGCGGGGACCAGGGCCTGATGCCGATAGCCTTACGCAGTCGGCGAGTTGAGCGCCGACGCCGCGCCCGGCCGAAGCGGCCCGGCGGGCTCACCGGCTCGGAGGTGGGACGGATGGTTCAAGGGTCCGGGGCGGGGCAGCCCGCGATCTTTCCCGCGGTGCGAGAGGCGTACGGTCCGGCCGATCTCGGTTCGAAGCCGTTGTTCGGCGGAGGCTTCATCAACTTCGGGCACTGGGAGGGCACCGACCTGACCCGGCCTCTGAACGATGCCGACCGGGTCAGGAGCCAGCGGGAGATGTACCGCCGTGTGCTGGCAGCCCTGGCGCCCACCGAGGGGCTGCGCACCGTGGAAGTGGGGTGCGGGCTCGGCGCCGGTGCCGCGGTGGCACTTGAGGAGTACGGCTTCGCTCACGTGACCGGCATGGACATCCACCCCGAGCAGCTCGCGCGGGCCGTGCGGCGCAACTCGCATCTTTTGAAGGGGAGTTCGGAGCGGTTGAGGTTCGTGCGGGGTGCCGCCGAGTCCATGCCGTTCGAGGACGGCACGTTCGACCGGCTCTACAGCATCGAAGCCGCCCAGCACTTCCGCGACCTCGGCGCGTTCGCCCGCGAGGCGGCACGGGTGCTGCGGCCCGGCGGGCGCGCCGTCGTCGCGAGCTTCTTCGTCCCCGACGCCGATCCCGCCCGGCCCGCCCGGCTGGCCGAACTCCTGGACACGTTCGCCACCGGCCTCGACGTCGCACACACCGTGCCGGACCTGGTCGGCAGTCTGCGGGACGCCGGGCTGGCCTCGGTGCGGGCGACGTCGATCGGCGCCTCGGTGTGGCCCGGCTGGGACCGCTGGCTGGCCACGATGTGGGAGCCCGGCACCTGGCCCCGCAACTTCCTGCGCGCGTTCGACGAGGGCAGCCTCGACTACTACGCCGTCACCGCCCAGCGCCCCGCACGGCAACTGTGATCCACGTGCCAACTACCGATCTCGGCAACGGAACGTGAGGGCTACTGTCCTTTCCGTACGGCGCCCAGCGCCTCGGCCCGCTCGACGCGCCGAGCGAAGACGGTCTCCTTGACGTCGTCCATCTCCTGGAGCACGGCGCGGCGCTGACGCTTCGTCAGGCGGTCGACGTAGACGAGCCCGTTGAGGTGGTCGGTCTCGTGGAGGAGGCAGCGCGCGAAGTAACCGGTGCCCTCGATCACGACTTCCTTCCCCTCCTTGTCCAAGCCGCGCACTACGGCCCGCTCCGCGCGGGGGACGTCGAAGACCGGGCCCGGCACGGACAGGCAGCCTTCGCCTGCTTCCAGCAGGCGCCGCTCCTCCGGGGCCACCGGATCGACGACCGGATTGAGCACATGGCCGACGTGCCGGACGTCATCGTCGTCGTAACAGTCATAGACGAACAGGCGCAGATCCACGTCGACCTGATTGGCCGCCAGACCCGCGCCGTCGGCTACGTACATGGTGAGGAACATGTCGTCGATCAACTGGGAAAGCCAGGGAGTGCCGAACTCCGCGGCGGCCGGTGCGCAGGGACGGTGCAGGATGTCCTCGCCGGCCACGGTGATGCGCAACACCTGCCCACGCGTGGACTCGGGCGCCCGTACCGGGTAGGCACCCTCCACCGGCACACCCTGAACGCGGACCCGGCGGTCGGTGACAGGCTTTGTCTTCATGATCGCGCCCTCTCCCTCGTGGACGATTCGCGGGACCTCGACGGTGCCGTCGTGACGGTGGCACGAACAGCGGCAGGACCCTGACCGGCCCGTGGATCGAACGGGTGCGGTCGTGACGATGACCCTATCGACTGCCCGCCCGTCGTACGAACCGTGAGACCGGTGGGCCGGCTGTCCCGGACGCGGCGGCGGGCTGGACGCGGGACCGCGGGACCGGCATGTGTGAGCACGGCCTCCGGTGGGACCAACTCCGCCGTGGGCCGACGGAGTTGCGCCCGTACAACGCATGCGCGCGCCTCGCGGACGCGGAGCGGCGTTCTGAGGGGAACGCGCGTTTGGCGTGGTTGTAACGCATTTATGACATTGGCGCGGACGGCTGCGGGGGAGGGATGCAGTCGACCAATGTTCCGGCGGGGCCCTTCGGGGGCCGCCATCAGGATCGGAGTATGCGTGATGCGTATCGTCCGGAAGATCGCCGCCACCGCTGTCGTCGCCGTACTGGTGGGCGCGGTGGGAGGGGGAGTGGCGCAGGCCGCGCCGAAGGCCGGGTCGGCCGGCCGCGGGGCTCCCTCCGCATGCCGCCCGGCGAACCACATCGCGAAGATCGAGGCGGCCCCGGCTTCCTCGGGGCACCGCCACTACCGCGTCACGCTGACCGCGGCGCGGGGGTACGCCTCGTGCGAGCTGGCCGGATCGCCGACCCAGGTGCGCTTCTCCCACCACGGCTCACCGAACCGGGTCACCGCCGGGCACTACGGCTCGCAGCACCAGGTGGTGAAGTTCGGCCCGGGCCACCCGGTCCACTTCGACATCCAGGTGCCCAACGGCAGGGCCGGCGTACAGGCCGACGAGGCATCCTTCGTCCTCCGGGCGCCCGGGGGCGTGATCCCGGGTGAGTCCACTGCTCGGGGATCGCTCAAGGTCGCTGCCGGCACCCTCATCGGGCCGGTGCAGGCCGGTTCCTGACGGACCGTCATGTGACGGTGGGGGAGCACGGCCGGCGGGTCGGAAACCGACTCGCCGGCCGCCGTGTGTAGGTGGGCGGCGGCGCCGAGCCCCGCCGGGACGCTGACCGTGGGTGATCGGCACGACGAGACCCCGGACCGCGTGGATGCGACGGTCGGGCAACTGCATGAACTGCATGAACTGCATGAAGTGAACGGCTGAGCCGACGGCCGTGGCGGTGATCGAGCCAAATGTCCTTCACCGGTGGTGCTTCCGTCCAACTGCCGCAAGCCCGCCATTGAGCTGGCGGCCAGGTCAAACGGATCGTTCCGTTCACGGGCAGTGACGCCTGAGCAGGATTTGGCCAAGGGCAGTCATCGCCTTGCCGCGTGCGGGGCAACGCGCAACGATCACCTCCACGTAGCCGCGCGAGACAGGGCGCGACAGTTCCCTGGGCTGTGCTCACACACCGTCGTGCACTGTCCGGGGGCAGGGCCTGCGATGGGGGCTTCGGGGAAGATGAATGGACCTGTGCTGTGTGTCGGCGGGCTCGGCCACACGGTGGGCGGGCGGCGGCTCTTCGGCTCGCTCGGCCTCACGGTGGACGCGGGCGAGTCGGTGGCGATCACGGGGCCGAGCGGGTCGGGCAAGAGCACGTTGCTCTCCTGCCTCCTGGGCCTGATCCGTCCCGATCACGGAACAGTCGAAGTCGCCGGCGCCGAGATGACTGCCTTGCGCGGGTCCGCCCTGGCCCGCCACCGCAGCCGGCACATCGGCATGGTCTTCCAGTTCGGAGAGCTGCTTCCCGAGCTGTCGCCCCTGGACAATGTCGCGCTCGCCGCCCTGCTCGCCGGCGTTCCCCGTCCCGACGCCTATCGCCAAGCCGCCTTCCTGCTGGCCGAGTTGGACGTGCCGGCCAAGTCGGTGACCGAACACATGTCCGGGGGTGAGCGCCAGCGCACCGCGGTGGCACGCGCTCTCATCAACTCACCCGCCCTCCTGCTCGCGGACGAGCCGACCGGAGCATTGGACACGGAAACCCGCGACCGGGTGGCCGACCTCCTGTTCAGCATGCCCGGCCGCCACTCGTGCGGCCTCCTCGTCGTCACGCACGACCACGAGATCGCTCGGCGCGCGGACCGGGTCCTGGCCCTGGCGGCGGGTGGGCTGAAGAACGTGAACGTCAGTCGGGTGGAAGGGAGTTGAGCGAGCGCGGAGCAAGCCGACAGCTGATGCGGGTGGGCCTGACCGCCGGGCGTGGGGCGGAGGCCGGGCGGGTCCGGTTCGTCGCGCTGATGGCCGCCACCGCTCTCCTGGCGCTGGGGATCGCCGCGATGGTCGTCGTCCACGCGAGCTATCAGGGTCAGGCCCAGAGGGGAGCCGCGCGCCATCCCATCACCCAGGAGGAGCGGCCGGATCTGCCGGCGACGGCACTGTGGTCGAAGGCCACGGACTCCGTGGCGCACGGCGGATCGTTCTCCGTCGTGTTCATCGCGCCGCTCACGGCGCACGCGCCACTGCCTCCCGGACTCGACGCCTGGCCCGCACCGGGCGAAGCCGTGCTCTCGCCCGGGCTGCGCACGCGCGGGGCCGCTGACGGCATCGCCACGCGGTACGGGCACGCCGTCGGACACATCGGCGTCGAAGGACTCCAATCACCGGACGAACTGCTGGCCTACGTCCGCCCGCGAGCCGGGCTGTCGGTCGACGAGGCGAGGAACGTCGTGGGTTACGGCACGACTCCGCACGCCGAAGTCGTCCGGTTGGGGCAGCTGGACGACGCCCGACCCGAGTGGGCCTTCCAGACGATGCCGGGCCTCTTGGTGCTGTTGCCCGTGATGGTTCTTCTGGTCGTGGCCGCCCGCTCGGGTTCCCGCAGCCGGGATCGCCGGACCGCGCTGGTGGACGCCCTGGGCGGCACGTCGCGCGCACGCGCGCTGATCGTTCTGGGCGAAACAGGTGTGCCGGTCCTGGCCGGCGCGGTGATCGCGACCGCGGTAGTGGGTGCGTTCTGGGCCACCGATGTCCCGGTGCCCGTCACCGGATTCGTCGTGTCCGCACATGACGTCCGCGCCCATGGAGGGGAGCTGGCGCTCGCGGTGGTCACGGCAACGGTGGCGGTCGTCACGGCTTCCGTCGGCGCCGCGCGGCTCACCCCCACGGCCGGCGGCAACCGGCCGACGGGGGCACGCGGGGCACCCACACGCTGGGCCGCCCTGTGCCCGGTTTTCCTGCTGATCGCCGTGTTCGGTCCTCGCCTGTGGGCCGCGGGGACGTCGGGCAACGTACTCACCAACTGGGCAGGCGCGGCGTGTACGTTGGCGACACTGCCCGCCGCCATCGCCGTACTCGCCGCCCTGCTCGGGCAGCGCATGAGCCGGGCAGGCAGCCGATTCGGCCGCCCCGGTCTCCTGGTGGCCGGACAGCGTATGGCCACCCACCCGGGCCCCTTGGCGCGCATGACGGCCGGCCTGGTGATCGCGCTCGCGCTGCTCATCCAAATCGTCGCCTGGCAGGGCCTGTTCGGAGCGGAGGCAAGGGCCGCGAAGGCCACGGTCGAGCGCATCGGCAGCAGCGCCCTCGTCGTGCAGCCGCGTACGGCCACCACACCCAGGCAGATGGCGGACTTTGTGCGGGAGCTGCCGCCCACGGTCGAGGCGGTGCGGATGATCAGAGCCCCGGAGAAGTCCACCGTCACGTTGGAAGGCACCTGTCGGGGCCTCACGTCGCTCCAACTGCCCTGTGGCGCACAGCCTGTTCGTGTCAGTGGAGCGCTCAAGGACCAACGGGCGCGGGAGATCGTCGAGTGGAGCGCATCGGGCACCGACTCGGTGACCGTGCGGGAGACGGCCGAGCCCGCCGATGTGACCGCATCGACACCAGGAGAAGCGCCGCTCACCGTTCTGGTCTCCGTGGACGGACACGCGCTCTCCGTGCCCGCGCTGAAGCAGCTGGCCTACCGGGTGCTTCCGCGGGGGCTCGCGATCGACACGGCCGGAGGCGAATGGCTGACGCGGGGTGAGATCAAGCGCGGCCAAGGGCTCTGGATCAGCTGCTTCGGCTTCGTCGGCATCCTCGTCCTGGCGGGAGTGTCGGTGATCAGCGGGACCGCCGAATTCCTGCGCAACGGGCGCGCACTGGCCCCCATCAGCGTCCTGGCGGGCAACCGCCGCGTCCACTGGAGCACCGCCGCCTGGAGCCTCCTCGTCCCGTTCACGCTGGCCGGCGGCATCGGATGCCTGGTCGGCACGTGGTTGGCGTACCCGAAGACGGCGGACGGCACCTCGTACATCTCCGGGTCGTTCCTCGCCCTCTGCGGCCTGGGCGTCTCGGCTATGGGGCTGCTGGCCTGGGGCTGGGGCGCCCATGTCGCAGGCCGTCAAGCCGGGGAATGGCGGCCCCGCGGAGACTGACGCGGTGGTCGTCCGGAGCCGACCCCCGGGTGAGGGGTGTCGCCCCACGCCGACAGGTCCCGGCCTGTGGCTAGGATCAACGGTTCCACGACGATCCCAGGAGGCGGGCGCTTTGACGGCAGTCGTGCTCGTCCACGGTCTGTATCACCGTCCCGAACACCTCGCCCCGGTGGCCGAGCGCCTGCGCACCGAGGGGGCCGAGGTCGTCGTTCCCGAGCTGCACCGGGGTTCGCTGTCCGCCGACACCCACGCTGTCCAGGCGGCCGTCGACGCGCTGGAGGAGCCCCCGATCGTGCTCGGGCACTCCTACGGCGGGTCGGTGATCACGGGGGTCCGGGGAGCGGCGCGGCTGGTCTACCTGGCGGCCTTCGTCCTGGACGCCGGAGAGAGCGCGGCCGGTATGGGCGGGGCGTCCCGGCAGCTCAGGGAGGCGATCGTCGCGGAGCCTGACGGCTCGACCAGCCTTCACCCCGACCTGGCCGCCGACGTCCTCTACGACGACTGCCCCGGGCCTCTCGCGGCCCGCGCGGTCGGGCTGCTGCGGGGGCAGGCGGCCGGATGCGGGAGAGGGGTGCCCGAGTATCAGGGCTGGAAGAGCACCCCGTCCACCTACGTCGTGTGTGCGCGGGACATGGCCATCGACCCCGGGGTGCAGCGGAAGATGGCCTCGCGCTGCTCCGACGTGCGCGAGTGGCGGACGGGCCACTCCCCGTTCGTGGGGCATCCCCGGCTCGTCGTCGAGCTGATACGGGAACTGCGCGCTGCGGCAGGCCGGTTGGCGCCCCGCGACTCCGTTTGATGACGGGGTGTCAGGCCTGGTCGTGCGGTCCTGTCGGTACTCCCCGTTACCGCGACTTCCGCCATTCCCCGCCCCCGGCCCAGTGGCTCCCGCCCGCTTCGTCCGCGCGGCCGGTGCGGGCCGGCTGCTGGCGACGGGCCGTTCGTACCCTGTGCAGTGCACCAGCCGGTGTGCGGTGGAGGTTCTCGGAGTCAAGGACCAGCCCCAACTGGATTGTCATCAAGGGCGCTGTCCCCGTGCGTACCCGTTATCCGCCTCCGCGATCCGCCTCCGCGATCACGTTCCGTAGCCCAACGGCGACGGAAAACCACCGCCAGTAGCGGAGCGCATGATCGCCGGGCCTGCCGGGTATGTCACGGAAGTGAATCCTGTGCCCCGAGGAGCCGCCATGTCCACCGACGCGATCGTGATGCTCAGGGAAGGCCACAAGGAGCTGAGGCGCCTGATCCGGTCCTACGGCGCCGATCGGAATCCCGCTGTGGTCGAGCAGTTTCTGCGCGCACTGACCGTGTACACGTACATCGAGCGGGAGGGCATGTACCCGCGGGTGTCCGCCCTGGCTCCGGAGACCGAGCTGACGATCATGGAGTTCCGGGAGGAGCACCACATCGCCGAGGTGCTGGCCGGCGAGCTCCAGGAGATGCCGACCGAGGGCATCGCCTATGCCGTCAAGGCCCGCTTCCTGATGGGAATCGTCGAGCGCCACATGGATGCAGAGGAACAGATGTGGTTCCCGCACGTTCGGGCCACCGTCGGACGCAAGGAGCTCCAGGAGATCGGCGCCTGGATGGCCCGGCTCGCCGAACGGGCCCCGCGGCGACCGCCCCGCCGCACCGCACAGGACGCCTGGGACGCGGTGGCCGCGTAACGGCTTGCGGCCCGCCGAGCTGAGGGGCCAGAGCGGCTCCTGGTGCTCGGTGCTCGGTGACCGCGACCGGTTCGGTCCGCCGCTCCCTCGTGAGGTTCACCCCGCCAGAGCCCTAACTAATTCCCTTGATTGCCAGCCCAGTTGGGCGTCGGGTGGTCTGTCCCGGATGCGCAGGGCCATCGGTGCGTCCACGGGGGCGAGGGCAGGGCAAGTCCTTCCGCAGCGAGCGGACCATCCGGCGCGTCGACGACGGGAGCCTGGCGGGCGAGGACGCCGCCACCTGCGGGATCTCGATCTCACCGAGCGCGAACTGGTTCCCGATCCGCGTGACGTCTTCCCCGCCTTCGTTCGGACACGGCGGTGCTCGGACTCCGGCGTCCCCGGCCGTCGGTACGTCCGTGACCGCCGGGAGGGATGGACCGCGTGCTGCTCCGCGAGGGATGGGGCGGTCGGGTGGCCGACGGGGGCCGATCGGGTGGTGGGGTGCCGAGGGGGCCCTGCCGTCGAGGGTCGAGCGGGGAGAGGTCGTGGGGGCTCGGGCGCGAGTCCGTGGCCTGCGACCGAGGGGAAAACGCGTGTCTGTGTCAGAGGACGGGGGAGACCGTGAGTGCTTCGGGAATCTCTCCGCTGACGTCTGGTTGGTGCTCGGCGCAGGGTTGCGCGGGCGAAAGCTGACGGGCCGTCTCATCGACTTCTTCGCGGCGGAGTTCGGGGAGCGCTGCGCGGTGGTGGGCACCGATGAGCTCCTTCTGGGCGTGCGGGGCGGCCGACTGACCTTGCACGACCTGGACGGATGCGAGGTGGCCGCGCCGGCCACCGCGTACGGCAGGGTGTGGACTCCCGTGGCGAGCACGGACCGGGAGATCACGTTGCTGCGGCACTTGGAGGCCATGGGGACGGCCCTGCTGAATCCGGTCGACGCGGTGCTGGCATGTCTGAACAAGTTCTGGCACCTTCAGCAACTCGCCGTCGCGGGGCTCCCCGTGCCCGACACACTCTCCTACGCGAACGTGCCGCTGGGGGAGGCGATCGGTGCGGGGGTGCCGCAGCCGTGCGTGGTGAAGGCGGTGCGGGGGCACCGCGGCGAGCAGGTGTTCCTCGCGCCGGACGCGGTCATGCTCCGGGGCATCCACGGGAGCCTCGGCCAGGACGCCCCGTACCTCTTCCAGGAGTATGTGGCCCACTCCCACGGGCGGGACCTGCGGGTGGTGGTGGTCGACGGACATCCGGTCGCCTCGCAGGTGCGTACCTCCCCGCACGGGGACTTCCGCTCCAACCTGGCGACGGGCGGGACGGCGACCTTGTGCACCGGGGCGTATCCGCAGGGCGAGGCGCTCGCGGTACGCGCCGCCGAAGTGCTGGGGCTCGGTGTCGCGGGCGTCGACCTGCTCTTCACACCGGACGGCGGTTTCACCATCTGCGAGGTCAACGCCAACGTGGGCTGGCGTGAGCAGATGACGGATGTGACCCCTGCCGTGGTGGCCGCACTGCGCAGCCGTCTCGCCGCCAAAGGCCGGTCCGTGCCGGCCGCTCGGTGATCAACTCCGAGGTGCGGGACGGAGACCCGGGGCAGGCCAGGGACGGAGGCCGGGGGCGGGGCGGGGCCGTCTGGCACGGAGTGTTCCGGCGCTGGCCCCTGCTGCGGAGCCCCAACTTCCGGCTCTTCGCACTGGGTCAGACGACCTCCAACACGGGCACCTGGATACAGAAGATCGCGCAGGATTGGCTGGCCCTTGAGCTGTCCCACGGAAACGGCACGGTCCTGGGCATCACCACGGCCCTTCAGTTCCTGCCCCTGCTGCTCCTCGGGCCGTACGGCGGTGTCCTGGTCGACCGGCACTCCCGGCGGCGAACGCTTCTGGTGACCGAGTCGGTCATGGCTGTGCTCGCCCTGCTGCCCGCGGCTCTGGTGCTGACCGGCACGGTGTCCCTCACCGCCCTCTACGGGCTGGCCCTGGCGCTCGGGCTCACCATGGTCGTGGAGAAGCCCGCGCTCCAGGCCTTCATCGCGGAGTCCGTCGAACCGGCCCAGCTGGTCGGCGCCCTCGCGTTCAACAGCGCGGTCCTCAACCTCGCCAGAATGGCGGGACCCGCACTCGCCGCTCCGCTCATCGTCCTCGTCGGGCCCGGCCCCGCCTTCCTCGCCAATGCCCTGTCCTATGGTGCCGTCCTCGTCTGCCTGGTGCGCACGGATCCCCACACGCTCAACCCGGCCCCGCCGGTCGCCCGCGCGAAGCGGCAAGTGCGGGACGGGTTGCGCCATGTCGCCGAGCGGCCGGACCTCGCGCTCACACTCGGGCTCGTCGCCGTCGTCGCCGCTTTCGGCATGAACTTCCAGATCACCACGGCGCTGATGTCCACCCAGGTCTACGGTGCCTCGGCCGCGACCTTCGGCCTCGGCAACACCGCGCTTGCCGCCGGTTCCGTGATCGGCTCGATGATCGCCGCGCGACATCAACGCATGACGGCCCATCAACTCGCCGGTGCGGCCCTGGCGTTCGGAGCGCTGGAGACGGTGAGCAGCCTGATGCCCGGTCACCTGGCTTTCCTGGTCATGCTCGTGCCGACCGGGGTCGCGCTGCTCGTGTTCCTCACGGCGGCCAAGGCCAGGCTCCAGCTGGGGGTCAGCGAGGACATGCGGGGCCGGGTGATGAGCCTCTACATGCTCGCTTCGCTCGGCACCACCCCGCTGGCCGCCCCCTGCATCGGATGGGTCGCTCACACGGCGGGCCCCCGGGCGGCGCTCGCCCTGGGCGGAGCCGTCTCCGTCCTCGCGGCCGTCACCGTGGGCGTGCTCTACCGGCGCCCGGCCGCGGCCCTCAGCAACGGCCGTCCCGTCCACGTCACCGGCTGAACCGTGGCTCACCACGGGGTGGGGACGCCGGGCCGTTCCCGGGCGTTCTCACCGACCGGCCCGTCGGTCCGCCGCACGCAGCAGGTCCGGCAGCGTCGAGGGGAAGTCGCCGATCAGCGAGTGCACCGTGCGCCACATGGCCGGCCGGGGCGAATGCCGTGCGCACCACGCGGCCAGGAAGTCGCGGGCGTACCGGTGGGCGAGCCCGCCACCGCTGTCCGGAGCGAGCGACGCTCGATGGCACGCGGATGTCTGGCCCGGCCAGGCGGCGACGCTGCCCGCGTCCATGCCCCTTTCGACGGCCTCCCGCGCGCTCGACAGGCCCCGCTCGACGGCGTTCTCGACGTGGGCCCGCATGAGCCCACCGGTCGCGTGCATCGTCCTCGTGCGCAGCACCCGCCGCGCGGCCCGGGCCGTCGGCCCGAGCGGGTCGGTGCCCCAGTCGGGCGGGGCGGTCCGCCTCGGAGCGTAGGAGGAGGTCCGGGAGGGGGCGGTGCGCCGGGCACGATCCCGTTCGGCCCACCGGCCCACCGGCCCACCGGCCCACCGGCCCACCGGCCCACCGGCCCGCCTCGTCCGGCCGGATCGGGCGACCGTGCAGGCCCCCCGTGCAGGCCCCCCGTGCCGTTCTCACGTGTCCCGGGATCATGACGCTGGAAGGCGTAACGGGGTTCCCTTCGCGCGGGGGCGCCGCGGCCGAGCGGGGACACCCCGTGATCGTGCACCGGGCGCGGACCAGTGCTTGACTGGATTTGAGGTGAAACCGGAAGACACATCCACACATCGCGGGTCGGTTTTCTCTGCGTGCGCCGCTCCGGGAGCCGCCCAGCCAGTTCACGGAGGCTCTCATGCCTACAGTCAGTGGCCCGTACGCACCCGGCACGCCCTGTTGGATCGATCTGATGGTCCCCGACCAGCAGGCCGCCATCGACTTCTACCGCGACCTGTTCGGCTGGCAGGGCGAGGTGGGACCGCCGGAGACCGGCGGGTACGCCGTGTGTTCCCTGAAGGGCCAACCGGTCGCAGGGATCATGGCGGCGATGAACCCGGACGGAACCAAGCCCGACCCGATGCCGCCGGCCGTGTGGACGACCTACATCGCCACCGCGGACCTCGCCGCCACGGAGAAGAAGATCGCGAGCGCCGGGGGGCAGGCGATGGTGCCCGGCATGGACGTGATGACCCTCGGCCGGATGGCCGTCACGAGCGACCCTACGGGTGCCGTGTTCGGCCTGTGGGAGGCCAAGGACTTCCCCGGTGCGGGCATCGTCAACGAGCCGGGCGCGTTCATCTGGAGCGAACTCAACACCAGTGACACGGACGCCGCTTCGGCCTTCTACTCCGGGGCGCTGGACATCACCACCAGCGCCATGGAGGGCGCCGACGGCTACCTCGCGCTCAACGCGGGCGGCCGGATGGTCGGTGGCATGCAGGACCTCTCCGCCCTCGACGGGCTCCCGCCGGGCACGCCCTCGCACTGGCTGACGTACTTCGCGGTCGACGACACCGATTCCACGGTGGACGCCCTGGTCAGAGCCGGTGGCAACGTCATGAAGCCGCCGTTCGACATGATGGCCGGCCGGATGTCCGTCGTGCAGGACCCGCAGGGCGGCATCTTCGCGGTCATCAACGCGAAGGGGCCCGAGTAGTCGCGAAGGGGCCCGAGTAGTCCGACTGCGCCCCTGCGCGTTGAGCCCCTTCGGTTCGGTCCGGATCGGCGGGTCACGGTCGGCCGATCCGGTAGCGAGGAAGCGGCTCAACAGGCCCAGGCGGTCGGGGACTTGGAGTCGCCGACCGCCCGGCTCAGGCCCGTATCAGCGTGTGATCAGTACGTGACCAGTACGTGATCAGTGCGTGTGGGGCTTCGCGACCGCGCTGAAGGTGAGGGTCTGTTCGGACGCGGACCGGGCGCCGCCGACCTTGCTGCCGGTGGTGTCGGTCCAGGCCCGGACCGGGGTCGTCTCCGCAGCCCTGCCGCTCGTGGCGGAAAGGCCGATCACCAGGCCGCTGTACCGGTTGACCAGCCGGAACGTGCCGGTGGGCGCACCGGAGGCGCCCGTGTTGGCGACGACGAACCACTGCTGACCGGCGGTCGGGCCGCCGGCGGGAGTCCTTGTCGCCGTGGGCTTGGCCGCCCAGGCCCGCCCCGCCGTGGAGGACGAGTCGACGCCGAGCAGCTGCCCGGTGGACGCGTTCGCGATCCGGTACGAGCCGTCACCGTTGGGCCGGAACACCCACTGGGCAAGCGCCGAACCGCCCGCCGAGGCCAGTGAGGTGGTCGCCGATCCTCCGGACACCTGTGCCAGGTAGCGACCGCTTGCGCTCCCGATCGTGTACGCCTTCGCGGGGTCGACCGGCGCGGGTGCGGCGGCGCTGCTGGTCACCGTCGTGTCGTAGTACTCGCCGTCCGAGCCGTTGGAGCAGAAGAACGAGCAGTACGAACGGAACGTCTTGCCGACGATCGTGTTGGTGGTGCGGCTCACCGGGTCCAGCAGCCAGCGGTACCAGGATCCGGAGCGGTAGTCACCGGAGTCCCCGATCAGCCGCCACTTCTGCGTGGCGAGGTTGTCGGTGACGTAGAACCGCTGCTTCTCCGTGCCGTCCTGCTTGATCGTCTCCGGCTCGCCGATGTAGAGCCCGAGGTAGGCGTCGTAGGCGATGTTCATGGTGAGCAGATCGGACTTGGCGGGCAGTGTTCCGGCCGCCGTCTGCTGGGCCACGGTTCCCGGGTTGGCCGGGTTGTAGTCGTGCGCGACCGGTGTGTAACCCGTGGTGTGGATCGCGTCGACCGGCTCCATGTTGCTTTCCAGGCCGCCGAGTCCGGGCTGCGACCAGGCGCCGTCGTACCACTTCTGCCAGGAGCCGGGCGCCATCTTGCCCGACATCGGGGCGCGGGCCACATGGGCCCGGGAGCCGTCGGTCCAGCCGCCGGACACACCGCCCTTCGGGATGATCCGCGAGTTGTAGTAGACGTAGAAGTAGCCCGAGGCGGTGTCCACGAACAGGCGGGGGTCACCGTTGCCGTAGTCGTACGTCTCGTGCGGGAACGCCGCCGTGTCGCCGCGCTTCGTGCTGTAGGGCGAGGTGAGCACATGGCTCTGGATGCTCCAGGTGTGCCCCTGGTCCCTGGAGACGGCGTAGTCGATCGCGTCGTAGTGGAGACCGTCGCCGAAGGGTGTGGGGGTGAACTCGTTGTGCACCAGGCCGTACCAGTCACCGGTGTCCGGATCGACCCAAACACCAATCAGGTCACAGTAGTTGGGCTGCGCATAGCTGGAACCGGCGGGCGCCTTCGTCGCCTCGCGGCCGGTGGGGCTGTTGTTGCAGCGCCACGTCGTGTCGTTGTTGCGGTCCTGGGAGTTCTTCGGATTCACCGCGTCGCTGAGGGCGCTCGACCGGGTCGCGGAGTCGAAGTCCTTGCCGGTGTAGAAGGACCAGGCCCGGTCGTCATGGGCGGCGTACAGCGAGTGCGCCGACTGGTAGTAGAACGTGCCGTCCTTGTCGATGTACGGCGCGGCCGGGGTGTCGTCGGGATTGCCCCAGGGGCCCTTCGCGCCAATGGCGACGGTGTACGAGGGGTCCTGGGCGGACGCCGACGCCGACGCCGGCGCGACCAGCAGGGTGCCGGTCAGCAGTGCGGTCGCGGCGACTAGCGCGCCGGCGGCTTTCGTTCTGATGCGGGCGGACACGGATACTCCTCTCGGAGCGGGCCGTCCGCACGGCGGCGGCCCGGTGGGGCGGGCGTCCGGATCGACGTAAAGGCTGAACTGTGCGTGCGATAGGGGGTGTTCACTTGTTCACGGCGGCCGGCGGATTAATTTGAATAGAATCCGAACTAATAGGGGGCCTGTCAAGGCATCCGGCGTCGATCGGTGCTCTCGCGGTCCCCGGTGCGCTGGGTGTCCGTGACCACGGGGAAGTGCCGGTGGTGCGTGCCGACGTCAGTCGGGGGACGCTGCGGCCTGTCGTCGTAGCGGGGGCTCATCGCGATGCCACAGTGCACGTCGGAGGCGTCGGAGGCGTCGGAGGCGTCGGAGGCGTCGGGCGAGCAGCGAGGAGAGCCGGCTGACATGGGGTTGACCAGCACGTCGTTCCTCGTCCTCTTGATCGTTCTCACCTTCGTCGCCATGGCCGTGACGCTCCTGCTGTGGGGGCGCGTGCCCGGTCCGGGTTGGCTGCGCTGGCCCGTCCGTACCGTCATGATCGTGCTGTGCCAGGTCACGGCCATCGCCACCGTCGCCACCGACATCAACAACAGCTACGGTCTGTACGCCTCGTGGGACGACCTGCTCGGCACCGTGGACGCCAACGCCACCGCCATGACCGGGCCCCCGCCCAAGCGGGCCAAGTTCACCGTCGCCGCCAACGGCGTGCGCACCACCTACTTCCGCGGTCCGCACTCCCACTTGGCGGGGCACGTCCTCGTGTGGACGCCTCCGGAGTACGACGACCGGGCCCGCCGGGGCACCCGCTTCCCGGTCATGATGCTGCTGCACGGCGTGCCGGGCGCGCCGGAGTCATGGGTCGAACAGGGCGGAATGCCCGGCACGTTCGCGCAGTACGTGCGGCAGGGCACGGCCCGTCCGGCGATCCTGGTCATGCCCGTCATCGACCCCGGTGGCGAGGACACGGACTGCACCGACACCCCGCACCGCAAGGTGGCCCGCTGGCTGTCCGACGATGTGCCCACGCTCATCGCCCAGCACTTCCGTACCCTGCCCGGTCCCAAGGGAATGGGCGTCATGGGCATCTCCACCGGCGGCTTCTGCGCGGCCGCACTGCCCTTGCGGTACCCGAAAGTGTTCGGCGCGGGCGTCGCCCTCGACCCGGACCCGCTCACCGGCGACGCCGGTGTGCTGAGCGACGCCGGACTCCGCGAACGCACCAGTCCGATGTGGCTCGTGGCCCACCGTCCCCCGCCCACCTCGCTGTTCCTCGGCACGTCTGCCCAGGACCCCGACAGCCCGCCCTCGTACATCGAGGAGTTCGTGAGGGCCGCGGCCGGGACGGACGTGAAGGTCACGACCCGGATCGCGTCGGGCGGCGGACACAACTGGAACACGTGGGTCTCCTTCTTCCCGCAGGCCATGCCGTGGCTGAGCGACCGGCTCGACGCCCCGCGCTAGGGCGCCGCCGATGTGCGGGACCGCTCGCCCGGATGCGAAGAAAAGCGGCCCCGATTCGAAAGCGGAGAATCGTTTGTCTGTGGCCTGGTCAGGTGTTACTCCGCGAAGTTGAGGAGTTTTTCACATTTCTCCTGAGGTAAGCGCTTGCGATCTTAACGGCACTTTATTCGTTCAGGGATTCGACCTCTTTGCCTTTATTTGGAGGTGCGAATTCCTGGAGTGCTTGTCGTATTGATTGGCGCGGCCATAGCGTTCTCTTCGTAAGGCGCCGGACGGCCTGGGTGGGGAATCCTGCATGAGGTCGCCCGGTCACTCGACTGAAAGAGAGCCGAAATGCTCAGCGTATCCGATCTTGAGGGTCAGACCGTCGGCCTGCTGCCGAACCGCGAGGCCCTGGGGGTGCTGAAGTTCAACTGCGCGCCTGCCCATCACGTGCCTGCGCCGTGCCCGCCGGTCCACCACGCGCCGACCCATCACGTGCCCGTGCACCACGCTCCGGTCCATCACGCGCCCGAGCACCACGTGCCGGTTCACCACGCTCCCGTGCACCACGCGCCCGAGCACCACGTGCCGGTCCACCACGCGCCGCCGGCCCACCACACCCCGTCCCACTGTCCCCCCGCGCACCACGCGCCGGCGCACCACGAGGCTCCGCCGGCGCACCACGCACCGGCCCACTGCGCCCCTGTGCAGAGCCACTGCTGAGACAGCGCGTGGGGGGTCCACAGGCTGAATGAGGAGTGAGTGAGCCGTCGGTCGGTCGTCGTGCGGGGTTTGGTCAGCCGCCCTCGACGGCCGGCCGGCGGCACGCTTTTCCCGTTCGGTCCCTTTCTTGTCCGGTTGGTTGAGGGGGAGCGTGGTCAGCCGGCACGGGAAACACCGGGGTATCCGATCGGCCGCACTTTCTGTGCGACTTCCCGGCGTTGTATTTTCGTCGCGCCGCACCGCGCTGGAAAGGTCGAGTCATTTATCAGGACGGGGACTCCGCCGTGATCGCGGCGCGCATGATTCCGTGCCGGACCGACGGTCTGGAGCTGCACGGGAAATATCAGGGGTCCGGATACTCGGAGCCGGTATTCATCGCCCGCAGGGGCGATGGCCAGGTGGTACACATCTCGGAACTGCTGCATCTCGTCGCCGTGGCGATCGACGGCAGACGGGATGTGGAGGAAATCGCGCGGGAAGTCACGGTGTCCTTCGGACAGGAGGTGAGCGCCGACAACATCGCTTTCCTGGTCACGAAGAAACTGGAACCGATGGGCATCACCGCGGCGCCGGGCGCGGGCACGGCTCTCGCGAAGGACGTACCGCGTTCCGATCTGCTGCTCGGTCTGGTCGGCCGCCGCACCCTGGTTCCGCCGCGTGCCGTCGCGGTCGCCGCCAGGCTGCTGGCCTGGCTCCACCGGCCCCCGGCCGTCGTACTGGTCCTGCTGGGCCTCGCCGCCCTGGACGGCTGGCTCTTCCTCGTGCACGGCGCGGTCCCGGCCCTGCTCGGCGCCCTGGACGAGCCGCTCCTGCTGCTCGCCGTGTTCGGTCTCGTCGTGGCCTCGCTGGTGTTCCACGAGTTCGGCCACGCGTCCGCCTGCCACTACGGCGGCGCGAGACCCGGCCGCATCGGCTGCGGCATCTACCTGCTGTGGCCCTCCCTCTACACCGACGTCACCGATGTGTACCGGATCAGCCGGGCCGGCCGGCTGCGCACCGACCTCGGCGGGGTGTACTTCAACGTCATCTTCATGCTGGCGCTTGCCGCCTGCTACGCGGGCACCGGCTGGTCGTTCCTGCTCGCCGCTATCTACCTGGGCCACTTCGAGATCTTCGAGCAGCTCGTGCCCGCCGCCCGGCTCGACGGCTACTACATCCTGGCCGACATCGCCGGCGTACCCGATCTGTACGGCCAGATCGGCCCGATTCTGCGCAGTGTCCTTCCGGGGCGGCGCCCCAGGCCGGCCGTCGCCACCACCCTGACGCGCAAGGCCCGCACCACCATCGCCGTATGGATGCTGGTGGTGCTGCCGCTCATGATCACCGACCTCGGCTACACCCTGTGGAACCTGCCGCGCATCTCCGCCACCGCCGCGCGTTCGGTCGCGGCGCAGGCACAGGGCGCCTATGAGGCGGCGGCCACCGGCGACGTCTCCGGCTGTGCCGTCGCCTCCGTCGGCCTCGCCCTGCTCGCCTTCCCCCTCATCGGCATCGGCTGCCTGCTCGCGCGTCTTGTACGACGGCTCGTACGGACCGCGTACACGGCGACCGCCGGGCGCCCCCGGACCCGGGCCGCCCTCGCCTCGGTGGCCCTCGCCGCCGTCATGTCGACGGCCAGCGCCTGGGCGGCGGGCGTCACGCCCGAGCCGCTGCCGCCGAGCCGCTCCTCCGCGCTGCCCTTCACCCACCTCGCGGTCCCCGCGCCGCCGCGCCCCTCTCCCGCGACGAGAAGCACGGCCCGCCCTGTGACCCGTCCCACCCCGGCCCCCTCGCACCCCGGCCCCTGCGCCGGCCACAAGCCGCCCTGCCCCCGCACCGCCCCGACCGTCGTGCCGCGCGGCGCCCGGCCCGCGCCCACCCACGCCAAGGCCACTTCGAGCCCGACCCCGCCCCGGTCCACGGCCGCGGCACCCTCGTCGGCCTCCAGCCCCGTCGGTGCCCCGAGCGCCAGCCCCAGCCCCTCCGAGCCGCCCGTCGACACCACCCCGGCTCCCTCGCCCAGTTACCGGCGTGGACACCGGGGCGGCGGCCGCGGGCCGTCCCCGGCGGCCCATCGATCCCGGTCCGCGGATCGGTGATGCCCCGTCCCCTGCCAGGCTTATTTGATGCAACGCACGGTTGACGTCACGTCCACTCACGTTGACAGATGGGCGGTGTTGATGTGAGCCGCCCCACCCCAGCGCCGCCGGTGCGTACGCCCGGCGAGAGCAAATCCGGGACCGTGCACTGGCGTTGCCGGCCCCCTGCCTCGGTTTCCGGTCCGCTTTGCGGGGGCGTGGTTGCCAGGAGAGGGGGGATGGGGGATGGTTGCCGAACGGCAATGTTTCCTATCAGGGTGTGAGGTGAGGGGTTCGCGCAGCGGATCCTCGACATTTGGTGACTTCCACCAATCCGGCAACTGGCGTCGACGTACAGGGTTCCCTGTGGAGCAGGGCTCCTTATCCCGTCCTGATAGCTGATCTTCAGGGCGCGGTCGTTCTGGTCAACGAGGCGGCGGGCGCGCTGCTCCCGGCCGCGCGCCCCGGTGCGCAGATGGCGGACGCGGTCCCGGACTGGCTCTCGTCCGCGCACGCGGCACTGCGCATTCCCCGGCAGGGCATGGCGGAAGCGCCCGCCGTGTGGTCGGGCCGCGTGGGTGACCGGGTCTTCGAGGCGCACCCCACGGTCGAGGACGGCGGCACCGTGCTGTGGTGGCTCGTCGACACCACCGACCACCGGCTGGCCGAGGAAGCACTGCGCAGGGAACGCGAGCGGACGGCGTTCCTGGGCAGGGCATCCAATTTGTTGCTTTCCTCCTTGAATCTGGACCGCTGTACGAACGTCACCGCACAGATGGCCGCGGAGCACCTGGCGGACGCGGCGCTCGTCGTCGCCCCCATCCGGGGGAACCGGCTGCCGATCGTCAGCTGCCTGCGCGACGGGAGTCCGGTCGTGGCGTCCGCGATCGCCGATCCGTCGTCCGTGCCGGGCCTGGTGGAGGCGCTCCAAGGATTTCCTCCGGTGCCCACCCGCTGGGTCGACCCCCGCACGGTCCCCGAATGGGTGGTGCCCGAGGGGTTCGGCGCACCCGGCTCGATAGTGGTCACCCCGCTGCCCGGTCACGGCGTCCCGGCCGGTGCCCTGATCCTGCTGCGGCGCGCGGACGGCCCCGGGTTCACCCCCGAGGAAGAGGTCTTCGCCCGGCTCTTCGCGGCCCGGGCGGGAGCGGCCATGTCGGCCGCCCGCCTGTACGCGGACCAGTCGGCGATCACCGAGGTCCTGATGCGCGAGCTGCTGCCGCCGTCCCTGCGCCAGGTGTCCGGCGTCGACTTCGCGGGCGGCTACCGGCCCTCGGAGGACCACGAGCGCATCGGCGGCGACTTCTACGACGTCCACCCGGCGGCCGCCGAGGGCAACCCCTCGCTCGTAGTCCTCGGGGACGTGTGCGGCAAGGGGCTGGAAGCCGCGGTACTGACCGGGAAGATCCGGAACACGCTGCACGCCCTGCTGCCGCTCGCCGACGACCACCAGCGGATGCTCGGCCTGCTCAACATGGCCCTGCTCAACTCCCACCACACCCGCTTCGCCACCCTGGTCCTGGCGTCCGCGGTGCGGGAGGGCCGCTCGGTCAGGATGCGGGTCACCAGCGCGGGCCACCCGCCGCCGCTGATCGTGCGCGCCACCGGTGAGGTGGAGGAGGCCGACACCCGGGGCACCCTGATCGGCGCCATTCCCGAGGTACGGGCGGACAGCGCCGACCTGTTCCTGGCGCCGGGGGAGACCTGCGTCCTGTACACGGACGGGTTCACCGAGGCGCGCGGCGGCCCCATGGGTGACGCCATGTTCGGCGAGGAGCGGCTGCGGCGCGTCCTGGCCGAGTGCGCCGGCATGCCCGCCGAGAGCATCGTCGAGCGCGTCCAGATGGTCGCCGCGCAGTGGGTCGGCAACGGGCGGCACGACGACATGGCCGTCGTCGTGGTCTCCGCGCCGCGCAGCCACCACCTGAGCGCGGTGAACGGCCACACACGGGGCAGGTTCACCGCATGAGTACCGAACTTCGGGCGGCTCCCAGACATCCGGCGGAACTGGAAACCGCGCTCTGGGAAGCCGTCTTCGCGGGCGACGAGTACACGGCCACGACCCTCGTGCAGCGGGCCCTGGACGACGGGGTCGACCCGGAGAGCGTGCTGCTCGACGTGATCGCCCCCGTCCAGTTCAAGGTCGGCGAGGAGTGGGCCGCCAACCGGATGACCGTGGCCCAGGAGCACGCGGCGACCGCCATCAACGACCGTGCCGTGGCGGCGCTTTCGCTGCACCCGGCCGCCCGGACCACAGCCGGACGCGGGCGGATCACGGTCGCCTGCGTGGACGGCGAATGGCACGCGTTGCCCGCCCGGCTCCTGGCCGAAGTGCTCAGACTGCGCGGCTGGCACGTCGACTACCTGGGTGCCCAAGTTCCCGTACCGCATCTCATCGCGCATCTGCACCGCACCGGGCCCGAACTCGTCGCGCTCTCCAGTTCCATCGCGACCCGGCTGCCCACCGCCCACGCCACCATCACCGCCTGCCAGGCCGTCGGTGTCCCCGTCGTGGTCGGCGGGGCCGCCTTCGGGCCCGGCGGACGCTACGCCGAACTGCTCGGCGCGGACGCCTGGGCGGCGGACGCGCGCTCCGCCGCGGACCGCATCCAGCGGGCTCCGCTGGACCGGCCCGAGCCCGGCCACCAGCCGATCGACGATCTGCCGCACCTGGACGACCAGGAATACACGATGGTCACGCGCACCAGGACCAGCCTGGTCCGCGCCGTGATGAACGGACTGGACCAGTCCTTCCCCGCCATGCGGCAGTACAGCGACTTGCAGCGCGAGCGGACCGCCGAGGACGTGGCGCACATCGTGGACTTCCTCGCCACCGCCCTCTACCTCGACGACGCCGACCTGTTCACCGGGTTCATCGCCTGGACCGCGGGCATCCTCACCGCGCGCGGCGTGCCCGCACACAGCCTGCCGCCCGCGCTGGGGCTGCTGGCGGGTGAACTCAAGGACTTCCCGCGCGCCACGCGCCTCCTGCGGCTCGGCTCCGCCCGGCTCGCCGCCCCCTCCGCCCCTTCCGTATCCGCCAGGAACCACCCTTGAGTTCGTATTCTCCACATCACCTGAGACTGACGGCCGTTGACACCGAGACCACCGTGCGCATAGAGCTGCGCGGGGACCTCGACTACGACAACGCCGACCTCCTGCTGGACGCGGCCACCGCCAAGTTGGCCGACCATCCGCGGCTGCGGGACCTGCACCTGGGCTGCGCGGAACTCGGGTCCATCGACTCGACCGGACTGTCCGTGCTGCTCATGATCCGGCGGCGCACCGACGCGGCGAAGGTCTCCCTGCACCTGGAGGACCGGACTCCGGCTCTCGACCGGCTCCTGAGGATCACGGGTAGCCTGGAGTATCTGACGGCGCTTCCCACCGGCGCCGTACGCGAGACCTCCGGCCCGGGAGAATCCCGGGCGGACGCGGAGGAAGCCATACCGGCCCGCCCCACCGGACCGGACAGCAGTGCCTGACCTGGTCCGACCGCCCGGCCCCCGCGGCGAACAGGGACGGGCACGCCGACGGGGGAGCCCGAGCCCATGCCTCACCGAGACCTCGACCCCCAACTGATCGATCACGAACAGGGCCCCGCGGCGAGCGATGTCGTCGATCTGCTCGACCTGCTCTGGCAACAGGCCCGCGACACGGTCACCACCACCTCGGTCTCCACCCCGCAGCTGCGCCTGATGTACCTCGTGGACCGCAACGACGGCATACGGATGCGGGCCCTGGGGAAGCTCCTGCGCACCGCCCCGCCCTCGGTCAGCCGGCTCTGCGACCGCTTGCAGGCCGCCGGGTTCCTGGAGCGGCTGCCCTGCCCCGACAGCCGGCGCGAGGTCAGCCTGCGGCTGACCGCCGGCGGCCGCAACCACCTGGAGAGGATCCGCAGCGAACGCGAAGCGACCCTGACGCTGGCCGTCGAGGCCATGCCCCAGGCCGACCGGCTCGCACTGGCCACCGGGCTCGCCGCGCTGCAGAGCGCCATCGCCGCCCCCGGTAGGCTGGGGCTTTGATGCGGCCGGACCCGGCCGTACGCAGGGGATTCTTGAGGTTCAGGGGTGTGGCGAGCGCATGAAGCGACCTGGACGGCCGCAGACAGCACACGGGCTGCGCACAGCAGCGGGACTGGCCGACCGCCTGGCCTCCCTCACCAACTCGCCTTCGGTAGGCGGTGGTTCAGCAAGCCGGCTGCTGCGCAAGGCCGCCGAGCACGACGCCGTATGGCTGGGCGCGGCAGCGGTCCTCGGCCTGTCCGGCGGCAGGAGCGCCCGTCGTGCGGCGCTGCGCGGCATCGGCTCGGTGGCGATCGTCGCGGCCGTCAACCACACGCTGGCCAAGCCCGCCGCCCGTAGTTCCCGGCCCGTCCTGGACGCGCTCCCCGGCATCTTCCCGCGCCCGAGCACCGCTTCCCTGCCCTCAAGCCCGATGGCGTCGGCCGCCGCCTTCGCCGCGGGCGTGGTCGTGGAGTCGCCCCGGTACGGGCTGGCCGTGCTGCCGTTCGCCGCGGGCCTCGCCTACGTACGCGCGGGCGGTGAGCTCGACCACCGCCGCCGCGCGGCGGCCGGGGCGATCGTCGGGGTGGGCGCCGCGCTGCTCACGTGCCGCTGGTGGCCGGTGAAGCCGGAGGCCGCCGCCGCGGCCGCTCCGCCGCGCAGGCCGGCGCCCGCGCTGAAGGAGGGCAAGGGCCTTCAGCTGGTGGTCAACCCGTCCTCCGGCGTCGCCTGGTCCAAGGACACCGCGGAGACCCTGCGCGCCCTGCTTCCCGAGGCGGCGATCACCGTCTTCGAGCCCGGCGACGACCTGCTGGCCCTGCTCGACCAGGCGGCGTCACGCGCCGCGGCGGACGGCGGGGCACTCGGAGTGTGCGGCGGCGACGGGACCGTGAACGCGGGCAGCGCGACGGCCGCCCGCCACCGCGTGCCGCTCGCCGTCTTCCCCGGCGGCACCTTCAACCACTTCGCCGCGGACCTCGGCAACCAGACCATGGAGGACGTCGCCCGCGCGCTGCGGGCGGGCGACGCGGTCACCGCCGACGTGGGCCGCGCCTCGTCGCCCGTACGCCCCGGCACGCACCCGGCGACGGACGAGCCCGGCGATGCGCCCGAGGAGTTCCCGAGCGGCGAGGACCAGCAGCTCTTCCTCAACACGTTCAGCATCGGCGTGTACTCGGAACTGGTACACGCCAGGGAGCGGCTGGAGAAGCGCATCGGCAAGTGGCCCGCACTCGCCGTGGGCCTTGCCAAGGTCCTCGCCACGGGCAGTCCGCTCTCGGTCGTCATCAACGGACGCCCCCGCCGCATCTGGCTGCTGTTCGCCGGGAACGGCATCTACCATCCGGCCGGCTTCGCCCCGACCTACCGCACCCAGCTCGACGACGGGCTGCTCGACGTGCGCGCGGTGGAGGCGGGCACCCCGTTGGCCCGGACCCGGCTGCTCCTCGCCGTGCTGACCGGCACCCTGCACAGCTCCCGGGTCCTGACGACCGCCCAGGTCCGCCGTCTCGACCTCGAAATCATCGAGGGCGAGCCGCACTTCGCGTACGACGGTGAAGTGACCGAGGCCACCTACCGGCATCTCGTGCTCGACAAGCTGCCCGGCGCGGTCACGCTCTATCGCCCCGCCGACCAGGACCAGTGGCTGCGCTGAGCGCCGGGTGACCGCGGCGCTCCGGCTCAGGGCAGCGGGGGAAAGGCCAGGACGCTCTCGCAGGTCCAGGTGGCACGATGGGCCGGGTCGAGGGCGTCCAGAGTCAGGTTGACGGCGTTGGGGGAGTAGGGGAGGGCCACGTGCCCCGATGAGTCGCCCGGGCACACGTCCTGGAGGGTGAGGTTGGTGACCGCTCCCGGGTCGTCGGCGGGGGCGGTGAGGAAGCCCGAGGTGTACGGGGTCACCACCTTGTCGTAGGTGGTGGCCACGACGGTGTACTTCACCCCGGGCCGGGTGTCGCCGTCCTCGTTGAGGCGGGCCAGGAACCGTGACCCGGCCACCTGTTCCAGCGCGGCCGGTCCCAGAACCACGTCGGTCACCGGGGCGACCGCCCTGAGCACGGCGCCGAGCCCGCTCACGGTCGTGCCGTGGTTGTCCGGAGCGAGCCCGACCAGCCGGTGCACCTTCGCGGCGCCGCCCTCGAACTTCAGGTACTGCCGTGGCATGGGGCCGGCCCCCTGGGAGTGGCCGACGAGATCGACCTTGCGGGCTCCGGTGGTCCGCAGTACGCGGTCGACGTAGCGGGCGAGTTCCTTCGCCGAGTCCTCGATCCGGCCGGTCGCCTTCGCGCCGAGTGCGGTGAGGGGGCCGGTGGCGCCGTAGTTGATGGCGTAGACGCAGTAGCCGGCGTTGGCGAGGGCGGGAGCCATGACGTTCCAGTTGTCGTAGGCGTTCTCCGCGGTGCCGTGGACGAGCACGACGGGCCGGGGGTGTGCGTGCCGGTCGGTCCCGGGCGGACAGGGTCTGGTGGGGTCGGTATGGGCGCCCGGGGGACGGGAGTCGGCGGTGGCCGGGGAGACCACGGTGGCCGCCAGTGCTCCCACGACGGTGTGGTGGTCGGGACGGTGGCCACCGCCCTGCGCCGCCGAGGCGGGCGCGACGGCGGCGATGAGGGCGAGGGAGCAGAGGGCGGCGGCGACGGCCGGCGCACCGAATCGCTGGGGCATCACGGGAACCTCACGGGCTGGACGGGCCGGGACGAGGCCCCGAACCGCGGGAAACGCGACCGGGGCACCGCACAAGGAACGCCGTGAGCGGGGCCGGGTCACGCAACCTCACCCGGATGTTCGCCCCGGCCCGCGAGAACCCGTGCGCGGGACCGGCCGCGACAAGAGGACCCGCTCCCCAGACCGGCGGCGAGAACCCGTGCGCGGGACGGTACCGGCCGCGAGGACCCGTGCGGGACCCGCCCGCACGGGCCGGGGCGGCCCGTCAGCCGTTGGGCAGGATGACGGCCCGGCCCTTGATCAGGCCCTGGTGCAGCCGCTCGTACGCCTTGGGGGCTTCGTCCAGGGAGTACGTCTCCACATGGACGTCGACCGCGCCGGACCGCGCCAGCTCCAGTACCTCGATCAGCTCGGCGCGCGATCCCCAGTAGGGCGCGCGGACCGCCGCGTCGTACGGCGTGGTGCCGAAGCCGACCAGGGCGGCGCCGCCGCCGATGCCGACGATGGTGACGTCGGCCTCCACGGCGGCGCACGCCGTCGCGGTGGTGACGGTCGGCGGCGCGCCCACGAAGTCGAACACGGCTTGGGCGCCCAGGCCGCCGGTCAGTTCACGCACCTCGGCCGCCGCGTGCTGGTCCGACAGGACGGTCTCGTGCGCGCCGACCTCACGGGCGAGGGCCAGCTTGTCCTCGCTCACGTCCAGGGCGATAACCCGCGCCGGTGTCAGGGCGCGCAGCAGCTGGATGGCCACATGACCCAGACCGCCGGTGCCGATGACCACCGCGGTGCTGCCGGGGGTGAGCTTCGGCTGGGAGGTCTTGATGGCGTGGTACGGCGTCAGGCCCGCGTCGGTCAGCGGAACGGCGGTGACGGGATCGAGGCCGCCGAGCGGCACCAGATGGCGGGCGTCGTCCACGAGCAGGTACTCCGCGATCGCACCCGGCGCCCCCAGACCGGGCGGCCGGATGCCGAGTGCGGCGGCGCGCAGGCAGAGGTTCTCCTTGCCCTGGGCGCACATCAGGCAGTTCCCGCAACCCCACGGCCCGTACACGGCTACGGATTCGCCCACCTCGACGCCGGTGACGCCGTCGCCGATCGCGGCGACCGTCCCCGCGCCCTCGTGCCCGAGGGTGAGCGGCAGTGGAAAGGTGAGGGCCTCGGCCGGCCGGCTCATCAGGGCGATGTCTGAGTGGCACACGCCGGCGGCGGTCACCTTCAGGAGCACCTGGCCGGGTCCCGGCTCGGGGCGTGCGACGGTGACCACCTCGGGGGCCGCGCCCACACTGCGGTACTGAACGGCCTTCATCCGGGCCTGAGTTGACATCTCAGGTGCCTCTCTTCCTGCGCTCACTTCTGGTTCAATCGTTGTCGCGGTGCGGCCTGCCGGGGGCGGCCGGTCAGCGGGCCGCGTAGCCGCCGTCGACGAGGTGGTAGCTGCCGTTGATGAACGAGGCACGGTCCGAGAGCAGGAACAGGGTGAGCTCGGCGACCTCTTCCGCGGTGCCGAGCCGTCCCTGCGGGTGCAGCGAGACCAGGTGCTCGCGCGCCTCGTCCGCGCCCTGGAGCAGCGGGGTGTCGATGAAGCCGGGGGCCACGGCGTTGATCCGGATGCCGTGGGCCGCGTACTCGACGGCGGCGGACTTGGTCAGGCCGACGACCGCGTGCTTGGCGGCGGAGTAGGCGCCGGAGCCGGCGAAGCCGTTGCTGCCGAGGATCGAGGACATGTTGACCACGGCGCCGCCGCCCGAGGCGAGGAGCCGGGGAAGTTCGTAGCGAAGCGAGTAGAAGACGCCGTTGAGGTTCGTGTCGATCACCCGCTGCCAGTCCTGGACGGGGTAGTCGCCGGTCGGCGCGGAAGTGCCGGCGATCCCGGCGTTGTTGACGGCCAGGTGCAGTCCGCCGAACGTATCGACACTGAAGTCGACCGCGCGGCGCACCGACTCCGGGTCCGTGACGTCCACGGAGACGGCGGCGGCCCGGCCGCCGGCCGCGGTGATGGCCTCGGCGGCCTCCTTCGCGCCCCGCTCGTTGTGGTCGGCGACGACGACGGCCGCGCCCGCGTCGGCGAGACGGCGGGTCACTTCGAGGCCGATGCCGGAGGCGGCGCCGGTGACCAGTGCGGTCTTCCCGGCGAACTCGGCGCTCGTGCTGACGGTGCTGGTGGACATGGTGGTACCTGGTTTCACTTGCGGGTGGGGCGGGGGGCGGGCTCGGCGGCGAGGGCCGCGAACGCCGCGTCGATCAGCTGGGGGAGGGGAGCGCTGGCGCCCGGCGTGATCCAGAACCGAACGGCCGTGCCGAACGCGCCGACCGCGAGCGAGACCGCGAGGGCGGGCCGCAGCTCGTGGCCGGGGTCGAGGCCGAGGCGTCGTGCCACGATCCGCACCGATGTCTCCTCGGCTTCGTCCCGTACGTGGCCGTATGCGGCGAGAAGGGTCGGTTCCTGGTGGAGCAGTCGGAGCAGCTCACCCGAGCGGGGCCTGCGGTGCCAGGCGGCCTGCTCGTCGTCGAGCCAGTCGTGCAGGGCCCGGTGGTAGGCGGTGAGCGGGTTCTCCCGGGCGGGGCGGGCGGCGAGGGCCGCGTTGATCCGCGCGAAGTCGGCGCGCAGCGCGTCGACCACGGCGTCCTCCTTGCCGGAGAAATAACGCGAGAACGTGCGCCGGGAGACGTCCACCCGTTCACTGATGGCCTCGACGGTGACCTGGTCGAGCCCGTGCTCAAGCACCAGGTCCACGGCGGCTTCCGCCATGGCCTCGCGGCTCTCCTTGACCTTGCGGCCCCGTCGGCCCTCCGTGCTGATCATGTCTTCGACTGTACTCCTGAAATGTCCCCATGGGACACTTGTCCAGGCGAGACAGATGACAGACGGGGCCGGGCCGTCCGCCCGTCACGACAGCTCGGCCACCGCCCTGATCAGCTCCACCGGGTGCCAGGCCCGGCGTCCGGTACCGTGCCGGATCTGCTGGCGGCAGGAGACACCGCTCGCGACGATCACGGTCTCGGGGGGCTCGGCCCGTACAGCGGGGAACAGCCGGTCCGCGCCGACCTTCATGGACAGCTCGTAGTGCTCCGTCTCGAAGCCGAAAGAGCCCGCCATTCCGCAGCACCCGGCGTCGAGCTCGACGACCTCCGCGCCCGGGATCCGGCGCAGCAGCGCCATCGTCGCGGCCGTTCCGACCTCGGCCCTCTGATGGCAGTGGCCCTGGTAGAGCAGTCGTCGCCCGGCCGGCCGGGCCGTCTCGCGCAGCCGAAGCCGGCCGCTGTCGACGGCCTCGCAGAGCAGTTCTTCGAGCTGTCGCACACGGCCCGCCACGACCCGGGCCCGTGCGGACCCGGGATGGAGGGAGAGGTGCTCGTCCCGCAGGGTCATCAGACAGGACGGCTCGCAGCCGGTGATCGGCGCGTCCGGTGCGCCGCTCGCGGCGAGCGCCTCGGACAGCCGGGCGGAGGCGCGCTTCGCGTCGTCGAGGAGGCCTTTGGACAGGCTCGCGCGGCCGCAGCACCCCTGGTGTACGAGATGGACGCGCCAGCCGCAGTGCTCCAGGAGTTCGATGGCCGACCGGCCGATGCCGGGCTCGGTGTAGGTGGTGAACGAGTCCGCCAGAAAGGTGAGTTCACCCATCGGGGCAGCGGAGGGGGCAGCCGGGGCGGGGACGCGCCGAAGGTGGCGGCGAGGGGTGCGCCGACGGTACCAGCGGACCAGATTCTCGCGGGTGAACGTGGGCAGCGGGCGGGCGGCCGCGATGCCGGGCCAGCGTTCGAGCAGACGCCGCAGCGGGCGATTGCGGCCCGGGAGGTTGGAGAGCGGGGCCGTCGCCGAACCGATGCGCTGGAGCAGCCGGATCGCGCCGAACAGGCGGCTCCGGAACGGGGTGCCGTGGAGGTCGTGGTGGTGGGAGAGGGTCTCGGCCTTGAGGGCGGCCATGTCGACGCCGAGCGGGCACTCACTCTTGCACGCCTTGCACATCAGACACAGGTCGAGGATCCCGTGCAGACGCTCGTCGCCGAGCGCCTGGCCCGGATCCGGCTCGGACAGCGCGGTGACCAGCGCGTTCGCCCGGCCCCTGGTGGAGTGCTCCTCGTCGTGGGTGGCCATGTAGGAGGGGCACATGGTCCCGGTGCCGCTCTTGCGGCACTGGCCGATGTTCATGCACCTGTCCGCCGCGCCGCGCATCCCGCCGACGACCTCGAATTCCAGGCGGGTGCGCACGGGCACGGCGGGCGGCAGGGAAACGTCCCGCAGATGCTCGGTCATCGGCGGCGCGTCCACGATCTTCCCGGGGTTCAGCAGACCGCGGGGATCGAAGAGCTGCTTGGTGCGCCGCATCGCCTCGTACAGCTCCGCCCCGAAGACCAGGGGGTTGAACTCGCTGCGGGCGAGGCCGTCGCCGTGCTCGCTGGAGTTGACCCCGCCGTACTCGGTCACCAAGTCCCGTATTTCCTCGGCGACTTCGCGCATGGTGGCGACCTGTGCCGGCTGGGTGAGGTCCACGAAGGGGCGGATGTGCAGACAGCCGACCGAGCAGTGCCCGTAGAACCCGGCCGTCAGGCCGTGCCGGTCGAGGACCGCTTGGAAGCGTCGGGTGTAGTCCGCCAGATGGACGGGATCGACGGCGGTGTCCTCGACGAAGGCGAGGGGGCGCCGACTGCCCTCGCTCGCGGCCATCAACAGCCCCAGGCCGGCCTTGCGGACGGTGAGCAGGGCGCGCTGCTCCCGGGGTGTCTCGGCGGTCAGTGTGTGATAGCCGTGGTGATGGGCCCGCCACAGTGCGGTGAGGTGCTTGAGGCTGCCGGACAGCCGGTCCCGGTCGTCACCGCTGAACGTGACGAAGAGCAGCGCCCCGGGTTCGCCGGTGAGCAGCGAACCGAGTGCCGCGTACTCGATCCGCCGGAGCGACAGATCGAGGATCGTGCGGTCCAGGAGCTCCACCGCGGCCGGGTCGCACGCCAGCGCGTCCTCGGTGGCGGCCACGGCATGGGCCACCGAGGTGAAGTGGCCCACGGCGATGACCGTGTGGGCCGGACGCGGCACGAGGTCGACCCGTGCGCGGGTGGCGATGGCCAGAGTGCCCTCGGAGCCGACCACGAACCGGGCGAGGTCGAACCGGGTGGCCGGGTCCAGAAGCCGTTCGAGCCGGTAACCGCAGGCCCGCCGCCAGAAGTCCGGCGTGTTCTCGCGGATCGTCTCTTCGTACTCCCGCACCAGAAGCGGTAATTGACGATGTATCAGACCGTCGAGCGTGGATGACGAAGCCCGGCGCAGGCGCTCGGACTCGTCGAGCGGGGCGAAGTGGGTTCGGCTGGCATCGGAGAGCACCACGTCGAGGCCGCGTACATGGTCGATGGTCATGCCGTGCCGCAGGGATCCGCTGCCCGCCGAGTTGTTGCCGATCATGCCGCCGATGGTGGCGCGGTCGCTGGTGGAGGTGTCGGGGCCGAACATGAGCCGGTGCGGGGCGGCGGCCCGGTTCAACTGGTCCTGGACGACGCCGGGTTCGACCAGGGCGGTGCGCGCCTCGGGGTCGATCTCCACGATCGAGTCGAGGTGCCGGGACAGATCGAGCACCAGGCCGGCCCCGACGGTCTGGCCCGCGAGACTGGTGCCGGCCCCGCGCGGCACGATCGGTACGCCGAGCTCTCCGGCGACCTGGACGGCCGCCTGCACCTCGTCCGCGGTCCGCGGGAAGGCGACTCCGAGCGGCGTGATGGCGTACATGCTCGCGTCGCGCGAGAAGAGCCGGCGGGTGTAGTGGTCGAAGCGGACCTCGCCGTCGAGCACCCGGCGCAGCCGGTCCTCCAGTTCGGGGCCGAGCGCGGGGTCGGGCGGGCTGTGGGGCGGAGGGGGCGGTGTGAGGTCTCCGGCTGCCGGCATGGGGGGTGTGCTCCTCGGGGTCTTGGGGCGCGTGTGGACCGGTCAGCCCGTACGCAGCACGTCCAGTGCGGCGTCGAGCCCGGTGGTCGAGACGGGGACCCCCGAGAGCTGGAGGCCCATCTGCACGCCGGCCAGGGCGCCGGCCAGCGTGAGGTCGTTGAGGTGGCCCAGATGCCCGATCCGGAAGACTCGCCCGGCGAGGCGGCCGAGCCCCGCGCCCAGTGACATGTCGAAGCGGTCGAGGATGACCTCACGGACCTTGTCGGCGTCGTGGTCCTCGGGCAGCAGTACGGCGGTGAGGGAACCCGAGTACTCCCGGGTGTCCCGGCACAGCACCTCAAGTCCCCAGCCCTGCACGGCGGTTCGGGTCGCGGCGGCATGGCGGGCATGGCGGGCGAACACCTCGGAAAGGCCCTCCTCGCGGAGCATGCGCAGCGCCTCGTCCAGGCCGTACAGCAGGTTGGTGGCGGGGGTGTGGGGGAAGTAGCCGTGCTCGTTGGCGTCGAGCACCGGCTGCCAGTCCCAGTAGGACTTGGGCAGACGGGCCGTCCTCGCCGCGGCGAGGGCCCGTTCGCCGATCGCGTTGAATCCGAGGCCCGGGGGCAGCATCAGGCCCTTCTGCGATCCGGCCACCGTGACATCGACCCCCCACTCGTCGTGCCGGTAGTCGATGCAGGCGAGCGAGGAGACGGTGTCGACGAGCAGCAGGGCGGGATGTTCCGCCTCGTCGAGGGCGTGCCGCAGCTCCTTGACACGGCTGGTCACGCCGGTGGACGTCTCGTTGTGGACGACGCAGACGGCCTTGATGGTGTGGCGCGGGTCGGCGGCCAGGCGCGTTCGCAGTGTCCCGGGGTCGGCGCCGTGCCGCCAGTCGCCCGGTACGAGGTCGACGTCGAGGCCCAGCGAGCACGCCATGCGATGCCAGAGCTTCGCGAAGTGCCCGGTCTCGAAGCAGAGCACGCGGTCGCCCGGGCTGAGCGTGTTGACCAGTGCCGCCTCCCAGGCGCCCGTACCCGATGAGGGGTAGATGACGACGGGGCCACTGGTGGCGAATACGGCTCCCAGCGCGGGGAGCAGACGCGAGGTCAGCTCGGCGAACTCGGGTCCGCGGTGATCGATGGTGGGCGCCGCGATGGCGCGCCGCACACGGTCGGGGATGGTGGTGGGACCGGGAATCTGGAGGAAATGACGGCCTGTTCGGGATGGCATCGGCCAACTCCCTTTCAGGATTGTGCCGTTCAGCGGCACAGCGTACCGTTCTATGGCACGCAAGAGGGTAGGGTCGTCGTCCCAGGGGAGTCAAGGATGCAGAACGTTCTCAACACGCTCCGGGCGCTGGAGGAGATCGCCGAGCGCCAGCCGATCGGGGTGGCCGAGCTCGCCCGCGCCCTGGAGCTGCCCAAGAGCTCGGTGCAGCGCAGCCTGCTCACCCTGCACGAGGCGGGCTGGATCCGTCCGGCCGCCGGCACGCCGACCCGTTGGGCGGTCACCGCCAAAGCGCTCTATGTGGGCCGCCGGGCCACCGGTGAACTGGGGCTGCGGGACGCCGCGGTGCCGGTGATGGAGGAGCTGCGCCGGGAGTGCGGCGAGACCGTCCACCTCGCCGTGCCGGAGGGTGAACGGGTCGTCCTCATCGAGCGTCTGGAGACCAGCCAGCCGGTACGCATCGTGCTGCCGCTGGGCCAGGACCTGCCCGTACACGCCTCGGCCAACGGCAAGGCGATCCTCGCCGCCGGCCCGATGGAGGCATGGGAACGCCAACTCGCGCACGCATTGCCGGAGTTCACGCCCGCGACCATCACCGACCCCGACCGGCTGCGGGCCGAACTCGCCGAGGTCCGAGGCCGCGGCTACGCCACCAACGGCGGCGAGTGGCGGGCGGACGTGTCGGCCGTCGCGGCGGCGGTGATCGGCATGGACGGCCTGCCGGTGGCGAGCCTGAGCGTGAACGTGCCGACCAGCCGTATGACGGCCGCCTCGGGTGAGCGGTTCGCGGCCATGGTGGTGGTTGCCGCGGAGCGCCTCGGTAGGGCGCTGGGAAACCACAAGTCCCGTGCCAATGAAGGGAGTTGTTGACGGGACCCCTTGACGGAGCCCCGGAGTGCTCTCAAGCTGTGACACCAATCGGAAGCAGTGTTCCGCGATGCGGAATCCATGCCCGTGTCTGTGTGTCCTTCCGCAGACGGATCGAGCGTTCTTGCCGCCACCTCCTTCCCGGCCGCAGAAAGCGAGAGCTCCGTGTACCGCCAGATCACCGACCCCTTGGGCCACCCTGCCCTCACCGCACTCCTCGCCGCGACCCCGCTCATCGTGCTGCTCGTGCTGCTCGGCGTTCTGCGCGTCAGGGCGTACCGGGCGGCCCTCGCGGGGCTCGCCACCGCCGCCGTGACCGCCGTCGCCGTCTACGGCATGCCGGCCGGACAGGTCGCCCTCGGTGCGACCGAGGGCGCCGCCTTCGGTCTCTTCCCGATCGTGTGGATCGTGCTCGGCGCCGTGTGGATCAACCGCCTCCAGCGCGCCTCCGGGCATGACGCCGTCATCAGCCGGAGCTTCGCCCGGCTCTCCGACGACCCTCGCGTCCAGGCGATCCTCATCGCCTTCTGCTTCGGCGCGATGGTCGAGTCGCTCTCCGGATTCGGCACCCCCATCGCCGTCACCTCGGTCATCCTGGTGGGCCTGGGCCAGCCACCGCTCAAGGCCGCGGCGATCGCCACCTTCGCCAACACCGCGCCCGCCGCCTTCGGTTCGGTGGGCAACCCCATCCAGGCACTTGCCAAAGTGACCTCGTTCCCCGCCACCGAACTGGGCGCGATGGTGGGCCGGCAGTCCGCCGTGATCGCGTTCCTGGTGCCGTTCGTCCTCCTGTTCATCCTCGACGGCGGCCGCGGGCTGCGCGAGCTCTGGCCGGTCGCCCTCGCGGCTGGAGCGGGCTTCGGCGCCGGACAGTACCTGTGCTCCAACCACCTGGCCTACCAGCTCACCGACCTCGTGGGCGCGCTCGTCTCGGCCGGCGCGGTCCTCGTGGTGCTGCGCGTCCGACGCCCGGCACGCCCTCCGGACGCCGGCCCCGGCGCCGGGACCCGGGTGCCGGTCGCGAGCCGTGTCCCCGCCGAATCGGAGCCCGCCCTCGCCCCGGCCGCGGCGGCACCTCTGGTGCCCCCTCCGGTCATGTCCGGGCCCGGCGCCCCGGTTCCGCGCGCCGATCCGCGCCGCGAGGTGCTCCGCGCCTGCTTTCCCTACGCGCTGCTCACACTCCTGTTCTCCCTGGTCTCCTACGACGGCCCCGTCGCCCGGTTCGTCGACGCCCAGGACGTGTCGTTCACCTGGCCCGGACTGCATGTCGTGAGCGCGAGCGGGCGGCCGGTCGCGGTCGCCACCTTCGACTTCGGCTGGCTCGGCGCCGCCGGAACGCTGCTGCTCTGCACGGGAGTCGTCAGCGCGTGCGTGCTGCGGGTGTCTCCGCGACGCGCGGTGCGCTGCTACGGCGAAGCCCTCCGGCAGATCCGCTGGGCCGCCCTCACCGTCAGCTGCGTCCTCGCCCTCTCCTACGTCATGAACCTGTCCGGGATGGCCGTGTCGCTCGGGGTGTGGCTGGCGGGGGCAGGCCGTCTCTTCGCGCTTCTGTCCGGCCTGCTCGGCTGGTTCGGGGTGGCCCTCACCGGCTCCGACACCTCGTCCAACGCCCTGTTCGGCGCGATGCAGGTGACCGCGGCCCAGCACGTCGGCATCTCCCCGCTGCTGGCGGCGGCCACCAACAGCACCGGCGGGGTGCAGGGCAAGGCCGCCGCGATGCAGAACCTCGTCATCGCCGCCGGAGCCGTGGGACTTGCCGGCCGCGAGGGGGACATCCTGCGCAAGGTGATCGGCTGGAGCCTGGCCGTCCTCACCGCCCTGTGCGTCCTCGCCTGGCTCCAGTCCACCTCGGTACTGGGCTGGATGGTGCCGTGACGAAGCCCGCGAGGCGTTCGCCGGCCGGCCCCACGACGTGCCGCGATGCGGAAAGGATCCCGGGTATATGATTCGTGTCCTTTACACATCAATGAGACTGATCCTGTACGAAGCCCGCGAGGATGATGGTGTCGACGAAGTCCGGTCCCGTACGTGAGCCCATCGCAGACCGCATGTACAAGGTGCTGCTCGAACAGTTCATCGCGGGTGAGAGGGTCGCGGGCTCGGCGCTGAACATCGGCGCGCTCTCGCGTGAACTCGACGTCAGCCAGACTCCGTTGCGCGAGGCGCTGGCGCGCCTCGAACACACCGGTCTGGTGCGGCGCGAGGCCCTCAAGGGCTACCGGGTGGCCGACGCGCTCAGTGACCGCGAGATCGGCAAGCTCTTCGAGGCCCGGGCGGTGCTCGAACCCGCCCTCACGCTGGAGGCCGGGCTGCGGACCACGCCGGAGTTCCTCGCAACGCTGGGTGCCGCGGTGGATGAGCTGGACCACTCGGCGTCCAGCGCGGACACCCGCACGGACGGGTTCCAGCACTACTGGCGGGCCGACGACGCCTTCCACCGGATGATCGCGGCGCAGAGCGGCAACCCCTTCCTTGAGCAGGCGCTGCTCGCGCTCGGCGGCCACGTGCAGCGCTTCCGGATGTTCAGCAAGCGAGGCAGGACCGGCGCCTCGCACGCCGCGGGGGAGCACCGCCTGATCCACCGGGCCCTGGAGCGCCGGGACGCGGAAGGCGCGGCGGAGCTGATGCGCCGTCACCTCGCCGAGGCGAAGGACCGCATCCTGACATCCGGCGCCCACTGAGACGTCGCGGGCGGGGGCGGCAGAGCGCCGGGGTGCGCCGGCCCCGGGGGCTCAGCCTTCTTTCGTCGGTTTGAGCGTCGGTTCGAGCCAGGTGTTCGTGTAGGCCTCGGCGGCGAGCGGCCCGCGCAGGTGGGCCAGCAGGGCCCGTGCGGCGGGGGAGCGGGTGGAGCCGGTGCCGAGGACCGCCGAGAAGTGACTGTAGTGCTGGACCTCTTCGGGGAGCGGTCCCGCGATGTCCGCCCGGGGGACGAAGAGCAGCTCACTGAGCTGCTGGACGGCGATGTCGGCCCGCCCGTCGACCACGGCCTCGGCGATGAAGCCCTTTTCGATGACGGTCGCCCTGGCATTGATCTCGTCGGCGATGCCCAGGTCGTCCAGGAGCCCGGCGAAGTACAGGCCGCTCGCGCCGGTCCGCGAGTAGGCCACACTGCGGGCGGCCCGCAGCGTGGCGACCAGGGCAGCCCGCGTGCTGATGTCCGGGCGCGGCGCCCCGGGCGGAACGGCGAGACCAACTCCCGTACGGGCCAGGGAGGTTCGGGTCGCGGGAGCCACCAACCCCCGTTCCGCGAGCGGGTGGAGGGAGTCGGTGACGCCGATCAGCACGTCGAAGGACTGGCCCGCGTCGATCCGGCGTACGAGCTGGACCGTCGGGTCGAACACGGCGTTGACGGCGATCCCGGTGCCCCGGGTGAAGGCGGGCAGGACGACCTCGTCCAGGGCCTTGCGTACGGCCAGGGCGCTGAAGAGCGTGACGGAGTGCTGAGCGGGGTGGTCCGGCGTCGGCGCCTGCGCTGGTACGGCGTCGGGGTGGTCCGCCGCCGCCGGCGCCTGCGCCGTCGCGGAGTCGGGGTGGCTGTCGCTGTTCCTGTCGGGCACGGTGAGTTCGCTTCCTTCTCTCGGGGGCGGTGGTGGGCGGTCGAGCCGCGAGCTATGCGGGGGGCGTGAGGGCGGCCTGCTCGGCGTCGGTGAGCGGTCGGGTCGGCATGCCCCGCAGCAGCAGGAACAGCCGCTCCGTCTCCTCCAGTTCCTCCAGCGCGTCGAGGGCGGTCGCCAGGCAGGGTCCGGCGACGAGAGGGCCGTGATTGCGCAGGAGGACGGCATGCCGGAGCCGGGCCGCCTCCTCCGCCGCTTGTGCCAGGCGCCGGTCGCCCGGTGCGTAGTAGGGCAGCAGCGGAAGGCGTCCGACGCGCATGGCGAAGTAGGCGGTCAGGGGCGGCAGCGCGTTGTCGGGGTCGAGCCCGGCGAGACAGGAGACGGCGGCCGCGTGGGTGGAGTGGGTGTGAACGACGGCCCGTGCGAGGGGCCGGGCACGCAACACCGCCGCGTGCAGCGCGGCCTCCTTGGAGGGCGGCGACCCGTCGAGATGCCGGCCCCGGGCGTCGACCAGGGAGAGTTGCTCCGCGGTGACCGTGCCGAGGCTCGATCCGGTGGGTGTCACCAGGATGCCCTGCCGGACGCGCACGGACAGATTGCCCGTGCGGCCGTGGGTGAGGCGGCGGGAGAACACCGAACGCGCGGTCCGCACGAGGTCCTCGCCCGCGGCGATCCGCTCGCGGGAGGTCATGCCGGGCTTCCCGCCGCGATGGCCGTGGCGGCGAGGAGCAAGTCCGGTTCGCCGAAGTTTCCCGACTTCAGCAGGACGTTCAGGCCGGTCGCGGTGTGGATCCAGGGGACCCCTCGGGCCGCCTCCGCACCGACTTGGCCGCCCTCGATGCCGAGTGCCGTGACGACCGCGCCGGACGTCTCGCCTCCGGCCACGACGAGCCGGGTCACTCCACGTGCGGCCAGCCCGGTGGCGATGCGGCCGAGCGCGGCCTCCAGGATCGCAGCGGCCCGGTCCGTGCCGAGCGCTTGCTGGACGGTGCGCAGCGCCGGGGGCGGCATGGAGGAGTGGATCAGTGCTCCCGCGGCCGACCTGGCGGCGCCGAGCCCGTCGTACCAGGCAAGCGCGCGGTCGGCGAGTCGGGCGGGGTCGTGGTCGGCCATGGGGTCGAGCGGGTGGACGGGGCGGCCCGCCGAGCGCATGGCGTCGATCTGCTCCAGGGTGCGCCGGGAGCAGCTTCCGGCGAGAGCGACCGCGGGCCCGCCGGGGCGCGGCGGCGGAGACGCCAGGCCGTCCCGGACGGAGGGGATCCGCTCGGCGTGCACCCGGGCGAGCGCTCCGGCGAGGCCGGCCGCCCCCGCGAGCAGCGGCAGTCCGGCGCAGGCCCGGGCGAGTGCGTCCAGGTCGGCGTCGCTGAGCGCGTCCGCGAGCAAGTACCGTGTCCGGCCCGCGTGTTGGCGAACGGCGGCCGTGATGCGGCCGGCGCCGCCCGAGACGATGGAGTGGTCGAGAACGGCGCAGCCCGGGTGTGCCGACTGGGCGTCGAGGAGCCGGGGGAGGTAGGAGTCCCGCATGGGTGTGAGGGGGTGGTTCCGCATGGGGGACTCGGACAGCAGGGTGCCGTCGACGAAGAGGTACCCCTGGTACTGGGTGCGACCGTGTTCGGGGGAGCTCGGTGTGGTGACGACGGGGCGGCCCTCGGTCGCTTCGCCGAGCGCGTCCAGGACCGGGCCGATGTTGCCCCGGTCGGTGGAGTCGAAGGTGGAGCAGTACTTGAAGTACAGCTGCTCGGCTCCGGAACGGGTCAGCCACTGGGCGGCGGCCCGGCTCTCCTCAACCGCCGTCACCACAGGGGCCGTTCGCGTCTTGAGCGCGATCACCGTGGCGTCGGCCGGGTAGCGCGCCGGGAGCCGGGCGGGCAGGCCGAAGCAGAGCTGGGTGCGGAGGCCCTGACGGCGCAGGGCGGCCGCGACGTCGGTGCCGCCGGTGACGTCGTCGGCGATCACGCCGATCATGTTGATTCGTTCCTTCCGTCTTGCCGGGCCGGGGGTGGCCGGCCCTAGATGAGGGCGGACGCGGCCAGGACGCAGCCGAGGCCGAGTACGGACACGGTGGTCTCGATCACCGTGAAGCTCTGGAACATGTCCCTCAGGGACATGCCGAAGCTCTCCTTGACCTGCCAGGAAGCCGCGTTGTTGATGTGCGGGAAGATGATCGAGCCGCAGCCGAGAGCGAGGACGACGAGCGCCGGGTGCAGTCCCGGGCTGTCGGCCATGATGGGCGCGACGATGCCGGACGCGGTGATGATGGCGACTGTCGCGGAGCCGACCGAGAGCCGGATCAGGGCCGCGATCACCCAGGCCAGGATCAGGGGCGAGATGCCCAGGCCGTGGGTGAGATGGGCGATCGCCCTGCCGATCCCGGAGTCCACCATGACACCGCTCAGGGCGCCGCCCCCGCCGATGATGAGCAGGATCGGGGCGATCGCCGCGATGCTGTCGTCGACCTGTCCCTTCACCTGTCGCCCGCGTACTCCCCGGGCCCGGCCGAGGCCCACGAAGGCGACGAGTACGGCGATGAGCAGGGCGACCACCGGCTGGCCGACGAAGCCGAGCGCGTCGGCCCAACTCCCGTGCAGGCCGCCGACGGTGACCGCCGACTGGCCCACCACCAGGACCAGCGGCAGCACGACAGGCACGACCGACATCGCGATGCCAGGGGGTATGCGGTCGTCGGCCGCTCTGAGCGCGAACTGCTCGACGAGTCTGGGGGGAGGCACCGGGAACATCCGGCGGGCGATCGGACCGGCGAGGAACTGTCCGGAGACCACCATCGTGATGACGGCGATGGGCAGCCCGTACGCGATGACGGTCCCCACGTCGGCGTGGACGGCCGTCGCCGCGGCGGTCGGCCCCGGATGGGGCGGCACCAGTGCGTGCACCGAGGCGACGGTGCCGAGGGCCGGTACGCCCACGAGCAGATAGGGCGAGGTCCTCCTGCCCTTGGCGTCGCGGCCATCACTGTCCAGGAGCGACGTCTCGACCTCCCGCGCGATGCTGAACAGGAGGGGAAGCAGAACTGCCAGGGCGACCTCGAAGAAGAGGGGGAGCGCGACGATCAGGGCCAGCAGACTCACCATCCACGGGATGGTGCGCAGCGAGCGGCCCCGGGTCAGCACCGTGGCCAGCCGTCCGATGGCTCCGGACTCGGCGAGTACGGTGCCGAGGATGGTGCCGAGGACCAGGATCAGGCCCGTCTGACCCAGGGTGCCGCCGGCCCCCGTGGTGACGGACTTGACGACGGCCGGGGGCGCCTCGCCGGCGACGAGCCCGATCCCCAGGGCGCCGATCACCAGCGCCAGGAACGGATGGACCTTCAGCGGTGTCGTGATGAGCAGAACGACGGTGACGATGCCGACGAAGCCGGTGACCAGTAGACCGACGTCGGATGAGGGAGCCACGCCAGACCTCTCTGTTGGCAGGGGTGTCGACCCGCGAGCGGGTCGCGGGGTGGGACCGACGGGAAGACGTGGGCGCGGGCGCGCCGGGGCAGCGGGCGGGCACGGACACGGAGGGGTGCCGGGTGCGTGACGTGGCGTTGGTGTGGCCGGCGTACGGGGCGCTCAGGCTTCCTTGGGAAGTGCGGTCGCGCAGGAGCCCTTGAGGAGTGCGGCGCGCAACGCATGGGCGGCACTCGTCGGACCGGACACCACCGGCACTTCCAGCGCGACCGCGAGCCCGGGGGCCGCCGGAGCCAGCGAATACTGGGCCAGGAAGACCGCGTCCGCCGTGGCGGCCGGCTCGGACGCCGCCCCGGCCAGCACTTCTACCAGCGCGCCGAGGTCCCCCGCCGCCAGGGCTCCCGGCACGACGACCCCCGACACCTCGACGCCGCCCGCCGTCGGCGCGTCGTGAGCCAGAGCGGTGCGAAGCCGGTCCATGGAGTCCCGGAGCGCCGCCTCCAACGAGGCGATCACCAGGACGTGTTGGTACCCACCCGACGCCAGCCGCTCGAACGCCGCCGCGTCCGGAGCCAGCACCGGGACCGCCCTCCCGCCCTCCCCGTCCAGCTCCTGCGCCACCACCCCGTAGAGCGAGCAGGTCAGCAGTACGGCGTCGGCGCCCCCGGCCACCGCGTGCTCGATGAGGCGCCGCATCCGGGCCCGCAGCGGGGCGGTCGGACCACCGGCACCCGCCGCGTCGGACAGCAGCCGGTCGTCCAGCAGGTGCCACACCTGGGCCTCGGGGAAGCCCGTGCGCAACGCGTCGGCGGCCGGGGCCATCGCCGCGGGCACGGCGCTGATCAAGGCGATCCGGGGACCGGTCACGCCGCCACCTCCTCGACGCGCCGCATCCAGTCCAGGCCCGCCACGGTCTCGCCGGCCGGCGCGTACTCGCAGCCGATCCAGCCCCGGTAACCGGAGTCGGCAACGGCCCGCAGCAGGGCACGCCAGCCGATCTCACCCGTCCCGGGCTCGTGGCGCCCGGGCGAGTCCGCGAGCTGGAGGTGGCGCACCCGGTTCTGGAGGCGTCGGTAGGTGCTGATGAGATCGCCCTGGTCGATCTGCAGATGGTAGAAGTCGAGCAGCAGACCGACGTGTTCGTCGCCGGCCGCCTCCGCGACCGCGGCCGCCTGTTCCTGGGACTCCAGCACGAAGCCGGGGCAGTCGCGCTTGTTCTGCGCTTCGAGGACGAGCCGGACTCCCGTCCGACGCGCCCGCTCCGCCGCCCAAGCGATATTGGTGACATAGCGCGCGAACGCCCGGTCACGACTCACCCCGGCGGGCACGATCCCGCCGACGACGTGCAGCAGGCCGCAGTCCAGTTCGGCCGCGTACTCCAGGCCGCGCTCGACCCCGGTCCGGAATTCGCCCTCGCGGCCGGGGATGCAGGCGAGTCCCGAACGGGTCGGTGTTCCGGGCTCACCCATGGGAGTGTTGATCAGCACCTGGGTCAGTCCCGCGTCGCGCAGCCGTCGGCGCAGTACGCCTGGGGCACAGCCGTAGGGGGACGGGAACTCCACACCCGCGAAACCGGCCGCCGCGGCCGCGTCGAAGCGGGCATCGAAGGCCAGCTCGGTGAAGAGCCACTTGAGGTTCGCGGCCCAGCGCCACGTCGTCATCGCCCCTCCGCCCCGCGCGGGCGGTCCCGGTCCCCGAGCTCGGCGTACTCGGGATTGACGGTGTGCTCGGCACGGCCGCCCCGCAGCACGGTCAGCACCGAGCGAGCGGCCATCAGGCCCGAACGGGCCCGCGACTCCACGGTGGCGGCGCCGATGTGCGCGGTCACCAGCACGTTGTCGAAGGAGCGCAACGGGCTGTCCAGCGGCAGGGGTTCCGTCCGCACGGTGTCCATGGCGGCGCCCCCGAGCCGACCGGAGGCGAGCGCCTCGGCCAGGGCGTCCTCGTCGACGATGCCTCCGCGCGCGGTGTTGATGACGAAGGCGCCGGGCTTCATCAGGGCGAACGCCTTCGCGTCCAGCAAATGACGGGTCTCGGGACTGAGGAACAGATGCAGGCTGACGAAGTCGGACTCGTTCAGCAGGCGCGGCAGTTCGCGTACGCCGATGTCGTGCTCGGCCGCGTACGCGCGGTCGATGGCCGGGTCGTGTGCGACGACCCGCATGCCGAAGGCCTGCGCCAGGCGTGCCACGAGGCGCCCGATCGCGCCGAGGCCGACGACGCCGAGCGTCGCGCCCGCCAACTCCCGTCCACTGGGCTGCTCCCAGCGGCCCGCGCGGACGGATGCGGCGTTCCGCGGAATCCCACGGGCCAGGCCGAGGAGCAGCCCCATGGTGTGCTCGGCGACGGACTGCCGGTTGACGCCGGGGGTCGGGCAGACCGCCACGCCGTGCGCGGTGGCCGCCACCACGTCGATGTTGTCGTGGCCGACGCCCGTGCGGCCTATGACCCGTAGCCGTGGCGCCGCCTCGAAGACCTCTCGGCCGATGTGCTCGGTCCCCGCGACGATCGCGTCCACGGAGCCCACCACGCCCGCCAGGGACCGGCCCTGGCGCTCCCGCTCGCGGACCGAACCGTGGACGACCTGGAGCCCCGCCGCGGTCAAGTAGCGATCCACCTCGCCCCCGGGTTCCAGCCACCCGGTGGTCACCAGGACCCGTCCGCGCATCGGCGTCAATCGCCCGTTCCCGTGCGCCAGTTGATCAGCCAACGTCGCCCCGCCCATCCGGCTGCCACAGCCGCCGCTCGTGAGTCGCTATCGTGTGGATGCGAATAAAATACTATAGCGACGAGGCGGATACTAGACCGTGGCTGATTCGGAATGCGGTGGTGCGACCGAGGGGCCCGAGCGCCGCACCCGGTGATCTGACGTATCGTCAACTATGAGCTGGGGGCGAGATCCTGGAGTCCGACCACCCGCAGCAGTTCGAGGCGCTGATGGCTGTCCGTGCCCGGCCGTGCCGAGTGCACGACGAGCTGCTGGCTGTACCCGTCGCTGAGCAGCACCTCGCAGTCGAGATCGAGGGCGCCGACCACGGGGTGGAGGAACCGCTTCGGCGACGGGCGGCGCACGACGACATCGTGCGACTGCCAGCAGGCCTCGAACTCTCGTGAGGTGGCGCGGAGTTCATCGACGAGCGCGGCGGGGCCCGGATCGTCGGGGCGCGCGGCGGTGACCGCACGCAGGCTCGCCACGTGCGAGCGGGCGTGCTGCTCGTGGTTCTCGGGCGGGAACAGGGCGCGAGTGCCGGGGGCCGTGAACCAGCGCCTGATCAGGTTGTTCCCCGTGTTGTCTCCGGTGAGGGCCACCCCCATCGTGTTCTGTGCGAGCACCTCGCCCCAGTCGCTCAGCACCGACGCGGGCAGATCGGTCAGCCGGTCGAGGATCAGCAGGAGGCCGGGGCGGACGTGCCCCGAGGAACCGCCGGGGCGCGGCGGCTCCTCGCCCGCCAGGTGGAACAGGTGGTCGCGCTCGACATCCGTGAGCCGCAGGGCGCGGGCGAGCGCGGTGAGCATCTGCCGCGAAGGGTGGGAGCCGCGCCGCTGTTCGAGACGGCTGTAGTAGTCCACCGACATCCCGGCGAGCTGAGCCACCTCCTCGCGGCGCAGGCCCGGGGTGCGACGCCGTGGGCCCGCGCTCAGGCCCACGTCGGAGGGGCTGAGCCTGGTGCGGGAGCGGCGCAGGAAGTCGGCGAGTTCGGTTCGGTCCACCCCGCCAGGGTCCCTCGGATCCCGGTCCGTATCCAGGGAGCGCCGGTCCCTGGACAACCGCGTCTCTCCCGCCGCGGCCGCCCTGCCCGCACGCTGGATCCATGGCTACGACAACGAGGAGGCGGCCATGCTGACATTGGTGACAGGCGCTACGGGCCAGGTCGGGAGCAGGTTCGTGCCGCGGCTGCTGGAGAACGCGACACCCGGCGACGGGGTGCGGGTGCTGGTGCGGGACAGCGCGCGCGGTGAGCGGTTCGCGGAGCTCGGCGCCCAGGTGGTGGTCGGCGATCTGCGGGACACGGACGCGCTCGGCAAGGCCACGGACGGCGTGGACGCGGTGGTGAACGTGGCCGCCGCGTTCCGCGGAGTGCCGGACGAGGAGGCCCGCGCGGTCAACCGGGACGCGGCCGTCGAACTCGGCCGGGCCGCCGTCGCCTCGGGCGTACGCCGGTTCGTGCAGGTCAGCACCGGGCTCGTATACGGCCGGGGACGCGGCAGGGCGCTGGTCGAGAGCGACGAGACCGAGCCGGGCGGCCACTTCTGGGGTGCCTACCCCGAGTCGAAGGCGGAGGCGGAACGAGCGCTCGGCGCACTGGACGGCCTCGACGACCTCCGGATCGCCCGGCTGCCCTTCGTCTACGGCGACGGCGACCCCCACCTGTCCGTGGCGCTGCGATGGGCACCCGACTGGCCGGCCATGCAGCGCCTGCACATGGGCCACCACATCGACGTGGCCCAGGGCCTGCGGCGGCTGCTGTACGCACCCGGCGCGCACGGTGTGTACAACATCGCCGACGACGCACCGGTCGCCACGGTGGACCTCTTCCAGTTCCACGGTCTGCCCGTGCCGCCCGAGGTCTACGGCAAGGAGGCCCCGGACCCCTGGGGCGGCGTGATGTCCACGACCCGCATCCGGCACGAACTGGGCTACCGCCCGTTCATCCCCTCGCTGTGGGTGGCTCGGGACGCGGGGGTGCTGTAGGGGCCGCAGGTAGGGGCCGCGGGGCAGGACGGCCCCTTCCGATCGCGCCGGGCACGACACCCGGTCTGCCCTGCCAGGCCCGGCACGCGGGGTGCCGGGCCTGCCGGGGCGGTGGTCAGAAGTCCCAGGCCTGGCTCGCCGCTCCGTTGCAGCTCCGGCTCACCAGGAGCCGGCCGTTCTCGGACCGGCCGCCGAGGATGTCCGGGCACTTCCCTCACCGGCCACTCCGGCCCGGTACCGACGGTGCCGTTCAGCCCGGACGGCCGCCTCCCGGCCACCGGCGGAAACGACTTCACCATCCGGACCCCAGACACCCGTCCGGACAAGGTCACCGCCCGCATCTGCGACAGCGCACATCCTCGGATCACCCGGGCCGAGTGGGCCCGGTACTTCGCGGCCGTCGACTTCGGTCCGCCCTGTCCCGGCGCTTGAACCGGGAGGCCGGTAGCCCTGATGGGTGAGGGCGAATCCTTTCGGCGGCGCCTCCAGGGGTGGGTCCGACGCCGGTCAGGTAGGGATCGGGCGACCCTGACGGCCATCCTCGGCCCACCCCGACCAGTCTGGAAGTGAGTCCCATGCGTCTTCGTCACGCTCTCGTCTCCGCCTGTGGCGCCCTCGCGCTGATCGCCACCCTGGGCGCGCCCGCCCACGCGGCCACCGGACACTTCGACTACAAGTACATCGGCCTCGACGGGCGACCGCACAAGGGCACCCTCGTCAACCCGGAGGACATCGTCTGCATCACCATCCCGGAGGTCGCCGACCCGGACTCCTCCCGCCCCGCGTTCGCCCCGCACAACAGGACCGACATGTCCGCCAGGGTCTTCACCGAGCCCGACTGCTCCGGCCTCTCCTGGACGCTGAAGCCGCACGGCAAGCCCGCCACGGACCGCCTGGAACTGCGTTCGGTGGCCTTCTTCAGCCAGTAGGGCCCCGCTCAGGACGCGGCCCGTCGGCCGTGGGCACGCCGCGAGGGCGGTGGCGTCAGAGGGGCATCCGCGCTCAACTCCTCCGATCCGCCGCCCTGTTGATGGCCTCCAGTACCGGTGTGACGCCATCCTCCGCGGCCAGGCGCTCCGCCAGGGCCCGGGCGCGGCGGCGGTACCCCGGGTCGCCGATGGCCTCCTGAAGCGCCGCCGCCAGATCGTCGGCAGTCAGCCGGCGCAGGGGAACGGCGCGGGGCGCGACGCCGAGTCGGACCAGGCGTTCGGCCCAGAAACCGGCGTCGAACTGGACCGGCACCGGCACCGCCGGGATCCCCGCGCGCAGCCCCGCGCCGGTGGTTCCGGCCCCCGCGTGGTGGACGACCGCTGCCAGGTGGGGGAACAGCACGCTGTGCGGGACGTCTCCGACGGTGATGATGTCGTCGCCTTGTGCGCGCAGTCCGGCCCAGCCTTCTTGCAGGATGCCCCGCATCCCGGCCGCCCGCAGCGCGCGGGCGATCCGGCCCGACACCCGGGCCGGGTCGGGCACGGTGGCACTGCCCAGCCCGATGAACACCGGGGCGGGCCCGGCGGCGATGAAGTCGCGCAATCTGTCGGGTAGTTGAGGATCCGGGACGCGGGGCCACCAGTATCCGGTCACGTCCAGGCCCGGGCGCCAGTCGCGAGGGCGCGGCACGACGAGCGGGCTGTAGCCGTGCAGCACGGGCCAGTGGCCGCGCTCACGTTCCCGATGCTGCGCCCAGAGCCCGTGCGGGGTGCCGCCGAGCCGGCGTCGTACTCGCTGTGCGGCCGGTGCGTACACCTGCGCCAGGGCGAGGTGCATGCCGTGCCCGGCCGCCCTGTTGGCCGGTGCGCCCCACGATCCGGCACCGGCCAGCGGCGGGACGAAGGCACCGGTCGGATGGAGGGGCTGAAGGTTGAGCCCGATGCTGGGCAGTCCGAGACCGTCGGCGATGGCGAAGCCCAAAGGTGCCACGGAGCCGGCGAGGAGCAGGATGTCGCTGCTCTGCGCCGCCCGCAGGAGATCGTCCGCCATCTCCTCGGCCAGCGACCTCGCCATCGCCAGCACCCGGACGAGCTTTCCGGGCCCGGTCCTGCTGCGGTGCAGCGAACGGCCTCGGGCACCGTGCAGTTCGGCATGCGGATCGATGGGGATCGGATGGAACCGGATGGCCGACCGCGCGAGCAGTGGCTGGAACCGGGCGTGGGTCACCAGCGTGACGTCGTGCCCCGCCCGGACCAGCCCGTCCGCGAGACCGGTGTAGGGAGCCACATCGCCTCGTGAACCGACCGTCATGATCGCTACTCGCACGGCCATCAGTATGCCGTCCGGCACACCGGTGCGGCAGTGGCCGACGGAGGACGTACGGCCGGGCGGGCACGCCGTCGCGGCCGTGCGGCGGTATCCATCACGCGGGACGCGGGACGCATGGGCGATCATGGACGCATGAACACTGCCGAGGTTTTGACGGACGCCTTCGGGCGCGTCCAGGAGGAAGTGCACACCGTCGTCGAGGGGCTCACGCCGGAGGACCTGGCGTTCCGGCCGGACGACGGGGCGAATTCGATCGTCTGGCTGGTCTGGCACCTCACCCGGGTCCAGGACGACCATGTCGCCGGCGCGGCGGGCCGGGACCAGGTGTGGACCACCGACGGCTGGGCCGAGCGGTTCGATCTGCCGCTGGGCGAGGAGGAGACCGGGTACGGGCACTCGGCCGAACAGGTGGCGTCGGTCCGAGGCATCTCCGCCGACCAGTTGGCCGGATACTACGACGCCGTCCACGAGCAGACCCTGGCGTTCGTGCGCGACGTCGACGACGCGTCGCTCGACCGCGTCGTCGACGAGCGGTGGACGCCGCATGTCACCCTTGGCGTCCGGCTGATCAGTGTCATCTCCGACTGCCTTCAGCACACCGGCCAAGCGGCTTACGTACGGGGCCTGTTGGAGCGCCGCTGACCTTCGGCTTCGTCGACCGGGGGCAGTGCGGCGGCGATCCGCTCCACCGCCTCGACGACCAGATCGGGTCGGGTGGCGAAGTTCAGCCGTACGAAGCCGTCCCCGGGGGCGGTCTCCCCGGGCCTGAGGGGAGGGCCGAACCGGAGCCCGGAGGACACGCCGACCTTGGCGGTACGCAGGAGCCGTGCGGCGGGGTCCTCCGGCAGGCCGAGCCCGCGGAAGTCGAGCCACGCCGTGAATCCGGCGTCGGGTGACTGATGACGGACGCGTGGCAGCCGTCGGGCGACCTCGTCGGCGAGCAGGCGCCGGTTGGCGTCGAGCGCGCTCAGGAGTTCATCGAGCCAGGGCTTGCCGTCGGCGAAGGCGGCCTCGGAGGCCAGCACCCCGAACAGCCCGGCCGCTTCCGCGAGTTCGTCGTCGGTGGCGGCCACCGTCGCCCCGGCGTCGGGTCCGGGCACGATGAGGGCGGCCTTGAGCCCGGCGAGGTTCCACGCCTTCGAGGCCGAGACGAGACCGATGGAGCGGGCGGCCGCCGGACGGTCCAGCGAAGGGAAGGGGACGTGCCGGCGGGGTCCCGGGTGGACGAGCGGGGCGAGTATCTCGTCGGCGACCACTTGGACGTCATGGCGCTCGGCGAGCTCCGCGACCGCCACCAGCTCCTCCGGCGTGAACACCGTCCCCGTGGGGTTGTGGGGGTTGCAGAACAGGAACGCCTTGGCCCCGGCCGCGAAGACGTGCTCCAAGTGGTCCAGGTCGAGCCGGTACCCCACGGGACCCGGGAGCAGCGGGCTGCTCACGACGCGTAGGCCGATGCGGCCGAACTGCGTGAAGTAGGGCGGATATCCAGGGGTGTTCACGACGACGGCGTCGCCGGGCGCGGTGGTGACGCGCAGGACTTCGACGACTCCGGACATGACGTCGGGAGCGAGCCGCATCGCCTGTGCGTGGGGGTGCCAGCCGTAAAGCCGCCCGGCGAACGCCGCGAAGAGCTCGCGCAGGCGGCCCGGGGTGGCGTAGCCGGTGTCGCCGTCGGCCACCGCGCGGATCAACGCGTCCGCGATCGGCCCGTCGAGCGGTGTGTCCATCTCGGCGATGCGCATCGGCAGGACGTCCGGTGGGAACTCGGTCCACTTGACGCTCCGCCGTCGGCGCAGCTCGGCGAACGTGTACTGGGTCAGAGGGGACTTCGTGCTGGTCGGCATGGTCTGGGACACCTCTCCTGGCCGTAACTACCCTTGGTGGTGGCGATGTTGCTGCGGTGGCCCGCCCGAGTGTCGTGGGGCGGGGAGGCCGGTCTGCCCCCGTGTCGTGAAGCGATGGCTGCCGATCGCCGCCGCGACGGTCAGCGGGACGGTCATGACGGCGGCCACCCCGAAGAGCGCCCCGAACCGCGCGTGGTCGGCCGCCTCCCCGCCGAGTGCGGCACCGAGGGCGCTGCCGACGAACAGCGCGGCGACGTAGAACGAGACCGCCGTCCCGCGCGCCTCGGGCACCACGGATGTCGCCCACGCCTGGAGCGTGGAGTGCAGGAAGGCCCAGCCCGCGCCCAGCAGCGTGGCCATGAGTGCGTACGTCCACACACGGGGTACGGCGGCCGCGGTCGCATAGCCGACGACCACGAATCCGCCGCCGATCGTGGCCAGGCCATGGGCCGGCATGCGCCGCGTCAGAGCCTTCACCGCCCGGGTGAACGCGAGGGTCCCGGCGCCGTACAGGGCGGTGATCGCCCCGGCCGCGGCGCCGGACAGACCGCGGTGCTCCAGGGCCGGGGCCACGAACGTCAGCCCGCCCAGCAGCACCGCCCCTTCCACGACGCCGAGTGCGGCGACGACGTACAGGAACCGGCTGCGCACGACGGCCGAGAGCTGCGAGGCCACACCGCCGGCGGCGGCGCGCGGCGGTTCCGGTGCGCCGCGCAGGGCGAGCACGGCGGTCGCTGCGGCGAGTGCGGGGACCGCGAACACCAGCCGCCAGCTGAGCCAGTTGGCGACCGACCCGGCGAACAGGGCGGCCAAGCCGCTGCCGAGGCCGAGTGCCGCCATGAGGTCGGCGAGCGCGCTCTGACGGTGTTCGGCGGCCACCGTGTCGCCGACGAAGCTCAGCGACGAGGGCACCACCGCACCGAACGCGAAGCCGGTGACGACGCGGAGTACGACGAGCGCCGTGAAGTCCGGTGCGAGAGCCGAGGCGATTCCGGCGACGGTGGCCACGGAGAGGGCGGCGCGGATCACACGCAGCCGCCCCACCCGGTCCGACAGCACGCCCCACAGGGGCTGGGACAGGCCGTAGGCGAGGGCGTAGCCGCCGGCCAGCGCCACGGCGGAGGCCAACGGCACGCGCAGGGCGGCGGCCAGCGTCACGAGTATCGGGCCGACGGCGAACCGGTCGAAGTTGGCGGTGAAGGCCGCCGCGGTAAGAGGGAACGGCACCTGGAACTCCGGCGGACGTATGGGCGGTGCGGTCGATCGACTGCTCGTCTTCATGGGTCCATCGTCGTTTCAGCGCACGGCAGTTCGGGCCGCCCGGCGCTTACGGATCATCCTGGGAGCGGGAGTAATAGTCTTGCCCCCACCATGGACGATTGTGAAAGAGAGCGCCGCGCGGTGCTCGGCCGTTATCTGCGCTCACGCCGTGAGCGGCTGAGCCCGGGAGATGTCGGCCTGACCGGTGGGCCGCGACGGCGCACGCCCGGTCTGCGCCGCGAGGAGGTCGCGCTCCTATCGGGAGTGAGCCTCTCCTGGTACTCGTGGCTGGAGCAGGGCCGCCCGATCGCGGCCTCGGGGCAGGTCCTCGACGCGCTGGCCACCACCTTGCGTCTGACCGGCGCCGAGCGGCGCCACATCTTCGACCTGGCCGGCGAGAGCGACGTGCAGCCGCGCCCCCCGGCCGCGGGCTGCCCCGCGGTGGGCGACCACCTCCGCGCCACCATCGCCGCCCTCGCCCCCAACCCGGCCTGCCTCCTCGACCGGCACTGGGACATCCTCGCCCACAACCGGAGCGAGGCGGACATCTACGGTGTTCTCGATCAACTCCCGCCGAAACGGCGGAACATGATCTGGCTCCTCTTCGCCTGGCAGCCGACGCGGACCATCCTGAAGAGCTGGGAGAGCGAGTCCCTGGCGGTACTGGCGCAGTTCCGCGCCTCCGCCGACCGCCACCCCGGCGACCCCCGCTTCGCCGAGATCGTCGACGACGTCTCGAAGGCCGACCCCGGGTTCCGGACCCACTGGGAACAACACGACGTGGCAGGCTTCAATCCCGCCCTGAAACGCTTCGACCACCCGCGCCTGGGCTTCCTGACGTTCCGTCAGGCCAAGCTGACGGCGGCCGAGGACCCGGAACTTCACATCGTCGCCCGCTACCCCGCGGATCCCGCCACGCACCGGGCCTTGGAGGCAATCCGTGAAAGGGAATTCTGGCTGGATGATCAATGACCTGCCCGTTGGCCTGACCGTCCGGCGTCCTGCCGAGGAAGACCATCCCCGTGTGCTCGCCGTCCTGGACACCTGGTGGGGCGGTCTGGAGGGGGAGGCCGGCGTGGCGGAACGCGCCCTGCTGCTAGCCCGGTTGTACTTCCAGCATCCTGACGCGTGGAGGCGCGGCACCCACCCTGCCCGTGCTCACGCCATGAGCAGGCGGAGGCCGAGATCCGCCGCGTCGAGACCGACGAGATGGCCGTTGCGCTCGGCCCAACGGCCCGAATCCAGGTCTTCGCCGAGGCTCCGCACGGCTCGCTCCTCAGCTGCCGTTCCGACCTTCGTCCACACCGACATCGCGCGGCGCACACGGTCCTCCAGATAGGCGTCCGGCCGCCGCCAGTACGCCTCGAACAGGCCGTCGGAACAGTCCCAGGGGACGGGCACCGGCTCGGCGCGGCCGCCGAGGGCGTCGGCCATCCCGGCGAGGGAGGGGAACTCCGCCAGTACGGCGGCGAATTCGGGCAGATAGTCGCGGGTGAGCCAGAACCGGCTCTGCCAGCCCGGCTCATCGGTGTCGAACGTCAGCACCACCGCCCGCCGGGCCACCCGCCGCATCTCGCGCAGCCCCGCGATCGGGTCCGCCCAGTGGTGCACGGTGGAGACGGCCATCGCGACGTCGAAGGACTGGTCCGCGAACGGCAGGTTCTCCGCGGTGGCGGCCACACAGGGCGCCGAACCGGCGGGCCGCCGGCCGCGCATGACCGCTGAGGGCTCCACCGCGGTGACCACGCGGTCCGTGGGCTCGTAGGAGCCGGTGCCCGCACCGACGTTCAGTACCGTTCGCGCGTCTCCCAGCGCCTCCCAGATCCGCGCGGCGATTCTCGGATCGGTCTGCCGTGCCGCCGTGTACGCGCCGCCGATCTCGTCGTACAACCGCGGCCCCAGCACTTCCAGTTGCTTCTCCGGTGTCACTTCCAGCCCCTTCGCGCGTGTGTCGAGTTCTCTGTCGATGGCCGCCACCATGGAGTCGGTGCGCCGCCGCTGCTCCAGCAGCAGTCCGCGCAGCCGTCGCAGGTGCGCGACCGCGTCGGTGGACGGGTCGCCGACCAGCTCCGCGACCTCCCGCAGGCCGAAGCCCAGCCGCCGATAGGCGAGCACCTCCCGCAGCCGCTCCACGTCGGCCGACGAGTAGGCCCGGTATCCGGCCGCGGTGCGCGCCGATGGCCGGACGAGTCCGATCTGGTCGTAGTGGTGCAGGGTGCGGACGCTCACGCCGGCGAGTTCGGCAACGCGTCCTACGGTCCAGTGATCTTCCACGCGTCCGAGTGTGCGGCCTGACGCCACGTGAGGGTCAAGAGCCGAAGTCCGGTGAGGGGAACGGGATTTCAGCAGCCCACGATGTTGCGGACGACCGTCCAGCCGAGCGCCGTACCGAGAATGAGGGCGACGCCGCGGCGCCCGAGCGACAGTCGGTACCGACGGCCCCGCAGGCCCGCGACGGCCCAACGGCCGTAGAGGCAGGCCGCGATGGGGGCGGCCGCGCACAGTACGGGATTGGCGCGCAGAGCGGTCGCCAGATCGCCGTGCAGTAGGGCGTAGGTCATTCGACTGCCGCCGCACGCAGGGCAGTTGAGGTCGGTGGCCCAGTGGAAGGGGCAGCGGGGGAGAAGCTGCGCGGCGTCGAAGGGGCTGTGCCCGTAGAGGTAAAACAGGCCCGCGGCGGCGGCGAGGGTGGCCGCGAGGGGCGGCACCGCGGAGGGCAGGCGCGGTCGGCGCCCGGGGAGAATCTCCCCGGGCGCCGACCGGTGGTACGGGAGTTCAGCCACGCAGCACGCGGCCGTCCGCGTCCGTCTTGCCGTCGCTGACCAGGAGCAGGATCCCGTCGATCAGCGCCCAGACACCCAGGCCACCGCAGGTGAGGAGCTGAGCGATGGCCATACCGAAGTGCTTGGTGTAGAAGCGGCCGATGCCGAAGCTGCCCAGGAACAGCTGGAGGACGCCCGCCACGATCTTCGACTTGTCCGAGTACGGACGGCCGTAGGGGTCGTAGCCGTACGGAGTCGGCGCAGGCGGCATCCCGCCGGGCTGCGGAGTTCCGTACGCGTTGGGGGACTGGTCGCTCATAAAAGGTATTCACTCTCGAAAATGGGAGACGACCCCGGGGGACCGGGGCCGTTGCCACAAGATCATATCCTTTACCAGCGCCTTGTTGAAAACTGACCCGCACTAGACCTTGGTGCCGCGATCCCCTGCGAGCCGCAGCGGGATCTGCGCCTCTCCTCCAGGTATTCCGGGTTCGCGGGGGCGGCATCGGGGAGGCCGTGGGTTGGTTGGGGGAGCGGAGTGAGGGCGTCGCCCGGTTGGGGGAGCAGGGCGAGGCTCGGCCCGTTCGTGGGCGTGCGGGCTCAGACGGCGTCGGGGAGGCGGACTTCCAGTGCGCCGTCCTGCGTGAGCCGGGTTTCGAAGACGGGCTGGGGCGCGGTCGCGGGGCCTCCGACGTTCTGGCCGTCCGTCAGGCGGAAGACGCTGCCGTGCCAAGGGCACTCGACACATCCGTCAGCCACCTTGCCCTGGGAGAGTGGGCCCGCCATGTGGCTGCACCGGTCGACCAGGACGCGGAACTCGCCGTGCGGCTCCCGCACCACGAGCAGCGGGACCTCGCCGAGCATGCGTCGCACCCCCTGCCCCTCGGGGAACTCCGAGGCGCTGCCGACGGGGTGCCAGCCCGGCGCCACCAGGTGGTCGACCGGCTCGGTCTTGTTGGAGCCGACCGCCTGCCGGAAGGCGAGATGGCCCCCGATCATTCCACCGGCACTGGCCACACCGAGGCCGGCGAACGCGAGGAGTCGCCCCACCACCGGCTTGCCCCGGCCTCGAACGGCCCAGGAACCGGCATACAGACCGATGGCCACGCCGTTCGCCGCGGCGTGCACGATGCCCGTACGCAGTTGCCGCTCGGGCTGCTCCGCCCAGTCCACCCAGCCCGCCCAGGCGGCCGGCACGGCGGAGACGACGCCCAGGCCCACCAGGAGCCGGGCGTTGCGGCCGGCGCCGGGCACGAGGTCGAGTACCGCCGCGGACGTCCACGCACCGATCGGCACCTGAACGAGGACGGGGTGCAGGGGGTGGCCGATGGGCCGCCCCTGGAGGACGGCCCGGTACGGGCCCAGCGGCAGCGCACGAATCGCCTTGCGCAGCGGGCCGGTGATCTTGTCCAGCTGCCTCGCCCCGCCGAGCGCGTCCAGCGCGTTGAGCAGGGCGGCTGCCGGAGCGCCGCGCCCGGCTCCGTCGTCTCGGCCCGAGGGGTCCACCCCGGCTGGCGCCCGCTTCGCTGACTGGAATCCCATGGCATCCGGTTAACCCCCGGGCCGCGAAGCCAAACGGCCGACCGCCCGGTTGTACCCGTACACGGGCATCATCGGCGGACCGGACCCCGCCGGGTGGTGAGGTCGGCGAGGTGCTGATAGGCGCCTCGCACCCCCTCGTGCAGGGCGCGGCCGCCTCGCGCCCGCCTCCTGCTCGATGCGGGCTCGGCGCGTTCCGCGGCCACTGTTAGCGTGCGGTCCATGTTCAGGGGAGGCCTCGCGGGCCGGATCGGAAACAGGGTGGGGAACGGCGGGCCGGAGCGCGTGCTGATCGCCGCCAGTTTCGTCAACCGGGTCGGCAACGGTCTCTTCAACGCCGCGTCGGCGCTCTACTTCACCTTGATCGTGGGCCTGCCCGCGGCGCAGGTGGGCGGCGCGCTCACCATCGCCGGAGTGATCGGCCTGTGCGCGGGCATACCCGGCGGGCACTTCGCCGACCGGCGCGGTGCTCGAACGATCATGATGCTGGCGCTCCTGGTCCAAGCGGTGTCGATGGCGGCCCTGGTACTCGTCGAGAGCTGGACCATGCTGACGGTCATCGCGACGGTCGACCAGATCGCCGCGGCGGTCGGCGGAGCGGCCTGGGGCGCCCTGGTGGCCCGGGTCGGGGGTGAACGGCCGGCCCATTTCCGCGCGAGGCTGCGCACCTTCGTCAACCTCGGAGTCGTACTCGGCACGGTGGGTTCGGGCCTGGCGCTGGCCGCGGGCACCCATGAGGCCTATGTCGCCCTGATCCTCGGCAACGCGGCGAGCTTCGCCCTGTGCGGGATGCTCCTGCTCCTGCTGCCCCGCTACCCGGTACTGCCCGCACCACCGCGGGAGCGCCGCCTGCTCGCCTTCACCGACCGTCCGTACCTCATCTTCACCGCCCTCTACGGGGCCATGGGGCTGCAATACCCGGTCGTCTCCCTGCTCCTGCCGATCTGGATCGCCGGACACACCGAGGCGCCGCGCTGGACGGTGGCCGCGCTGTTCGCCGTGAACTCGGCCTTCTGTGTACTGCTCCAGACCAGGATCGGTTCCCGCATCGAAACCCCGCACGACGGCGGCAGGGCGTTCCGTGTCGCCGGGCTGCTCTTCCTGGTCAGCTGCCCGATGATCGCGCTCGCCGCATACACCCCGGTCTGGGCTGCCGCGGGGCTGGTCCTGGCGGCGGTCTTCGTCCACAGCCTGGGAGAGGTCTGGGAGTCCTCCGCCGGTTTCGCCCTGGGCTTCGGCCTCGCCCCCGACCATGCGCAGGGTCAGTACCAGGGGCTCCTCGGCCTCGGTTTCAGCGCGGGCCAGGCCCTCGCCCCCGCGATCCTCACCACCGTGGTGCTCGGCCTCGGCGCGACGGGCTGGCTGCTGCTCGGGCTGTTCTTCGCGGCGCTGGGCGCGGTCGGTCCCTCCGTCGCGCGCTGGGGCATGCGGACCCCGCCGCGGCCGGTCGCGATGGCGGACGTGACGTCATGACGCTCGACGTCATGACGCTTGCGGGGAAGCGGGGTTGAGGCCGGCGCCGGGCCCGTCGCGTGGATCGGGTGGAGTGGGGCAGATGTGGGAGTGATCTTGCTCCGATCAAGATCATCGACCCGCGCGAGCCGAGCCTCCAGGCCGGCGCCACGTCATAAGGAGACCACCGATGACGATGCCCATCCGCCGTGAAACGGCCGTCATACCGCGGCGCCACCAGAGGTTCAGCCTGCGGAGCACCGCGCTGGGTTTCGGTCTGGTGGCGCTCGTCATCTGGGGCGTCGCCGTGACCATCAAGTCGGCGGTACGTCCGCACGCGCATCCGGTCGGCACCCTGCTGGCCATGCTCGCCTTCATGTTCCTGGTGGCCGCCGCGGTGCGCAGCAAGTGGCTGCGGCGGGCGGCTCGCAGAGCAACGCTCGAAGCCGCCGTCCCGTCGGCCCCGGCGGTCGCGGACCCCGTTCTGCCGCCCGAGGTCGGCGACCCGGAGGCCGTGGACTGCGCAGGCATCGATCCGCTCGCTTTCGAGGACGCCGTGTCCGATCTGTGCCGCCGCGACGGCTGCACGGACGTCCAGGTGGTGGGCGGCGCGGGTGACCTCGGCGCGGACGTGGTGGCCACGGCCCCGGACGGGCGTCGGCTCGTCATCCAGTGCAAGTGCTACTCGGCGGGCCACAAGGTGGGCTCGCAGGATCTCCAGCGCTTCGGCGGCACCTGCTACGCGGTGCACGACGCCGAACTCGCGGTAGTGGTCACCACCAGCGCATTCACGGATCCGGCCCTGGAGTACGCCGCGCAGTGCGCCATCCTCTGTTTCGACGGAGACCTGCTGCGCGCCTGGAACGACGGCACGGGCCCCGCTCCCTGGGAACTCTGGCACACCTGAGGCCGTCCGGGTCCTCGAACCCTTCTGCGCACGGTGACCGATGATCTGTGACGTCGTTGCGCTCTTCGCCCGCTTCGTACGGGGTACCCGACAGGCATGAGATGACGAGGAGTTCGGGGAGGTGGCGGGTTGTGGTCTGGTGGGCATGGTTGATCGCCGCGCTGGTCGTTGTGCTCGCGTTGGGCGGGCTGGTGGTGGGCACGCAGGCCCGGCGCCGGCGCGGCGGGGTGATCGTGGTGCGCCGGGGCCGGCGTTCCGGGTCGGGGAGGGGTCGATGAACGTACTGATGCTGGCCGGAGAGCTGGCAAAGCGCCCTGTGGTCACGCTCGGCGGTGAGGCCGTGGGCCAGGTCAAGGACACCGTCTTCGACGCGGCGGGCGCGCGCATCACCGGCTTCACACTGGCCGGACGCGGTCTGCTCGCCGGGCCCCTGAAGCAGAGCCTCCCCTGGTCGGGGGTGCACTTCCTGGGACCGGACGCCGTGATGATCCCCTCGACGGACGTACTGGAGGACCGGGCCGCAGTAGTGGCCAGGAGCGAGGCCGGTCACGGGCAGGTCCGGGGAGCGCGGGTACTCACCGACGGCGGACTCGAAGTGGGTACGGTCCTGGACGTGGTGATCGAGGGCGGCGCGGACGGCCGGGTCGTCGGTGTCCACCTCACCACCACCGACGCGCTCGGCAAGAAGGGGCGCAAGGTGTTCATGCCGGCACAGGGCCGGCTCTCCATGACCGGTGACACGCTCGTCGTGCCGGGCCACACCGCCGGGCGGGTCACGGAGGACCTCGGCGCCCTGGCCGAGGAACTCTTGCGCGGGCCCACCGCGAGCCCGGCGCCGGGGGAGGGGAAGACGCTGTGATGCTGCTCAGCCAGACGCTCGGCCGCTCGGTGATCAACGTCGAGGACGCCCAACAGGTGGGAACGGTCGAGGAGTTGGTCATCGACCCGGCCGCCGCGCAGATCGTCGCGATCAGGTTGCGGGGCGCCAGGGACGGCGGCGGTGGAACGGTCGCGTGGCAGGACATCCAGGCGGTCGGGCCGGACGCCGTCATGGTCCATACGGCCCGCACCGCACGGCTCGGCCCGGTCGACGCCGAGGCTCAGCAGGGCCTCGTGGGCAGGCGCGTACTGACCGAACACGGCGAGGAGGTCGGCAAGTTGACCGATGTCGCCTTCGACCCGGTCGACGGCCGGGTGGAGGCCCTGCAAACGGCGCGCGGCCCGATCCCGGGACACTCGATGCTCGGCGTGGGCGCGTACGCGCTGGTGGTCCGCGTCCAGGCCGAGCCACCGCCAGGCCCGGTCGCCGGCTGAACGGGCGACCGTCGTGCGCCCGCTTGCGCGGGCGCCCTCGGCTCGGCTCGCCACGGATCGACACAGGGGGGCCAGGACCGGCGTACCGGTCCTGGCCCCCCAGCGCATGTACCGGACGCCAGGGTCCGGGTCGGTTCAGTGGTCGGAGTAGCTGAAGTCCCCCACGGTCCAGGAACTGACGTCCTCGATCGCCACCCGGTACATTCCGCCCGTCTCCGGGATCCCCACCGTCCCCTGGAGGATCCGGGCGACGTGGAAGTGCAGATGGGTGGGCGGGCCGCCCTTCGCGGCGGCCTCGAAGACGGAGGAGAACTCACCCAACTGGTCCGAGTCCTTGAGCACGTCCGACACCCTCTGGCGCCACACGGCCTCGGGTGCCAGCCGTCCGGTGATGACGGTTCCACCGGTGACCACGGTCAGGGACATCTGATTGCTTTGCGCGGATTCGACCAGGGCGGCGACGTTCACGAGCAGTTCGTCAGGCTTCGACATGAGGCAGATTCTATTCACCGGTGGGGCGGCTGTTCCGTGCGGTCGGACCGACCGGTGGCCGGGGGCTGCCCGTGCCGCCCGGCAGGCGCCCGGTAGGCCCGTCCGCCTCAGGCCAGTCCGGCCTCTATGGCGCGGCGGACGGCGTCGGCCCGGTCGCGGATGTCCGCCTTGGCGAACAGGTTGTTGATGTGGGTCTTGACCGTGGCCTCGCTGATGAAGAGCCGCTCGGCGATGCCCCGGTTCGGCAGGCCCTCACCGATCAGCGCCAGCACCTCGCGCTCGCGGGGGGTGAGGTCCTCCGGCAGGGACCGGCCCTGCTGCGCGCCCTGCGAAGGCGCCTTGGTCCTGGCGGTCGCGAGCAGCCGGTCCTGGACCTCGCGGTCGAGTACGGACTGACCGGCGGCGGCGGCCCGGATCGCCCGGGTGATGTCCTGGCGGCCCGCGTTCTTGGTGAGGTAGCCGCGCGCCCCGGCGCCGAGCGCGCCCAGGATCGAGTCGTCGTCGGCGAAGGTCGTCAGGACGACCACCGCCACATCGGGGTACTCCTCGCCCAGCCGTCGGGTCGCCTCGATCCCGTCCATCACCGGCATCCGCAGATCCATCAGGACCACGTCCACCGGCCCGGCCGCGACAGCGGCGAGCACCTCGCCGCCGTCCGAGGCGGCCGCGACGACGTCGATGTCGTCGGCCAGACCGAGCACGGCGGCGAGCGGCTCACGCACCGCGGCCTGGTCGTCGGCGACGACGACCCTCAACTGCTTCGATTCGGCGCTCTGTTCACTCATACCGGGATCACTGCCTCCACCTGCCACCCACCCTGATCCGGCCCCTCCGTGACGGGACCCGCGGTCACGCTCCCGCCCAGCAGGGCCACGCGCTCACGCATTCCGATCAGCCCCATCCCGCTGCCGGCACTCGGGGCCACCTTATGGGGGGCGGGGCCGTTGCGGATCCTCAGCGTGGTCGCCGAGGGGCCGAACGCCAGCTCCATGCCCACCCTGCCGCCCGGGGCGTGCCGCGTGGCGTTGGTCAGTGCCTCCTGCGCGATCCTGAGCAGGTTCTGGGTCACCTGGGCCGGCAGCTCACGGACGGTCCCGCTGACGGCGAGGACGTCCCGGTGGCCCGACGATTCGACCATCGCGGCCAGGCTCTCCAGGAGCGGAAGGGAGTCCTCGCGGAGCGCGTGCACCGTCCACTGCGCCTGCTTGAGGCTCTCCTTGACGAGGCTGTGCGCCTTGTTGTTGGCCTCCCGGACCCGTTCCAGGTCGCCGGTGTCGAGCAGCGCGTCGGCCAGTTCCAGTTGCATGTTGATGCCGGCCAGCGAGTGTGCGAGGACGTCGTGCACGTCCCGGGCGATCCGGCCGCGCTCGGTCAGTACGGCACTTTGCGCCTCCGCACGGGCGGCGCGTTCGGCGGATTCGGCGGCCGCGAGGGCCGCCTTCACGGCCTGGCGCTGACTGCGGTTGACGATGCCGACGACGACCGGGGTGCCGCTCGCGAGACCGAGCACCCACGGCAGCACGAGGTGCCCGGGCCCGAGGTGGAAGTACAGGACGCCGGCGCAGAGCAGACTGCAGAACCCGGCGAGCGCGAGCGCCGCCCTGGTTTCCAGCCGGTATCCGAGGTGGCCGGCCAGGAAGAAGGCGAAGAGGTAACTCGTACCGCTGCGGCTGACGCCGATCAGGGCGGCGGCGGCGATGACTCCGAGCGTCAGCCAGACCAGGGCGACGGACGGGGACACCCGGTGTTCGGGCACCCCCCGGCCCAGCAGCGCCAGGCAGTTGACCACGAAGAGGGCGGCGACGGCCAGTCCCTGGCCGCTGAGGCCCATGGGCCGGATCGTCAGGATCCCGACGACGATGACCGCGAGGGTCAGCACCCACTGCGTACGCGGATCCTGCCCGGGGACGGGCCGGTGGCCCGCCCCTTGGACGGTGGTCTGTTCAGGGGGCGGGGTGCTGTCGGTGCCGGACACGGGCAGAACATAGCGCACGGTCAGGCCGCGCGGTCGAGGACGGGGGCGGGGAGCGCGGCTGCCGTACGGGTGCGGCTGCGGAGGTAGATCGTGCCCACCCGGGTGACCACCTCGGTGAGCGCCATCAGGACGAAGGCGGCCACCCATGCCTGGTCGCTCGTGATGTGGTGCGCGAGGCTGAAACGTGCCACGTCGTCGGCGCCACCGCCGTGCTCGACCCACAGCTGGAAGCCCATGCGCGCTCCCATGCCCACCACCCACAGGATCGCCGAGACCGCGCCCGCCTTGATCATGAGGTGCCCGTCGAGGGCCCGGATCCGGGTGTAGATGCCGCCGGCGATGCCGAGCGCGGCGCCCACGGCCATCAGGGTCGCGATCAGCACCAGGTCGTTGCCCGCCGTGGGGATGGTGCCGAGGTACGAGTACGCCACGAAGCCCACGATGCCCAGCGGGATCAGGAAGGTCTTGGCGTCGAGTCGGCCTTCCCGCAGCTGCCGGAAGACGACGAGGATGAGGGCGATGTCGGTGATCCACTCGGTCGTTGTCATGCCTCAAGACTGCTGCGACACGGCCTGTGGCACCTGGACCCATGGGTGGAGATCGGGGGTGGAGATCACCCGTCCTCCCCTTCTCCACCCACTCCGGACGGCCCTCACGAGAGAGGCCCGGCGTCGGCCGGGGCCGGTCGCGCAGGGCACTCGAACGCCGCGTGCCGGGGGGCCGGGCGGCGAGGAGGCAGGCCTACGCGTGGGTGAACCCGGTATGGGGCTCATCGGCCGTCCTCCGCGACCTGCTTGAGGGTGCGCCCGCTGAGCGCGGACCGGGCGCGGGCGGGATCGGTGGTGGTGTGCGCGGACGCGTGCCGGTCGTCCTCCTTGGCCAGCAGCCAGGCCTCGCGGCCGCCCTCCGCCGAGCCGCGGATCCTGGTCGGCGCATAGCCGCCGTGCAGCTTCGTGCCGTCCATCCAGAACGAGACGTGGCCCTGCCCCAGGGCCTCGGCGAAGGGCACCCCGTGATGGCGGCGGTCGGTGGCCAGGCTTCGACAGGTGCCCGAGTCCCAGACGATCACGGTCCCCGCGCCGTATCCCTCGCCGACGACGCCCTCGAAGTCGGCGTACGCCATCGGATGGTCCTCGGTCGGCATCGCGAGCCGCCTGTCGTGCGGGTCGCTGGAGGGCCCGCGGTCTTCGAGAAGTCGCGTCTGCGGCGGTACTCGCTGAGCCCGTCCTTCGGCTCGCCCTTCTTCGCCACGGTGGGACCCTCCGCGGACCATTTCACACCGGTGCGCGGATACCCGCCAGCCGGCTCCGGAACGGCCGTCCCGTGCCGGGAGCGACACGCGACCGGTGTGGTGAATGCGGCTTTTTCGATCATGCTTCGGGGTCTCATATCGGCTCAGCGTTCTTTCGATCATGTGGGAGACAGACATGCGTATGCGAACCGCGATCGCCGCCGCCGCCCTCGCCGTGGCCGGTGTCCTGGCCGGCAGTGCCAGTGCCGTCGCCGACGCCGGTGCTCAGGGCGTCGCCGCTCACTCTCCTGGCGTCGCCTCCGGCAACCTCGTCCAGATTCCGGTGCACGTGCCGATCAACATCTGCGGCAACACCATCAGCGTGGCCGGCGCCCTCAACCCGGCCGCCGGCACCACCTGCGTCAACTCCTGACGCCGGCCCCGGGCCGGGGTCCGCGCGTAGGACCCCGCTGAGCCCGTAGCCCTCGACCCCGCCCCGGTGCCGGCCGTCTCGTCGGCACCGGGGCGGGGTCCGGGGCGCTCTTTCCACCAGCTTTGCTCCACGGCGATCCGGGACCGTTTGCGCCTGCGCGAGACGGTTACCCGAAGAGGGACGGAACGTGCCATTCCGCAGCACTTCCTCCCCTTTCATCGTTCTGGAGATTGCATGTCAGACCAGCGCAAGAGCCCATTCGCGACCGTGAGTCCGGCCACCGGGGAGACCGTCGCGGAATTCGACGCCATCGAGGGCGAAGAAGTCGACGCCCGGCTCGACGTCGCCAACCGCGCGTTCGAAGCCTGGCGACAGCGGCCGATCGAAGAACGGGCCGCCGTCGTCGGCCGGGCCGGCGCCCTCATGCGGGAACGCAAGGAGGAGCTGGCTCAGCTCATCACCCTGGAGATGGGCAAGCTCATCTCGGAGGCGCGCGGTGAGGTGGACCTCGCCGCGTCGATCCTGGAGTACTACGCGGAGAACGGCCCGGCCTTCGCAGCCGCCGAGCCGCTCGACGTCGACGAGGGCGAGGCGTACCTCCTCAGCGAGCCCCTCGGTGTCCTTCTGGGTGTCATGCCGTGGAACTTCCCGCTCTACCAGGTGGTCCGCTTCGCCGGACCCAACCTGGTGCTGGGCAACACCGTGCTGGTCAAGCACGCCGGGATCTGCCCGCAGTCGGCGCTCGCCCTGGAGTCGTTGTTCTTCGACGCGGGCGCTCCCGAGGGCGTCTACACGAACCTGTTCGCGGGCCACCAGGAGATCTCGCGCATCATCGACAGCCCGGTGGTCCGCGGCGCTTCGCTGACCGGCAGCGAGAAGGCGGGCGCGCAGGTCGCCGAGCGGGCCGGGCGGAACATGAAGCCCAGCCTCCTGGAGCTGGGCGGGAGCGATGTCTTCATCGTTCTCGACGGGGAGCGCCTTGAGCGGACCGTCGGTGCCGCGGTGGCCGGCCGGATGGCCAACACGGGGCAGAGCTGTGTGGCCTCGAAGCGCTTCATCGTCCTCGCGGACGTCTACGAGGACTTCGTGGCCGGTCTGCGCCGGGAGTTCGAGGCCCTGCGACCGGGCGACCCGGCCGACGAGTCGACCACCCTGGGGCCGCTCTCCTCCGAGCGGGCGGCCGCCGATCTCGTCGACCAGATCCGCGAGACGGTCGAGCAGGGCGCGGAACTCGTCACCGGCGGTCACCGGATCGACCGGCCGGGTGCCTTCGTCGAGCCCACCATCCTCACCGGAGTCAAGCCGGGGATGCGTGCCTACGCCGAGGAGCTCTTCGGCCCGGCCGCGGTGGTCTACCGCGTCGCCGACGAGGACGAGGCCGTCGCGCTGGCCAACGACAGCCAGTACGGCCTCGGCGGGACCGTGTTCTGCGCCGACGTGGAGCGCGGCCGCAAGGTTGCGGAGCGGGTGGAGACGGGCATGGTCTGGGTCAACCACCCGACGTCGACCCAGCCCGACCTCCCCTTCGGCGGCATCAAGCGATCCGGCTACGGCCGCGAACTCTCGAAGCTCGGCATGCGGGAGTTCGTGAACCGGAAGCTGGTCCGCGTCCTGCCGCCCGACGCCGAGCTGCGCGGAATCGCCGGCTGACCCGCCTCGGCGACGCCGTACAGCCGTACACGCGAAGACGCCCGAGCGGCGCACACCGGCGAAGACGCCCGAGCGGCGCACCCACGCGACAACACCCGATCGGGCACACCGATCGACGAGATCAGGAGAGCAGCATGACGTCAGTACCCACGATCACCCTCAACAACGGCGTGCGGATCCCGCAGCTCGGCTTCGGGACCTTCCAGATCCCCAAGGACGAGACGCGGGAGACCACGCTGGCCGCACTGGAGGCCGGATACCGGCACATCGACACGGCGCAGATGTACGGGAACGAGAAGGAGGTCGGCCAGGCGGTCCGGGACTCCGGGCTCGACCGCGGCGACGTCTTCGTGACCAGCAAGCTCAACAACGACGCCCACGCGCACGACGACGCGCTCGCCGCGTTCGACCGCACCATGGAGGAGTTGGGCCTCGACCACCTCGACCTCTTCCTCATCCACTGGCCGCTGCCCGGCAAGGGCGACTTCACGGAGACGTGGAAGGCCATGGAGGAGATCTACGGCTCCGGACGCGCCAAGGCCATCGGAGTCTCCAACTTCCAGCCGCACCACCTGCGTCGGCTCATGGAGAACGGCGTGGTCGTGCCCGCGGTCAACCAGATCGAGGTGCACCCCTACCTCACCCAGGACGACGTCAGGGCCTTCGGCGCCGAGCACGGCATCGCGACCGAGGCCTGGTCGCCCATCGCCCAGGGCAAGGTGCTCGACGACCCGGCCATCAACCGCATCGCCGAACGCGTGGGCAAGTCCCCGGCGCAGGTCACGCTGCGCTGGCACATCCAGCGCGGCGACATCGTCTTCCCCAAGTCGGTGACGCGGAAGCGCATCGAGGAGAACGTCGACCTCTTCGAATTCGAACTGACCGAAGGGGATCTCGGCGAGATCTCCGCCCTCAACCGCGACGAGCGGACCGGTCCCGACCCGGACCGCTTCAACGGCTGAGGCCTCAACGCACCGTCCGCCAGGGCAGGTTGAGGCGGATCGCTCAGACCCCCGCCGGGTCCCACCGGGGCCCGGCACCGGTCGGGGCGGGTGTCCGCGCGCGCTCCGGCCGGTTGGGCCGTTCGGCTGCCTCTCCGGTGCGATACGGAGTGTCAGCGCGGCTGGGGGAGCCGGGGGCGGAAGTTTCACCCGAAGTGCGTGGCGCTCGGCCGGCGCCCGGTGGAACAGGGGACTCTCATGAATGGCGGCCCAGGCGAGCAGCCCCTCCCGGAGGGCCCCCACCCCGGGCCCGAGGATCACCACCCCGGGCCGGAGGGGCCCCAAGGTGGGGGTGCTTCAACCAGCCTAGATTCCGGGCCGGTTGGCGATCGTGGATGGCGACGGCTGCGTAGCGTCCTCGCGTCGGGGCCGCCTCCGGGCCCGACGCGGCCGGAGTTCTGGCGCAGTCCCCTCCGCGGGCCGTGGCTGACCGCCGTGTTCGGTCTGACCCTGCTGTGCGGGGTGAGCGTCCTGTTCGTGACCGGGCTGCTCTCGTACGCCGCGTACGACCCCGATCTGGCGCGGATCAACGACCAGACGCCGGACAAGGGGATCCTGGGTTTCTATCTGTTCACCTGGCCCACGTCCCCGCACTGGGGATACCGGCTCAGCCAAGGTGTGCACGTCACGCTCGGGATCGTGCTGATCCCCGTGCTCCTGGGCAAGCTGTGGTCGGTGATCCCCAAGCTCTTCGAGTGGCCGCCGGTGCGCTCGGTCAGCCACGCCGTGGAGCGCCTGTCCCTGCTCCTGCTCGTGGGCGGGGCCGGATTCGAGTTCGCCACCGGCGTTCTCAACGTGCAGCTGCACTACGTCTTCCCGGGCTCCTTCTACGTCCTGCACTTCTACGGGGCGTGGGTGTTCATCGGCGCGTTCGTCGTGCACGTCGTCTTCCGTCTCAGGCGGGCGGTGATCGCGGTCGTCAAGGGCCCGCGCGCCGAAGAAGGGCACCGGGCACGGCCGCTCGGTGTGGACGGGACGGGCCTCGTCACGCCGCGCCCGGCCGAGCCCACGATGTCCCGGCGTGGCGCCGTGCTGCTGGTGGGCGCGGGGTCGGCGGCACTGCTCGTGGTGACGGTGGGCCAGAGCATCGGCGGTTGGCTGCGCCGGACCGCGCTGCTCGCTCCGCACGGCCAGGACCCCGGTGCCGGACCGAACGGGTTCCAGATCAACAAGACCGCCGCCTCGGTCGGGATCAGGCCCAGCGACATCGGGCCCGCCTGGCGCCTGACCGTCCGCGCCGGCGGGCGCCAGACCGTACTGACCCGGGACGAGCTGAACGCGTTGCCGAGGCGGACGTCCCGGCTCCCCATCGCCTGTGTGGAGGGCTGGTCCACTCCCGACCAACAGTGGGGCGGCGTACGGCTCGTCGATCTCGCGGCGCTGGTGGGCCTGACACACGACGTGCCGCGGCTGCTCGTCGAGTCGGTGCAGCGCGGCGGATCCTTCAGCTCCGTGGTCCTGGCCGCCAACCAGGTGCGTGACACCCGCTCGCTCCTCGCCCTGGAGGTCAACGGGGCCGCGCTCTCCCCTGATCACGGCTACCCCGCGCGGGTCATCGTCCCGAACGCCCCCGGGGTCCACAACACCAAGTGGGTCACGCGCCTCACCTTCGGAGAGCCGACGTGAACCGGTTCGGAGAGCTGACGTGAACGGTTTCCGTACCCGCTACGGCGCCTCCCCGCTGCATCTGACGCTGGTCCTGTGCTCCTTCGCGCTCGCCGGGTACGCCGGGGTGCGTCTCCTGCACGGCGACACCCTGGGGGTCATCGTCTGGTTCGTCGGCGCGGCGCTCCTGCACGACCTGGTGCTGCTGCCGCTCTACTCCTCGGCCGACCGCGCTCTCCAACGCCTGCTGCCCGCGACGGGCCGACGCGGGGCGCACGATGCGGGGAGGCGAGTGGCGGGTGTCAACCACGTCAGGGTCCCGGCGTTCGTGTCCGGAGTGCTCCTCCTGGTGTGGTGGCCGCTCGTCCTCGGGCAGGTCGACGGCTTCACCGCCGCCACCGCGCTGCCGGGCGATGTGTTCCTCGGTCGCTGGCTGCTGGTGACGGCGGGACTCTTCGCCGGGTCCGCTCTGTGCGCGCTCGCGCGCGTGGGGCGGCACTCATACCACGAGCGCCGGCTTCGGGACCGGTCCGAGTGATCCGCCGGCCGGCTGTCACGTGCTGAGCAGGCGGTTGAAGAACGAGCGGTACTGCTGGAGGGCGACGCGCAGATCCTCGGTGGCCACCTCCTCACCCCGGTGCCACTGGCCTTCCAGGTCGCGCTTGTGGGCGGAGAAGGTCGTGGCGAGCGCCTGCATCGTCTCGGCGACCAGTTGATCGGCCGCGTTGACGGAATCCCTGGGGTCGTCGACGAATTGGCTCTGGATCCGCTGCCACCGTGCCCGGAACTCCTCCTGCTCCGCGCCGAGGAGCGGTTCGTCCTCCCCGACCGGCTCCGCTTCCGCGCGGCCGTCGCCGGGGCCCCGGCCGCCGGTGTCCTGCGGCCGGTCCGCCCGGTCGGCGGTGGCCTCTCCGGGGTACGTCGGCGAGGCATCGGCGAATCCCGGAGCCTCGTCCTCGGTGTCCTGCTGCCTGGTGGCGGCCAGATCCTCCGTGGACAGCGCGCCCGCGTCGGGTCGGGGTGTCTCCTCGTTGCGCATCTCTTCACTTCCCGTCCGTCATCCGTCATCCGTCGCGGTCGGCGACGGCCTGGCCGGTCCGGCACTCGGCTGCCAGGGGCCGCGCGTTCATGCCGCGCTCCGGCCCGGCCGGTCTCCGTTGTGGAGCAACTCCTCGAACAGCGCGCGGTAGTGCACCATCGCGCCCCGCAGCTCCTCCGTGGTCGCCTCGTGGCGGCTGCTGCGTTCGTTGACGTCGTGGGCCGCGCGGTAGTGCTCCAGGGTTTCTCCGTGCTCGACGGACAGGTCCTTGAGCTGCTGTTCGTACCCTTCCGTCGGGTAGCCGCGCTCGCTCATGAGCGTGGTCACCAGCCGGTCGGCATCGTGGACGGCGTCGTCGGGGCGGTCGACGAACTGCTCCTGCACCCGGCCCCAGTCCTGGGCGTAGCGGTCGCGTGCGGCGGCGGGCAGCGGCTTGATGTCGAGCGCGTCATGACGCTCCTGGCGATCGCGCAGCTCCTGTTCGGCGGCCCGCCGGTCATCCTGCTCCGCCACGGTGCGCTCGTACTCGGGGCCGAACCGCTCTCGCAGCTTGCGGCGGCGCACCGAGACCATGCTTGCTGCCACCGCGCACGCGATGAGGACCACCACGACGGCGATGATGATGACGAGGACGGTGAGGGACATCGAGTCCTCCGCTCGTTGGCCGAGCCCGTACAGGGGCCGGTAGGGGCATGGGCCCGCCACATGGGCTGCCGCGCCCGGCAGGGAGGGGGCCGTGCCCACGGGCGGGATGCTCCCGCTGTCCTGGTGCGGACGAGGGTGGGCGCGGTCATGGCAGTCGTAGTGGTACGCGACCGCGATGGCTGTGCGGCAGTGGCCTCCGACGATGCGGAAGCTCTGCTTCCGTTCTGTCTCCATCGTGCGCCCTGTCGCTCCCGGCGACAAGGGCCTGGCCGCCGGGCGTTGTGCGGGGTGCGCCGCACCGGGGAGCATCCCCGGGGCCCTCCGTATCGGATCCTGCCCGCGACCCGGCTCGGACCTGCTCTAGACCGGCTCGGGCTGAGGATCCCGCAGGAGTGCGGGGGCGGTACTCGGCGCCGCCCAGGCTCTGGTGGTGCGCAGGTAGCCGTGGATGACCGAGCCCATCGCCAGGAGGACCAGCGGTCCGAACAGCCAGGGGTGGGTGGCCATGTCCACCGGGAGCCAGCGGTACGACACCAGGAGCGCGGCGAAGACCGCCGTGCCGTGGGCCACCAGTAGCACCCCCGAGCGGTCCCAGCCGCGGTCGAACGTGCGCAGGGCCGCCTCGACGGTGAGCGAGAACACCACGCCGGCGACCAGGTCCACGCCGTAGTGGTAGCCGAACCCCAGCGTCGCGCTCAACGTGGCGATCAGCCAGAACGTCCCCGCGTAGCGCAGGAGTCGGGGTCCCGTACGGGTGTGTATGAAGATCGCGGTCGCCCAGGCGGTGTGCAGGCTGGGCATGCAGTTGCGCGGGGTGATGCCGTCGTACGGCACCGGGTGGGGCAGCGCGATCGACGGTGGTGTGTGCGGCCACAGGTTGGCCACCGCCCATTCCACACCGCCGGTGCCGGACGCGCCGGGACCGTACGCGAAGACCGGGCCGACCACCGGGAAGACCATGTAGACCGCCGGCCCGAGAAGGCCGATCAGCAGGAAGGTGCGCACCAGGTGGTGGCGGGGGAAGCGGCGCTCGGCCGCCACCTTGCGCAGCTGGTACAGGGCGACCACGATCGCGGCCACCGCGAGCTGGGCGTAGATGAGGCCGAGGGGGTTGGAGGCGACCGGGCCGATGGCGTCGAGTGCGCGGCCCGCCAGCCACGACGGATTGCCCAGAGCGTGGTCGGCCGTCGCCACGTAGGGGTCGAGCACGGTGGGGCGGGTCTTCGAGGTGATGAGCAGCCAGCTGTCACCGACCTTGCGGCCGGTCACCAGGAGCAGCCCCAGGCCGACGCCCTTGAGGAGCAGCGCCCGGTCGCGGCCGGTGCGGCGGGTGAGCGCGAAGACCGCGCAGCCCAGCATCGCCCACAGCGCGCCATTGCCGAAGAGGTGCCCCTCCTCCACCTGGACGCCGCACGCCCACCGGCCGAGCACGAAGACGGCGTCGACACCGATCGCGACACCGGCCGTGATGAACCTCTGCCGCCAGGTGAGCACCACCATCATCAGGGCGAGACCGCCGTACAAGGGCCCCGGTTTTGGCGCGAACACCACCTCGCGCACCTGGGTGGTGAGCGGCCCCGGCACACCCGCGGAGCGGCGCGAGACGATCTCCAGGCCGACGAGGAACGCGATGGCCACCACGCCCGCCGTCGTCCACAGAACCACCCGCGGCCGGCGCCAGGGAGCGGACTCGATGATGCGGCGTATTCGTGCGTTTCTCGGTGAAAGTCCAGATATCAATTGTTCTGCCGATGTGTTGGTTGCCGGAGGGCAGGCTGGGGCGGGCGCATGTCGAGCATCGATCATGCCACCGCCCGATACGGGCGACTTCGCGGGGATCGGGATCCGCTCCGCGGCCACCCCGCCGGTAGGTGTGCCGCGCATCTCCGACCCTCTGACTTTGGCTGGATTCGTCGTCTGCCGGGTGTTCGGGCATGGCCATACTCGGGGCTGGGCGATCCGTCCCGATCCCTCTGTCCGGAGGCCGCTGATGCCGCAGACCAGTGTTCCCGCAAGCACCGTGCTCAACGCCTGGCTCTCGGGTGCCGAAAGCGCTTACGGCCAGCTCAACCCGGCCGGTCCGCTCTACGTCGGCGGCGCTGCCGCCGAGGCGGGGCTCACCGACTCCAGTGACTCCCTCTACGGCTTCTGCTCCAGCCCGAGCGGTTCGCACGGGAGCTGGTGTTGCTGATCGTGGATGACCAAGGGCGGGCCCTTCGTGGAGCGACTTCCGGCGAGGGGCCCGCCGCTTCACCGACCGCCCGCCGCGCGGGCCCTCAGGCGCCCCGGGGCGCGCGAACTCGTGCTGGGACGGGGACGGTTGATGGTGAGCACAGCGGTGCCGGGACCATCGGACGGGACGCAGCACTTCGCTCGGCCCGTACAGAGCATCGCCCGCCCTTGGCGCGACCAACTGGCCCGCAGGCTGGCCGAGTTGACCTCCTTGAGTGCGGCGGAGCGAGACGTCCTGCTCGAAGCGGGCCACACGGCCCTGCTCCGGTCCCTGCACGCGAAGCTCTCCCGGCTGTTCCTGATCGAACTGCACGCGCTGCGCCTCTCCGACCCGGGCGCGGACACCGGGTCCGGTGCCGGTTCTGATGCCGGTGCCGGGTCGGGCCGGGCGACCTGGGACGCCTTCATCGAGCAGGCCTGCGCGGACGGCTACCTCGCCGGGCTGAGCGGCCGGTACCCGAGTCTCGGCGCCCGCATCACGGCCGTGGCACGGCTGGCGGTGGCGGGCACCGCGGACCTCGCCGGGCGGATCGCCGCGGACCGCACCCTGCTCGGCCCGCTCCTCGGGGCGCCCGCCGGGGAGGTACGGGCCGTCGAGTTCGGGGCGGGCGACTCCCACCAGGGAGGTCTGACGGTGAGCCGGGTCGACTTCGCCGGCGGCACCGTGATGTACAAGCCCCGCCCGTCCGAGGCCGACGTGGCGCTGGGCGCGCTCCTGGAGGACCTGTTCCAGGACCTCCCCGGGGCCCCGGCGCCGGACCGCCGGATCCGGGTACCCAGAACACTGGCCCGCGACGGCTACGGATGGGCCGAGTTCATCGGGCACCGCTACTGCGCGGACGAGGCCGAACTGGCCGCGTTCTACCGCAACCTCGGGCACTGGCTCGCCGTCCTCCGGTTCACCGGCGGCACCGACATGCACGCCGAGAACATGATCGCGGCGGGGCCGGTGCCGGTGATCGTGGACGCCGAGACGCTCTTCGACGCCCCCGCCCCCTTCCCGCCAAGCGGCCGGGGCGACGCGGTGGACGCTGCCGCCGCCGCCATCCGCCGCACCGTACTGCGCACCGGCCTCCTTCCCGTGCGCGGCACCGGCTTCGCGCTCGGCGGCGTCGACATCTCCGGGATCGGCGCGCTCCCCGGGCAGCAGCCGTTGATCCCGCACCCGGTGATCGCCGGAGCAGGCACCGCCGCGGCCCGCTTCGAGGTCGACCTGGTGGCCATGCCCGTCGCGGGCAACCACCCCGCCGCCACTCCGGTCCTGAGCGCCTACTGGGACCGGGTGCTCGCCGGCTTCCGCGAGATGACCGCACACCTGCGGCGGCCCGGTCTCGACCCGTACCGTCTCCTCGCCCGCTTCGCAGGGACCCGGGCCCGGCGGATCCTGCGGCCCACCCAGGCGTACGTCGACATCGGCCGCATGCTGTGGCACCCGGCCTCGCTGCACGACGAGCCGGCGGCCATCGAGCGCGCCCGGGACATCCTGCGGCGCAACGCCGACGCGTTGCCCGGCGCGCCGACCGACCGCGTGGCCATCGACGCCGAGATAGCCGACCTGCTGGTGGGTGATGTGCCGATGTTCGGCTTCACGGTCGACGCCCCGGCCGTGCGCGCCACCGTGGCGGACTGGCGCGGTGCGGACCTGGCCTTCGAGGAGTCGGTGATCCAGGACGCGCTGGTCGGGGCCTACCTGAACGAACGCTCGCTGCCCGCCCGGGTGCGGACGGCGGCCCACGGTCCACATGCCCGCGACCGGGAGCGCCGCCGCCGTGAACTGGCCGCGCAGATGGTGCGCAGACTGTGCGACGGCGCGGTGCGCGGCGAGGACGGCACGGTCACCTGGATCAGCCCCGTCTTCACCCCGGCCGGCTGGTCGATCCGGGTGCTGCCCGCCGACCTCTACACCGGGCAGGGCGGAGTGGCGCTCACCCTGGCCGAGTACGACCGCGAGGTGGGAGCCGGGCGGGCCGAGGACGTCCCGGGCGTACGCGAGACGTTCGATGGCGCCCTGCGCGTGCTGATCGGCACCGAGGACCGTACCCCCACGCCGTCGGCCGGGGCCTTCAGCGGCGCGGCCTCACAGGTGTGGACGTGGTTGGCGCTGCACCGGGTGCGCGGCGAGGACTGGTTGCTGAAGCGGGCGGCCGAGCGGGCCCTGCTGCTCACCGACGGGCCACTGGTCGACGAGGACGTGGAGGTGGACCTCCTCAACGGCGCCGCAGGCGCGATCGTCCCGCTGCTCGACCTCGCCGCCGCGACCGGGCAGACCCGCTGGCTGGACGCGGCGGCGCACATCGGCCACCGTCTTGCCCAGTGCGGTGTGTCCGACGCCGGGGGAGTCCGGTGGCCGACCCGGCTCAATCCGGAGGGCATAGGCGGCTTCGCCCACGGCGCCACCGGCATCGGCTGGGCCTTGACCCGGCTCGCGCTCTCGGAGGCGGGCTCGGCGGCCGAGCGCGGTGACTGGCACCGCCTCGGCGAGCGGGCCTTCGCGTTCCAGGAGTCCCTTTACCGCCCCGGCGAAGGCAACTGGCTCGACGTGCGCATCGGCGCCGAGGAGGACTTCTTCACCAGCTGGTGCCACGGCAGCGCGGGCATCGGCATCGGCATGCTGGACCTCCACCGCCGCACCGGCGACCCGGCCCGTCTCGACATGGCCCGGCGGGCCGCGGCAGCGTGCGCCGCGGAGGGCTTCGGGTGGAGCCACACCCTGTGCCACGGTGACCTGGGTCTGTGGGAGTTCCTCACTTCCATCGGATCGGGCGCCCCCGAGGACCTCGACGCCGAGCTCCTCACCGGCCTCGAACAGCGCGGCCCGGTCGGCGGTCTGGCCCGTGAGGCGTTCTCGCCGAGCCTCATGTCCGGTCTGGCCGGAGTCCTCCACACCCTGCTCCGGATGCACCCCGAGGCCGACCTCCCCAACCCGCTGCTGCTCGACTGAGGGAGGACCCGAAGGCCGCGCCGGCCGCTGCGCCTCAGGGCCGCCGGTCCTCGGGTTCCGCAAGGCGCAGGGCCTGCTGGGCCCGGCTGCGGATCCGGCGCAGGACGTGCCACCGCTGCCGCTGTTCCCGCGACAGCCGGTCCAGCTCCTCGACCAGGCGCTGGGACCGCTTCTCCACGTCGAGTTCGTCCAGGATCCGGTCGACCTCGGCGAGCAGCGCCCCGTGCAGTTGCCACTGCCTGGGGTGCCGCTGGACCTCGGCGAGCAGCAGGTCGGCGACCCGGTCCCGGCTGGCGCGGCCCGCCGTCAGCTCATCGGTCAGCCGCTGTTCCGCCTCCTCGGCGTTGGCGCTGACCTGCGTGGTGATGAGGACCGCGAAACTCTCGATGGCCCGGGCGAGATGCTCGAAGACGTCCCGCAGCGCGAGCCCCACGTCCGCGTCGAAGAGATGCTCCTGCGTGCGCTCCTTGGCGAGGTCCGTGAGTGACCGGCACACCACGCGCAGCACCACCGCCGAGATCTCCAGGGTGTCGAGACCGGTGCGCAGCACCACGCGCGACAGCAGCCCCTCCTTGACACGCGGGTTGAGCCTGAGACTGTCCTCGGCCTGCCGCAGGGAGACGTCCACCTGGGCGATGTCGTGGTCGAGCCGCCGTGCCTCGTGCAGCCGGGCGGCCGCCTGTGCCACGGGGGTGTGCCCACCTACCTCGTCCCCGAGGTCCACCAGCAGCCGCCGCATGCGCGCGGCCAGTTCCTCGATGGCGCCTCCCGCGGAATCCACCCACACCGGGGGCGCGAGCAGCATGTTGAACAGCATGCCGACGCCCGCGCCGATCAGCGTCTCCAGGACGCGGTCCCAGGCGGTCGCCGAGACCCGGGTGACACCGAGGACGAGCATCGCGCTGATGGCCACTTCCGGGACGAACTCACCGACCTTGACGAACCGTCCGACCACCAGGGCCGCCAGGATGATCAGCCCCAGGCTCCACCAGGTGAGGCCGACGAGCGAGCTGAACCCGACGGCGAGCAGTACGCCGACCACGACGGAGTTCACTCTGCGCACGGCGGTCACGAGTGTGGTGTAGAGGGTGACCTGCACGACGAGCAGCGCGGTCAGCGGGGCGGTGAGGGGCGCGGGCTCGCTGCTCAGACGCAGGGCCACGACATAGGAGATGACCGCCGCCGCGGTGGATCGCAGGGTCTGCACCACCGCGGGCTCACGACGGCGGCGAGCGAAATCGAACAGAGGATCAGTGAACTCCCACACCTCCCACCCCTTCCCCCACAGCGGGATTCACACGCAGCCGCGTACGGCACCTGGGCGCCCCCGCCCCTCTCCCAGGGGTGGGATCTCCCAGGGGTGGGAGGGGGTGGCAGGGGCTCACGGAAACCCGAATGCGCCGGTTCACGGGGCTCTGGGACCATGCTGTGATGATCCACCCCCTCGAACCCCTGGTCGTCCGGCACACCCACCGTCTTCCCGCCCCCCGCGGAGCCGCCGGGCAAGGCGGCGTCGCCGCGCGGCAGTTCGACGCCGTGCTGATGTCCGTGGGCTTCAAGCTGTCCGCGGAGCTGCTGGAGCACCTCGCGGCGCTGGCGGAGGAAACCGTCATCGACACGGCCGTGCGCACCCTGGACACGGTCCGCACGATGGCCGGCGACCACGTCCGGCACAACACCTACTTCATCGACTTCCCGGCCCATGTGCCGGACACCCACGCCTTCTGGCGGCAGTGCGTCGTCGACGCACTGGGCAGGGGAGCCGACGTCACGCGGCTCGGCGACGGGGTGGTGGACCTGCTGTCCCTTCCGGCGTACGGCACGTACCAGCACACGTACGCCGAAATGCTCGCCGCGCACCGGGAGTTGATCGCCACCGCGGGCGACCGCCTGACCGTCCTGCACCTGGGCGGCGCGCCGGAGGACGAGGTGGCCGCCCTGTACCTCGCCCTGGCGGGGAGCAGCACACCGCTGGGAGACGCGGGCCTGCTCGACCTGGCGGTGCTCGCCGGGCACTGCGTGGACGGGCCGCGGCCGCCGACGATCCCGGTGCGGGAGAACCGTGCCGTGGTGAACCGCGCCCGCATCGAGGCCGGCGCCGCTCCCCTGCTCGACACGGTCACCGACGCGCTCCGGCTCGCGTGCGCCCTGTCGGACGGCGATGTCACGCTGGTGCAGCCGACCCGGTTCCGCTCGCCGTCCCGACGGGTTCGCCGGCTGCTGCTCGCCGGACTCGACGCCGTCGTCTCGGCGAACCCGGCCAAGCTCGCCGACGTATCCGCACATCGCGAGGCGTTCAAACGCCTGGGGGAGCGGCTGCACGCGCACGAATACGCGGCGCGCTGGCCGCACGCCGCCGACGTGTTCGCGGTGGCTCGGGGCGAGAAGCAGGCACGTTCCCTGGACAGCCGGGTTGAGGAAAGGCTCGCGGCCGGCGATGTCCTGGGCGCGGCACGGCTGTTGGAAACCGCACCGGGCAGGCTCTTCCGCGCCCTGGACCGGCTGCTGCGCGCCTGCGCCTCGGACGCCGAGCGTGACGCGCTGGCCGACGCGGTCACCCGGCTCGCTCCGGAGGTGTCGGGCCGGGTCTTGCTGTCGGTGCGCGAGCACTTGCTGAACCGGGCGCGGGGGAGTGGCTCGCGCCGCGTCTTCGTCAACCGGCTCGGCCGCGCCTGGGCCACCGACGACTCGCGCTCCCCGTTGCCCGAGGACGCGCGAGTCCGTCTGATGGCCGCCCTCGACGCTGAGACGAGCCGCCGACTGCCCGACCCCGGACACCTGTTGATCGACCCGGACGTCCTCGATGTCGCGCTCCCGCTCAGCGGCCGGGCGACCGCGGCCGGGCTCGGCGTGCTGCCGCGCGGCTCCCTTTCGCCGGTCGACGGCGAACTGCTGCGGTTCTTCGTCCACTGGAAGCAGACGAAGGAGCCCACCGACTTCGACCTGTCGGCCCTGATGCTCGACTCCGGCCACGAGACCGTCGGTTGGCTCTCCTACACCGCTCTGACCGGGGTCGAGGGCGAGCACTCCGGCGACATCACCGACGCACCCGACGGGGCGTCGGAATTCATCAACCTGCGCCTGGGGGCCGTGCGCGGTACCTACATCGTCCCGCAGGTCAACATCTTCTCCGGGGAGGGCTTCGAGGAGGTCGACGAGTCGTTCTTCGGCTTCATGCTGCGCGACGGGGACCAGCTGGGCCGTCCCTTCGAACCGCGCACCGTCCGCATGAAGTCGGAGCTGCGCGGCCCCGGCCGCGTCGCGCTGCCGTTGGTCTTCATCCGCGGGGATGACGGCACCTGGCGCGCGAAGTGGCTCCACGTGTACCTCAGGGGAACGCCAAGGAGGAACCGGGTGGAGGGAAACAGGGTCTCGGTCGCGGCCCTGGTACGGGGCTTCGTCGAGCGTGACCATCTCACGGTGCGCCACCTCACCGGCCTGATGGCCGACCGGGCCGCCGCCACCACCCGGTGGGACGGCCGGACGGTCCCGGACGGCCCGGTGACGTACATCGGCCTTGAGCGACCGGACGGACTGCACCCCGACTCGTGCGTCGTCACCCCGGAAAACCTGCGCGACCTGATCCCCGGGTGACTGCTACGGTTGAGGCCGGTGAGGCCATGAACGGACTTCCTTCTTCCTCTTCAACGACTCAGTCCGCTCGCTTTCCTCACCGTCGACATGACGTCGGGCTGCCGCAAGGCATCCCGGCGTTCGTCGTTTCGGGCCCGTACCGAAACGTCAGGGCAGTCCGGCCGAGGGCCTGGGGGCGTGATGGTGCACGTGCGGAAGATGAGTGAGAGCGACGTCGAGGCCGTCTCGGCGATCCGGGTGCGGGGCTGGCAGACCGCGTACGCCGGGATCCTCCCCGGGTCCTACCTGGAGGCGATGACGGTCGAGAGCGACGCCGACCAGCGGCGGCAGTGGTTCTCGCTGCCGCATCGGCAGTCGGCCGACCTCGTCGCTGTCGACGCGGGCGTCCCGGTGGGGTGGGTCAACTACGGGCCCTCCCGGAGCGAGGAGCCCGGCGAGCGCGGCGTCCGGACCGGGGAGATCAACGCGTTGTACGTCCGCCCGGACCTCACCGGCCGGGGGATCGGCCGAGCGCTGCTCGGCGAGGCACACGCGCGGTTGCGGAGCCGGGGGTTCGGGGCCGTGGTCCTGTGGGTGCTCGACGGCAACCGGGGCGCCCGGCGGTTCTACGAGCGGGCCGGCTATCGGGCGGACGGGCACACGCGGACCGATGTCTACGACGGCCTCGCCGTCGCCGAACTCCGCTACCGGCACGGGTGGTAGGACGGCCGGTGGGCCGGTGGGGCCGACAGCGGTGTCGGCCCCACCGGCCCGACAGCGGGTCCGCAGGGAGCGGTTAGAACCCGTTCAGCCGGTGGTGGAAGCCACGGCCGGGGTACATGCCCTCCCACTGGGAGTGCATACAGCCGGAGCCCCAGGCGGCGTGGCCCCCGCTCGCGCCGGCGAACGAGCCGCAGGCGCCGGTCTCGCCGCGGGAGTGGTGGTCGTCCCGGTCGTGGGCCAGGGCGGTGCCGGTGCTGCCGAGGATCGCGGCGATGGCGAGAGCGCCGGCGGCGAGGGTGGTGCGCATACGCATGTCTGCTCCTGTCTGGGCGATTGGGAGGGGAACGGGGTGATCAGTCCCCGGTGCCCGCAGGTCGTGAAACCTGTGTCACCCGACCGCCGACACGAGCGGACCCGGGGCCGGCGCCGGCCCTGCCGCACGCACACACCACCCGGTCGCGCACGTGAGGGGCTTGGTCACCATGCCGCTGACGGACCTGGGCGTCAGCCGCTCGGCGACTGCTCGGGGCGGGCCGGCACGACGCAGTTGTCCTCGTGGCCCGGCGCGTGACCGGTCGGCCAGGCCACGCCCTCGAACACCAGCTGTCGCGAGCCGGGATCCAGACGCACCACCGACAGCGCCTTGTTGTACGGGTTTCCCGCGTTCGTCAGGCAGATCCAGCCGCCGGCGCCCCGCACCCGCAGGTCGGAGTTGAGCTTGCCGAGGTCCCTGACCACGCGGTCGGCCGTCGGCACCTCAAGGCCACTGGTGTGGACCGCGCGTGCCAGCGCGCGGCTCGCCGTCAGGACGACGTCGTACGTGACGATGGTCCGCCCGTCGTCGAGGTTCACCGGCCCGATGGGCCCCGACTGGTCCGCGATGCCCCGGCGCAGGGCGTCCATCGAGTCCTGCGCCTCCCGCAGGTACAGCGGAGGGCCCTGCCCCTTCGTCTTCGGGTCGTTCCGCCACTTGGCCAGCTCGGTGCGCCAGGCGTCGGGGTGTGCCGGGGCGGCGTAGCGGATGCTGACGGACGGCTTGCCCGAGCCCGGGTCGCCCCGCAGCAGGGCCCGGTCGTGATCGTCCAGGCGCTCGTCGAGAGTGGTGGCGTCGGACCCGGTGATCACGGTGTACGACGCCTTCTCGCGGCAGTACGTGGTGGCCAGCTTCTCCACGAAGAGCTTGAGGTGGAAGGCCCGCCCGGCGAAGTAGACGACGTGGGTGTTGGAGCGGCAGATGTTCCCCGCGAAGTCCTCGAACTCGTTCGGGGTGACACCCGCTTCCTCGACGCCCGGGGACTCGAAGCGCATGTCCTGAACTCCGCCGCCGCCCTCGTTCTTCCTGGCTTGCGCGAAGGCGTCCCGCAGCGAACGGTCGTAGTCGTCGCCCGGCCGGTCATCGGTGACCAACGCGGTCTGCGATCCTGCCAGTTGGGGATCGAACGCGAGCAGTGCCCGCGCCTGCTCGCGGGAGGTCGACACCACGCGGGCGAGCCCCGGGTAGGGGACGGTGTCCGTGCCCTCGGGGTTGGCGAAGTCGTCGGCCGTCACGACGCTGGCCACCGCCGGAAGGTGCAGCGTGTTGGTCACGTAGGTGAGGGCTTCCTTGGTCTTGTCCAGGCTCAGATTGAAGCCCACGACGACCCGCAAGTCCGGTTCCTGCGAAGTGAGTTGATCAATCGTTCCGCGCCAGCGACCGTAGCCCTCGCCCGGGTTGGCCAGGACCAGCCGGATGGCGGGTTTCACCGAATCGGCACCGTTCGCCGCCATCTGCGCAAGATACGCGCCCTGCACCTCGCTGAGGATCTGCCGCCGCACCGCGGCGTTGGCGGACTGCATCGGGATCAGCAGGGCCACGGTCGCGTGCTTGCGGCCCTCGACCGCCTTGTTCTGCTCGGCGACGCGCTCGAAGACCTCCGGCATTCCCTTGACGTCGGGCATGAACACCCCGGTCCCGTCGGAGACGCCCACGCATTCGCCCCCGTGGATCTCAAGTCCCTTCCCGCAGAAGGCCGGTTCGCGGAAGAAGGAGACATACGCACCGAGTCCCGCGGCGAGGAGCGCGACCGCCGTGACCGTCGCGGTCGCCGGGCCCAGGAGCCGCAGGCCCGGCCGGCGGGGTCCGGGCGCGGAGGCCTCGTCCAGGACGATCTGGACGAGCGGACTCGGCAGCGGTTCGTTCCCGCCGCGGCTCCGCGACGCGGCCACCTCCCTGCCCTCCCGGAAGCGGCGCGGGATCTCCTCGGCGAGGCGGTCCGCCGGCACCGCGGGCCGTCCGCCCACCACCGGGTCCGCCCCGCCCGGCCGCGACGTGGTGACGACCACGGGGTGCACCCGCAGGTCCCGGGCCCTGCCGCCGTACGCCTCCAGGATCCTGTCCCGGATGATGCGCCGCGTCCGTACGGTGTCCACGTCCGGCAGGAGGATGACGGGACGGCGGGCCCGGTTGAGGCGCCGCAGCACGCCGTAGTGTGCGTCCACATCGGCCAGCAGTGCCTCGACGAGCAGCTGTTGCTTCTCGTGTGCGGGCCTGGCGCGCCAGCCGTCCAGTTCCTCGCAGACCGCCTCGAAGGTGCGAAGGCCCGGGAACCTGGACTTGCGGAACCAGCGCTTCGTACGGAGCCACGGGAACCGCAGAGCCTGGGCGATCTTCAGCAACAAGCCCAGCAGGCCGCCCAGTTGCTGGGTGACGTATGCGTCCTGGACCAGTGGGTCGAGCCGGGTACGGGCCTGCGGCATGGTGTGCCGGCGCTCTTGCGCGATCGCGTCCTCGATCTGTCGCTTGAGGGCGCCCATCCGCCGGGCCCGGGAATGGTCGTGCGTCGGTTCCCAGTCGTACAGCGCGGTGCGGGCGGCCGCGAAGCGGGGGAAGACGATCGGCAGCCCGCGGGCCACGACGCCGCCGTAGCCGCAGCCCTCGGCGATCGCCTGCAACTGATCGAGGACCTGTCGCTCCGACTCGTGCTCGGGATCGACATCGCTCGGATGGTTCACCGGGACGATGCCGCGACAGTCCTTGAGCAGCTGGGCGAGCCACTGCCGCACGGGATCGCTCCCGCCCTCGATCTGCAACACCAGCGCCCCGGCGCCCCGTTCGAAGCGCACCCTCTTGCGGGCGAACCTCTCCCTGAACGTGAGTTGCCCAATGACCGCTTCCAGCCGCACCCTTGCTCCCCGTTGCCGTGGTCCCGACGCTGGCCGCGCACCCGGTGGCGGCCGTCGTCGTTGTCGGACGACGTCGAATCGGTGAGCACTATAGGTGTCAATTCCCCGCCATCTACGGTGAGTTGCTCATTCCTCGCCCAAGTGTTCAAGAACGGTCGGTGCTGGACAGGCGGTGCGCACCCGGTCGGTCCTAACCGCCGCCGACCGCCTCGGGGTGGGCGGGCGCGGGCGGCTGGAAGCAGGCGGTGACGTTCTTGCCCCGGGGACACGGATAGGCGTACCAGTCGTCGGCGAGGACGTCGATCAGGAGCAGGCCACGCCCTCCCAGGGCATCGGCCTCGGGGTCGCGTTGCTCGGGCAGCCGCGGTGAGGCGTCGTGCACGGTGACGTGCAGGCACTTCTCGTCCCAGGCGAGGATCAGTTGCGCTGCGCTGCGGGCATGGACATGAGCATTGGTGACCAGCTCGGACACGGTGAGCAGCACCGCGTCGACCACGTCCGGCGCCGTCCGTGACCAGTCCAGCGTCGCGAGATGCTCACGCGTCCAGTCCCTGGCCTCCTTGACGCTGCTGCTCAGCGGAAGGGAGCGCGCCCATCCCACGGCCTTCAACGACGAGTCCTTCGCCACGGTCTCTCCTCGGTTCGACGGACGGCTTCCTGTCCCGTCTGCCCCGAAAACCGAAGAGCACGTGGGCGGAGCAGGCAGGCGGACCGCCTCCCGTCAGGCCGGGACGCTCCCCGCCGGGCTCCCGGGGGCCGGGCGTGCGGGCTGCTTCCAGTCGAGGCGCAGCACGGCGACGTCGTCGGAGTGGCGGCCCGCGTTCAGCGCGGAGGTCTCCTTGATGAGGAGGTCGACGTGGGCGGCGGGGTCCGGTTGCGGCAGCCGGTCGATCAGGGTGACCAGGCCGTCCACGCCGAGCCGGCCCCGCGACGAACCGTTGTGCCCCTCGGTCAGGCCGTCGGTGTACAGGGTCAGCGCCCCGGCGGCCGGGAGCGGGACGACGGTCGGCGGCCAGTTGCTCACCCGGGGGTCGATGCCGAGGGCGATGCCGTGCCGGGCGGTGACTTCGCGGGTTGCCCCGGCCGTGGTGAGCAGGGGCCCGTGGTGGCCGGCCAGATGCAGCTCGGCGGTGGCGGCACCGTGGTCGAGGGTGAGGAGGGCGCAGGTCGCGAAGAGCGGACGGTCGCCGCGTTCGGCGATCAGGATCCGTTCCATCAGCTGGAGGAGCTCCCTGCCGCGGTGGCCGCCGAGGATCAGTGAGCGCCAGGCGATCCGCAGGCACACGCCGAGCGCGGCGGCGTCGGGCCCATGACCGCTGACATCGCCGACGACCGCGTGCAGCAGCCCGTCGTCGCCCTCCACGACGTCGAGGAAGTCCCCGCCGAGCAGGGCCAGTTCGGTGCCCGGGAGATAGCGGGTGGTCACCGTGACGGACGACGTGGACAGGAGCGGTTGGGGCAGCAGCCCGCGCTCAAGACGGGAGTTCTCCTCGGCCCGCAGGGTGGCCGCCTGGGTCTGGGCGTTCGCCCGTTCGGTCTGGCTGCGGTAGACGGCGTAGCGGACCGCCCGGTGCAGCAGATCCGCGTCCACCTTGCCCTTGACCAGGTAGTCCTGCGCGCCGGCGGCCATGGCGTCGCTGCCCGCCCGGGCCTCGGACAGGCCGGTCAGGACGATGACCGCGGTGTGCGGCGCGGCCGCCCGTACCGCCGCGACCGCCTTGGTGCCGGAGACGTCGGGCAGGTGCAGATCGAGCAGGATGCAGTCGGCCGTGCGCAGGGCCGGCTCGGTGCGGGCGTCGGCGAGGCTCGCACACGTGGTGAGCTCGAACCGCAGCCCGGTGTCGAGGAGCAGTTCCTCGACCAGAACGGCGTCCGCCAGATCGTCCTCGATGAGGACGACGCGATAGGTCTGCTGCTCCGGTGTCGCGCCTGCGGGGTCCGTCACGAAGGTGGTCATGACACCGGCACCACCTGCGAGGCGTCGGAGCCGACGACTTCGGCCGGCCCGGGGCGTTCCGGCGGCTCGGGGGCGAGGGTGAACGTGATGCGGGTGCCGTCCGCGCAGGCGGGGTCGATGGCGATGGTGCCGCCGTGGAACTCGACGATCTTCTTGCACATCGCGAGTCCGATGCCGCTGCCGCTGTAGGCGTCCTTGGTGTGCAGCCGCTGGAAGATCACGAAGACCTTGTCGGCGTACTCGGGGGCGATTCCGATGCCGTTGTCGGTGACGGTGAACCGCCACAGCACGTCTTCGCGTACGGCCGACACATGGATGCGTGGCGGCTCGCCGGGGCGGCGGAACTTGACGGCGTTCCCGATCAGGTTCTGCCACAGCATGCCCATCTGGGTGGCATCGGCGACGAGGGTCGGCAGCGGGTCGTACGTGATCTCCGCCTCGGCCTCCTCGATGCTGAGGCTCAGCGAGGACAGGGCCCGGTCCAGCGCCCTGCCCAGGTCGACGGCCTGATGGGTGTTGTGGACCCGGCCCACCCGGGAGAACTCCAGCAGATCGTTGATCAGGGTCTGCATGCGGTTCGCGCCGTCGACGGCGAAATCGATGTACTGGTCGGCCCGTTCGTCGAGCTGACCGCCGTAGCGCCGCTGGAGGAGCTGGGTGAAGCTGGAGACCTTGCGCAGCGGCTCCTGGAGGTCGTGCGAGGCGACGTACGCGAACTGCTCCAGCTCGGTGTTGGACCGCCGCAGATCCGCGGACTGGGCGTCCAGGCGCCGGCGCGCCTCCTCGCTGAACGCGAGCTCGTGCACGAGTCGTCGGCGCATGAGGTCGATCTCGTCGCTCAGCCGTTTCAGGTCGGCCGGGCCGGTGGCCGTGATGGGGTGTGTGAAGTCGCCGCCGGTGATGATGCGCGCCTGGGTACCGAGCCGTTCCAGCGGCTCGTTGATGCCGCGGCGCAGCCCCTCGAAGACCAGCCCGGCCAGGATCAGGATGAACAGGGCGATCGCCGCGAACACCCAGTTCCGCTGGCGCATCATGTCCGCCAGGTCGGCCCGTGCGCGCGCCTGTTCGGCACGCAGGTGGTCCTGCTGGACGCTCACGGCCGACCGCACCCTGTCGAAGGCCCGCTTGCCCTCCGTGGCGCGTTCCGCAGCCAGCGCGGAGGGCGCCCCCGGTGGGGACGCGGCGACCGGCCCCCCGATCCGGGCCCGCCAGGCCTCCATGGCGTCCTGCACGGCCTTGACGTCCCGGAGACCGGCGCTGTCGTCGTGCAGCAGCTTCGACAACTGCGCGACGTCCGCCGCCTGCTCGGCACGGCCCTGCTGGTAGGGGGTCAGGAAGTCCGCGGTGCCGGTGAGACCGTAACCGCGGACGCCGGTCTCCTGGTTCAGGAGGGCCGACTCCAGCCGGATCGCGGTCGTCACCGCGGGAGACTTGACGTCCACCAGGTCCTGGCTGATCGACGCCGTCCGGCCCAGCATCCATGCTCCCGCCACACCGAGCAGGGCGAGGACGGCCAGCGCCCCGGCCATTCCCGTACGGAGCCACTGCCGCGTCGTCCACGCCGAGAGGCCCCGTCCGCCCGCCCGCTGCTCGTTACCAGCCATCCCCTGAACTCCTCGCTGCGACGACCGCATGGAAAGGGTCGCGGCCCGCATACTCTAAAGGCCGATCGACAACCATTGTTGTCGGCTGCCGTACGGGGGCCTAAGGTTCCAGGCATGGCTGGCAAGAACTTCGCATTGCGGACCACACCGCTGGAGACGGCCGCCGTCACGGACGCCGCGATCGGTGCCCTTGCGCGGCGCCTCACACGTCAACTGCTCGACGCCCCATCATGCCCGTCCCCGGCCGGCCCGGAGGAGGCACTGGCGCTGCTGCACGTGCTGGACCAACTGCGAAGATCGGCCGAGCAGCTTCAGCGGGCCGCGGCCACGGCCGCCGCACGCGCGGGCGCCGGCTACCCGCAGATCGGCGAGGCCTGCGGAATGACCCGCCAAGGAGCCCGCCGCCGTTGGCCGGGGCTCTTCCACCACTCCACCGAAGCACCTACGGAGCAACCGACCATGACCACCCCCGCCCGCGCCTTCGATGTCCTGCTCGTCGAGGACGACGTCGCCGACGCCCTGCTCATCGAGGAAGCCCTCTCCGAACGCGGGGCCCGCAATCTGGTCCAGGTCACGGACGGAGTGGCCGCCCTGGAATACCTGCGCGCCCCGGGGAGTGTGCGCCCGGACCTCATCGTGCTCGACCTCAACATGCCGCGCATGAACGGGCGCGACCTGCTGAAGGTGCTCAAGTCCGACAAGGATCTGCACACCATCCCCGTGGTGATCCTCACCACGTCCTCGGCCCCCGACGACGTCTCCGGTGCGTACGACAGCCACGCCAACGCCTATGTCACCAAGCCGGTGAACCTGGAGGACTTCGAGCAGGCGGTGCAGAACATCGACTCCTTCTACCTCGACACCGCGACGCAGCCGCCGCGCGCCTGAGGGCCCCGGACCGGGGGACACGGAGGCGGGGGGGCACCAGTGTCCGGCCGGTCGCGGCCGGGGCGCGTCGGAGAGGCAGGCGGGACCCGTTCTACGAGGCGGGAACCCGCAGTGCGGCCAGTACGGGCAGGTGATCCGTGGCTGCGCGGAGGTCTCGTTCCTCGACGTGGGGGAGCCCCATCGGCACCCCGCAGCCCAGCACTTCCACGCCTTCCGTCGCGAGGACCACGTCGATGCGCTGAAGGGGATCGCCGAGCCGCGTGGTGTGCTCGCGCCCCCAGGGCTTGGTGGCCCAGCCGTCCTGGAGGGCGTCCGCGAGCAGGCCGAAGGTACGCCCGTCGGGCCGGTCGTTGAGGTCGCCCGCGGCGACGGCGTACGGCACGTCCATGGCCGACAACCGGTCGAGAAGCAGCCGCCCCTGCCCGTAACGCTCCCAGTCCTCCACGCTCAAGTGGCAGCTGAGCACGCCGAGTCGGGCCCGGCCGAACCGCAGGACGGCGGTGGCGAAGCCGCGTTGGTGCAGGCCGGGGGTGCGCGGCAGCAGGACGTCCTCGGTGCGCTCGACGTGGGCGCGGAGCGAGGAAAGGATCATGGGCCCGGAGGCGGTGGCGCCGCCCGCGACGTAGACGAGGCCGGACGTCCGGGCGAGCCGGGCGGCGGCCTTGCGCCAGCGGAAGAACCGCGGCGCTTCCTGCACGCAGACGACATCGGGCCGACAGGCCGCGATGACCCGGGCGAGCGCCGCGGTGTCGTCACGCATGGAGCGGATGTTGTAGCTGAGCACGCGAACGATCACGGAGCCATCGGCTTCCGTCGTCGATTCGGGTAGGTCCTGCAAGTCCGGCACGCTGCCCCTCTCCCTGCTTCCCCTTGCCGCCGCGACACCATGACGCGCCGCGGCGCGGTCGGCGGGTCCCAGCCCCGACAAGCAGTCCGGACACCGCCGGAAGGCACCGTAGTGGATTCACGGCGGCTTCACCGGTGCGGGTCCGGTCGCCCCATGGCGTGGTACGGCCTCGTGACGCTTCTCCGGGTCGTGGCCGGGGCCGAGGATCGCGTGGGCCGGTCCGGGCGCGGCCGGCCGCACGGGCGAGCGGAGTCGGACCGGCGCGGCTTCAGGGCTGGTCCGGAGCGCCGAAACCCGTGGTTCTCGTGGCCGCCCCGCTGCGATGATGATCAGGTGACTCACGATTCCACCGTGCGCCGGACGCCCGTCATCCTCGGCATCGACGACCTCCGGGCGCTGCCCTGGGCCACGCGGATCGCCCGTACCAGCCGCGAAGGCGTTCAGCTCCTGCACGAGCACCGCGACTGCTTCGTCGACGAACTCTGGCTCGACCACGATCTCGGCGGCGACGACAGCATCCTGCCCGTGGTGACCGTGCTGGAAGAAGTCGCGTTCCACGGGCGGCCTTTCCACATCGGTACGGTCGTCGTGCACAGCGCCAACCCGATCGGCGCCGAGACCGTCGTTCGGTCGCTCACCCGCTGGAACTACCGAGTCCGGCGGGCAACGGCCTGAGTCCGGCGGCTGCCCCGGGGCGGTGACGGTGACCCGGGGCCGGAGCGCTATCCGGCGGCCATGTCCGGGCCGGGCAGGAGAGTCTCGTCCAAGTGGTAGCCGAGTTGCTGTAGTCCGCGCGCGATGGCGACCGCCCGGCGGTGGCGTTCCGCGAGTTCAGGAGACTGGTCCGTCTTCTCGGCCGGCCCCGCCCCGGGATCGGGCGGAGGCGGAGTGGCTTCCTGCACGGCGTCCCACGCCGCCCGCGCGACATCCTCCGCCGTCCTGTCGTCGATGCGGTCACTGTTCTTCGCGGACTCCGGGCTCGCCGCGGTGTCGAGTTCCCCTTCGGGACTCGTCGAACCGTCCGGCCGTGCGGGCGTCCCCGTACGCCTCACATACTCCGCGATCGCAAGGCGCGCCTCGCGGACGTCGTTCGATTCATCCGTGCCGCGTTCCGGTTCTGACGTCATGGGACGCAAAATATCGGCGACCTCGGCCGGGCGGCGCGCGCCACGCGCGGCCACCTGGTCGGGACCCATGACCCACGGGCCTCCGGCCACCTGGTCGGGACCCATGACCCACGGGCCTCCGTCTGCCGGGAACACTTCGGCGGGCCGTCTCGTTTGATCTCAGGCCCGCTGCCCCGAACCGAGGAGTGCCGTGCCCGATACCACTGCCACCGCCGTCACCGCGTCCCCACTGCCACCGCTCGCGACTCAGGCGGAACGCCTGATTGAGCTCGGGGTGCACGAGCTCGCCGGGATTCCCGCCGACGACCTTCGCAGCTTCGCCGAAGCCGCCTTTCGCGGAGCCGCCGCGCTCGAAGGCGACGGGCTCGGAGGCGACGGGCTCATAGGCTCCGACGCGCTGCTCGCCGTCCACCCGGACCGCGTCCCCGCCTCGGCCCTCGCGCCGCTGCTCCGCCGGGACGGCAAACCCGGGTTCGTGGTCGTCGACATGGCTGACGTCGACCGGTTCGCCCCTTGCGGCGTCGAGTTGCCCGACTCTCCGCTCTACCTCGTCACCGGCCTCGATCGCGGTGACCACCTGGCCAATTGGAGCCCCGAGGAGGCGCTGCCCGCCCTCACCGAGGACGGCCGTACCCCGCTGCTGCTCTCCGAAGGCATCCACTGGTTGCTCCAGCAGCCGGAGGTGCTGGAGCGGAACCGCTGCTTCATGACCATCGGCTCCCGGTTGCGCAAGGCGAACGGCGTCCTGGACGCCCGCACGCCGGCGATCTGGATCAGCAACGGCACGGGGCGGGACGGACGGGAGCGGCGCGACGCCCCGAAGATCGGCTGGTGCTGGTGGGGCAACCGCCACGCCTGGCTGGGCTTCGCGTCCGCTGTGGGACGCGGGGGCCGGTAGCGCTCGGCGACGGGCCCCGATGCGACGGTGGCCCGGGGCCCTGAACACCAGGGCCCCGGGCCACCACCCGCCACCCGCCGCGCGCTGGCGCACGGTGACGCTGAACGCGTGCTACCGCACGGTGACGCTGAAGACGGCGGAGGCCGTGCTGCCACTGACGATGCGCAGCTCGTTCTTGCCCTTGAGGCCCAGCTTGACGCCGAGGGAGTACGAGCCGTTGCGGGAGACGGGCGCGGACGCGGGCAGCGTGACCCACTTGCCGTTCTGCTTCTGCTGAAGCGTCACCTTGCTGCCCGTCTTGAGTCCGGTGGTGGTACCGGTCACGCGGAACAGCTGCCAGGCGCCGACCGACGTGGCCGACGGCTTGGCGGTGATGGCCGCCTTGACGGCAGCGGCCTGCTGAACGGCGGGGGTGGACGCGGCGGGGGAGGTGGCGGGGGAGGTGGCCGCCATCGCGGTGCCCGCCAGTGCGACGCAGGCGGCGCTGAGGGCCCCGACGGTGGCGATGCGAAGGGAGTGTCGCTTGGTGACGTTCATGGTTGTGTCCCTCTCGACATGGAGCATCCGGTTTCGCGCCGAAGGCGAGCTAAGTGATCTAAGTACTCTTGGCGCGGTCTCACCAGGAATGACGGGCCGTTGCCCGAATGCGTTGTCGGCGCTCTGTCACCGTCTCGTAACAGCAGTGCCGCCCGGCTCTCAGGTCGCCGTGACTCCCCCTTCGCGTCTCCCGTCCCCGGCTCGGGGAAAGCCGGCCGCCGGCACATGGATGTCGAGCGAGCGGGCAGGAGGTGCACACATTGATTTCCATCAAAGGCGGCACCGTGACCCTGTCCGTGAGCACCGCTGCAACCGCTTCGACCCGCCGGGCAACGCCCACGGGCCAGGACGAACTGCCGTGGATCGAGGACGGCTCCGCTGTCGCTCCCAAGGACGCCCGAGTGCTGTCCAGGCTGTTCCTGGACCGCCTCCAGGTGCTCGAAGAAGGCACGCGTGAGTACCAGTACGCGCGCAACACGTTGATCGAGATGAACCTGTCCCTCGTACGGTTCGCGGCCGGCCGGTTCCGCAACCGTGGCAGCGGCGAGATGGAGGACGTGGTGCAGGTCGGAACGGTCGGCCTGATCAAGGCGATCGACCGCTTCGACCTGTCCCGCGAGGTCGAGTTCACCTCCTTCGCGATTCCCTACATCGTGGGCGAGATCAAGCGGTTCTTCCGCGACACGACCTGGTCCGTGCACGTGCCGCGCCGGCTCCAGGAGCTCCGGTCGGAGCTGGCCAAGGCCAAGGAGCACCTGGCCGTTGAGCTGGACCGCGACCCGACGCCGCGGGAACTCGCCGCGCACCTGGGCCGGGACGAGGAGGAGATCATCGACGGCATCGTCGCGGCCAACGGGTACACGGCCGGCTCCCTCGACACGTCCGCCGAGAGCCAGGAGTCCGGGCAGACCGCGAGCGGCAAGGCCCGTACGCTCTCGGACTTCATAGGCGCCGAGGATCCCGGCATGGAACGGGTCGAGGACCTGAACTCGCTGGGGCCGCTCATGGAACAACTCAGCGACCGCGAACGCCGCATAGTGAGCATGCGGTTCGGCCAGGAGCTGACGCAGGCGCAGATCGGTACCGAACTCGGCGTCTCCCAGATGCAGGTCTCCCGGCTGCTCAGCAAGATCCTCGCGAAGCTCCGCACGGGCCTGGTCGACGACCCCGCCACCGCGTAGTCCGCCTGGTCCGAGCCGCCTGGCTCAGCATCCACCGGTCGTATCCACCGGTCCAGTGCAGGCGCCAGTACGTCCAGCGGCGTCTCCGCCCCCGCGCTGTCCGCCCGTGCGTACCGTACGTACAGCACGGCGGTCAGCGCTTCTTCACGACCTCGCTTCTTCACGACCTCGTCCCGTACGGAACCCCCAAATGGGGAGGACACGACTGTCGCCCCCGCACGCGCGAACTCGTGTGTGCGTGCGGCCGGCTGCGTCCGGGATGCGGGCGTCACCCCTCACCATGCGCACAGGCACGGTCGGTCCGGCCGGCCGGGATACGCATGCGTCGCAGGAGGTCGCGGCGGCTGCGCAGGGTCCGGTTGCTGCTGCGCCAGGTGATGCCGGGGTGGCGGGATCGCAGGTGGGACAGTGCGCGGGTGTCGAGCCCGGTGCGGTGGAGGTCCTCGTCGATGTCGATGCCGGTGATCATGCCCTCGGCACACTGGCCGCAGGTGCGGTAGTGGATCTGGCCGACGACTCGGCGAATGTGCACCAGGAGCAGCCGTTCCTCGCCGGGGCCCGGCGCGCCCGGGACATGGGTGGAGAGGAACTCGATGTCGCGGTAGGCGAAGAGCCTGCGGCGAAGCCGCCTGCCCAGCCCCCTGCGGCGCCGGTGCCGCCCTGCCTGGGAGGACGCCTCCTCCACCATGGGGGCAGGACGGTGGAGGACGCTCGTAGGACGTGCGTGTAGTCCGGACATGGATTCCGGGTACCCAGCGGACGGAGCCTGATTCGGGGCCACCGTCGAAGGGTGCGTTCAGCGATGCGGCTGCGCCCGGGCGGTACGCCCCGCCGGCATCCCGTGGTCGCTCAGCCTCCCCACCTGGAACCCCCGCTCCTTGCACGTATCGAGGATGCGGGGCAGCGCGCCCAGGGCGGAGCGCCAGGCGCCGGGGGCCGAGGTGCAGTCGGAGTCGTGAAGGAGGACGGTGCCGCCGCCCGTCAGGTCGCGGGTGACGGTGCGGTGGACGGACTCCGGGGTGGCACGAGCCGTCCAGTCCTCGCCCCAGCACGTCCACAGCACCGGTGTGAGGCCGAGCCGCCGGGCGGCGAGGTGTGCCGCACCGGACATGACTCCGTACGGCGGCCGGAAGAGCGTGGGCCGCTGCCCGGTGATCGTCGCCACCGTGTCCCGGGCGCGGACGAGGTCGTCGTACGTGGCGCGTGGGCCGCGCAGAACAAGGGGGCGGTGCCGCCAGCCGTGGATGCCGATCTCGTGGCCCGCGGCCGCCATCTCGCTGACCAGGCCGGGCGAGCGGTGCACCTGAGTGCCGAGCAGGAAGAAGGTGGCATGCGTCTCGCGCCGGGCAAGTAGCCTGAGGAACAGGGGAGTTGAGAGGAAGTCCGGTCCGTCGTCGAAGGTCAGGGCGATGTGGTCCGGGCGGCCCACCCCCGCGAGCCGGGGCAGTACGCGGTTGCGCAGCGGCCCGAACGTCGAGATGACCGGGGCCGTGTGGACGGCGGCGAGGGCGGGCAGCGTGGCCAGGGCGGCCGTGCGCAGGGGGCGGGCGAGGCTCACGAGTGACGGCCTTCCGAGTGGACACCGGGGTGCCGGGCGAAGTCGTCCAGATCGAGGCCGTGCCCGATGGCGCGGGCGAGGACCGGTTCCCCGTACGACGTGGCGACCGCGGTGCCGACGGCACCGGCCCACACGGCACACGCGACCACGCCGGTCACGGCGAGCCGGCGCGACGCGCGGCGCCGACGGCGGGGGGCGGCGGGCGGTACGGCGGCCCGGCTGAGGCCGGCCCGGTACACCCGGGCTATCTCGGCCGCCGGACCTTCGGCCGCCGACCCGGCGAACAGCGCGAGGCCCGCCGCTCGCCGTTCGGGCCCGAGCGCCCCGTCGATCAGATCGTTCAGTACGGTCTTGAGGTCGGCGGGGTTCTCGATCCACACCGCCGCACCCGCCTCGTCCAGGGCCGCGGCATTGGTGAGGCCGTGGCCGGGTATGCAGCGGTAGCTCGCGACCGGCAGGCCCGCGGCGAACGCCTCCAGGGAGGTGAGGCCGCCCGCGTTCTGGACGAGGACGTCGGCGGCGTGCATCAGGCCGGGCATGTCGTCCACCCAGCCGTAGACGTGCTCGATGCCGTCGGCCCGCAGTCGGGCGGCGAGCGTCTCGTTCCGGCCGCAGACCACGACCGGTACCGCGGCGCCGCAGTCGCGCACTTCCCGTGCCACCTGCCGGACCGGGCCGACGCCCCAGGATCCGGCGACCAGCAGGGCGAGCGGGCTGTGCGGCGGGAGTCCGAAGCGGGCCCGCGCCCGAAGGCGTTCCCGGCGGTCGCACGGCCGGAAGCGCGGGTCGGCGACGGGGCCGCTCACCCGCACGTCCAGGGCACCGACGGACCGCGCCTGGAAGGCGGGTACGGCGTGGGCCGCGAGGTGTACGTCCACGCCGTCCGCCACCCACAGGGGGTGCACGGAGAAGTCGGTGAGATAGGTGAGGACCGGGACGTTCAGCCGCCCGGACCGGCGCAGATTGCCCAGCACTCGGCTGGCTCCGGGGTAGGTGGACACGACCGCGCCGGTGTCCGGGTGCAGGGCGCCCAGCACGCGGCTCTCCGCCGTGCGCAGCAGCGCGCGTGCCACCGGACCGCCCCCTCCGGCGCGCTCGGTGCCGGCGTAGATGCGCTGGTAGGCCCACGGCGCCCGGACGAGCAACCGGTGGTACCCCTCCTGGACTGCCAGTCCGAAGCGAGCGGGCAGCAGGTCCAGGAGGTCGTGCCGGTCGACCGTGAAGCCGTCGGCCATGAGGCGGCGGGCCAGCTCGGCGGCCGCGCCGTCATGCCCCGCGCCGATGCTCGCGGAGACGATCGCGATCCGGCCGGAGAGGCTCGCCTCGCCCCGCGGGCGCGGTGGGGGGCCCGCGGGCGCGGGCCGGGTGAGAGTGCGTCCGGCTTGGGGCATGGGTGGTCCTCCGCCCATCGGAAGAGCGCGCCAACTCTACAAGATGTAGTAGGTCGCAGGTCGAAGCCCGGAGCATACCTCCTACAGCTAGTAGGAGGTGCTCGGGGTAGCCTGACGGCTCGATCGAAGACGTGCGGTCGGACAGCGACGGCAAGGGCGACGGGAGGCGGTGGCGGTGAACGGCCCGAAGAGGGACGAGCCTGCCGGGTCCGGCAGGCGGGCGCGCGGCGCGCTGGAGAGCGATGTGCTGGCCGCGCTGTGGGCGGCCGACGGCCCGCTGACAGCCCGCCAGGTCATGGAACGGCTGCCGGGCGAGCTGGCCTACACGACCGTGCTCACCATCCTGTCCCGTCTCCATGACAAGGCCATGCTCGTACGGCAGCGGGAAGGGCGCGGATACGCCTACGCACCCGTCCGGGACGAGGCGACGCACACCGCCCGCCGTATGCGCTCCGTCCTTGAGGAGGGCTCCGACCGCGAGGCGGTACTGGCTCGCTTCGTGTCCGAACTCTCCGCCCAGGACGAGGAGTTGCTACAGCAGCTGCTGTCCGGACACGACGTCGGGGACGCCGGGGGCGAACGCTTCGACGGCGGACGGTGAGCCCGTGCTGATCAGCGTCTACATACCGTTCGTCGTCACGACCGTGCTCACCGTGCTCGCGCCGCCCATGGCGCGCGGGCTCACCCCGCGCCCCGCCGCATGGGCCCTGGCCTGCGCCGCACTCGTCACGGCTGTCGGCTGGGCGGGCTCACTCGCCCTTCTGGCGTTCACCGGCATCGCGCAGATCCCCCAAGTCGCGGCCGAGGGCCACTGGTCGGCGGCCGCGGTACGCGCGCAGGACCCCGTGTACGTCACCGTCGCGGTCGCCGGGGCGCTCGTTCTGGCAGCCGGTGTCGGCAACTTGAGCGTGGCCGCCTTCCGTCAGGTCCGCCAGATCGTACGGTTCCGCAAGGAGTGCGCCGACCTGCCCGGCGACACTGAGCTGAGCGTGCTCGACGACGACGCCCCGCGGGCGTTCGCCCTGCCCGGCGCGCCCGGCCGGATCGTCGTGTCCCGAGGGATGCTCCGTCGGCTCGGCAACGAGGAACGCGCGGCCCTGCTGGCACACGAGCGGGCCCATCTGCGCGGCAGGCACTACCTCTTCCTCGGCCTCTGGCAGCTCACCGCCGCGCTCAACCCCCTGCTGCGCCCGCTGGCCAAGGCCGGCGCCTTCGCCCTGGAACGCTGGGCCGACGAGGAGGCCGCGGTAAGGGTCGGCGACCGGGCGGTCGTGGCCCGAGCCGTGGGGCGCGCCGCCCTCGCGTCCGCCGGCGCGGCGAGCCCCGGAGTCCTCGCGGCCACCGGTGGTGAAGTGCCGCAGCGGGTAAGGGCGTTGCTCGCGCCGCCCCCCGCCCGTCGCAGTCTGCCCTTCGCGGCGGGCGCCCTGCTGCTGGCCGTGTGCTGCGCGAGCCTGGCCAACGCCGCCTCGGACAGCGACGAACTCGTCGACAGCGCGAAGCGGGTGCGGTGCGCGGAACTTCTGGGGGCGACGGCCGCACAGCCCACGGGTGCACCCCGGCCCGCGTCCGCCTTCCACTGCGGCCCCCACCACGAGGGCGAACACCGCTCCTAGCGGCCCACGGCCCACGGCTCCCGGCGGCCGACCGCCCGTCGTGGCCGCCCGCCCGCCTCGGCCGGGCGCCCGTCGTGGCATCCTCCTCCGCCCAGGTGCCGTCGGGGTGGTCCGAGCCGGTTAGGCCCGGCCGCCTCGGCCGGTGTCCTCCGTCGGCCGGGCGGTGGGCTCGGGCCAGGTCCGTCGTACCTGGGCATCGGTCATCGCCGAGGTGTGTGCGACGGGGCCCTGGCGCAGGCCGAAGCCGAGCAACAGGACTTCGGCGTAGCGCCGCCAGGCGTCGGGGGCGATGTCGTGGGTGCGGTCGGCGACGGCGCCGATCATGTACAGGAAGGCGTACACGTCGGCGCTCGCGAAGTCCTCGCGCACCGCGCCCGCCGTGACCGCGTCCCGTACCAGGGCGTCCACATGTCGTCCGAGGTCGTCCCGCATGCGGGCGATCGGCTCCGCGTCGGTGCCCGCGTGCGCGAGGACGGTCTCCAACACCCGGTCCTCGGCCCGCCATTGGGCCGCTTCCAGCAAGTAGTGACGCAATGCCTGTCCCGGATCGGCGTGCTGCCCGGCCGCCGCCGCGAGTCGCAGGAACGTCGTGAACCGTTCCGTGAACAGCGCGTCGATCAGGGCCTGGAGGTCCGGGAAGCGCCGGTACACCGTGCCGACTCCGACGCCGGCCTCGCGCGCGATCTCATTGAGGGTGACGGCCGGCCCCCGTCGCGCGATCAGACGCTCTGCCGTCCGCATGATCAGCCGGCGGTTTCGTTCCGCGTCCGCTCGTAGCGGGCGCTGCGGCTCGGGGGGCTCGGCGGGCTCGGGGGTCACACCGCGACATTCTCCACCACGCCCGACCGGCGCGGCTGCCCGGCCAGGAGCAGGACCCCCGTCACGGAACTCCACAGCAGCCACGAGTACACACCGCCGCGCTCGAACACCCCGGCCGTGCCGGCCGAGGCCCCCACGAACGCCTCGCTGAGCAGTCCCAGCGCCCCGAGCACGATGCTGAAGACGCGGTACGCCCTGGGGAGAGCGAGGGAGCGCAGTGACCCGGCGATGATCGCCAGCGCGTTGGCGCACAGGATGCCGACCGCGGCACCACCACCGTGGATGGCCAGGCCGACGCTCACCCCGCCGCGCGAGCCGTGGAACAGCCCGACCAGCACCATGCCCGCCCCGTGGGCCAGGGCCAGGGCGACGACGAGGCGCCGGGTGCGCCCTGTGACCAGGTGGGCGAGCAGGACGACGCCGAAAGCGAACAGGATTCCTTCGGCGATGAAGGACGTGTTCATCAGCGCGTGGTCCGGCGAGCAGATGTCGCGACCCTGGAACTGCGTGCCGCAGTCGGGCACGCCGAGGTCGCTGATGTAGTTGGCCGCGTAGCTGTACGGAGGATCGCTCCAGGCCGCCGCGGCGACCGCTTCGCTGACCACCCACTGCACGGCATTCACCACTAGGACGGCCGCAGCCAGCGGAAGCCGAACTCTGCGCTGCATGGGCGCTCCACTCCGGGCGTCGGGGCTCTGTCGGCGGACTGGGAAAACTGTAGCACTAAGTGGATAGATTGATCCGGTTAGGAGTCGCGGCGGCCGGGGCCATCGCAGGACGATCGTGAGCGATCCACTGGCCGCCGGCCCCGGTGAGCGGCCTCGATAGTCTGCTCGGCGTGATCAACTCATACGAGAACGCTGACGACGCGGCCGTCGCGACAGCCGGGGCGCGGGCGGGCGCGGACGTGGTCCGCGCGCTGTACGGCCGGCGGCTCGACCGCATCGACAAGGGAGCGGGGGACTTCGCCACCGCCGCCGATGTGGAGGCCGAGCAGGCGATCCTCGCCGTCATCCGTGCCGCACGCCCCGGTGACGCGGTGCTCGGCGAGGAAGGCGGACAGTGGGGCGCCGACGGCGCCGAGCGCCAGTGGTTGGTGGACCCCCTGTGCGGCACGCTCAACTACGCCGTCGGCAACATGCTGGTGGCCGTCAACGTGGCCCTGCGCGGCGGCGCGGCGGCGACGACGGACCCGTTCGGCGGCGAGACCTTCTTCACCGACGGGGAGAGCGCGTGGATGCGTCGGGACGGAGCCGACGACACCCCTCTGACGCCCTCGTCCGCGACGTGCCTCGTGGACGTCAACCTGGATCCGCCGTTCCCAAGTGCGCCCGGATTCCGGGCAGTTGACCTGCTCGCCCACCCCGGATTCATTGAGCGTTTCCGCCCCCGGGTCGTCTCCACGACCCTGGCGCTCGCCTGGGTCGCGGCCGGAAGGCGCGCGGCGTACGTCACCGATGGCGGTGATCTCTCGGGGAGCGTGCACTTCGCGGCCGGGGTGGCGCTGTGCCGGGCCGCCGGGTGCGTCGTCACCGGGATCGACGGCGCCCCGCTCGGTACGGCGGGGCGTGGGTTGCTGGCCGCCGCCGACGAGGAAACCCACGCGCTGCTGATGTCGATGATGCGCGGCCGGACCTGACGGGGTGCCCCCGAAGCGCTCCGGTCAGTGCGTCAGCCAGTGATGGTCCGGCAGGAACCGTACGTCGTACCGCTCGGGAACCGTCGCGAACTTCTCGCGCCCCGGAATGACCGGCTCCGGCGGGAGGCCGTGCTGGGTGGTCGGAGCGCCGAGGTTCTCGAAGAACCGCTCGAACGTGCCGCCTGGGCCCGCCGCGACACCGACGACCTGGCTGTGGTGGCGCTCCATGCGATAGGCGTGGGCGCAGTTCTGCGGCACGAAGCCGAAGTCGCCCGGTGTGAGCAGCTTCTCCTGCTGGTTGCCCTCGGTGTCCTCGACGAACAGCCGGACCGCGCCATGCGTGACGTAGAAGACCTCGTGCGTATCGGGGTGCAGATGGGCCGGGATCAGATCGCCCTTGGGGCCTTCGACGGTGAAGAAGTTGAAGGCGTTGCCGGTCTGCTCCCCGCCCGCGTAGATGGTGATCAGATCACCGAAGAGGTGGGCCCGGTCGCCCTCGCCCTTCTCGATGAAGTACGGCTTGGTCGGATCGTTCGGTATCCGCGAAGCGCTCCGGTAGCGGGTGGTGTACTCGATGGTCATGCCGGCTCCTCGATCGACTGCCCAAAGGAATGTCAGGTAGCCTGACATTAGAAGGGGTGCGCGGGCAAGTGGGACCGCGGCAGGCGGCCGGGTGCGGGCCCCGGGTAGGTGGCCCGGCCGGAGGGCCGACCCGGCCGCCCTTCCAGTACCGCCGTAGCGTCCGTCTCGTCGCCCCGTGTCGCCGAAACCGTGAGGACCCCATGGATTCCACCCGCCGGAGCCTGCCCCAGCTTTTGACCGACGCCAGGCGCTGGTTCGAGGACGGGCTGCTCAGCGCCATGGAGGCGACGGGCGCCACACCGGTGTCGCCGGCCCAGGCGCAACTCTTCGCCGTCCTCGACGACCACGGCACGACCGTCTCCGAACTGGCGCGACGCACAGGGGTGACCCGCCAGACCGCACACCAGGCCGTGCACGGCCTGGTCGAGGCCGGGCTCCTCGTCCAGCTTCCCGATCCGGGCTCTGCCCGGCGGCGGCTGATCCGGCGCACCGCCGAAGGCGAGCGCGCACATCACCGGGCGACCGCCGTCCTCGACCGGCTCGAAGGCCAGCTCGCCGAGCGGATCGGCAAGGACGCGGCCGACGCACTGCGCGCGGCGCTTGAGGCGCCCTGGGGCGAGCCGCCCGCTTCGGTGCGTTGACGCGTCCAACAGCGCATGGAACAGACTGTGGGGGCTACTCGAATGGCCACGCTCCCCTGCATGAAAAGAGAAACAGGCACGTGCCTCCACCGTCCCGTTCAGCCGCCCTCGGTCGCCCTCGCCTCGCCGCCACGGCCAGGCGGCTGCGTACCGCGCTGCGCGACACCGCCGTGGCCGTCTGGAACGACAACCTGTCCGACTGGGCCGCGTCGCTCACCTACTACGCGCTCCTCGCCCTGGTGCCCGCGCTCCTGGTCACGGTTTCGGCGATCGGCCTGGCCGCCCCGCAGGCGACCGGGCAGCTCATCGACGACCTCACCGCCTACGCGCCGGCCCAATCGGCAAGCGCCCTGCGCGACGCGCTCCGGCAGATGACCGCCACCCAGTCCACCGTGTGGGTCCTGGTGGTGACCGGCGCGGTGAGCGCCCTGTGGTCGGCCTCCAGCTACCTCGCGGTGTTCCGGCGGGCGCTGCACGCGATGCACCAGATGCCCGACACCCGGCCCACCCTGCGCAGGGCCCACACCATCGTCGCCACCGCGCTCCTCCTGCTCGCCCTGCTGCTGACCGGCTCGGCGGTGATCGTGCTCTCGGGCCCGGTCGCCCGGCGGGCCGCCTCACTGGTGGGAGTGCACGGGAACGACGCATGGGCCGCGTTGCGTTGGCCCGTGCTGCTGTGCGTCGTGGCGGTCCTGGTGCTCATGCTCTTCCGCACCGGCCCCGCCGAGGCGAGGGGCGTTCGTCGCGGACTGCCCGGGGGAGTGCTGGCCGTGGTCCTCTGGTACACGGCATCCGCGCTCTTCACCCTCTACGCGAGCCACATCGCCTCGTACACCCGGCTCTACGGTTCGCTGGCCGGTGTGGTCGTCTTCCTCATCTGGCTCTGGTTCACCAACCTCGCCCTCCTGATCGGCGCCCAGTTCAACGCGAGCCGCAGCCGACTGCCCCGGGTGGGCCGCGCATCGTCGTGAACCGGTCGGGCATCGGGCTTGTGGGCGGCGGCTGTTGACCCCTTGAGCGCGATGACGCGGTTGAGGCGGGCCAGCTGCCGGCCCGTGTAGCAGCGGTAGCCGGTGGCCGGGTCGACATGGGCGGGGCGCAGCAGACCGGTCGCGTCGTAGTGACGCAGCATCCGGACCGATACGCGGCCGTGCCGGGCGAAGTCTCCGATGGTGAACATGATGTCTCCGAGTTCAGCGCCCGACACGGTGTGGGGCGGTCACCACGATGTGCCCGACCGTACGGACCGTGGGACTGGGTTCGTGACCTGTTTCGGCGCCGGCCGCAGGTGTCAGTGGCGTACCGCGGCGCCCGTGTTCTGGTCGCCCTGCGTGACGTGGTCGGGGTATGTGCGGGAGCAGTGGAGCATGCCGACGATGGCGAGCGCGACCAGGGCCGCGACGGTGCCGGCCAGGGCGGCGTAGCCGAAGTGCTGGGACGGCAGGCTGCGGGCCAGGAACGAGAAGACGGTCAGGGGGAGGAAGGCGAGGACGAGCGCGGACGCCTTCATGGGATCCGCCTCGGAAAGCGCCGGGAATCAGGCGGTGGCGGCCGGAAGGTGGTCGGCGAGGTAGTCGAGCATGGCCGTGTGGGTCAACCGCCGTCCCGTGGGCTGGCAGTGCCAGTTGGTTCCCGAATCGTCGGTGAACTCCATGATCTGCTTCTCGCCGGGCAGCAGGTCGAACAGCTCTCGCGGCTGACCGGGGAAGAACTGCTCGTCCGCCGGGTCCAGGACGAGCAGGGGGGTGGTGATCCGGCCGACGACATCACGGACCTGGTAGGCACGAACTTCGTTGAGCAGGTCGAAGAGGTTGTCCGACACGTAGGGCTTGCTGCGGAAGGCCAGGGTCCGAGCCCGGGCCGGATCGGCGTGCGCGCGCACCGCCGCGTCGAACTCCTCCCGGCGGCCGGCGTCCAGCAGCTTCAGCAGGGGCTCGGGCAGGGCCGCCGTCCACGACGCGCCGACGTCGACCACGCCCGGGTCGGCCACCGCGGCCCGCAGCCGGTGCTCGAACGCGAGCGCACGGGTGAGCCAGTAACCGCCCTGGCTGATGCCGTATCCGACCAGCGCCTCACCGTCGACGTCCGCCCGGCCCACGAGCGTGTCGATGACGGGGGTGAGGACTGCTTCCCAGTCGGGTCGGAACCGTATCTCGTGCTCGAAGAGCATCGACTGCTGACCGGGGCCGTCGAAGAGGAAGGCGTTATAGCCGCGCGCCAGCGCCTCCCCGGCCCCGTAGCTCAGCAGGCTGGGCAGGGTGCCGTCGCTGCCGTTGGTCACCACCAAGGTGGGACGTGCGGCTCCCGAGGCGTCGGGGCGCAGCAGATAGCCGGGCAGTTCACGCCCCTCGTAGGGGATGGAAACCCGGACGTGGTGGCCGTCGGAGGCGTCGACGGCACGGTCCCAGCAGGCACGGTGCGTGCGGAAGGTGGGCAGGAACGCGGACTGGTCGGCCATGCCGTCGATGAAGACCACGGCCTTGCCGTAGTACTGGGAAGCGGCCACCAGTGCCCATCGGGCGGTGTCTGCGTGCCCCGCGGCGAGCGCGGCGTCGCCGCGGGCGGCGAAGTCGGCCGCCAGATCGCTCCAGGCCACGAACCAGCTGTGCGCGTCACCGTCGGCGATACGGTCGATCGTCGCCAGCACCGGTCCGACGTCCCCGGTTCCGCAAGCCGTCGCCCCCAGCATGATGCGCGTCTCGTAATCGAAGTCGGCGTCCTCGAAGAAACCGCCCCGGGCAGTGAGACGCCTCGTCAGTGCCATGGCCGACCCGTATCCCGGGCCGCGCACTCGACACCGTCGTGCCCCGAACACACGCGGTCGGCCGCCCGCCCGTCCTGGAGAAGAGGACGAATATCCCCCATTCAGAGTAGTGCGGGCGGCGACCGAGCGCGCTTCGAGCCGCTCCGAAGACGTCGGCACCGGCAGGGGCGCCGGGGACGCCCGCCGTCGTGTCTCGGAAAAGTCCGGTCGGACCACGAGGCCGTGGGGGCTCCGGCCGAGGTACGGGAGCTGTCGCGCGGGACGGGGCCGCGCTTCGGCGATCGGCGCCCAAGGGGGCACTACGGTCGGAACGTGCACCAACCGACCACTGCACCGCCCGCCCCGCTCCCGGCAGGAGCCCGGCACGCCTCCTGGCTGGAGCTGTTCTTCGACCTGGTAGCGGTCGCCGGTGTCGCACAGCTGGCCCACCTGCTGTACGGCGACCCCGATGCTCACGACATCGCCTTGTATCTCCTGCTCTTCGCAGCCTTCTGGACGGTGTGGATCTCCTACACCCTGTACGGCAACGTGGCGGCGGAACGCACCCGGACCCGCACGCTGCTGCTGGGCATGGCGGCTCTGACGGCCATGGCGGCAGCCGTGCACGGCGTGCAGGAAGGGGACCGGAGCCGTTCCTTCGCCCTCGCCTACGTGCTGGCCCGGCTCTTGGCCGGCCGCGTCTGGCAACACCGCCACCAAAGGGTGCAAGGCTGGCCGGCCGCGCGCTCCACCGCGGGCGTCGCACCCTGGATCGCCTCAATGTGGGCCGAGGAGCCGGCCCGCCTCTGGCTGTGGGCCGCCGGACTGGCGATCGACCTCGCACTCGGCGTAGCGATCGCCGCGCGCCACACTGCCGGGCGATCGTCCGACCGCAGCGAAGACAGGCGGCCGCTTCCCGGCGGCGCCGACGGGAGCGGGGACGACGGCGCGGGTCCGCCGGACGCGGACAACGAGCCGGCGGTCGCCCGGATCGACGCCCCGCACCTCGCCGAGAGGCTGGGGCTCTTCATCCTCATCGTCCTGGGCGAGGGCATCTACCAACTGGTCGACGCTCTCTCCGAGGGCCCAGGGACGCCCGGCCGCCGCCTCAGCGCCTCCGCGGCCTTCCTCACCCTCGTCCTCATGTGGTCGCTCTGCCTGCGACGCGGCCTGGGTGGCATCCCTATGCTCCGCACCGCCCCCACCTTCGGCGCCATACTGGCCCTGCACTGCTGCACGGCGGCGGCCGTCGCCGCGCTGGGCGCCGGACTCGGAGGAGCCGTCGTCGGCCCCGGCAGCACACGACCGGACCAGAGTCTGCTCATGGCAGCGGGTGCTGGTGCCTATGTCGTGATCGCGGCAGGCATGGGCACTCGGCACGCTTCCCGCAAGCGGATCTGGCTCCTGGCAGGAGCCCTCCCCTCCGCCGCGCTGTGCGCCACAGTCGCACTGACCGCACACGACCTGCCTGCCAGACACCAGACCTGGCTGATCATGACATCCATCGCCTGGCTGTCCGCCACCGCCCGCATCATGTCCCGGGAACCATGAAACCGCACCTGCGGGACCCGTTGACTGTTGACCGGCCTGCTCTGGTGGCCAGGGAGGCGCCGACCGCCGCTCTCCGCTCAGGCCTGCGGGTCACGCATGGGAAATGGCGTGACGATCCCGCTGTTCGAACGCACCCAACCCGATCACGCAGGCCCGGCCGTCCTTCCATGGGACTTGGGCATGGATGCAAAATACGGGGGTAATCGGGCCGCGTCGACGGCGGCGCAGGGTCGGCGACGGCAGCCGGCTTCGTAGGGCGGAAGGGGTGTCATGGCGCTCAGCGGCGCGACGGCGACGGCAGGATCCGGGACGAGCATGCGGGTGCGCGAGCCCGCAGAGCTGCCGCTTGTGGCCGATGCCTCCCGCCTGGCCCCGAAGGATGCCCGGGAGATGTCCCGGCTGTTCTTCGACCGGCTCGCGCTCCTGGAGGAGGGGACGCCCGAGTACCAGTACGCGCGGAACACGCTGATCGAGATGAACATGTCCCTGGTCCGCTTCGCGGCCGCCCGCTTCCGCAGCCGCGGTGACCTGGAGATGGACGACATCGTCCAGGTCGGCATGATCGGCCTGATCAAGGCGATCGACCGCTTCGACCTGTCCCGCGAGGCCGAGTTCACCTCGATCGCCGTTCCCTACATCACGGGCGAGATCAAGCGGTTCTTCCGCGACACCACCTGGGCCGTGCACGTACCGCGGCGGTTGCAGGAAGCCCGCGTGCAGCTCGCGCGTGCCACGGAGGAACTGCACAGCAGGCTCGGCCGCACTCCGACGGTGAAGGAACTGTCGGACCTGATGAGCCTTCCCGAGGAAGAGGTGCGCGAGGCGCGCATCGCCTCCAACGGCTACAACGCCGCCTCGCTGGACGCGACCATCGGCGGCAGTGCATCCGGTGAAGCAGTCCTGCGGGACTTCATCGGAGCCGAGGACCAGGCGCTGGAACTGGTCGAGGACGTCCACTCGTTGGCTCCGCTGCTCGCCGAACTCGACGAGCGGGACCGGGAGATCATCCACATGCGGTTCGTCGAAGAGCTCACCCAGGGCCAGATCGGTGAGCGTCTCGGCATCTCGCAGATGCAGGTGTCCCGACTGCTCTCGCGTACTCTCACCCGGCTGCGCGCCGGCATGCTCGCGCCACACTGACGAACCGGCACCGGTGGCCGCCCGATATCGGAACGGGTAGGCGGCGCAGGCAGGTTGACGACTCCGAGAGGTCGCCGGATTTGATGAGGCGGAGTCGGATTCGATGAGGCGGAGGGCTAGGCGGAAGCCGCGCCGAGACGGAGGTGGGCGACGATCTGCTTGCCGTCGTCCAGGGGGACGGTACGCAGCTGCTCGCACAGGCGGGTGACCAGGATGAGGCCGTGCCCGCCGATGCGCCGGGGGTTGGGGGTCCGCGGTTCGGGCGGGTCGAGACAGCCGTCCCGCACGGTGATGCGCAGCAGAGCGGCGTCCGGCAGAACCTCCAGAGCGAGATGTCCCGGGCCCGGCGCGTGGCGCAGCGCGTTCGTCACCAGCTCGCTCACCACGAGCTGGGCGTCCTGGGCCGACCGTCCATCGGGCTCGTGCCCCGCCCGGACCAGCAGGGCGCGTACGGCCGCCCGGGTGTCGGAGATCGACAGCTCTGTCGTGTTCCAGGCCGCGCTGTAACGCAGAGACGCCGTGAAGTCCTCTGTGCCCGATGCGCGATTCCTCAGCGGGGTGACCATAGAGCTCCTCTTACGGGTCGGTCCTCGGTCTTCCATTACGGGACTTCATTACTGGCTGTCGTCACTAATGGTTGTCCTTCGCGCAGGTTCGCTTACCCACTGTCGTCCCATCCATGAGGCCCGGGTGCTAGCTGATCGGAGCGGGGCCGGTGTCGGCGATGGTGAAGTAGTCGTGCATGCCGGTGACGGCGAGCAGCCGGGTGACGGCCGGCTGGAGCGGGCCGACCAGAATGAGGTCGCGGCCGTCGGCCTCGTGCCGGCGCCTGGCGTTGAGCAGCGCTCCCAGAAGCATGCTGTCGCCGAAGGTGACCTGGGTCAGATCCACCGCCGTCGTGGGCAGGGCCGCGAGGTCGGCCGCGTCCCAGGCGGCTTGGAACGCCTCCGCGTCGTCGTAGTCCATCTCGCCGCGCACGGTGATCAGGCAGACCTGCCCATGCTGCGCGACGTGCACTTTCTCCTCGAAGGCCGCATGCATGGTGCCATCCTCACATCAGGGCCAGACATCGGACCAAACCCCTCTCGCCAGCCAGTTTCTGCCTCGGAGTGCCCGGGAATGGACGGCCTATTCCTCCTGAGGGGCGAGGTGACTGCGGGTGACCGCATGTGATCGCTCCGCGTCGTGTCCACGACTCGACATGAGTGTGGGCTCCCCGCCTCTCGATCGGGCGGGGAGCCCACATGTGCCGTGTGTTGGGTTGGTGTGCCGGGTGGCTGGTGCTTACCAGCGGTACCAGCGGCCGCTTCCTCCCTTGGGGCGGGCGACGAAGCCGACCAGCCAGACGACGAGCACGATGATCGCGATCCACCACAGGGCCTTCAGGGCGAAGCCCGCGCCGAAGAGGATCAGAGCCAGCAGAAGAACGAGAAGCAGGGGAACCATGATTATCAACCTCCGAGCCGGCGAATTCCCCCGTGCGACGAGCCCACACGGGCCCAGCGCCTGTTTCGAGAAATTCCTGGCCGGGAATCGCCTTTTCCCTCTTCAGCGAAGTGGCGGGCGGAGTGGATCGCAGGGGCGGCGGGCCCGGTCGCGAAGGGAAGGGGAGCCGCCCCGTTTGCGGCGCTGGATCGGGGACATCCGGCTCCTTGAGCGGAAACCCCCCACCGTGGTTCAAGGGAGTTGATTGTTGTGGCAGGCGACGAGAAGGCGAAGTCCAAGGTCGAGCAGGCCAAGGGCAAGGTCAAGGAGAAGGCCGGAAGCGCGGTCGGCAACGAGCGCCTTGAGGCCGAAGGCCGGGGCGAGCAGGTGAAGGGCGACGCCCGGGGCGCCAAGGAAAAGGTCAAGGACGTCCTGAAGGACTGACGACCGACGGATACCGCTCCGAAAAACATGCATGTGGCCGGGCCCGCGTCGATCGACGCGGGCCCGGCCACATGCATGTTCCGGGAATTCCGCGGATTGCCACCTGGCCGTGTCAAGTTGTGACGAGACGTCAACAGGGCTGTGGGACGAATGCAGTTGGCTTGTACCCCGGTGAAAGACTTCGGACGAGCGAAGACTTCGGACGAGTTCGGATGAGGTGGAGAACATGGTCGGGCTGGTATTGGTCGTCCTGCTGGTGCTCGTCGTCGGCGGGTGCGTCTGTGTGGTGTGGGCGGAGCGCGGCGGGCCCCGGTGGGTTCGCGGAGTGTCGGCGGCGACGCTCGCCGCGGGTCAGCTCGTACGTCACTCGCGGAAGAACCGCCGCCGGGGCTGGAAGGGAACGTCCGGCGAGGGCGACTAGGGACCACGCGGTGATCGGTCCGTCGGTCGGCACCGCCCCGGGGCCGAGTTCCTCCGCGACCTGACGAGCCCCGTCCCCTCCCGGGCTGCGCGCGCTGGACTTGTCGTCTAGAGTTGTGGAAGAAGTCCAGATGGCAGGTTCGAGGGTGGGGGTCTGGTGGCACGCACGGTGAACGGTGGGCCGGAGTCGGGCGGGCGCGAGAGCGCCGTCCCGATGCCGTCCAAGGACGAGGACGAGCACCTCATTCGTGAGGCGGAGGGGATCGCCGTAGCGCTGGGCCGCATGTTCCCGGGCCTGTGCGAGGTGGTGCTGCACGACCTGCGCGATCCGCAGCACGCGATCCGGGTGATCGAGAACAACCTCTCGGGCCGCGAGGTCGGCGACTCCGCCACCGAACTGGGCCTCGCTCGTATCGAGGACCCCGCATACCCCAGCGTGATCCAGAACTACCCCAACCGCTTCCCCGACGGCCGCCCGGCCAAGAGCACGTCCATCGGGATCAAGAACGCCGCCGGTCGGTACATCGCGGCGCTCTGCCTCAATCTCGACGTCTCCGTGCTGTCACCCGTCACGCTCGCGCTGACGAACCTCGTGGCCACGGACACCCAGTACCGCGAGCAGCCCGTGGAGACCCTGCGGGACCGCAACGCCCGGGCGTTGCGCCGGGCGGTGGAGGAACTGGCCGCCGAGCGCGGTGCGACGCCCCGTTCGCTGGGGCGCGAGGACAAGAAGGCGCTGGTGCGGCAGCTGCACCAGGACGGCTATTTCGACTCGCGGGATGCCGCGCAGGCCATCGCGGACCTGCTCGGCGTATCCCGGGCGACCGTCTACAACTACGCCAAGTGAAGGGGCACTTCGTGACCGCCCCAGGACGTACGGACGACAGTGACATCACGGTCTTCGGCAGCTCCGCAACCGGCTGCCAGGACCTGTACTCGGGCCCCGCCCTCCTGAAGAAGACGGACATCTCCCTGTGAACACCCCCGCCCACACGGCCCGTTCCGAAGCTGCCGGCCCCGACTCCGCCGGCTCCCAAGCCGCCAGGACCCTGGCCGATCCCGATACCCCCTTCGCCGTCGTCGATGTGCACAAGATGCGCCGCAACATCGACCGGCTCGCGACTCGGGCCGACGGCTTGGGAGTCGGCCTCCGCCCTCATGTGAAGACGGCCAAGTCCCTCGGCGTGGCTGCCTTCCTGCACCACGGCGCCCCCGGCCCCGTCACCGTCTCCACGCTCGCCGAGGCGGAGGCGTTCGCCGACGGCGGTTACACCGACATCACGTACGCCGTGGGCATCGATCCCCGCAAACTCCCGCGCGTCCTCGCGCTGTTGGGCCGCGGAGTCACGTTGCGCATCCTGCTGGACAGTGCGGAGCAGGCGGAGTCCGTGGCCCGTGCCTCGCACGAGGCCGGCCTTCGCGTCCCCACGCAGATCGAGATCGACTGTGACGGCCATCGTGGTGGCCTCAAGCCCGACGCGCCCGAGCTCATCGAGATCGGGCGCGTCCTGCACGAAATGGGCTGTCTGGACGGGGTGTTGACCCACGCGGGGGAGTCGTATTTCGCCTTCACCGCCGAGGAGCGGCGTCTGGCGGCGAAGAGCGAACGCGACAGCGCCGTCGGCGCGGCAGAGCGGCTGCGGGCGGCCGGTCTGCCCGTGGCCACCGTCAGCGTGGGGTCCACTCCGACCGCGCACGCGGCCGAGGATCTCACCGGCGTCACCGAACTGCGCGCCGGCAACTACGTCTTCTTCGACCTGGTGATGGCCGGCCTCGGTGTCTGCCGTGTCGACGACCTCGCCCTGTCGGTCGTCGTCACCGTCATCGGCCACCGCCCCGAATACGGATGGCTGGTCACGGACGGCGGCTGGATGGCCATGTCCCGCGATCGCGGCACCTCCGCCCAGGCGCAGGACCAGGGCTACGGCCTGGTCGCCGACCTCGACGGCAACCTCATCCCGGACGTGGTCATGACGGCCGCCAGCCAGGAGCACGGCACCCTCACCGCCCGCGACGGCGCCTGCCTGCCCGAGCTGCCCATCGGCACCCGGCTGCGGATCCTGCCCAATCACGCCTGCGCCACCGCCGCCCAGCACCGTGGCTACCACGTCGTTGACAGCACCCGGAGCACGGAAACCGTGCCGGAGATCCAGGACTTCTGGACGCGCGTGACCGGCTGGTGAGCCGCGACCGCCCGAGCGTCCCCGACCGGGTGCGCACGGGTGTTTCCACGCTTCCGGCCCGATGCGTTCCCGGCCCGATGCCGGTGGCCCGTGCCGCACGCGACGCGCACCACCGCACGCGGGCACCACATGGGCCGGGTGCGCCGGCCGGCCTCGGGGGTGGGATCCGGGCGGCCCCCTGGGACGTACACTCCACCCATGGGTTGCACATGCGTGGTGAGGGAGTGCCTGAGTGGCGCCCCGCGCGCGCTGTGCCCCACCGCGCCGCGCATCCGCTGTCGCGCGCTGCACGGCTTTGGCTAGCTTGAGGCAGCCGTTTCCCCACGGACCCGGTTCCGGTCCTCCTTTCCGTACGCAGAGCGCTGTCGGCCCCTCCGGGCCCCCGCTCCCGTACGCGTTCCCTTCTCCGGTTGTTCGCGTGCTTTCCCCGGTCGCTCACACCACCGAGCCGTCCGTCGCGCACCTCCCGCACGCTTCCGCACCGTTCCCGCGGCCCTCGGCGCGTGCCGTCACCGTTGTCGGTGACGGCCGGACGTCCGGCTGGACCGCACCATCGAGAGGACCTCCATGAAGTTGACCGAATTGCTGGCCGGGCACGACCACGAGGTCCTCCTGGGGGATCCGGGGACGCACATCACGGCCGGTACGTGCTTCGACGCGCACCGCGTCTCGCCGGGGGCCCTGTTCATCGCGGTGCCGGGACACCGCGAGGGCGGCCCCGAAGCCGTAGGTCCGGCCCTCGCGCGCGGGGCCGTCGCCGTGCTCGTCGACAGCGCGACCCCGGACCTGCCGGCCTCGGTGTGGGCGACGGAAGCCGCGGTGTGTGTCGTACGGGTGCCCGACGCCCGGACCGCCGCCGCGTTCGTCACCTCCCGCTACTACGGCGAGCCGGGGCGGGACATGGACATGGTGGCCGTCACGGGCACCAACGGGAAGACCTCGGTCTCGTACATGGTCGAGTCCGTGCTCCGGCTCGCGGAAGGCGCGCGGGTGGGGGTGATCGGGACGGCCGGCAACCGGATCGGCGACGCGCTGATCCCCATGCCGCGTTCGGTGCTGACCACTCCGGAGGCACCGGACTTCCAGTACCTGCTGGGCCAGATGCGCGACCGCGAGGTGGGCACCGTGGTCCTGGAGGCCACGTCGATGGGCCTGCTGCACCACCGTGTGGACCATGCCTTCATCGACGTCGGCATCTTCACCAACCTCACCCAGGACCACCTGGACGACCACGGCACGATGGAGAACTACCGGGATGCGAAACTGCGCCTGTTCCAGGGGCTGTGCCGCCGCGCGGTGGTCAACGCCGACGACCCGGTGGGTGCCGGGATCGGAGCGTTGATGCCCGGGGAGGTCACCACGTACGCCCTCGACGCGGACGCGGACTTCCGGGCGACCGAGCTGAACATGGACGCCTTCGGCACGCGCTTCACGTTGCACCACGGCGGGCGCAAGTACCCCGCGGCGATCCCCGTACCGGGGCGCTTCTCGGTGTCCAACGCCCTTGCCACCGTGGCGGCTTGCCATCTCCTGGGACACGACCTGGCGGGTCTGGTGGCCGCGCTGGAGCGGATGCCTCCGGTGCCGGGACGCTTCGAGCGCTTCCAGACTCCGCGCGGCACGTCGGTGATCGTGGACTACGCGCACTCGCCCGACTCCCTGGACAAGGTGCTCACCGCCGTCCGGGAGTTCGCCACCCACCAGGTCATCACCGTCTTCGGCTGCGGCGGCGACCGGGACACCACCAAGCGCGCGCAGATGGGCCGGATCGCCGGCACCCACTCCGACCGGGTCGTCCTCACCTCGGACAACCCCCGGAACGAGGACCCCGAGGCGATCCTGGACCAGATCACGCCGGGCCTGGTGGCGAGCGACACCCGCTTCGAGCGGTGCGCCGACCGGGGCCGGGCCATCGCTCTCGCCCTGTCCGTCGCCGGGCCGGACGACATCGTCCTGATCGCGGGCAAGGGGAGCGAGCCGTACCAGATCGTCGGCGAACAGCTGCTGCCGTTCAGTGACATGGCGACCGTACGCGAACTGGCCTCCGCTCAGGCGTAGTTGACGGCCCGCGTCGTGCGTGCCACCGGGGCCGGCGAGAGCGATCGGGAGTGAACGCCCCGGCGCCGTGGCAGCCGGGCGGTGGCCGGCGACGGGCCTTCGGTCCGCGAAGTCCGGTACGGCCGACGCCGGGAGCCGCTTCGGCGGTGCGCATGCCTGGTGCCGTTTACCGGGCCGCCGGCACCGCGACATGATGCTGATCACCTTCGCGGCCAAGGGCTTGGCGGGGACGGGGATCGCGTAGGACTGTTGGGCCTGTTCGCTACGGTGTCCCCACCGAGGCGGTGCGCCGGGTGACCGCTGCCGGTCGCTCGACCCGGGGTGAACTCGATGGCACTCGCCGGCTCCCGAGCGGTCGGCGACGACCCGTCTGACAGAGGTGATCGTATGACCACGCACATCGACTCCGGGCTGCTCTCTCCGGTGCGGGCCGGAACTCCGGTGGAGGCGGCCGTGGAGGACGGTGCCTGGCTCCAGGCGATGCTCGACGCGGAGGCGGCCCTCGCCCGGGCCCAGGCCCGCATCGGCACGCTTCCGGGGCCGGCCGCCGAGGCGATCACCCGTGCCGCCAGGGCCGAGTGCTTCGACGTCCGGGAGATCGCCCTGGGCTCGCGGGAGACGGCCAACCCCGTGGTCGGCCTGGTCGCGGCGCTCACCCGGGCGGTCGCGGCGGACGATCCGGCCGCGGCCGAGTACGTGCACCGCGGCTCCACCAGCCAGGACATCTTCGACACCGGGGCGATGCTGGTGGCCCAGCGGGCGCTGCGCGTCATCCGGGGCGACCTGGTCCGGACGGCCGCCGCGCTCGCCGAGTCCGCCGTCCGGTACCGCGACACCGTGATGGCCGGGCGCACCCTCGCGCTCCAGGCCGTGCCCACCACCTTCGGCCTGAAGGCCGCGGGCTGGCGCCAGCTGGTCCTCGACGCGGAGCGCAGGGTCGGCCACGTCCTCGACGGCGGTCTGCCCGTCTCGCTGGGCGGCGCGGCCGGCACCCTCGCCGGATACCTTGAGTACGCCCGGCTCGACGGTGAGGAGTCCCTCGACCCCGGAGAGCACCTGGACCGGCTTGTCGAAGCCTTCGCGGCGGAGACGGGCCTGGCCCGGCCCGTACTGCCCTGGCACACCCTGCGCACCCCGATGGCCGATCTGGCAGCCGCGCTGGCGTTCACGGCGGGAGCACTGGGCAAGATCGCGGTCGACGTGCAGTCGCTGACCAGGACCGAGGTCGCCGAAGTGGCCGAGCCGTTCGTGGCCGGGCGTGGCGGCTCCTCGGCGATGCCGCACAAGCGCAACCCGGTGCTCGCCACCCTGATCCGCTCGGCCGCGCTCCAAGTGCCCGCGCTGGCTTCGGCGTTGACGCAGTGCATGCTGTCGGAGGACGAGCGCTCGGGCGGGGCCTGGCACGCGGAGTGGCAGCTGCTCCGCGAGTGCCTCAGGCTCACCGGCGGCGCCGCGCACACGGCGGTCGAGCTGACCGAAGGGCTTGAGGTGCGGCCGGAGCGGATGCTGACCAACCTCGGCCTGACGGGCAGTCAGATCGTCTCGGAGCGCATCGTGGCCGTACTCGCCCCCAAGCTCGGCAAGGTGGTCGCCAAGCGACTCCTCGGCGACGCCTCAGCACTGGCGGGGCGGACCGGAAGGCCGCTGGCCGACGTCCTCGCCGAGACCCCCGAGCTGACCGGCCTGATCGCGGAGAAGGAGCTCGTCGCCCTCTGTGACCCGACGGCGTACACCGGCATGGCGGGCGCGCTCGTCGACCGGGCGGTCGACGCCTGACCCGCGATGGTCCCGGGCGAGAGGGGGCTCCCGACAGAAGGTGGGGTCGGGAGTGTGTGGGGGGCACATATCGGGGTAGCTGGCCAAACCTGGGTATGTGTGGAACGGGGATGGCGGTGTGGATCAGATGGTGGGCAACGACGCGGTCCGGCGCGTGACGGCCGACCGGCCGATATGGTCGGCGGCTACATTCGGTGGTGATGAGCCCATCGCGGAGGCCCGTGATGTGGCACGTCGTTTCCTGGCCGAGGTGCAGGCGGTCCATGGGATCCCGGTGTCCTCCCGTGTCATGGGCACCGTCCAGCTGGTGGTGAGCGAGCTGGTCACGAACGCCTACAAGTACGCGCCGGGTCCCTGTCTGCTCGACCTCCAGGTGAGCGACGGGACCGTCGAGGTCAGCGTCTGGGACAGCGAGTCCACGCTTCCGATGGCCCGCCCGGCGGACCCGGGCCGGGTCGGCCAGCACGGTCTGGAGATCGTGATGGGCGTGTGCCGCAGTTTCGAGGTCAGCCGCGAGCCGGTGGGCAAGCGCGTCACGACCCGGATCGCCCTGTCCGACGACCCCGGAGGCCACCCGGCCGGCGCCGATCGCCTCATCTGAGACCTGGCCGGAAAGCAGGCGCCCGTACCGGCTCCGCCGGGCGCGAACGGGATGTGCAACTCCTGCGGGGGAGCGGTCAGGAGGACCGTGACTCCGCGCGTCATGTGTGCCGTACGCTGCAAGGGTCAGCTCTGACGCGAATATATGAATACCGAAGGAGCGCCTGAATGGTGAAGCGAGACAGCGCTGTGGACCTGGTGGGAATCCTGTCGGTGGAGAACGGGGACCTGGCCTCGTCGTGGATTCGCGAGGTGTCGGGGACGCTGGGCAGTCGCGTGGGCAAGGCCGAGCTCGACCGTGAGCTGCGGGAGCTGTACGAGGCGCTCGTGGAGGCATTGCGACAGGGTGCGACCGACGTTCACTCCGAGCAGATGTCGGAAGTTCGCGCACTGCTGACGGAACTCTCCCGCAATAGAGCGCGTCAGGGTTTTTCTCCGAGCGAGACGGCCATCAGCGTCTTCGCGCTCAAGCGCGTGCTCGAACCGCTCCTGGAGAACGGCAGCGCCGAAGTCGTGCGTGCTTACCTTCAGCTCGGACGCGTTCTGGACGGCCTGGGCCTGTTCACCATCGAGACCTACACGCAGACGCGTGACGAGCTGATCTCCGCGCAGGCGGAGCAGCTCCTGGAACTGTCCACCCCGGTGGTCCGGCTGTGGGACGGCGTCATCGCCGTGCCGCTGGTCGGCACGCTGGACTCGGCGCGTACCCAGGTGGTCATGGAGAAGCTCCTCCAGGCCCTGGTGGACACCGGCTCCGAGCAGGCGATCATCGACATCACGGGCGTGCCCGCCGTGGACACCCAGGTCGCCCAGCACCTGCTCAAGACCATCGTCGCCGCCCGTCTGATGGGCGCCGAGTGCACGGTGTCCGGCATCAGCCCGCAGATCGCGCAGACCATCGTCGCCCTGGGCATCGAGTTCGACGGCATCGTGACGAAGGCCAGCCTGGCGGACGCCCTGAAGCTGGCCCTGCGCCGGTCCGGAGTGGACATGATCGCCCACCAGGGCGGCCAACGATGAGTGAGCGCATCCCGATCCTCCGGATCGGGGACACGTTGATCGTGTCCGTGCAGTTCGACCTGGAGGACCAGACGGTTCTGAACCTCCAGGAGGACCTGGCCGACCAGATCGTCGCGCGGTCGGCCACGGGCGTCATCATCGACATCGGCGCGCTGGAGATCGTCGACTCCTTCGTGGGCCGGATGCTGGCCACGATGGCCTCCATCTCGCGGGTGCTCGACGCCCGGACCGTGGTCGTGGGCATGCGCCCGGCCGTGGCCATCACCCTGGTCGAACTCGGCCTCTCACTCGGTGGGGTCAGCACGGCCCTCGACCTGGAGAAGGGGCTGGCCAAGCTGAACCGGACCGCCAGTTCGGGCTTGCAGTGACAGCGCCTTGGGCGGCGGGGGAGGAGCCGCGGGTCTACCCGATCGAGCGCAGTGGCGATCTCGTACACATCCGCCAGGCCATCCGGACGCTGTCCCAGGAGTGCCGTCTGTCCCTCGTCGACCAGACGAAGATGATCACCGCGGCGAGCGAGCTCGCGCGCAACACCCTCACCTACGGCGGCGGGGGCACGGTCAAGGCCGGCACCGTCAGCAAGGGCGGCAAGCGTGGCGTCGCCGCCATATTCGAGGACTCCGGTCCCGGCATCCCCGATATCGAGCAGGCCATGACGGACGGCTGGACATCGGGCGGCGGCCTCGGACTCGGGCTGTCCGGCGCCCGCCGGCTCGTCGACGACTTCGACCTGAACACCGCGCCCGGCGAGGGCACGGTCGTGACCATCATCAAGTGGGTGCGATGACGACGACGTTCCTGGCGGCCGAGGACGTGGCCTGGTTCCGGGACGGCGAATCCCTCGCGGCCGCCGCACGCGGCGCGGCCGCCGCGCTGGCCCGGCGTATCGGGCTGAACACCCACCGCGCCGCGGAAGTCGCGCTCGCCGTCACCGAGGCGGCCACCAACGTGCACCGGCACGCCGTGGACGGCGCGCTGCTGCTGCGGGTCGTGCGCGAGGCCGGCGAGGCCGGGGTCGAGTTCCTCACCGTCGACTCGGGTCCCGGCATGAAGGACGTGCCCGCCGCCCTCGCCGACGGGGCGTCCAGCGCGGGCACCCTGGGCATCGGCCTGGGCGCGGTCTCCCGGCTCGCCGACCACTTCGACCTGCACTCCGTGCCGGGGCGCGGCACGGTCATGGCCGCACAGTTCTGGCCGCGCTCACTGGACGGCAGGGCGATCATCGCCTCGCCCGGCTCCTCCCACAGCGCGGGCGTCACCCGGCCCATCAGCGGGGAGAGCGTATGCGGGGACGCCTGGGCGGTGCGCGGCATCGACGACGGCGCCGGGCAACGGCCCGTGCTGCTGGTCATGCTCTGTGACGGCCTGGGCCACGGGCCGCTCGCCGCACGGGCGAGCGCGGCCGCGGTCAGGGCGTTCGAGACCACTTCGGAATCCAGCCCGGAAGGCGTCCTCGGTGCCGTGCACCGGGCTCTCCAGGGCACTCGCGGCGGTGCCGTCGCCGTGGCCCGGATCGAACCGGACGCGGGCCGGCTGCTGTACTGCGGCATCGGCAATGTCAGCGGCTTCCTCGTCGGGGAGGACGGGCGCAGGGCCCTGATCTCGGCTCCCGGAATCGTCGGCGCGCACATGCGCCGCCTGCGTACCTTCGAGGAGCCGCTGCCCGCACGCGGCGCCCTGGTCATGCACTCCGACGGTCTGACCGAGCGCTGGGACCCCACGGCGATTCCCGGTCTTCTGCACCACTCCCCGCTCGTCATGGCGGGCCAACTGCTGCGCGAAGCGGCGGTACGGCGCGACGATGCCGGCGTGGTAGTCGTCAAGGGGGCCTGGTGACCGGCGAAAAGCAGGGCGGACATGGCAGCCGACGCGTTTGAACAGGGCCGTCGCACCGGAGTGCTCCACGGCGGCGGTATGCCCGCGGCGCCGCTGGCGTCCTTCGCCCTGGCCTCGGCCCAGGACGTCTTCGGCCTGCGCCGCAGCGCTCAACAGGCCGCGGCGGCACTGGGGTTGGACGGCCAGGATCAGGTCCGGCTCGCCACCGCGCTGAGCGAACTCGGACGGGACCGCCTCGCCTGCACCGACCTCGGAGTCTCCTTCGCTCTGGACCAGTCGGCCCAACAGGGCTTCCTCGTCGTCACGTTCACCTGGATCACCGGGCCGCCGCCCGGCCAGGACACACTGGCCCTGGCCGGAAAGCTCGTACGCGTCGACCACGACGCCGAGGCCGCGCCCCGCCGCATCGTCATCACGCAGCCGCTCCCCGCGGACGGCGCGAGCGGCGGCGAGCAGCGCAGCCGCCTGACCCGGGTGCTGCGGACCGGCGCCCGCCCCACCGAGGCCGACGACCTGCGTGCCCAGACCCGCGACCTGATCGCCACCCTGGAGGAGACCCGGGCCCAGCGCGAGGAACTGCACCGGCTCAACGAAGAGCTGGAGGAGACCAACCGAGGAGTCCTCGCCCTGTACTCCGAGCTGACCCAGGAGCTCGAAGACACCAACAGCGGGGTACTGGCGCTGCACTCGGAACTGGAGGACAAGCGCCACCAGTTGCAGGAGGCCAGCGAGGCCAAGACGCGGTTCTGGACGAACATCAGCCACGAGCTGCGCACCCCGGTCAACTCGGTCGTGGCCCTCTCGACGCTGTTGCTGGCCCCCAGTTCACCGCCGCTCACCGACGAGCAGCACGAGCAGGTCGAACTCATCGCGTCCAGCGGCCACACCCTGCTGTCGCTCGTCAGCGACCTGCTGGACGTCGCGAAGGCCGAGGCGGGACATCTGGAGATCCACCCGGAACCCGTGGACCTGCGGCTGCTCGTCGCTCATCTCAGCAGCCTGATCCTGAGCAGTCACGGCCACGACGAGGTCGCGCTCGTCCTGCCCGACCTCGAACGGCTGCCGGCCCTGGTGACGGACGAGACGCTCCTGGTCCGGATCCTGCGCAACCTCCTGACCAACGCCCTGAAGTTCACCGAGCGCGGCGAAGTGCGCCTCGACATCACCGAGGACCCCGAACCGTCCGTACCCTCACTGCTGTTCACGATCACGGACACGGGAGTAGGCATTCCGGCCGATGAACTCGACCGGGTCTTCGAGGCGTTCTACCAAGTCAGGGGACCGCACCAGAGCGGCCGTCCCGGCACCGGGCTCGGCCTGCCCTACGCCCGCACCCTCGCCGAACTGCTCGGCGGCTCCCTCAGGCTCACCAGCACGGTCGGCGTCGGCACCGAAGTGCGCCTGCGACTGCCGGACCTCAGCCGCACGAACCCCCCGCACCCGGAAGCCAAAGGGGCAGGCCAATGACCGACAGGGCCCCGGACCTTCGACCCGCCACCGTTCTGGTCGTCGACGACAACGAGACCAACCGCTACATCCTCAGCCGCTGGTTGCAGCGCGCCGGCCACACCGTGCTCACGGCCGCCACGGGTGAGCAGGGGCTCGCCCTGCTCGACGCCGCGTCCGCCGAGCTCCCCGACATCGCGATCGTCGACGTCCGGCTCCCCGACATGAGCGGCTTCGAGGTCAGCGAGCGCGTCAAGACCGATCCCCTGACGGCCCATGTGCCGGTGATCCAGATATCCGCGGCCGCCATCAGCCCCGACGATCACGCCGAGGGTCTGCGCCGGGGGGCCGACGCCTATCTCGACCAGCCCATCGACCCCGGTGAGCTCCTCGCCACCGTGACCGCGACCCTGCGCTACGCCCGCGCCCGCCAGCGTGCCGAGCTGCTCGCGCAACGCCTCATCGCGCTCAACAGGGCCACGCTGGACGTCTACAGCGCCGTCGGCTTCCACTCGCTGGCCTCGGCGGCCACCGGCGGCGCGGCCACCGTCCTGTCGTGCGCCGCGAGTGCGGTCTTCCTGTCGCCCCAGACGCAGGCCGTCCACAGCATGATCGCCGGCCCCCGGAGCCCACTGCGTGTCCGGCCCGCCCACCCGGACCTGCTCGACCAGCTGTCGGCCCACGGACTGAACCAGGGCACCGGCGTCACCATCGTGCGGATTCCGCAAGGACAGTGGCGTGCCCTGCTGCCGGGCGACCACCTCGACGGCGACGTCGCCCTCGCGATGTCCCGCACCAAACGCGGACGGCCGCCCATCTGTCTCGCCGTACCCGCCGAAGCCCTGCGCAGCGCCGACGACGAGCAGCTCTTCCAGCAACTGGCCAACGCCAGCGCCCTGGCCCTCGAAGCCCTGCGCACCTACAACGAGGAACACGCCCTGGGCCTTGCCCTCCAGCGCTCGTTCCTGCCCAAGGAACTGCCGACCGTTCCGGGCATCGACCTCGCCTTCCGCTACCTCCCCGCCTCCGAACACGCCGAAATCGGGGGCGACTTCTACGAAGCGGTCCAGACCGTCAACGGTCTGCTGCTCGCCATCGGCGACGTGGTCGGGCACTCGGTGACCGCAGCGACCGTCATGGGCGAGGTACGCCATGCCCTGCGCGCCTACGCCATCGAGGGCCACTCCCCGCACCACATCCTGGAGCGTCTGGAGATACTGCTCGGCCATTCCCAGCCCGGGATCACCGTGACCCTCTGCCTGGTCCTGGTCACCCCCGACGAGCGTCGCCTGCACATCGCCAACGCGGGCCACATTCCCCCGCTGGTGATCGACCCCCGCACGGGCCCGCGCTACCACACCCCGCACGGCCCGCTCCTCGGCCTCGGCCTCACCCATCCGTCACCCACCGAGGTGCCGGTCACGCCCGGGACGCGCCTGCTGATGGTGACCGACGGCCTGGTGGAGGTACGCAACACCGACCTCGATGTCACCCTCGCCGAGTTCCGCGACGCGGTGGCGAACGGGCCCGAGGGCCTGGAGGAGATGTGCGATGTGCTGCTCGCGCGCTTCGGCCAGAACAAGGACGACGACATCGCCCTGATCACAGCACTGTTCACCTGAGGCCCTCGGCTCCGAGCCACGCCCACCCGCCCGGTCCGTCCGGCACGCCCCACCTGCGCGGTCCGTACGGCACTCCCACCTGCCCGGTCCGTACGGGCGCGTCCGGCCGATCCGAGCACGCGAGTCGTCGCGCAGCCGTGCGCGTCGCCGCCGGGGCGCCCCCCGGCCGCCCTATGATCGGCGGCCGTGGCACACACTTTCGAAGAGCTTGTCGCGATGCAGCGTACGGCCGATGCGGCGCACGCCCAGACGGAGCAGCTGCGGGAACAGTACGGGCCCCCGGGCACCCGGCCCTGGTCCGGACAGCAGTCCCAGACCTACGAGACGGCGTGGCGGGCATGGCGGGATCTCGCCCGGGACGTGCACGCGGCGATCACCGCGTACGCGAGGGACCAGGGGGCGGCCTGGCAGGAGATGGAAGCGCGAGTCCGGAAGGCGGCCGAAAAGGCGGGGTAGCGGCCGTACCCGCACGAGCGCCCGGCCTCGCTCACGGGGCGGCCACCGCCTCCCGGGGCGCATCCCGCGGACCGTCTCCGGCGCTGAGGCGTGGCCGCGCTTCGGGGGCGCGCGCAAGGGACTCGCATGCCCCTCAGGAAGGTCCGGCGCCCCCCTGTAAGGGGTGTTTATGGGGTGGTTTCCAGCATGTTGGGGTGTGTAGGTGGTGGACTTGCCGGGCCGGGCGTGATGCGCCCGCGTCGTCGAAGTGAGCCGATTGAAGGGAACGTTCTGTATGCGTGTTCGCATGAGTCTGGCCGCCGTCGTGGCGGGCGTCTGCCTTGCGCTGTCCGGTGCGGCGAGTCCGTCCCAGGCGATCCAGAGCAGTACGGCGGCCTCCGCCCAGGCGCCCGGCGCCGCTGCTCTGCGGCGTGCGGCCGAGCAGTGCGGGGCGGGGGAGGTGTGTTTCTGGCACGACCGTAACTTCTCGGGCACGCCGTGGAGGTGGATGCCGTCCAACGGCTACCGGGACATGCCGCCGAACCTCCATGACCACGTGTACTCGTTCTACGCCAACGTCCGCGCGTGTTTCATCGACTACAAGCCGCGCGAATTCCGTGCGGTCAACATCGGTGACTACGCCAAGGCGTACGACACCAACTTCGGCCGCAGGATCGACGCGGTGGGCATCCGCAGCTCCTGCTGACCCGCCTCGCGCCGAAGGACGGGCCGGTGGCCGGAACTCTCCCCCCGGCCCGTCACCGGCCGCCCGTTACGCCGCCGCGCAGGAGATGGCGCCCGAGCCCAATGGGGCTTTCAGGCAAGCGAGTTGAGGGATCAGGGTGGTACCGAAAGCCCGGAGGCCGGCCCTTCGCGGCATGGCGTCGTCGGGCCTCGCAGTTCCGCTGTCACGGCTCCCACTGCGGCCACGGCGCCGAGACACAGGAGGCCGCCACTCACGAGTGCCGCCGTTCCCGAGGCGGCACCCGCCACGAGGCCGCCGCGGACATTGCCGATGTCGGGCCCGGCCTGACCGACGACCTGTTCCGCCGCACTGACCCGGCCGAGGAGTTCGGGGGGTGTGTGCAGCTGCACGACGGTGCTCCGGGAGACGACGGAGACGGTGTCGGCGGCCCCGGCCACGGCGAGGAAGGCCAGACCGCCCCACCGGTTGGACGACACGCCGAACAGCGCCAGAGCCGTGCCCCAGGCGGCGGAACCGCCGAGCATCACCAGACCGGGGCGGCGTGACCGGGTGAAGGTTCCGGAGAAGAGGGACGCCGTGACCCCGCCCACGGCGATGGCCGTGAGGAACAGTCCGAGCGTGCGGGGGTTGCCGCCGAACCGTTCGGCGTTGATCAAAGGGAACAGGCTGATGGGCATCGACAGCACGGTGGCGGCCAGGTCGGTGAGGAGGGCCCCACGAATGACGGGGGTGCGGCCCAGGAAGGCGAGGCCGTCCATCACGCCGCGCAGTCCGGGCCGCGAGGGCTCGTCACCGGGGTGCATCTTCGGCAGCCCGAACGCGCCGTAGAAGGCGGCGAGGAACGTCAAGGCGTCGATCAGGTAGCAGGCGCCGACTCCCTGGGCGCCCACGATCAATCCACCCAGAGCGGGACCGAGCAGCATGGCTCCCTGGAAGGCGATGCGCCCCAACGCCAGCCCCGCGGAGAGCTGTTGCTGGGGGAGCAGGTGCGGAACGAAGGTGCGCGAGGCCGGTCCGCCACCGGCGACGAAGCACGACTGGAGCGCCACGAGCCCCAGGACGCCGATGGCCGGGACATGTCCCAGGAGGCCCTGCAAGGCCAGGAGAAGGGAACACACCGCTTGCCCGCTGGTGGTGAGCAGGTAGAACTTCCTTCGGTCCACGCGGTCGACGACGGATCCGGCGAAGAGGCCGAGTGCGATGAGCGGGACCGCCTGCGCCAGCCCGACCGCGCCCGCCCACGCGGGGCTCTTCGTCATCTGCCAGATCTGGAACATGACGGCGACGAGCGTCATCTGGCTGCCGAAACCGGACAGCGCCTGGCCGAGCCACAACCGCCTGAAGGGCGGTGAGGTACGTAAGGGAGTCACGTCGATGAGCGTGCGTCTCAGCCCCATGCGGGATCCCTGGCCAGCTTCTCGGCGATCCGGTCGTGGAAGCTCTTGCGCTCCAGGGCCTGCTCGATGTCGCCGACGACCCGGGAGAGCGGGTACGGGATCTCGGCCTCCAGGTCGGCGATGGCCGCCTCGGTGGCCCGCCACTCCGCTGCCAGCCGGTCGACCACCCGGCGGGCCTTGTCGGTGAGCGTCACCCGCCTGGTGCGGGCGTCGTCGCCCACGACGGTCTCGACCCAGCCCGCCGTGCGCATCGCCGCGACCTTCTGGCTCAGCGCCGAATGCGTGCGCTGAACCGACTCGGCCAGTTCCGCGATGGTCATGGGCCCGTCGGCGTGAAGCCGGAGCAACTCCATCACGAAGCTGGACTTGGGCCCCTCGGTCAGCCGCTCCGAATAGATCCGGGCGATGTCGGCGTCCATGGACGCCTGTAGCAGCCGCAGTGGCCGCCAGAGGCTCTGCCGCGTCGGGTCGGGTGGGTCGGGAGTGTCGAGCGGCTCGTCGAGTGGGTCTTGGTCGACTGGGTCGGTGGGGGCCATGGCGGGCATCGTAACAGTGCTTATATAAGTACTGTTGGTTTCGTCCGTGGCCGTCTGTGTGGCTGGCGCGGCCGTACGTTCAGGGCGCCGTGCCCACGCGCCGGCCGCCGCCCGGGGATCCGGCGCTCGACGCGGTGCGGCACAGCTTCACCGTCCACCGAGCTCAGGCGGATCTGACGCCGACCGCGTTCCGGCTGCCGGCTCCGCTCAAGGCCGCGACCCCCGTGCCCGACCCATGGTCGTGGGCGCTCCACCCGTCGCGCCGGTTGCGGTGGACGGTGAAGCGGTCGAAGAGCACGGGCGTGGGGAACGGGTTGGCCGTGGTGGCCTCCTGGGAGTGGTAGTAGCTGACGGTGATGCTGGTACGGCCGCCGGGGAGCCGGCCGGGGTCGACGTCGAAGACGGCCATGCCGTAGGGGTGGGCGGTGTCGGGGTCGCGGACTGCCGACCAGGTGGCCTTCTCCTTGGCGTCCGGGTCGGCCTTGAACGGCAGCCGCTTGGTGCGCACGAAGGCGTCCGGGACACCGCTGCCGTCCGAGTCGCCGAGGTACGTGTCGTCGTGCGAGGCCGTTCCGCCGCCGCCGAGGATCAGGTGCACGGTGCCCTTGGAGGTGTCGATCTCCTTGAGTCCGTCGTCGACGACACTGGGCCGCAGCAGGCTGCCGGGGTCGGTGCCGCGCACCGGGTGAGTCCGCTCGTAGTCGTGGTCGTGGCCGCACAGGACCAGGTCGACCGCGTACCGGTCGAACAACGGAAGCAGCTGTTCACGGATGCCGATGTCGCCGCCGTGGCTCGCCGCCGAGGACGACATCGCGAACTGGTGCATCGACACGACGATCCAGTCCACCTCCCGGCCCGCCCGAGCACGCGCCAACGTCCGCTCCAGCCAGCGCAGTTGGGCGCCCTCGCTGTATCCGCTGATGTAGACGGACCGGCCGGTGGCAGGATCGACACTGGCGTCGTCCTCGATGGCGATGTCGTTGCCGTCGACCGAGAGGAACAGCACCGAACCGACCTGGAAGCTGTACCAGTTGCCGCAGTGGTCCCGGGTGTGGTTGTCCGGCAGGTCGAACCTCGCGTGATACGAGGCGTAGCCCAACTCTCCACCCCCCGCCTCGACTTCGTGGTTGCCGGGCGCCGGCATCCAGGGCCGGTTGCGTGCCGAGACCGACATGTTGTTCATGAACGCGTCCCAGCACTGCGGCTGCCGGTCCTGGTTGTTGTTGGCGTACGCCAGGTCGCCGTTGAGGAGGTGGAACAGGGGGTTGAACTGCTCGACCTGGCGCACCGCGGCCGCTCCGTGGAGCGCGGACTTGCTCCAGGAGGCCGACCCGGTGCCGAGGTCGCCGAAGCTGGTGAACCGGAACGCCGCGCGCTCACGGCCGGGAGCGGTACGGAACGAACCGCGGACCGGGGTGGCACCGTCGTGCACGATCTCGTAGACGTACGAGGTGTCGGGGCGCAGGCCGTGCAGCCTCGTGTGGTGCGTGTACGTCTCGACCTTGTTCAGGCCGTCGACGTAGGTCCGCGTCTCCGCCGGGCAGGTGTGGCCGAATCCGCCGTGCGCGGTGCCGAGGCGGAGCCGAGGCCGGCGCACCGAGGCAGCGCTCGCCCAGGAGACCGTCATCTCGCGCGAAGGCTCGTTGCCGTATTGCAGATGAACCTGCTCGGGTCCCGCGGTGCCGGCGACGGCGGGCCGGCTCCACAGGAGTGCGGAGGCGGGCACCGCGGCGAGGGCGCCGGCTGCCGCCGTGCTCCTGAGCACGGTCCTGCGCGAGGGGTGTGTCACGTGCGGCCTCCTGAAGTCCCGGAAAACGTCCGGAGACTGACAGCGAGGGCCGACGTAGCGGCCAGTGGAGGTGGGCCGTACGGCGAACAGCAGGTGAACGGGTCTGTAGGACGGGGCAATTGACGACGGACCGGGACCCCGGCCTCCCGGCGGCCCCGGACAGGTGGTGGCGGCCAAGGTCCGCCAGGCCGCCCGAGGCCGACCTGCGCGGCGGGTTCAGCGGCGAACCCGGGCTGTCCGTCGTACGGGGACGCTCAGCTCGCGGTGTACACCGCGGTCGCCGTCCTGCCCATGTCCTGGTGGGCCGGTCCGGCTTGCGGCCCGGCTTGCGGTCCGGCTTCGCGCCGGGGAAGAGGTGCGCGGCCCCGTGCGGGGTGGGCGTGTTCGGCGCGGGCGGTTTCGAGCAGGCGGCGCCAGGAGGCGACCTCGGGCCGCCGCCGCAGCAGGGCTCGCCGCTCCCGCTCCGTCATGCCGCCCCAGACCCCGAATTCGATCCGCTGGTCCAGGGCGTGTGCCAGGCACTCCGTCCGGACCGGGCACTTCGTGCAGAGGGCGGTGGCGTCATGTTGCCGCGTTCCCTCGGCGAACAGCGCGTCCGCGTCACCTTGCCCACACGCAGCCCGCTCACTCCAAGCCAGCACGACCACCACGCCCTTCCACTTCTCCGCCGCCCGAGCGACAGCGCCCCGCGCTCCCGGCCCGCAGTGCGGAGGAGTGTTCGGCGACGGTCGTCGGCATATACACCGTTTCGGCCGGACACCTACCCCCGATCGGTGATCTCGCACGGTCAAGTGCGCGGCCGAATATTTCCCCGATTCGACGATTCGACGATTCGACGGTTCGAGGACCCGGCGATTCGAGGTCTCCACATGGGTGTGGGCTCCCCGCCTCTTGATCGGGCGGGGAGCCCACATGTGCCGTGTGTTGGGTTGGTGTGTCGGGTGGCTGGTGCTTACCAGCGGTACCAGCGGCCGCTTCCTCCCTTGGGGCGGGCGACGAAGCCGACCAGCCAGACGACGAGCACGATGATCGCGATCCACCACAGGGCCTTCAGGGCGAAGCCCGCGCCGAAGAGGATCAGAGCCAGCAGAAGAACGAGAAGCAGGGGAACCATAGTTATCAACCTCCGAGCCACCGAATGCCCCGCTCCGGCAGCTCCACACCGCCATGACACGACTGTTTGCGGAATCCGGAGCAGGGCACCCGAGCCCGGCATTCTCGTGGCACGACGGCGTGCGTCCCGCGTCCCCCGCGAAGGGCGTTCCACGCGACGGTGCGCGCGGCGCGTCGGCGCGCGCGGCGGTCAGGGAAACGGATGCGGATGTGGGTTGACCTCCTCGGGGAGGAGGGGACGTGGGCTGTGGCCCAGGACGTGAGGGGCCGTCAGCACCCGGTCCAGGCCGGTGATCCGGCGCAGCCGGTGCCCGAAGGTCATCGGGAGCAGGCCCGGGACGATGGTCTTGACGCAGGAGAGCCCGGAGGCGGTGTGGACCGGGGTGGTCTGGTCCACGACGATCGCTTCGAGGCCGGTCGCGGCGAAACGGCCCGCCAACTCGTCCAGATCCGCGCGCAGATCCGAGTGACGGGGCCACGCGTACTCGGCGATGAGCTCTCGCAGATCCCGCCGCTCCCGCGGCGGCCGGCCGCCGGGAGCGAGCAGGAAGTCGAGTCGGCGGGCGCCGATCGGATCGCAGTAGAGCAGCGCGTGGTCCTCCATCAGACGGACCTGTTCGGGGTCCTCGCGCATCCGGACGGCGTCGTCCGTCCGCTGCGGGTAGATCAACCGGTACGCCTCGATGGCGGTGACCAGTTCGTGCAGGGCGCCGAAGACACCGCGTTCGGGGTCGAGCCCCGAGCCGCCCGCGCACAGCACACCGGGCCGGGGAACGGGAGGCTCGGCACCGGAGGCGGAGTGCGGCCCTTCGTCCACGGCGGCGGCCCAGAAACACGGGATGCCCTCGGCACCGGTCACGTCGAAGACCTCGACGCGATAGCCGGTGCCCTCCCGGATGCGATCGGCGAGCAGGCCGATCCGCCGGTCGCGCGCGGTGCGCAGGTCGATCGCGGGCGCGGGCAGCCGCGCGTACCAGGTGAGCAGGAACGCGTCGCGCTCCGCGAGTTCGAGGAGGCCGTACAGTGCCGCCTCCTCGATACAGCCGCCGAGGGCACAGCCGTTGGAGATCTCGGAGACGAACGGGCGGGCGGTCCCCGGCTGGTGTCGGCCGAGCCGGTAGTACGCCAGGCTTTCGGGCACCAGGACCGGCTGTTCGCGTGTCAGGGAGTAACCCCACACCCAGGGCATGACGAGGCCGGGGTGGTACGGCTGGAAGGGGAAACCGGAATCCTGGTAGCGGTGCGGCTCGTGGCTGCCGGTGGTGGCCGGGTCCAGTACGCCGCCGGGGTGGTGGCGGGCGGCGAGTTCGTCGTAACTGCCGTGGACCACCGTGCGTCGCCCGCCCGGGCGCCCTCCGCCGAGCCGTTCCAGGGCTTCGGCGATCGCGGTGACCCTGGCGCTGCGGAAGTCCAGCGCGCGGCCGTAGCCGCCGTCGACGGACTCGGGCGGCCCGACCTTGGCCTCGGCGAAGGGCAGGGTGTGCAGTCCGCGGGCGCGCAACCCCTTGAGCACGCCGGTCTCGTCGTCCGCGTAGAGGGACTCCAGCTCCGCACGCTCGGCTCGCAGATCCCGGACTCGCACGACCGTGGGGTCCGGCTTGGGCCGGGGCACGCGCGGGATCGTCGCCCGGGACGGTGAGTCGTCGGGCCGGCTGCCGCAGTCGGGGCAGTGCGGGTCGGGCAGGAAACGGTGCCGGGTGATCGCCAGATCGGTCAGGCGGACCATGGTGACCTCGTGCTCGGCAGCGTCCCCGGTGGTCAGCCGGGTCAGGGCGAGGTTGGCCGCGAGGTCGGCGGCGAGCGGGGTGAGCAGCGGGGAGACGGTGTCGGTGAGGCGGCTGCCGTAGGTGGTGTGCAGGGCGGCCTCCTCGGCCGCGTCGGCCCGGGCGCCGGCTCGGCGGGCTGCGAGACAGCGATGGCAGCCCGGCTCGCCGGGGCTGACCAGCGGACCGATGACCATCCGGTCCAGCTCGGCGACCACCAGCAGGAACCGATGTCCATCAACCAGAGCCTGTCGCACGTACTCTGACGCTGCGTCAGGCGTATCGGCCGCGACCAGACCGACCCCGGTGGGGAGCCACGATGGAGCGGCGCGGCGGCGGACGAGACTTTCGCCGAGCAAGCCGCCGTCGTGGTACACGCGGACGGTGGCCGGCAGAAGGTCATCAGTCATCGAAGCGCACCGCTCTCATCAGGTAGGGCAGTATCCCGGTGGCGGCAGGGTCGTGATCGAGCGGGACGAGGAGGTGGCCGCTCGCGTGCCCGCGCCGGTCGCCGAGCGCCGCTGCCACCGCCTCGTCGAAGGTATCGCCCGAACCGAGACCCCTCTGCGACGCGTGCGCACCCCGTGCACGTACCGAGGCTGCGGGAACCAGGTGAGCGGTGCCGCGCGCGGGCGACCAGGCCCAGAGGGAGGGCCCGCCGGGTGCGGGGACGAACCGACGTGGGTCGAGCGCGAGCAGTGCGTAGAGCGCGAGGCCGCGTCGCGCGGTACGCAGGCGGGCTGCGGTGAAGTCCGTTCCGGTGGCGTGGACTTGATGCTCTGCGCGGCCCGTGTACGGATCGCGGACCAGGGCCCTTGAGGCGTGCCGGGGGAACTGTGGCAGCGCGGCCTCGTCCAGTTCCGCGAGGAGGCCGGAGCGCTGGTCGATGCAGTGTGCCGCCCGGCGGGAGAACTCCTCGGCGTCGACGGCCGGCCCCTCGCGGAGAGCGGCGACCTTGGCCAGGAACTCCGCCTCGGATTCCGGCGCCGCCGACAGTGCGGCGGGGTGGGGGCGGTAGGAGTGACGTGTGGTGGTGAGGGTCGAAGCGTCCAGCCGGATGAGCGGATCAGGCTGCCCCGGCGTAGAAGTGGGCGCAGGAGTGGGCGCAGGAGTGGGCGCGCTCAGGAAGCTCTGCTGAAAACCGTGTACGAGCAGCGTGGCCGCCAACTCACCTACGGATGCCGCATGTTGAGGCCGGGTCGGCACGGCTCCCGTGCCCTGTACGCGCAGCCATGCGCCGAGCCAGCCGCCGGTGGTCCGGTGCGGGCCGGGGGCGAATGCGGGGCCCAGCCACCAGGACTCGGCATCGCTCACGGCGGCGGCGAACCACAGTCCGCGGGCACGGCAGTCGTCGTCGAGCCGAGCGACGGACTCGACCTCGTCACCTCCGGCGAGCACGAGCACCGCGTCGTGGCCGCCGGCCGTCACCGCCGTGCGGGCCGCGGTAGCGTCGGCCACCGCCGTCACGGCCGCCAGGCCGGTCAGGCGCAGTGCGTCCGCCAGGGCGGTCGTGGCTGCCGCGGTGCCCACGGCCAGCGCTCTGAGCTGGGGGTAGGCGGCTGCGCGCAGGTCGGGGGACGGGGCCGCCCGGTCCGTCAACAAGCCGTGGCTGTCGATGAGTTGGAGAACCCGTAGCACCGTGTCGCGTCGGGCTGCGTCGAGCCCGTCGACCAGCCGCCCCACGGTTCGGGTGCCGTCAAGGAACGGTGTGAGCCGGTCGAGCCAGCCGGCGATGCCGGGGGCTGCGATCAGGGTGGTGCCTTGGCTGGAGCGTACGTGGAGGGTGCCGTTGCCGCTGGGAGTGAGGAAGACGTCGGGGCGCAGGAGCGGGGCGGAGTCGGAGGTGATCACGGTGTCCTCGGCCGGGGAGGGGGCGCTGCGGTCGGGTTGGCGGAGAGGTTCACGGCGGGCCCGATGCGCCGAGCAGTGGGAAGGCCGGTGTGCCGCTGCCGCGTTCCTGACCCAGCAGGACGGCGAGCAGGGTGGTGCGGTGGGGGTGCGTGCCCAGGACGGCATCGGCGGCCGGGGTGTCGACGTCGCAGCGCAGCCCGGCGCCGAGCCCGGCATCCGCCGCGGCCAGGCCGATCCGCTGGCCGATGACGCCGGCTCGCAGGTTGAGCCTCCGGTACCAACGGTCGCCGTGCCCCGGGTAGCCGGACTCGTAGTCTCCGGTCACCAGGACGGCGCAAGCGGCCTCGAACCCGGCCAGTTCTCCTGGCCCGTTGGGCGGGAACAGGCCTCGGGGAGTGGCATCCCCGGTGACCGGTACGAGGTCCCCCGTGCGACCGTCGCGCCGGTGGCACCCGGGTTCCAGGCCGGTGACCCGATGGGCGACCACGTACAGGGCGCAGTCGACGGGGGCGGCGTGGTCCATGGGGATCGGGCCGGCGGCCTCCTCCAGGACGGAGAGCAGGGCGGGCAGGGGCACCGGCACCGGCTCGAAGCCGGAGCGGGCCGTGCGGCGGCGCAGCAGTGGAGCGCTGGGGGTGATCGCAGCCGGAACCCTGGTGGTGACCGCCGCGTGGACGCGTTCCGCCGTGGAGTTGAGGCCGAGCAGGCGCCCCAGTTCCTCGTCCGAGAAGAGCGCGTGCGCGACCGGCGCCGCACCGGCCGACTCCAGGAGGCTGAGTGCCTGACCGGTCAGTACGCCGGCGTCGAGTGCCTGAAGCCGGTGTCCGAAGGGGCCGTAGCGGGCCAGGTTCGCGTCCAGCCGGCTGGTGATCAGGAGGATCGAATCCGGTGGGTCGAGCGGCGGCCGGTCCAGCGCGCGGACGATGTCGGCGCGCAGGTCGGCGGGGGAGAGGAGTTCGAGGGCGTGGGCCGACGGCAGGTAGTGGCAGAGCCCGAAGGCGGTGGCCGTGTACACCTCGCCCGGGTAGCTGCCGCCACCGGACGGCACCGGCCGGCCGGCCGCGACGCCCGCGCCGGTCCAGTCGACCCGGGTGACTCCGTAGAGCAGGGAGAGGAGGGAGCCCAGACCCTCCATCGCGGCGGCCGGCTCCTCGTCGCCCGGGGAAGACGGGAAGGCGGGCGGGAACGGCAGGGGGATTACGGGCGTGCCCGGATGGTGTTTGGGCGCGGTACTGCCCGCGGCCTGGTCGATGGCAGGCAGCACACTGCCGTGCCGTGCGTGGTAGCGCCGCGCGGCCGCCCCTCCGGTCTCGACGGGTGGGGGGTAGGCATCGGGCACGTCGGGCACGGGAACGGCGGGGGTGGTCCTCATGAGTGCGCCCGCGCCGGGGCGGTGGTGTCCCCGACAGCATGGGCGGCGCGCACCGGGGAGGTCTCGGTCGGTGTGCGGCCGTGGTTCGCGGTGGGGGTGTCCGTAGGTGTGCCGGCATCGCTGGGGGCAGGGCGGGCGTGCGGTGTGCCGGTGCCGCTGCTTGCGGGGCCGTCCTCGGGCACGGCGGACCCGTTGGCCACGGTGGCATGGTCCATCGAACCGGAAGCGGAACCGGACCCGTTGGCGGCGGTGGCATGTTCCGCCGAACCGGAGCCGTCGGCCGCGGTGGCCAGGACCAGTTCGAGTGCGCTGACCCCGTAGACCTCTTCCACCGCGTTGGCCGCGAGATGGCAGAGCAGATAACGGGTCAGGCCCGGCAGGCCGAGACGCGAGAGATGCAGGTAGGTGTAGTTGAGCATCAGGCGGTAGCGCAGGAACCGCGGATCCCGGTACATCATCTCCTTGTACGTGGCGCTCCCGCTGACAGCCCGGTGCAGTGGGCTGGACGCGACCAGATCGCCGATGCCGTTCTCCTCGTCGCTCGGAATCTCCGCCTCGGGAATCTCACCGGCCTCGTACAGCGCGGTCCAGCGCCCGCCCAACGGGTCGATCGCGGCCACCCAGTCATGGAGCGACGCGGCCCAGGCCGGCCCTGCCCCGTCCCCTGCCCCAAGACCCGGCCCGCGCCCCGTCGCAGCCGGGTCGAAGGACTTGACCACCTCGCGCACCTGAGCGGTGAGGACGGCGCGGTTGGCCGTGTACCGCGCCTCGAAGGCGTTCCGCACCTGAGGGCCGGCCGTGCTCAAGTAGCCCTCGGCGTGCGAACGGAAGGAGACGAACCCACGACGGATCGACGGGTCCGACGGGTGCCGGCAGAGCGTGTGGGCGGTGGCGAGCATCAGACGCAGGGCCAGCGTCTCGCGCGGCAGTCCCGCCGCGACGGACTCCAGGTGCTCGAACAGCAGGCCGTTGGTCCGCTCGTAGAAGAGGGCCAGTTCGTCGGCGCCGACCGGGCAGCCCAGGACGTCGATCCGCCGGTCGTGCTCCTCCCAGATGATCGAGTTGTCCGGGTAGAAGGGGGTCAGCGGGCCGGACTCCCGTTCCGCCGCGGCGAGACGGCGGTGCAGCGGAAGGAGGGCGGCCTCGTCCAGCGGCGGCGCGGTGGACGGCCGCTCCCGGAGATGGCCCCCGACGAGTTCGGACACCGCGGGCACCACGAGTTCGTCGAAGACGGCGGCGGTCGCCCGGACCACCAGACGCAGATGGGGGCCACGACGCCAGTGCCGCAGCACATAGGCCGATTCCACCTGACCGGCGCAGCGCTCGATCACCGGCCGTACGGCGTGCAGGATCAGGTGGTCGGTGTCATCACCGAAGTACGCGATGTGGGCCGCGCGCCACTGTGGCTCTTCCAGCTGCGGGATGGCTGTCACCGAAGTCGCTCCTTGGTGGATCTGTGCTGGTCGGGACTACTCGACGGGGCGTTCGGGTCGCGGAGGCCCGGCTTCGCCGCCGTACCGGGTGCGGCCTCCTCCCCACACCCCTTACAGGGCCGACGCTCTCGGTCGTCGGAGGCCAACTCCCTTACGGCCAACAGGGCGAGCCCGCGCAGGGTCGCCTCCTGACCCAGCCGTATGCCGAGTCGGTTGCATGCCAGATGCGTCAGATGGCCGACCGGCGAGGAGGGGAGCCCGGCCTGTCGCTGGACGCCGCGGCAGGCCGCGAGCCACCGGCTCACGGGATCCGTACCGGAGAACGCCTGCGAGGCCGCGCGCGCCGCACGGGCAACGGTGAGCAGGGCGGCCCGCCGGCTTCCGTACTGCACCAGTACGTCAGGGGTGGGCGTGGGTCCTGCCGGCGGTGTGGCGGCGTCCAGGGTGCCGGTGAGCAGGGCGAAACAGTGTGCTGTCCGCCGTGCCGGACTCCACTCGGCAAGCGCGGCGTCGAGGGCCAGTTCGCTGCACGTGGCGAACGCGTCCTCGACGGCGCGCAAGGTGGTGCCGTACCCGTATTTGCCGTGTTCCGGGCGGTAGTCGTGGAAGACGAGGCTGTCAGGGGGCGCCAGGACGCCGGGCTCGCTCTCCGGCTCGCGGGCGCTCAACTCCCGTGCCAGTGACTGGTATTGGTGTGCCGACATGCGCGGCGAGGCAGGCAGCTCGCGGAACAGCGCCTCGGCGTGTGCGTCGAGGGCGGCCCGCACGTCGGTCTCGGCCGCAGGGGTGGTGAGGCGAACCCGCAGCCGCAGGTGCGGGCCGCCCTGCCAGTGGCGGAGGAAGAAGTACCGGTCGGCAAGCCCGCGTTGACGCAGTTCCGCGACGGCTGCCGGGACGAGCCTGCGCAGCACCAGGTCGAGCGGGTGGCCGGTGAACACATGGGCGCTGACCCAGCGATCCAGTGGTGCGGAGTGCGGCACACCTGCCGACGAGTCGTTCAGCATGTGTGCGGCCCTCGGTCCGCCGGGGCGCTCGGGAGCTCGATCACGAACTCGGTCGCGTAGCGGTGGCCGTCCGGGCGGGCCGGTGCGTCGTAGGGGTCGGGCAGCGCCTCGGTGAGCAGCAGTGGTCTGCCCGTGGCCGCCGCGCGCTCGAAGACGCGCAGGAGATGGGCGTGGGCGAAGTCGACGAAGACCGGTTTGCGGTCCTTGTCGTGCAGAGCGGGCCCGGTGAAACCGTCGGCCGGACGCGCGGTGAGGACACGCAGGAAGCAGCGCCGGGGGAGGCCGAGCGCCGCTCGCCAGGTGTGCACCCGGACCAAGTGGGCGGCGTCCGACTCGCCGGTGTCACGCGCCGGAGCCCGGCCGGCGTCGATGAACCAGGTGGCGCGGCGCAGCACCACGGAACCCAGCGCGAGGCGGGGCAGCTTCGTCCACCCGCCGTTGCCGGCTCCCGTGCCAAGGCCCGCGCGGGACTGGTCGATCCGCTCCGGAGGGAGCAGCTGCCACAACTGCGGCCAGTCCGACCAGAAGAGGTACGAGGTCACTCCGAAGGCGCCCACCAACAGCCTTGCCTGGAGCGGAAGTAGGGGCGTGGCGAGCAGCCCCAGGTGAACGGGCCGCGTGACGCGGCCCGTTGGACGGTGGACGAGCAGAAGACGCTCCACGTGAAGGTCATGTACCACGTCCAGTTCGGCCGGCCCGATCAGGTGCTCGGGCGGTCGTTGGGAGGCCGATCCGTCCAGGTCGATCGCGTAACGGGTCGTGGCCGTTCGCTGGTTGAGGGCGCTCCCGAAGACGCCGTCGAGTTCCGCGTAGAGGGGACCGTGCGCCGGATCGTGGTGGTCGGTCCACTCGACCTCGGGCGCGTCGGAAGCGCCCGACGCCTCCAGCAGTCGGGCGATCCGGGTGCGCCCGGTGCCGTGGCCGCCCGTGACCGTGTTGAGCACCAGCCCGGGCCCGGGCCCGGCACTCAGGTCGGGAAGCGTCTGGACGTAATAGGCGTGGCTGTCGCCGGAGGTCTCGGGGCCGGGCCAGCCGCCGCAGAGGTCACGGACGGCGGACGGATCGAGACGGACGGTGCCGTCCGGCGCGGGCCGGGTGCCGGCGATCAGCTGTCGCAGCTCGTCCTGCCGCCGCGCGTCGCGCTCGGCGAAAGCGCCGGACCCGGCGTTGGCCCACCATCCGCCGAAGTTCTGGAGGAAGTGGGTGAACGGTCGCCGGAAACCCGGGCCGCACGTGGTCACCGCGTGCCGCCGAAGGCCGTCGCGCGCCGATGCGAGGGTGTCGAACGGGGCGAGAAGCGCCGGTACGAGAGCGAGGTCCCGCAGGGTCGGCTGCCAGACAGCGGGGTCGAGTGAGGCGGCGGGCCCGGTGGCGACCGTGTGGTGGAAATACGGCGGCCCGATGCTCAACTCCGCGCTCACGGGCTGTAATTGGAGGTAGGTGGACGCTTCCGTGAGGTGGTGCCGAAGACGGCTCGCGATGCGTCGGTGCGAGCCGGGAGCGGCGTCGCGGGCGGCGCCGATCTCGTCGCGGATGGCGCGGAGGCCGGTGAGCAGGGGGCTGGGAGCGCCGCTCTGAGAGGGCAGGTGCCGGTTGAGCCAGTCGCAGAGCGCGGCCGCGTCGAGTCTCTGGTCGGGCAGCCCGAGGCGGACCTCCAGGAGCCCCAGCCGAACGAGCCGCGCGAGGACGGCGTCGGCGCTGTTCCCGGGAGTGGCCGCACCGAGCAAGGTGCGCAGCCGGGCCGGGCTGCCCGCCTCGGTGACCGCCGCCAGGATCGCGGCCAGAGCCGGTGTGGCGGGCAGCGTTCGCACCTCGCCGGACGGGCCGGGCGCGGTGAACAGCCATCGCTCGCCCTCGGGGGAGGGGAGTGCCGTGGCCGACGGGTTCACACGGAGCCGGACCGCCGCGGCCAGTTCGGGCACGTGGGCGAGGGCGGCGGCGATCCGGGCCAGGGGCAGCAGACTCACCTCGGCCACCTCGGCCCGGCCCGAATCCTCCAGGCGTACGGCGACGCCGATGCCCGGCACCCAGTGGCCGAAGCCACTGGCGGCGAAGGTCGTCAACGGGCTGGGCTTGGCCATCGCGCGGCTCGCGTACTTGGCCAGCCGGACGGCCGCCCCGTCCAGCGGTTTCCGTGCGGGTGCGTCGGCCTTGCCCCAGCGCAGCAGGTCCTCGTAGAGGTCCGGGCTGGCATAGCCGAGCCCGGCGGCGAAGGCCGGATCCTGGATGAGCGCGGCCAGGGCCGTCGCCGCCGATCGGGTCTCGGCCGACAGGGCATGACCCAGTTCGGCGAACAAGCCGGCTCGGGAGCGGCGCAGAGCCACGTGCCGGTGGAGTCGCTCGGCGAGATCGGCACCGAGCACGTCCGGCGGCGCGGCCGTGTCGATGAGTGGGGCGATGCGAGTGCCCTGGTGCACCGCCCGGCGCAGTCCCACCAGCCTTGCCTTGAAAGGGCGGGCCGGGGCAGTGCCGATCAGGGCGTACAGCGCATCGCTCAGCTGTGCGGCATCGGCGAGCAGTTGGCGGTCCAACTCGGCTGTTTGCAGGGCGAGTTCGGTGCTGCGGGGGATCATCGAGGCGTCGAGTGCGGTGCTGGGAAGGCCGGCGATCCTTACGCCCACGGGGCCACTGGGTGACGTGGGCCCGGGGACGGTGACCAGGCGTGAAGGCGTCGTGTTCCGGCTCATCAGAACACCACCGGGAGGCGGAAGGATGCCGATGGCCGCGCCGCACCGACCGCCACTTGGAAGATCACCGTCTCCTCGTCGGGGATCAGCCCGAGCAGCCGTTCCGCGGTGGCCGCGTCGAAACCGTTGTGGACTCGGGCGGCCAGCCCATGACGAGCCGCGACCACACAGATCAGGTGTGCCGCCGCCCCCGCGCCGAGGTGCAGTCTGCGGAAGGCGTCGTCGCCGTACCGTGCGACCGCGGTTCCGCGCCGGACGGCGAGGTACGCGACACAGACGGTCGAGCGGAAGTTCATCGACACCCGGCCCTCGCTCTGCCCGATCCGTTCGAGCGAGGCCAGCGGATCGCCCTCGCCGACCTGCCGGAGCCGGCCCTCGCTGTGGATGTAGTGCCCCGGCGCGAGGTTGGTGATGCTCCGTGCCAGGAGGTGGCAGGAGAAGTCGCTGAATGGAGCCGCGGCGAGAGCCGCTTCGAGGTCGCCGGTCAACTCCCGTGCGGCAGAGGCGGGTTCGGGGTCGAAGAGCGTCGCTCCGGAGTGCCGGGCGCGCAGCACCGACGCGAGGTCGGGTGGGGGCCAGGCTTGGCCGGCCGGCCGCTGCGGGCAGGCGTCGACGGGGCCGCCCGACGACGTGGACCGCTCCAGCTCCAGGTAGCCCATCGGATGCTCCCCGGCAGTGGGCAGCCACGGTGCGCAGAGGTCGTTGAGCGTCCTGCGGTCCTGGCCCGGCCGTGTCCGCAGGCCGAGCGCCGAGGCGACCAGATGCACCGCTCCCAGCAGCATGCCCGCCTCCTGGGCGCAGAGCCGGGGAGCGTAGTCGCCATAGAGCCGGGCCGTCCGGGCGAAACGGCTGGTGATCACGACGAAGCGGGACGCCGACTCCGACTCGGCACACTGAATGCCCGTCACCGAGGACGGCAGGAACATGAGTTGATGATGAAGGGGATCGAAGCGAAGTGCTCCGGTGGGTGTGACCAGGGTGAGTTCGCTCGGGTACCGGCACCGGGCCGAGGCCACCGCACGGTGAAGGGGCCAGCCGCCGGGAGTCAGATCGTGCTGGAGCAGTCCGTAGGAATAGTGCAGCAGCGCGGACACGACGGCGGGATCGGACGGATCGGCCGGATCGGCCGGAAACTCGGGAGGGGGTGGCAGATGGAGCGGCGGTGGCATCAGCGGGAAGCGCGATCCGCGGGGGAACGGGTCGATCTCCGCCTCGTTCCGCCCCGGGGCCGCATGTCCTTCGGCGAGCGTGGCCGGGATGGCTCGGCGTGAGTAGACGGCCTCGGCCCAGAGCCCGGCGGGAAACAGGACGTCGCTCGCGGGGCTGCGGGGAATCTCGTGGGTCGGTCCGGTGCCGCGGTGAGGACCGGGAAGTCGCCGGCCGGTCATCCCGACTCCGCGCCCAGGAAGCGTCCGGTGGCCAGGTCGAGCAGCATGGGCTCGGGCGTCGATGACGGTTCGACGGCCCCGTCCGCCTGGTCGAGACCCGCCACCCGGCGCAGGAGGTGCAGGCACAGCTGGTTGGCCGCGAGGGCCGCGACGGGGCCACCGAGGTAGGGGCTCGGCGTGCGCGCGGCAGCCGGATGCGCCGCGTCCGACCGGAGCCGGTCGGCCTCGACAGCACCTCTCACAAGGGGAGTTGGGGCTTGTGATGCGTGCGCGGCAGCCACGTCGCTGATCACTACGTGCCGTCCCCGGCCCACCACCTGCCCGTACCCGAGACCACCGCCCGAGGCCAGGGCGCGGGCGAGCTCCGTGGCCTCGGGGTCGTCCAGGTCCGTACCGAGGAGCACCACGCCTACGCCCGGGGGCAGTTCGCAAGGGGAGCCGTCGCTCAGTTGCTCGTAGTGGAACGAGCCACCTTCATCACGGAGCAGCTCGACGCAGTCGTTGAGCCGGGCCACATCCGTCGTGGGCCCCGACCTCCCCCCGGCTTCGCTCAGCCGAAGGCGGACGTGTGCCACGCCCGAGGCGAGCAGGGCGAGGACCAGAGCACTCGCCAGGCGTCCGGAACCGATCACCAGCGGGGCGCATGCGCGGTAGCGCTCGAAGCGGTACTCGGGCGAGTCGGCGCGGGCGGCGATGAAGTCGATCAGCGCGGCGTGGCGGGTACGGTCGGCCGGGCTCAGGTTGTGGGGGAGATCGGCGGTGGCGTCGCGTACGAAACCCTCCCGGGCCAGGAGCTCGACCAGGGTGCGGACATGGTGTGCGGCCCGGGGTGGCAGGTCGGCGGTCAGCCGGTCCAGGCTGTTGCTCCCGTCGAGGAACGGGCGGAGCCTTTCCAGCCACGGGTGGATTCCTGGCAACGCGAAGGCGGAGGAGCCGCGAGGCCCACTGATCACTACGCCCCGGTCGGACGGCAGCAGATGTGTGTCGGGAAGCAGTCTCGGCCTCATCCGCACCTCCTCGGGATACCTGGACGGAATCGCCCCAACGGAACGCCCGACGACGAGCCTTGCGCAGGAGCTCTCGGGGACCGCGCGTGTAGGTGTGAGGTGCCGGACAGGGACGCGCCGACGGCCTCCGGGCGGCCGACACTAGCGGAGGCGAATGGTCTAGTCCACCCCCTTCACAGTTCACAATCGTCACGCTAGTGTCCCAACTGGACGTCCAAATAAGCCTGTTGATGCTCCATTCGGATCGAAAGGAGGGCTTTGATGAACGAGAACAGCAATGGCTCACCCTCGCTCGCTGCGGCGGTGGCCGACCTCGCGCTGGACCTCGACCTGGACTCGCTGGCCGGGGACGAGCACAGCCAGTCGCTCACCGCAGGGCACGGCATGACGGAGGTGAGCGCGTCCTTCTGCTGCGCTCCGCCGCCGAACTGCTGTAACTGCAGCTGTTCCTGAGTAGGTAGCGCGTGCCGGGCAGACGTCGGCCCGGCACGCGCGTCTGCCCGGCATCCGCCACCCCGGACACGTCCGGCTGACCGGCGCGGGCCCCACCGCCTCGGGCCTCGGCCCCACCTGTTCGCCAGGGCGCGGCAGGAAAACTGTCGGCCGCGACTCCGGCCGACGGCCCCAAGTCACGGCCGACGGCCCCAAGTCACCAACAGATGTGCGGTGGTTCGGATCCGGATCGGATCCGGCCGCTACTTGAAGAGGCGGTCGGAACTGTTGGCCATGCGGTGGGTGGAGCTGTGCTTGTTCACCCAGTCGCGGACGAGGTTGATCGCGTTGGCGCACTGCCAGCTGTCGTCGTACTCACGAACGCCGGTGAAGGCGCCGTAGCCCGCGATGATGCCGTCCACCTGTGCGTCACCCAGCAGCTTGTCCACGTACCACGGATCGTTGTACGTGGTCGTCCACGACAACGTTGCCGCGAGTCGCCCGGCGGACCGGTCCGCGGCGCCCTTCTTGAGCTCGGCGCACGTGTTCCAGGTGGCCTCCGTGCAGTTTCCGAAGCCCTTGGTGATGTCCGAGTCGCCGTAGTCCATCGCCCGACGGCCGTTGGGGAACCCCGAGCCGGACCGGTTGAAGGCGCCCACGACCTGGTCACGGGTCCCGGTCGTCGTGATGCCCTCCAGGGGGCCGAGCTTCCCTTCCAGGCTCTGCCAGCCCCGGCCGCCGACATCGGGGGTGCTGCCGCCGTGGTACTCGAAGAACCCGTAGAGCACCTGGATCCCGGCGGCGGTCAGTCGCTGTGCCTTGTCGCGCAGTCCGGCGACGCTGCACGTGCGGTTGGGTGCTTCTCCGCAGTAGTTGGGGTCCTTGATGTCCAGCCAGACCAGGGAGAGCCGGCGGCCCGCATGGGCGTTGGAGACGATGCGGTCGATCATGCTGTCGAAGCTGGGGCCGTGCCGGGTGTCACCGGCCGAGGAGCAGTCGTGGTACGCACGCCACTCGTTGGGGTTCCACCAGGAACAGACGTCGATCTCGATGCCGTTGGCGCCGTGCTTGAGTGCCGCGTCCACCCCCTCCAGCGTGTCGACGCGGTGCGCGATGGCGTAGATCGCATGGCGTTGGTCGGCCGCCGACGCCGGGGTCGTGCCCAGCGTGGTGACGCCGACGATGCCGCACAGCGCTGCCAGCACGGCCAGTAGTGCGCGAGGACGGGTGCCTCGTCGTAAGTGAGTGGTCAAGGAGACTGCTCCTTCAGGTCGGGATGAGAAGTCAGGCCGGGATGTGAAGTCAGGTCGGGATGTGAAGTCGCCTGTTCGGAACGGGATGTGTCGTCCGGCAGGGCGACGGACGTTGCACGCGCGCTGCCCCGTGTGGGGCTCGACGGACGCACTGCCGACCAGCCAGATGAGCCGGTCGCCCCGCACGTTGCGCGCCGCCCCGCGCCTTCACATATCCATCACAAGTGAGTGGTCGCACCTGCGCTTGGTGCCTGCCTCTGGGGGGCTGCGCCGCAACCGTCTTCCGCTGGTGGGCCGACGGCTCAGAACGCGTACGCGCGCAGAAGCGTGAGCGCGTCCTGGGAGCCGGAATCCTCCTCCGTGGTGACCACTACGAGGGACTGGTCGGGCGATCGGGCGGGGAGCAGGATCTGCTGAGTGATGGTCAGCTCACCCACCAGGGGGTGACGCAGCCGATATCTGTCCGCCTCGCACGGCCGCACCCGGTGATCGCCCCACAGCTCGGCGAAGTCCGGTGCCGTCATGGACAGTTCACCGATCAGCGACGCGAGCAGCGCGTCATCGGGGTGGCGCCCGGCCACCTGCCGCAGGCTGCCCACGACCGCCCGCGCCTTGCGTTCCCAGTCCACGTAGAGCTCTCTGGTGTGCGGGTCGAGGAACAGCATGCGGGAGAGATTGGGCCGGTCCTCGGGGCGTTCGGGCGCGGTGGGGGAGAGGTGCCCGGCCAGCAGACCGTGCGCCGGTGGGTTCCAGGCCAGCACGTCGGAGCGGCGTCCGAGGATGAGCGCCGGGGTGCCTCCCACCGAGCGCAGCAGGTCACGGGTGAGATGGTCCGCACTCTCCGCCGGAGGTCGCCGGAGGGGCCGGCGTGGCTGCGAGGCGAGTTCGCGCAGATGCGCGCGCTCGTGCTCGTCCAGCCGTAGGGCGGTGGCCAGCGCGTTCAGGACGCCGTCGGAGGCGTTGACCGACTGGCCCTGTTCGAGGCGGGTGTAGTAGGAGACGCTCACTCCCGCGAGCTGAGACAGCTCCTCGCGACGCAGCCCCGACACCCGTCGCCTGCCCGGCAGTTCGGGCAGGCCCACGTCCGAAGGCCGCACCTGTGCCCTTCGGGCCCGTAGGAACTCGCTGAGCTGCTGGGAGACCGCCATGGCTCCGAGTATGCCCGCGGCGCCGGCTGACAGCCTGCCCCTGCCATGCATAGGCACGGGCCGGGACTGGTGCCGAAGCCGCGCCGGGGGGAGGTTGGCAGCACCTCCCCAGTTCCCCCCCCCAACGGACAGGATCAGTCATGCGGGAAATCGTTCTCGGCGACGTTTCGATCACACGGGTCGTCGAGTATTACGGATCGGTCGAGTTGGCCCCGGCCACTTTCTTCCCCGATGCGCCGGAACAGGCATGGCGTGAGCACGCGACCTGGCTGGAGCCGGATTTCGTCGACCTGGCCTCGGAGGAGTGCGTCAGCGCGATCCAGACCTGGCTGCTGCGCAGCGAGGGGAAGACCATTCTCGTCGACACCGGTGTCGGCAACGACAAGGAGCGCCCCTACGCGCCGATCTGGAGCCGTCGGCAGACCGATTTCCTGGGTGAACTCGCCAGGGCGGGCGTACAGCCGGGCGATGTCGATCTGGTGGTCAACACGCATCTGCACGTCGATCACGTCGGCTGGAACACCCGTCTGGAAGACCGCACGTGGGTCCCGACGTTCCCGAACGCCACCTATCTGATGCCGGCCCGCGACTTCGAGTTCTGGAACCCCGAAAACGGTCACGTCTCCAGGCTGGGGCGCGGGAACCAGAATGTGTTCGAGGACAGTGTGGCGCCGGTGTACGAGGCGGGGCAGGCACTGCTGTGGGACGACGGCCACGTCATCGACGGCAATCTCCGGCTCGAACTCGCCCCGGGGCACACCCCGGGTTCCTCGGTGCTGGCGCTGGAATCGGGCGGTGACCGCGCGCTGTTCGTCGGGGACCTGCTGCATTCGCCGTTGCAGGCCGTCGCGCCCGACGTCAACAGCTGCTTCTGTGAGGATCCGGCGGAGACCAGGGCGACACGGCGACGGCTGCTCGGTCGGGCCGACGACACCAACTCGCTTGTTCTGCCCGCGCATTGGGGCGGATCCGGCGGCGCTGAGGTCAAGCGAAACGGGGACACCTTCGACATCGCGGCGTGGGCCCCCTTCGCCCGGCTGTGAGGCCTCACGTTCCGGAGCACGCGATCGCACCTCGGCCGTCCCCGACCCCAGTGCCGGACCCCCCCTACCGAAACCCCGGTACCCCGAGCCTTATCCATGTGAAGGAGAGCTGGAGACCCATGCCGGATCCGATCGTGACGACCGCCACCGGACGCGTACGAGGTGGCATCACCGAGTCCGGCGGCAACGAGGTGCGGCGTTTCCACGCCATCCCCTATGCCGCTCCACCGCGCGGCGCCGGCCGCTTCGCGCCGCCCCGCCCCCATCAGCGCTGGACGGAGGTGCGTGACGCCTCGGCCCCCGGGCCCACCGCGCCGCAGCCGCGCCGGGACGCGTTCGGCGCTCTCGACATGTCGCCGTACTTCGGGCCGGGCTGGATCCGGGGCGACGACCACCTCACGGTCAACGTGTGGGCTCCGCCGGAGGCGTACCGCAGCCCGGTGATGGTGTTCGTGCACGGCGGCGGGTTCGTCGCGGGCTCGGGCGGCGCGGACCTCTACGACGGCACCGCGTTCGCCCGTGACGGCGTGGTGCTCGTCACGCTCAACTACCGCCTCGGTATCGCGGGCTTCCTGGACCTCCCCGGCGCGCCCGCCAACCGTGGACTCCTTGACGTGATCGCGGCGCTGCGCTGGGTGCGGGACAACATCGCGGCCTTCGGCGGCGATCCGGGCAACGTCACCCTGTTCGGCCAGTCCGCGGGGGCCACCATCGTGGGTGCCGTGCTCGCGGCGCCCGCCGCGGCGGGACTGGTTCAGCGGGCGATCGCGCAGAGCGGAAACGGGCTGGGTGCGTTCTCTCCCGAGCAGGCGTCACGGGTGACGCGCAAGGCCGCGGCGGTTCTGGGCGTCGCGCCGACGGCCACCGCCTTCGCCGGGGTCCCCGACGAGAGGCTCGTCGGGGCCGTACCCGAGCTTGGCGGCCTCGACCTGCGTACGGCCGACCGGCCGGACCCGCTCGTGGGGCTCAGCCCCTTCAGTCTCGTACTGGACCGACAGCCGGCCGAAAGCCCCCTGGCGGACGTGGATCTGCTGATCGGGACCAACGCCGAGGAGGGGAACCTCTACCTGGCGCCGCAGGGCAGCCTGGCGACCTCCACCGCGGAGGACGTACGCGCGACAGCCGCCGCCCACGGCGCGGCCGAGCCGTTCATCGCCGCGCACCGTGACCGGCATCCGGAAGCGGGTCATGCCGAACTGCGCTCGGCACTGCTCGGCGACGCGTTGTTCGGTGCCGGCAGCCGACGCCTGGCCGAGGCCCATCGCCGCGCCCACGTCTATGAGTTCGCCTGGCGGTCACCCGCCGTGGGCGGCACCCTCGGCGCCGCCCACACGGTGGAACTCCCCTTCGTGTTCGACCGCCTCGCCCTTCCGGCCCTCCGTGGCGAGCAAGGGTTGCTGGGTCGGGCCGAGCCGCCCGCCGCGTTGGCCGAGGAGATGCACGCCGCCTGGGTCGCCTTCGCCCGGACCGGCGATCCCGGCTGGCCGACGCTGACCGAGGGCGGCCCGGTCCGGCGGTTCGGCGGGGTGGGGACAGGGGCGGCGGGCGCGCCGTGACCGATGGTGCCGGCGCGGTCAGGGGTAGTAGGGCGTGTAGGTGATCGAGGAGACCTTGAGGTAGCGGGCGCCATCGGCGGTGGCCCAGGTGGAAGCATTGGGATTGCCGGGCCAGTCGCCCCCCACGGCGGTGTTGACGATGAAGTGCATGCCGGTTCCGGGCGGTGTGGTGTACCACTTCGTGCCGCTGAAGCCCCCGTCCACCCAGAAGTCGATGTGGTCGGGCCACCAGGAGAACGAATAGGTGTGGAAGCTGTTCGTCCACGCCGAGGCGTTGTTCCGGGCCCACTGGGTCTGGCCGTTGTTGGTGTCGTGGAAGGTCTGGTAGACGGCCGTGGGGTTCTGTCCGACGATTTCGGCCGCGTCCATCTCGGGCAACCAGGGGTTCAGATAGGCACCCCAGACCGCGGGAAGCAGCCCCTGCCCGTTCGGCATGCTCGCGGTGAAGCTGTAAGTGCCGTATCCGTAGAGCGACTTGGACTCGACGCGCCCGGAGCGGTACTGGCCGCCACCCGCGTTGTACGTCTTGATGATCAGGGTGCTGCCTTCGTACCAGACGCAGTCCGGCGTGTACGTCTCCAGCTCGTGGTTGGCGGTCCACCGTCCGTTGATGACGTTCCACGAGTTGACCGTCTGCGGCGTGCCCCAGGAGGAGGCGTGCGCGGGCGGCTGCCCCACCAGGACCATCGAGAGGGCGGCGAGCATCACGCCCGCCCAACGGGGGGATCTCACACGTGCAGAGAACATCGCGGCTCCCTTGCTCGGATGACCGGGACCGGGACCAGGACCGTGGGAGCGGTTCCATGGTTGGTTGTGCCACGGACTGTAGGAGTTTGTTCGAAACCTGACAAGACCCTCGTCGATGGGCGGGCGATGGCCGCTGGCCGGGAACGGGTTAGGGCGCCGACGCGACGCGGATCTCGCTCAGGTGGAGGTCGGCCACCTGGCGGTTGTTCACGTTGCGGCGGTCCTCAAGCGCGCCGGCCGCGATCGCGTTCCCCAGGGCGAGGCCTTCGCTGATGTAGTCGTCGACCGCCTTGCGGTTGGCCTCCTTCTTGAGCAGGCGTACCAGGTGGCCCATGAACACCTCACCCAGGACGGTGAGTTCGTATCCCAGCGCCGTGTGCCGCACGAGGCCCTCGTCGCAGAGGGTCTGGAGAGTGCGGACCTGCTCGTCGTCGAGCGCCCCGTTCGCCAGCATCCAGTCGTATCGATGCTGCGGCAGTCCCTCGTGCCGCAGGGGGAAGACCCACAGCGCGGCGTCGGCCTGCGGGACGGTGGCGCACTTGGGCAGGTGCAGCGGGTGCTCCTTGCGCTCGGCGGCGGCCATCCACTGCCCCAGGGAGCTCACTTGCTCAAGGCGGACGCCGGGCATGCTGGAGATCGCGCTGGCGCCGACGCCCAGCAGGAACGCCGCGTGGTGGCTCTGGCCCAGGCACTCGTTGCCACTGATCTTGTCGAGCGTGCGGGCGGGCACGGCGGACGGGTCGATGTACGTGTTGGTGCCGCGCCGCACCCACCCCTCGCGCAACAGGGTGCCGTAGGTGTTGAGTCGCATGAGCGCACGGTCGTGCGGGGACGCCTGCTGCGGCAGGGCTCCGGAGAGGAGCCCTCCGATCAGGGACGGCGAGGCACCTGACGTCAGCAGGTAGGAACTGATCGCGTTGATCGAGGGATGCTCGATGAGGGCTTGCAGATCGTCGAGGGCCATGGCGAGTGACTGCCCCGGCAGGCAGGTGATGAGGTCGGCGTTGACGACGGGAATACGGCCGTCGATCATGTCGAGCACCTTCGACAGGTGCGTGAGCGAGCGCGGCTGGCGCATGTGCGTACGCAGGTCCGGGTCGAGCGTCTGGATTCCGAAGGACGCCTTCGTCACGTCGTGGCGGACCAGCTCCTCGATGAACTCGGGCCGAGTGGTGCTCAGCGTCATCTCGACGGAGAACTCGGTGGTGTCGGTGCAGCCCGGCAGCCCCCTGACGCCTTCCAGGATCCGGCCGACATGGGACCCGAGCAGGTCAGGACTGCCTCCGCCGATGTGTACGGAGCTGATGTGACGGCCCTTCACCTGGACGCGGTCCATGAGGTCCGTCAGCTGCCACATCACCAGCTTGGAATAGCGTTCCGCCATCTTGTAGCTGATGCTGTTCGCGCCGGTGAACGCGCAGAACGTGCAGTTCTGCGCGCAGATCGGTACGTGGATGTAGAGCTGTAGGGAAGCGTCGGGCAGAACGGGTGCCGCCGACACGGCGTCGAGCACACCCTGGTTGGTCAGGGACGGATCGTCCGGCAGCATCCAGTAGTCGATCGTGTTGCTCGCGAGTGCGTCGAACCGGCTCCCCAAGAGCCCCGAATTGCCGACCGCAGACATGTGACGTACCCCCCGGTTACATGGCGAAGGCCAGACGTCCCCGCGGCACGATGTGCGGCCCGGCGTCGACCACGGCTGACGTTAGGCAGGAGGGGGCCCGGGTCACCAGTCCACCTGGCTGTCCTTTGCGCCGACCACTTGAAGCGTGCCAACTCAACTCACTGCAGGCGGAGTTCGGGCCGGGCGGAGCATCGGCCTCAGGGAGGTGCTGGTGGCGTCGGCGGCCACGTGCTGCGCGGCGGGGTCGGACAGGTGCTCCCGAAACGTGGGCAGATCGGTGTCACGCACCTCGCGAAGGGTGATCATCTGGCGGTGGCTCCTGGGGCTCGTCGACAAGGCGCTCGGTGGAGGCCGTGGTTCGTCGCGGATCATGCGAACGGCGAGAGTTCCGCGGTGACGCGGATGCTCGCCGGGCCGAGGAGTGTATCGCTATGGCTGGGCGGGCGCGGCTGTCCGTAGGACGTCGAGGGCGGTGGCCGGCGGGAAGACGACGCGGAGTTTGCGGACTCGCCTGTCTCGGCGGAACATGAGCCACACCAGGCTGGGTGGGCAGATATGGACGGCGCCGGGATGGGTGACGTCCATTTCCCAGATCGCGAGGTCGCGGCCGGCCACCACGTGCCGCAGGTGCTGTCGTACGCCGGCTTCCAGTGTCCGGCGCATGACCGGCACCGGATGGACGTGTTCTCCGGGACGGCCCAGCTTGCCGATCATCTCGGCTTCCGGCGGCCACAGTTCGGAGATGTCCGGGGGCAGGCCCCCGCACTCCCACGCCTCCAGGGTCGCCAAGCCCTCGTGTCTGCTTTCGCTTTCGAGGGCGGACGCGTCGCCGTGTGCCTGCACGGCGGTCGCCGTAAGCGTCCGGGACATCCGCGCTCTGGCCTGATGCAGGCGGCTGCGCACGGTGCCGACGGGGATCTCGCAGGCGGCGGCGATCTCCTGGTACGAGGAAATGCCGCTGAAGTGCCGCAGCATCAGCACCAGCCGGTACTGCTCCGGCAGTTCCTCCACCGCGTCCCAGATCCAGTCGCGCATCGCATGCCGCTCTATGAGCCGCTCGGGGTCCGACGACGGATCCGGGCTGGGCACGAGCCAGGGGGCCAGGGCGTCGAGGCCCGGCCTCTCGCGGGCGGCCCGCAGCCGCATGCGGCAGGCGTTGCGCACGACGGCCCGAAGCCAGGCTCCCCCGGAGGCGGGGTCGCGCACGTCGCCGATACGGAGCAGCGCCGTGAGCGCGGCATCCTGCACCGCGTCCTCCGCTTCGGGTCCATGGCCGAGGAGACTCAGCGCCACCGCGCGCATGGGCGCCTGATGGCGGGCCAGGAGCAGGCCGAGGGCCGCCGTCTCTCCGGACTGGGCCCGGCGGGTGAGTTCCGCATCCGTGGGCGAGTCGAGTACCACCATGCCCGTATGTCCGCCTTCGTGATGGTCCATCAAGAGTGTTGTCGAGGCTGTTGTCACGCATGGTCGTCACCACCCCTGCGGCGGGCGGGGAAAGGCGCGGCGACGCCTGCCCGGCGTGGGCGCCCGGCGGACCGCAGTGAACCGGGACGGTGCTCACTGCGGCGACAGCCGGTCAGGGGTCTGGGAACGGGTCCTACTCCGCGGAGCCCTTCGCCGCCTTCTTGATGAATTCGGCGACCACATCGGGCTTGGACACGTATACGGCATGGCTGCCGCTGGTCTCTGCGACCGTCGCACCGGCCCGCTCGGCCATGGTGCGCTGCGCCGGGGGCGGAATCATCCGGTCCTCGGTCGTGACGAGGTAGGAGCTCGGCTTGCTGCGCCAGGCCGGGTGCGACACGGCGCCGCCCAGTGCTTCGAGGCCCCACGGCACTTGGGAGTCGGCCAGGAACCGGGCCTCGTCCCGCGGCAGGTCCCCGGCGAAGGAGTCGGCGAACTTCTCTCGGTCCAGGAGGAGGTAACCGTCGACGGGCGGCAGGATCGGCGGAACCGGAGCCCCGGGCGGGGGATCGGCGATGAGGGTGCTCACGGACTCGCCCTTGTCCGGGGCGAAGGCCGCGATGTACACGAGCGCGGAGACCTTCTCGTGGTTGCCGGCCTCGGAGATGACCGCGCCGCCGTAGGAGTGGCCGACCAGTACGGTCGGGCCGTCCTGCGCGTCCAGGATCCGCTTGGTCGCGGCGGCGTCACCTTCGAGTGAGACCGTCGGGTTCTGCACCACGGTGACGCGATAGCCGTCCTCGCGCAACCGGTCGTAAACGCCCTTCCAGCCCGAGCCGTCGACGAATCCGCCATGGACCAGAACGACGTTTCTCGCTTGGGGTGCGGTACTCATGTGGCGAGTTCTCCTCTGCTTGACGTACGGGGTGCGGGTGCTTGCGGCGCGGTGGGCCGTGAACTCCGTCCGGGGTGGGGCGAGTTGCCGGGTGAGTCCGTCACAGTTCGTCGCGGCCCGGGTTCGGGTAGTTCCAGCCTGCGTTGAAGGTGTGCAGAACGCGCAGGTAGCGACGGACCTGGTCGGTGTTCTCGATGGTCCCGAGACCCGGGATGTACGGGACGGTGGGGGTGGAGGTGTTCCCGGCTCCCACGAGGTTCCAGTAGAAGTTGGAGACCACGCCCCAGTTGTTCTCCAGATTCTGCTGCCAACCCTCCAGGCCGGTCCGGCCCCAGCTCCAGTCGCCGACCGCGGCGCGGAAGACTCCCTCCAGGTCGTTGAAGCGGGCGGCCTCCGATGTCATCTGGATGAGGAGCATCAGGGAGCGGGCGGTGTTCTGGGTGTTGGTGTTGGCCGAGGTCTGGTTGGCGAGCTGGAGGATGGATGCCCGGATGTCCTGCCACCAGATCGGCATGCTGGAACGGTCACGTCCGGCGGCCTGGACGAGCGCCTGGTAGTTGCCTCCGAACGGCAGGTTGGTGATCGAGGTGTCGATGGGGCGACGGTTGAAGCTGGCGTCGTTGAAGGTGTACGAGACTCCGCTGCCTTGTGGGGAGTAGCCGACGACGTAGAGGTTGTCGGGCTGGACCCACAGGTCGACGGCGCGTCTGCGGCCGCTGTCGTCATTGGCCGACAGCGAGACGCGAACGATCCCCTCGGTCTGGGAGGCGTCCTGCGTGTACTGGGTTCCGTCGCGCCAGGTGTCCGAGACGGCGGCGCGCAGGCTGGCGAGGAACGTGGAGTACGCGATGGTCTGCTGGCTGTTGGGAGCGTCGCCCAGATCCAGCCAGACGTGGTTGATGGATCCCTCGCCGGTGTGGGCCGCGGCCGGCTGGGCGGAGGAGAGCAGTCCCGGCACTACGGCCAGGGACATGGCGAGCGCGAGCACGGCGCGGCGTAAGAGGCCCGGGCGGCCTGCGGTGGTTCCGTGGTGTTGCATGACATCAACTCCCTTTCATTTCAGGCACATTGGTGCTCGACCAGTAGTCCAGCGCCGACCTGCCTTCCGCGTCGAGAGGAAGACAGGCCGTCGCGCGTTCGTTTGATGCCTCGACGCGTACTGGATGCGCGGGCAGCGGCAAAGTTCTCAGAACGGGATGTGACTCCCGTCACGGTCATCCGGGAGGCTGGAGGTCGGCGGGGACCGCCTGGGCCTCCCTGGTTCGAGGAGGCGGCTTTGGTATCGGATCGCGATGTCGTGTGGCGTCAGTGCGTCCGCCTGGGGCGCAGTGTTCTGCCCCTGGTCGATCAGGAACCGTGGCGGGCGACCAAACGGCGGGAGCGACTGGGCGATTGGGGCATCGAGGTGAAGCGAGGCGAGAGCCTCATCGCGACGTTCGCGGGCCTGGCGATCCATTCCGTCGTGGCCGACGCCACCGCCGCGGGCCTCCCCCGAACCGGTGAGACGCTGGGTGGCATTCCCCTGGCCGCGGTGATCGACGCGACCGCCGACAAGCAGAGCTACGAAATCCTGGCCGCCATGCCGACCGAGCACGCGGACGAGGGGGAGAGGGCCTCCCTCAACTGCTTTCGACTGCTCTCTTATCAGGACGGCCGCACCGGTCTATGGCTTCCCCGCCTGCGAACCGAGGTCCGTCATTCGCTGATTACGCTCACCGGACGTGCCCGCCGGTCCGACCCGACCTGCGCGGATCTCGTCCAGTGGGCACAGCGATCCGGGCTGGAGTAGCTCCTCGGCCAAGGCCTCGGCCACGACTCGACTACGAGTACGAGGACGAGGACGAGTACGACCGCAGCTGCGTCTACGTCTGCGAGTACGAGTTGCGAGTACGAGTACGGAGACGGAGCGGGCCGGTTCAGGGCTTGTGGGGGGAGCCGAGCAAGGCGCAGACGAAGTCCTCCTCGACGTCACGCAGGTGCGCCAGCAGGTCGGGGGTGTTGTTCTGGTTCACCTGTGACGTGACGGAGAGGGTGAGGCTGCGGCGGCCGTCCGGTGTGCCCGCGCCGAACTGGGTGTAGCCCGCGGTGTTGCCGGTGTGCCCGTACACGACCCCGCACCGGGTGGTGTACGCGAAGATCCCCAATCCGGCTCGGTTGGTGCCGGGACCGGCCGGCTCGGAGGAGCCTGCGACGAAGGACCGCTGCTGCTTGCGGGTCGCGGCGCCGATCAGCTTGCCGCCCGCGTACCCGGCCATGAACGTGTTGAAGTCCGCGGGAGTGGCGACCATGCCGCCCGAGGCCCAGGACCCGGAGGCGCCGAACAAGGTGGTGACATCCTGCGGTGGACTGCCCGGTTCCACGTCGTAGCCGTGCAGACGAGGACTGGGCAGCTGGTAACCGGCGGGGAGACTGGTGTGGGTGAGCCCCAGGGGCTGATAGACCTTCGCGGCCAGCAGGTCCTCGTAACGCTGTCCGGTCGCCGCCTCGGTCATCAGGGCGACGGCGATGTTGTCGGAGTTCGAGTAGTGGTAGCGGGAGCCGGGGGCGAATTCCAGGTCGTCGTCGGCGACGAAGTCGAGCAGGCGCCGGGAGTCGAAGACCCGGTGCGGTTCGGCCCGGATCAGGTCGATGAAGTCCGGCGCCGCACTGTAGTCCGGCAGGCCGCTGGTGTGGCTGAGCAGCTGACGTAGTGTCACATGCCCCCAGGCCGAGGGGAGTTCGGGCAGTCGACGGGCGATGGTGTCGTCCAGGCCGAGCAGCCCGCAGTCGACGAGGCGCAGCGCGACGGCACCGCTGTACGCCTTGGATGCGCTGGCCAACCGCATGTGGTCGGTGGCGCTGGGGGCACGCCGGGTGCCGACCTCGGCGACCCCGGCCCGGACCACCCGGACCCGACCGCCGTCCCGGAGTACCGCGATGGCACCCGGCGGGCCGTCCGGACGGTCGACCAGTTCCTGGAGGCGGTTTCGGAGCGCCTCGTCTCCGTTGCCGCGCGGGGACGCACCGGCCGGGGCCGCCAGCGCCAGCGAGGCGGCGAGCAACCCGATGAGCGTGCGCCCGCCCCGGCGGGGCAGCGGTGAACGGCGAGAGCGACGTGACACGACGGGCCTCCGATTGATGACGTGGCGGGAGCGGCGACTGTTGATCCGGATGCTCCGGCACGCCATGCATCACCTATCGGCGGCGGGCCGAAACGCTCGGCGGCCCGAGGTGACCCACGCAGCGCAGCCCGCCCCGGCCGGCGCACCCCTCGTCGCCAAGACGTGTTCCGCGCGCGTCGGTCTCCGCGGCCATCCCGTGCGCGTACCGTGCACGTCGGACTCCGGCGCCGACCCCGCACACCGAGTTCGTCGAGGGTCCGCCTCGTTGATCGGCGCGGTGCCGGCGGGTGATCCTGATGGCGCTCGGGGCTCTCCCCGCGCGGTACCTCGTCCGAAAGGCGCCACGGACATGACGTTCGAAGCCCTGCACCACCAAGCCGCCCCGCTCCTGCTGCCCAATGCCTGGGACGTGGCCTCCGCGCTCGCCTTCGCGGAGGCCGGTTTCCCCGCCGTCGGCACCACGAGCTTCGGCGTCGCCGCCGCCAGTGGAAGCCCCGATGGTGGCCGGGCCAGCAGGCAGGCCACGCAGGCGCTGGCCCGGAAACTGAGGAGCGCCCCGTTCCATCTGTCCGCCGACATCGAGGACGGCTACGACGACGACCCCGAGCGGGTGGCGGAGTACGCAGCCGGCCTCGGCGTCGACGGCATCAACATCGAGGACAGCACGGACGAGAGGCTGATCGACCCCGCGCTGCACGCCGCCAAGGTCGCGGCCATCAAGCACGCCTCACCCGAACTCTTCGTGAACGCCCGCATCGACACGTACTGGCTCGACCAGAAGGCCACCGTCGAGGAGACTCTGGCGCGGGCCACCGCCTATGTGGCGGCGGGCGCAGACGGCGTCTTCGTTCCCGGCGCCACCGACCCCTCCGAGCTGCGTGACCTGGTGAACAACATCGCGGCCCCCGTGAACACCCTGGTCCACCCCACGCTCACCATGGCGGAGCTGGCCCGGCTCGGCGTGCGGCGCATCAGCACCGGGTCGCTGCCCTACCGCGCCGCGATGGACGCGGCCGTACGCGCCGCCACGGACGTACGCGACGGCGGCACCCCTCCCGCCGCCACGCCCTACGCCGTGATGCAGGAGCGTCTCCTGCGTCACCGTCGGGCGCGGGAGAAGGGTGGGGAGAAGGGGTGAGGGGACGGGGCGACGACCGCACGGCGCGCGTCCGCCGCGGCGCAGGGGGCCCGTAAGCAGGGCCTGCTCCTACGCAGGGTCCTGCTCCTACGCAGGGTCCTGCTCCTGCGCAGGGTCCTGCCCCTGCGCATGCGCCTGCCCCTGCGCATGCGCGTGCCCCTGCGCATGCGCCTGCCCCTGCGCGGCGCCGCCGAACGCTGACGGCTCGTAGGGGACCTTCGTCCCCCAGGACATGACTTTCGCGGGCGGCGACCTGCGCAGGAGTCGGCTGGGATGGAAGACCCGCCCGCAGGGAGGCTTGCCGCGCCCGTTCGCTCTTGAGGTCGATGTCCATGTGTGTAGACGCCAGCGCCCCCGCCCGCCCCGGCTGCGAGGCGCTCGGCGTCGACGGCATGTGGATGCTGCTCGCCCCCGCGCGCGAGCCCGCCGGGGCGGGAGAGCTCATCCGGGCCAGCCCGCGGGTCCAGGCGGCACTTCTCGACGACGGGACCCCGCTGCGCAGCTTCGCCGATCTGCTCGCCCCGACCAGCGTGGCCATCTCCCGCCAACTGCTCCTCGACGCTCTTGAAGGCGGTGGCCGCGCCTGCCGTCAGCCGCTCGAATACGCCCACGCGGACGGGGCGGTCATCTGCATGACGTCGGCTCGTCGCTTCGACCGGTGCGACGGCCGACACGCGCTCCTGGTGGAGATCGAGGAGGAGGAAGAGGGGGAGTGGCTGCACTGGGAGGCCTTGCGCTCCATGACCGTACTGGCGGACCACTCCCTCTGGGTCTACGACGAGGAGACGGACGAGTTCAGCTGGCTCGACGGTGAGCGCCTGTACAACGGCGTGGGTCCCGGGGACCGGATGCCGCTGGCCGAGCTGCTGGGGCTTGTGTACGCCGATGACGTGGGGCGCGTGGAGGAGGCGTTCTGGGCACTGCGCAAGGGGGAGGCCCGGCAGGTGGACGTCGACTTCCGGATGCCCGACGACCACGGCCGTCCGCACTGGCTGCGCACCCTGGCCCGCCTGGTCCGGTTCGGGTTCGACGGCAGGCGGCGCGTCGTGGGGACGACGATCAACACCACCGCCGCCGTTGAGCGCCACCAGTCGCTCCTCAAGGCGCATGCCGATGCCCGGCGGCGCGGTGACCTCGTACAGCAGCTCGCCGCGGCGTTCGTGTCGGCCGCCACGGAGGACGAGTTGACCACGGCGATCCTGGACCGGGTGGCTCCCGCCTTCGGTGGGAACGGAACGCTGCTGGCCTTCGTGGAGGAGGGCAGACTGCGGGTGACGTTCGGCGCGGGGATCGATCCCGCACTGGCCCGCTCGTTGCACGGTCTGCCGCTGGAGGCCCCGAAGCCCCTGACCGAGGCGATCCGCACGGGCACACCCTTGTTCATCGCCACCCGGGACGACTACCGGCGGTCCTGGCCGCTCGCCCACGGTCTGCTGGACGCCACCGCCGCCGAGTCCTTCATCATGATTCCCCTGCGGGGTCAGGGCGCGTCTCCGCTGGGCGGCTGGGTCGTGACCTTCGACCGGCCGCACAACCTCTCCAGCCATGAGCAGACCCTCGCCGGGGTCATGGCGGACCTCGCGGGCCAGGCGTGGGAGCGCATCCGGTTGCAGTCCGCCCGGGCCGAACTGGCCAGCACCGTACAGCGCAATCTGCTGCCCGCCCTGCTGCCGGTCGCCCCGGGTTTCGAGATCGAGGCCCGGTACAGCCCCGCTCACCACGGCCTGGACGTCGGCGGGGACTGGTACGACGTCATCGCCCTGCCGGACGGCAGCACCGCCTGCATCATCGGTGACGTACAGGGGCACAGTGTGCAGGCCGCGGCGCTGATGGGACAGGTGCGTACCGCGATGCACGCGTACGCCTGGCAGGATCCGGCTCCGGACCGGGTGCTGGCGCGCACCAACGACCTCATGTTGCAGATGCGGCTGCCCGTGTTCGCGACGTGTCTGTACGCCCTGCTCACGCCCGGCGGCCGGGTCATGACAGCCCGGGCCGGACACGTCCCGCTGGTGCACGCGGCCGATGGCGGGGCTCGGGTGCGCGAGTACCCGGGCGGGCCGCCGCTGGGGGTGCTCGCGGCGAGCGACTTCCCCGTCCATGCGCTGGACCTGGCCCCCGGCGACCTGCTTGTCCTGGTCACGGACGGCCTGGTGGAGGGGCCCCGGCTGCCGATCGACGCCGGACTGGCCGGGATCTGTGAGGTCACCGACCGGCGGCGCACCGCGCCGCTCGCGGAGATCGCGAACGTCGTCATGGCGCAGGGCGATTCGCTGACGGGACACGTCGACGACAGGGCGGTGCTCGTGGTCCGCCGGGGAAGGCGCGAGGAGACGGCCGACTCACGGCTCCGCCACGCGTGGGCGGACGCCGACAACCCGGCCGGGACGGCTGGTTGAGGACAGGGGGCGGCCCCGGACGGCAGAGGACGCCTACTGGGGCCGGCTCCAGCTGGCCTGGACGGTCTTGCCCTGCTGGTGGGGTATCACCCTGAAGTCGGTGGCCAGCCGGCGAACGATGCCGAGCCCGAAGCCGCCCCCGCCCTGGGGGTCCCCGGGGCGCGGGACGGGCGCCTCGTTGCTGTGGTCGCGCACCGCGGCCACGAGCTTGCCCTGCCGCTGGTCCAGGGAGAGGTGCCAAGGCCCACGGGTGTGACGTATGGCGTTGCCGAGCAACTCGGCGACCACGAGGACGACTTCGTCGGCGTCCACCCACGGGCACATCGCGCGGCAGTAGTGCGCCGTGGCCTTGCGGGCGGCCGACGGGCCGATCTGTGAAGAGTTGAGGGTCAGCATCGATCCGGAACGCTCCCGTCTGGGCACAGGTCTGTTCGCCTCCCTCTGCCCCGCTCTCGAAGGCGAGAGGCGGCTGTCCCGTCAGTAGGGACGTTTTCGTCCTGAATGGGGACTTAGGTATCCGCCCTCGGTGACCAACGGCAGGGAGTCGGCCCCGCCCGGTCGGTGCGGGCCGAGCGCGCCGGACCGCCGACGACGGGTCAGGTGAGCGCGTTCCCGCGCAGGACGAGCAGGGCCGCATCGAGAACGGCCAGGAGCAGGGTGGCGGTGAACGGCAGGCGACTGCGGGCACCGGAGCGCGGGGGCAGGGCGATGATCGCGGCCAGTGCGGCCGTCACCGCGAGGCCGGTCCACTGCAACGGGCCGGGCGGCGTCGACGGGCCGAGGACGAGGACGGCCGAAGCCGCCAGGAGCGGGACGGCTGCCAGGAGGCGGGCCCGGCGTGCGCCGAGGCGTTGGGGCAGTCCGCGGACTCCGGTGGTGAGGTCGTCCTCGATGTCCGGCAGGACGTTGGAGGCGTGCGCGCCGATGCCGAGCAGAGCTCCGGCCGCCATGGCCCAGGCGGCAGGCCACGGGTGGGTGGGCAGCGCCAGCGTGACGACTGCGGGCAGCAGTCCGAAGGCGGCGGCGTACGGCAGCCAGGACAGCGGAGTGCGTTTGACGCCGAGGTTGTACGACCAGGCCAACGCCACACCGGCCAGATGGACGCCCCCCGCCGCCGGACCGTTGGCCAGCGAGAGCGGAACGCACAGGGCCAGTGCGCAGAGGGCGGCCGTGGCCACCGCGCGGGGCGTCACCGTGCCGGCCGCCAGAGGTTTGTCGCTCCTGCCGGTCGCGATGTCGCGGCGCAGATCGGCGCGGTCGTTGCACCAGCCGACCGACAACTGGCCGGTGAGGACGGCCGACGCGGTCAGGGCCGTGCCACCGGGGCCGCGCCCGGCGCTCGCCGCGAGGACGGTGGCCACCACGGTGACGGTGAGTGCGGGCCCCGGATGCGAGGCCGCCAGCAGCCCGAGGAGGCGGCCACCCGAGCCGGAGCGTCGTGTGGCGGCAGGGGCCGCGGTGGAGTGCACGGCCCGAGCATAGAGGCCGCCCGACCTGCCGCACATCAACCAATTCGTAACTTTTGAGTAGTTCACTCCTATTCTGGCCGAATGACGCAAATCGCCGCTGTCCACGGGGTGCTCCCGCCCCACCGGTACCAGCAGGCCGAGATCACCGAAGCGGTCGCGGCGATGTGCCTGCCGCCGGGCGCCGACCGCGCCGTACTGAGGCGTCTGCACACCAGCGCCGGGGTCTCCACCCGTCATCTGGCGCTGCCTCTCGACCGGTACGCCGGCGTGACCGGGTTCGGTGAGGCCAACGACCTCTTCATCGAGGCGGCCCTCGAACTCGGTGAGCGGGCGATGGTCGCCGCCCTTGCGGAGGCCGGCCTCGCCCCGCAGGACGTGGACCTGGTGATCTCCACCTCCGTGACCGGGCTGGCCGTACCGTCCGTCGAGGCGCGACTGGCCGCCCGGCTCGGGCTGCGCACCGATGTGAAGCGCGTACCCGTCTTCGGGCTCGGCTGTGTCGCCGGCGCCGCCGGTCTGGCGCGGCTGCACGACTACCTGGACAGCAGGCCGGACCAAGTGGCGGTACTGCTCTCGGTCGAACTCTGCTCGCTGACCCTCCAGCGGCGGGACGACTCCGTACCGGGCATGGTGGCGGGCGCGCTCTTCGGGGACGGGGCCGCCGCACTGGTGGCGGTGGGCAAGGACCATCCGCGCGCTCGCGAACAGGCGGGACCGCGGGTGGTCGCCACGCGCAGCCGCCTGTATCCGGGCACCGAGCGCGCTCTGGGCTGGGACATCGGCGACAGCGGCTTCGCCGTCGTGCTCGGCGCCGAACTGCCGGACCTGGTGCGGCTCCACCTCGGCGAGGAAGTACGGTCCTTCCTCGCCGAACACGACCTCAAGCCCCCGGACGTCACCGGATGGGTGTGCCACCCCGGCGGCCCCAAGGTCCTGGAAGCGCTCGACGAGACCCTCGCGCTGGACACCCGCGCTCTGGAGCTCTCCCGTCGATCCCTGGCCGAGGCGGGCAACCTCTCGTCCGCCTCGGTCCTGCACATCCTGCGCGACACGCTCGCGCTGCGTCCGCCGCCGCCGGGCAGCGCCGGACTGCTGCTCGCCCTGGGGCCGGGCCTCTGCTCCGAACTCGTGCTGCTCCGCTGGTAGGCCCACATGAACCCGTACACCGTTCTGATCCTGCTGGTCGCCGCGGAGCGACTGGCCGAACTCGCCGTCGCACGCCGCAACTTGGCGTGGAGCCTCGCACGCGGCGGTGTGGAATCCGGGCGCGGTCACTACCCGACGATGGTCCTGCTCCACACCGGGCTCCTCCTCGGGTGTCTCGCCGAGACCCAGCTCGCCCCTCGCGCGTTCCTGCCGGCCCTCGGTTGGCCGATGCTCACGCTGGCACTCGGCGCGCAGGTGCTTCGGTGGTGGTGCATCACGACCCTGGGACCGCGCTGGAACACCCGTGTCGTCGTGGTACCCGGCCTGCCCCTCGTCACCGCGGGCCCCTACCGTCTGCTCAGGCACCCCAACTACCTCGCGGTCGTCGTCGAAGGCATCGCCCTGCCCCTGGTCCACTCCGCGTGGCTCACCGCCCTGTGCTTCACCCTGCTCAACCTTCCACTGCTCGTGACCCGGCTGCGCTGCGAGACGCTCGCCCTCCGGCGCTGCGTCCCGGAACCGGCGTGATCGACCTGCTGATCGCCGGCGGCGGTCCCGCCGGTCTCGCCACCGCCATCCACGCCGCCTCGTCCGGTCTCGATGTGGTGGTCGCCGAACCCCGAACGGCCCCCATCGACAAGGCGTGCGGGGAGGGCCTGATGCCCGGCGCCGTCCGAGCCCTGCGCGACCTGGGCGTCCAGGTGCCGGGCCGGCCCCTCCACGGCATCCGCTATCTGGACGGTGAACGCCTCGCCGAAGCCAGATTCCGGGAGGGGCCGGGCCTGGGCGTACGGCGAACGGCGCTGCACGAGGCCCTTTCCCGCCGGGCGGCGGATCTCGGAGTGCCCGTCCTTCCCCTCCGGGTCGGCGTGGTGCACCAGGACTCCCACGGCGTCACCGCCGCCGGTCTGACGGCCCGCTACCTCGCCGCCGCCGACGGCCTGCACTCGCCCGTCCGCAGACAGTTCGGCCTGGAGCGCACCGACCCGCGGACGCCTCGCTACGGTCTGCGCCGACACTTCGCGGTGGCGCCCTGGTCCGACTGCGTGGAAGTCCACTGGTCCCCGCGATCCGAGGCCTACGTCACACCGCTGGCCCCCGACCTGGTCGGCGTGGCCATCCTGACGAGTCAACGGGCGCCCTTCGACGAGCAGTTGGGCTCCTTTCCCGCCCTGGCCCGACTGCTCCGCGCACACGCCACGTCGCCCGTGCGGGGCGCCGGGCCACTGCGCCGACGCGTACGGGCCCGAGTCGCGGGCCGCGTGCTGCTGGTCGGAGACGCGGCCGGCTACATCGACGCGCTCACCGGCGAGGGCATCTCCCTGGCGCTGTCCGGCGCGGCCCACCTCGTGCGGTGCGTAGGCGCAGACCGGCCACAGGACTACGAACAGGCCTGGCACCGCGCCTCCCGGCGCTACCGCCTGCTCACCGAGGGACTGCTCCGCGCACGTTCCCACCCACGCCTGGCCCCGCGCATCGTGCCGCTGGCCACCCGCCTGCCCACCGTCTTCTCCCACCTGGTCAACCAGCTCGCGTGAGGTGGTTCGACCGGGAGCGTGGGGGCTTGCGCGGGTGTGCCGCGGAAGCCCCGGGCAGCGGTGTTCACCCCCATATCGGCCCGTGCGCACTGCGTGTGCCGTCGTCAATGCGCAGCGCGTCCGGGTAACGAGTCCGACAGGGCTGACGCAGTAATTCAGGGGAAGACGATCAACGTCATGTCCACGCCCCGTCTGGAAGGTGAGCTGCCCGACCCACTCCGTCCCTGCCCACCCGCCGCTCAGGCTCCCTGGAACGGCGGTCTCTGAGATTGCGACAACTCTGTGTCCCGACGATCGTTGCGCACGGCCCCCACGCCGCCGCTCGACCCCGCCAACCCCACCGCTACCCGGCCGAGCCATGAGCCACACATCCAGGCATCCGAGGCATCAGGGGCATCCGCGACTACCCATGCGCCGCCCCTGAACGAGCGGGAGGTCGCGCTGATACGTGCGGGTCTCGCGGTGGTCGAACCGCAGGCCGGCGAAGTGACGGTGTACTTCTACGCCATCCTCTTCGCCCGCTACCCCGAGGTCCGCGCACTCTTCCCCGCCGACATGGACGTCCAGCGCGACCGTCTGCTGCGAGGGCTGCTGCGCATCATCGAGCTGGTCGACGACCCGGAGAACCTTGTCCGGTTCTGTTCCCTTCTGGGGCGGGATCACCGCAAGTTCGGAGCCCTGGAGGGGCACTATCCGGCGGTGGGGGAATGCCTGCTCGCCGCACTGGCCCGGTACGCCGGCCGCGACTGGACTCCCGAGATGGCCGCCGCCTGGACGAAGGCGTACACCACCGCGGCCGGTGTGATGGTGCAGGCGGCCGAGGAGGACAGCCGGGTGCGCCCCGCCGCCTGGCGGGCGCAGATCGTCAGTCATGTGCCGCGCGGGAACGGCATCGCGGAGATCACGGTGCGGCCGGAATTCGCCTATCCCTACACCGCGGGCCAGTACGTCAGCATGGAGACGCCCTGGAGACCCTTGGCCTGGCGCCATTACTCCGTGGCCAACGCTCCCAGGCCGGACCACACCCTCACCTTCCACGTCCGTGCCGTGCCCGGCGGCGTGGTCAGCAACTCCCTGGTGTACCGCGCGGCCGTCGGTGACATCGTCAAGCTCGGGCCACCGCAGGGGGCCATGTCCCTGGAGGCCGCAGAGGACCGGGACCTCGTGTGCGTGGCCGGCGGCACCGGACTCGCCCCCATCCGCGCCATCCTGGAACAGGCCGCACACACCGGCATACGCCGCTACGTCGATCTCTTCGTCGGCGCCCGCACCGCGGAAGAGCTGTACGGCCTCGACGACATGCTCCGCATGGCGCAGCGCCACCACTGGCTGTCGGTCCGCGCCGCCGTCTCCCACCAGCACATCGTGGGCAGGGAAGGAAGCCTGCCCCAGGTGCTGCGCGAATTCGGGCCCTGGGACCAGCACGAGGCCTTCCTGTGCGGCCCGCCCGACATGGTCACCTCCGCCGCCCACAACCTCATGCGCGGCGGCGTCCCCCCGTTCCGGATCCACCACGACCCGCTCGACGTCCCCGTCCTCAACACCCCTCTCGCCCCAGTGCGCGACCCCCAGGAGAACCCAGCGCTGTGAACAGCCCCCACGCCATACCCTCCCCGGGCGAGCGTGCGCTCCAGGCCCACCTCGGCACCGCGGAGCGTGCGAACTCGTTCTACTCCCGCCAGGTGCATCCCGTACTGACCCCGCCGATGCGGGACTTCATCGCACGCCAGTCCATGGTGTTCCTCTCCACCGCCGACGCGGGCGGCCGCTGCGACTCCAGCTTCAGGGCCGGACCGCCCGGCTTCGTCACCGTCCTCGACGAGCGCACGCTGACCTACCCGGAATACCGCGGCAACGGTGTCCTGGCCAGCGCCGGCAACATCGCGGAGAACCCCCATGTCGGGCTGCTGTTCATGGACTTCACCCACCACCACATAGGGCTGCACGTCAACGGGACGGCCGGCCTGCTCGCCCCCGCCGACCCGCGCATCGCCCACGCCCCCATCCCCTTCGACTCCGCCCCCGGGCGCCAGCCCGAGCTGTGGATCCACATCACGGTGCACGAGGCGTACGTCCACTGCTCGAAGCACATCCCCCACCTCGAACCGGCCGCCCGCCCCCCGCGCGACCCTTCCGACCAACGCCCCAAGGACAGCGACTACTTCGTCGCCCCGGCCGCCGGCCTGCCCGACCTGCTGACCGCGGGCAACCAGAACGGTCCTGTCGCCTACGACCCCCGATACCCGCGATGACGCTCATCCCCGGGACGCAGGACGAACCGGTCCGCCCCGTTGGGGGCTGAAAGGGCGTCGTTGCAAAGGGAGTTGTGTGCAATGATCTCGGCTCGTTCAGGTGCCAAGGGGGGGCTCATGCGTTCGGTGAGGACGATGGGGACGGTCGCGGTGCTGCTGGCCGCGGCATCGGCGTGTGGCGGCGGGGCGGCCTCGGGCCGGTCCACCCCGGCCGCCGCGGCCGCCACGGTGAGCCCGACGGGGGTCGGGGCCGCCGACTGTGCCACCGTGCGCGCGCGTTGGAACCAAGCCCTGGAGGCGGGGCTCACGCCTCCTGCGAAAGGGCCGGCCGCGGTCACCGAGAACACGACGAGGTCCCTGGAAGCGGCATCGAAGATCATGAACGCGCATCCTGCCTGCTTCTCGGACTGGGATTTCGAGGCCCTCCAGCAGACCCTGGAGTACGGAAAGAAGGTGGGAGCCACCATGCCATCGAGGTGGCCCACCCCGTCACCCTGACCTCGCTGGGGCGGGAGTTGCATGGGGCGGTGGTGCGGACGAGGGCGCGGCTGCGAGGGCAGAGCACGGCCGACCCGATGTGCGGAGTCGTCGTAGCATTAGGCACACTTTGCTCTTTATAGACCTATGCGAACTACCAGAGGATGGCTGACGCATGATCACGCTGACGAAGGAAACCGGGCCGGCGGACCTGGACGGAGTTACGCATCTGTCCCTCGGTGTGTCCTGGGACCCCACAGCCGGCAGCAGCGGTGGGGTGGTGGGAATGCTCCGCCGTAAGACGGGCACCGACCTCGACCTCATCGCCATCGCCATGCAGGGCGCGGATCCGGTGCGGCTGGCGGGCCTCGACTCCTTGGACCCCATGGGCAACGGCTCCGTGGTCCACAGCGGCGACAACCAGACCGGTCGCGGCGACGGCGACGACGAGACCGTCACGGTCGAGTTCGCGCGGGTGCCCGCCAACATAACCTCGATCGTGTTCGTCGCCGCCGCCTTCAAGAAGGGCAGCTCCTTCCAGAAGGCCCGCAACATCAGCTTCAAGGTCTACGATGCGACCGGCGGCAGCTCGCAGCAGGTCGCCGACATCTGGCCCAGCCTGCTGACCCAGGACAACGGTTGCGCCGTGGCGAAGGCCACCCGCGACGGCGCCTCCTGGAAGCTCGAAGTGATCAACGTGACGGGCAAGATCAAGCAGGGCGACGAGCACGCGCTGATGCGGTTCGCCGTCAGCAAGTAGTCCGTCAGCACGTAGTCCGTCGGCAGCCGGCTGGCGCTGAAGAACACCAGCGGTCGGCGCGCCGGCGACAAGGGCTCCAGCGGCAAGTGGCTTGTTCTCGCCCGGGTACCGCGACAGTGCCCGGGCGAGGTCGCCCCGGAGGACGGCGGACACGCCTTCGGCGCAGCGCCCTCTTCGGACCCTGGCCAGGAGACACTCGTCCGGCCCGCTCGGACCGGGGCACACGGAGCAAGCCGAGGGAGAGCCGTTCATGACCACGTTCCCCAGCGCGCGAAACGTCAGGACCACACCGGAAGGCCTCCGGTGGGAGGCCGGCGAACGCTGGGTCCGGGGCCGCAAGGGCGAGGTCACCGTTGTCGACAGCCGGCATCCCGTCCTCGTCTGGGAGCCGGACGTCCCCGTGCCGCTGTACGCGTTCCCCCGCGACGAGGTCCGCCAGGATCTGCTCCGCCCGGCGAAGAACCCGCCCACGGGTACGCATACGGGGTCGCGCGTCTTCTACGACCTCGAAGCCGAGGGCCAGTTGACGGAGAACGCGGCCTGGACGTTCCCCGCCGACGACCTCGCCGGGCACATCGCCTTCGAGTGGTTCAGCCGCGTCGGCCGCGGCCTCGACCACTGGTACGAGGAGGAGGAAGAGATCTTCATCCACCCCCGTGACCCGTACAAGCGCGTGGACGCGCTGGCGAGCAGCCGGCATGTGACGGTCGAGATCGACGGCACGGTCGTGGCCGACACCCACCGCCCGGTGCTCGTCTTCGAGACCGGACTTCCCACGCGCTACTACCTTCCGCGTGAGGACGTACGCCTGGACCTCTTCGAACCGACCGACCACAGCACGGGATGCCCCTACAAGGGCACTGCCGAGTACTGGTCGTGGCGCGGCGAGGCCGACGTGCCGCCGAACGTCGTGTGGACCTACCCGGAGCCACTGCCCGCGGTGGGTGCCGTCCAGCGTCTCGTCGCCTTCTACAACGAGGCCGTCGACATCACCGTGGACGGCGAACGACTGGCCCGCCCGGCCACGGTGTTCAGCAGGACACTGTCGTCGCCACCGGCGCCGTGAGCCGGGCGCGCCCGACGGTCACCGTTCCGCGTGCGGCGCGTCCGGGCCCGGCCTAGACCGCGCGCCGGAAGGCGGGATGCTCCCCGAGCCGCCGCACGTAGGCGTCGAGTCGGGGGGCCGCGCCGAGCAACTCGGCCGGGTCGTCGAGATGGACCAGCGCCACCCACAGGTCCACGTCCGCAGCCGTCAACTCCTCGCCCAGCGCATAGGGCCGCCGGGCGAGACGGCGATCCAGCACCCTCAGCGCGGCCTGCCGCGCCGAGGGCTGCGCGTCGGACGTGACGTCGCGGTCGAGCACCGTGCGCAGGGCCTCGATGTCCGCGATCAGATGCGGCGGCCGGAGCGGGGCGGCTTCGCCGCCGTCCTCGCCGGCCAGGGGACCCGCGAGGTCGCGGAGGATGTCGGGCGTGTGATTGCTGACGATCCGGCCGCTCCAACGGTCGCGCAGCGCGGGCGCCGTCAACGGTCCGTCGTAGTGGTACCCCGTGGTCTCGTAGGCGCGGCGCAGTGCGGCGTAGCCGTCGGGGGTCGCGGCGGGGGAGCCCAGGATCGTCGTGGCGACCGAGCCGCGCAGACCGAGCAGGTCGAGGGTGATCGCGATGCGCAGCGAGCGGGGACAACTCCCGCACAGGAACAGGTCGTAGCGCCGTGGTGCGGGGTAGAAGCCACCGGCCGCCCCGGCACCGATCCGGCTGCGGAAGCGACGGGCGTGCTGCGACGCCACCGCCGCCGCCCTGGGGCGCGGCCCCGCAGAGGGGGGCGAGGCCTGACAGCCGGTGGACACGGCAGTGCGGGAACTGCGGGAAAACGTCTCGGGCATGACTCTCCCTGGAATGAGGCGCCACTACGGCATGAGCGCATCAGCGGCTGGATGCGGGGCGGCATCGCTGGTCGGGGACGGTCCGGATCGTGCCGACCGGTCCCGGATCAGTAGGCGCTGGAGACGCGCAGGAGATCGATGTGCAGGCGCCTGGTCAGGCCGCTCCTCGGCATGTCCACCCGCCTCATCCTCGGGGCTCGCGAGACGCGAGACCACGCTTGCCCCGCCGTGCAGGCGGGACCCGGTCGTCACCCGGGGCACCCCGTCGCGGTGGAAGGGTTGCCTGTCAGCGGGCCGGGGCCGATGACCACGGGAGCGGGCGGACCCGCACTGTGGGCGCTGACAATCGTGACCGTCCACGCCAGTTTGGGCGGGCTTCGCGAAGCCGTCAAGAAGGCCGACGAGCGGTCTCAACTGGTGGCCCGTACATTGACATTCCCCAGGAGGCCTGCCTACCTTTCGCGAACGACGTGCTGCCCTCGGGCCCGTGGAAACGGGTCGGCAGAACACCTGCGGGGCCAAAGAAGTGACGGTGACAGTGATGCGCGCAGCTGATGGGACGGCCGCCCGGCGGTGCCCCGGCCGCATCCCGCTGTGCACGGACCGCTGTGTCGACCTGCTGCGCGTCAGCAGCGCGCTGTGTACGGAGCCGAGCAGCGCCCTCCGCTGAGCCCTGGCCGTTCCATCGAGTTCCTGACGCCCACCGCCCACGTGGTGCGGCTGTCCGCGCTCGACGTACCCCTCGGACCACGGACGTCCACGCGTCATCGCAGGTTTCCTCGCCGTGTTCCGCCCGGCAGGGGTCCTGCCGCGATCCCGATACGGAGACCCGCACCGCCATGTCCACCAGCGTGTACCCCGCCCCACCGTCCAGCCCGGAATCCCGGCTGACGGATCCTCATGTCCTGGACAACGCCGCCTGGGCGGCGCTGACGGGCCCGCAGGCCCACCTCGCCGAGCGCCACGGCAGGGCCGCCCGCTTCCCCACGGACGTCTCGCCCTTCACCGCACTGGCGGACCCCACCGACCCCCGTGCCTGGGACGACCTGGCCCTGCTGGTCGGGCCCGGTGCCGTCACGCCGGTGACGGCGGTCCGTACCGTGCCGGACGGCTGGGGGATCGAGCAGAGCGGTGAGGGCGTCCAGATGGTGGCCACCGCGCTGCGCGACGCGCCCGCGCCCGAGGCCGTACGGCTCGGGCTCTGCGACGTACCCGAGATCCTGGAGCTGATCGCGCTGACCAGGCCGGGCCCCTTCCTGCCCCGTACCGTGGAGCTCGGCACCTACCTCGGACTCCGGGAGGACGGTCGGCTGATCGCGCTGGCCGGGGAACGGCTGCGGCCGCCCGGCTGGACCGAGATCAGCGCCGTCTGCACCCACCCGGACCACCGCGGCCGGGGCCTGGCGACCCGGCTCGTCCGCGCCGTGGCGCATGGCATCAGAGAACGCGGCGACACCCCCTTCCTCCACGCCGCCGCGAGCAACACCAACGCCATCCGGCTGTACGAGTCGATCGGCTTCACCCTGCGCCACCGCACCCGGTTCATGCTCGTCCGCGCACCGGGAGGCCCCTTGCGGCCGCACGGACACGACGGACAAGAAAATGCTGAACTCAGGGAAGAAGCAGCGTAGTTGTGTCGTTGGAACCGTTGAAGCGCACGCGGTGGCCCGTCCGGAGACCGTCGGCGCGAGACCGGCGAGGAACCCGGGTCCACCGGGCGGAGGGGGCGGTGAGTCAGGTGGGTACGCCGTCCCGTCGCCCTGCCGCCGCGCCGGCCCCGCGCCGTCTCCATCTCTACTCCCGGCACCACATCGACCTGCTGCGCGTCGCCGGCGCGCTCTGTCGCCCCTGACGTTCCCCCGCTGCCACGCCCCGCGTACCGGGGCGGGCTTCCTCGTACGGATCTTCAGGAAGGCGTCACCGCCGTGACCGCAACTCCCTCTCCCCTGCACCTCGCCGTCGCGCTCGACGGCACCGGCTGGCACCCGGCGTCCTGGCGGGAGCCGGTGTCCCGGCCCAGGGACCTGCTCACCGCCGGATATTGGGCCGACCTCGTCGCGGAGGCCGAACACGGGCTGCTCGACCTGGTGACCATCGAGGACGGTCTGGGGCTCCAGTCGTCGAAGCCCACCGGGCCCGATGACCGCACCGATCAGGTGCGGGGCCGCCTGGACGCCGTGCTCATCGCCGCCCGCGTCGCGCCACTGACCCGGCACATCGGCGTCGTGCCGACGGTGGTGACCACCCACACCGAGCCGTTCCACATCTCCAAGGCGATCGCCACGCTCGACTACGTGAGCACCGGCCGTGCGGGCGTACGCGTGCAGATCGGCCCGCGCCCCAACGAGGCCGCGCACTTCGGCCGCCGGACCGTCCCGTCGCTGCCGGCCGGGGGTTACAACACCCCCGAAGGGCAAGAAGTGGTGCGCGGGCACTTCGACGAGGCGGCCGATTACGTGGAGGTGGTCCGCAGGCTCTGGGACAGCTGGGAGGACGACGCGGAGATCCGGGACGCGGCCACCGGGCGCTTCATCGACCGCGACAAGGTGCACTACATCGACTTCGAGGGCGAGCACTTCCGTGTGAAGGGCCCCTCGATCACCCCGCGCCCGCCGCAGGGGCAGCCGATCGTCAGCGCGCTGGCCCACGGGACCATCCCGAACCGCCTGGTGGCCAGGGCGGCCGACATCGGTTTCGTCACCCCGCACGACAGCGACCAGGCCCGCGCGATCGTCGCGGAGATCCGCGCCGAGCAGGCGGCCGCGGGACGCGCGGACGAGACCGTCCACGTCTTCGGCGACCTGGTGGTCTTCCTCGACGAGGACCCCTCGGTGGCCGCTGCCCGCCGGGAGCGGCTCGACGCCCTGGCGGGCGCGCCGTACACGAGCGACGCGCGCATCTTCACCGGAACGGCTTCCCAACTGGCCGATCTCATCCAGGAGTTGCAGGAGGCGGGGCTGTCCGGCTTCCGGCTGCGTCCGGCCGTCGTCGCTCACGACCTCCCCGCGATCACCCGGGGTCTGGTGCCCGAGCTCCAGCGCCGCGGTGCCTTCCGCGGTGCCTACGAGGCCGACACCCTGCGGGGACTGCTCGGGCTCGCCCGTCCCGCCAACCGCTACGCCGCCACCAACGCCTGAGCCGGACGGAGACCGCACGACATGAGCAAGCCCCTGAAGCAGATCCATCTGGCCGCCCACTTCCCCGGCGTCAACAACACGACCGTGTGGAGCGATCCGGCCGCCGGCAGCCATATCGAGTTCAGCTCGTTCGCACACTTCGCGCGGACCGCCGAACGCGCCAAGTTCGACTTCCTCTTCCTCGCCGAAGGGCTGAGGCTGCGTGAACAGGGCGGCAAAATATACGACTTGGATGTGGTGGGGCGCCCCGACACGTTCACCGTGCTGGCCGCACTGGCCGCCGTCACCGACCGCCTCGGCCTGACCGGCACCATCAACTCCACCTTCAACGAGCCCTACGAGGTGGCCCGCCAGTTCGCCAGCCTCGACCACCTCTCCGGCGGTCGCTCGGCCTGGAACGTGGTCACGTCCTGGGACGCCTTCACCGGCGAGAACTTCCGCCGCGGCGGCTTCCTGCCGCAACAGGAGCGCTACTCGCGGGCTAAGGAGTTCCTGGAGACCACCAACGAGCTCTTCGACTCCTGGCGCGGTGACGAGATTCTCGCCGACCCGTCCACCGGATCCTTCCTGAGCGACGCGAAGGCGGGATCCTTCGTCCACTCGGGCCAACACTTCGACATCCAGGGTCAGTTCAACGTGCCGCGCTCCCCGCAGGGCCGCCCGGTGATCTTCCAGGCGGGAGACTCCGACGAGGGCCGCGAGTTCGCCGCGTCGAGCGCCGACGCCATCTTCAGCCGGTACGCCACGCTGAAGGAGGGCCAGGCCTTCTACACCGACGTCAAGGGGCGCCTGCCGCGCTACGGCCGCGAGCACGACCAGCTGCTGATCCTCCCCGCCGCGAGCTTCGTCCTCGGCGACACCGACGCCGAGGCCGAGGAGATCGCCCGCGAGGTACGCCGTCAGCAGGTGAGCGGGGCCACGGCGATCAAGCACCTGGAATTCGTGTGGAACCGGGACCTGTCCGGGTACGACCCGGAGGGCCCGCTCCCCGACGTCGACCCCGACCTCGGCGAGCACACCGTCGCCCGGGGACGTGCCCAAGTCCGCATGTACCGCGACCCGTTGGCCACGGCCCGCGAATGGCGCGAGCTGGCCGAAGCCAACAAGTGGTCGATCCGTGACCTGGTCATCGAGACCGGCAACCGGCAGACCTTCGTCGGTTCGCCCGCCACCGTGGCGGCCACCATCAACGACTTCGTGCAGGCGGACGCGAGCGACGGCTTCATCCTCGTCCCGCACATCACCCCGGGCGGTCTGGACGCCTTCGCCGACCAGGTCGTCCCCCTGCTCCAGGAGCGGGGCGTCCACCGTACCGAATACGAGGGCGCCACCCTGCGCGACCACCTCGGCCTGGCCCACCCCGACGGCCGGCCCGACGTTCGGCGGGCGTCATGAGCTCCGACATCCCCCTCGGCATTCTCGACCTGGTCCCGATATCGTCCGGGTCCACGGCCACCGAGGCGCTGCACAACTCCATCGACCTGGCGCGTCAGGCCGAGCGGCTCGGCTACGCCCGCTACTGGTACGCCGAGCACCACCTCAACCCGGGTGTCGCCGGCACCTCGCCCGCGGTCGTCCTCGCCCTCACCGCCGCCGCGACCTCGACCATCCGGATCGGCTCCGGGGCCGTCCAACTCGGCCATCGCACAGCTTTGTCCACGGTCGAGGAGTTCGGCCTCATCGACGCGCTGCACCCCGGCCGGCTCGACCTCGGGCTCGGCCGCTCCGGCGGCCGCCCACCGGGGGCTCCTGCCGCTCCCGTCCCCGGCGCGACCCCGGTGACCGACGGCCACGCCCCGAACGGACTGCGGATCCCGCCCCGGTTCTCGTTCGAGCACCTCCTGGGCTCACCCCGGGTCGCGCTCCAGCGCAAGCTGCTCCTGCTGCCGAGCGCGGAATCCCAGCCGTACGGGGAACAGATCGACGACGTCCTCGCCCTGCTCGCGGGCACCTACCGCTCCGCCGACGGCGTCGAGGCGCACGTGGTGCCGGGAGAGGGCGCCGACGTCCAGGTGTGGATCCTGGGCAGCAGCGGTGGGGAGAGCGCCGAGGCCGCGGGCCGCAACGGCCTGCGGTTCGCGGCGAACTACCACGTCAGTCCCGGCACGGTCCTGGAGGCGGCCGAGGGGTACCGGGCCGCGTTCCAGCCGTCCGACGCCCTGGACTCGCCGTACGTCACGGTGTCGGCCGATGTCGTCGTCGCCGAGGACGAGGAGACCGCCCGTGAACTCGCCACAGGCTACGGGCTGTGGGTCCGCAGCATCCGGACGGCGGAGGGCGCCATCCCGTTCCCCACACCCGACGAGGCGCGAGCCCACACGTGGTCGGACGCGGACCGGGCGCTGGTGCGCGACCGGATCGAAACGCAGTTCGTGGGCTCCCCGGGCAGCGTCGCCGACCAGCTCGCCCAGCTCCAGGAGGCCACCGGTGCGGACGAATTGCTGATCACCACCATCACCCACGACCACAAGGACCGGGTCCGCTCGTACGAGCTGCTGGCCGAGGAGTGGCGCAAGAGGTGAGTCCGCCGTGCTAGCCCCGGGCCGGCGGCAACGCCTCCGACCCGGGGCGGACTTGGGCGCGTACGCGCCTAGCCGACGAGTTCCCGCACCAGCGCCGCGACCTGCCCGGCCTCGATGAGGAATCCGTCGTGCCCGTACGGTGACTCGATGACGCGAGCGTGGTCCGCACCAGGGATCAACGCCGCCAACTCGGCCTGCTGCGAGGGCGGATAGAGACGGTCCGAGTCCACCCCCGCCACGAGGGTCCGGGCGGTCACACGCGCCAGGGCGCGGCGCGTGCCACCCCGGCCACGGCCGATGTCGTGGCTGTTCATGGCGTCCACCAGCGTTACGTAGCTGCCCGCGTCGAAGCGCCCCACCAGCTTCTCGGCATGGTGATCGAGATAGGACTCGACCTGGTAGCGGCCGCCTGCCCACGGATCCTCGCGCCCCTGGGGCGCCCGGCCGAAGCGGGCCGCCAACTCCGGCTCGCTGCGATAGGTGACGTGGGCGAGGCGGCGGGCCAGGCCGAGCCCCGCGTGCGGACCGTGTCCGCGACCCGCTTCGTAGTAGTCGCCGCCGCGCCAGCCGGGATCCGAGCGGATGGCGTGGAGCTGGATGTTCGCCCAGGCGATCTGCTCGGCGCTCGCGGCGGCAGTGGTCGTGAGCAACAGCAGCGTCCCCGTCCGCAGCGGATACGACACCGCCCACTCCAGGGCCCGCATGCCGCCCATGGAGCCACCGACCACCAACGCCCATCGCCCTACGCCCAGTTCGTCGGCGAGTGCGGCCTCCGCGACCACCTGGTCGCGCTGGGTGAGGAACGGGAAGGCTCCGCCCCATCGCTTGCCGTCGGGGCGCGTCGAGGAGGGGCCGGTGCTGCCCTGGCATCCGCCGAGCACGTTCGGGGCGACGACGAACCAGCGGTCCGTGTCCAACGCGCGTCCCGGGCCGATCAGCGCGTCCCACCAGCCGGGGGAGGGGTGGCCGGGCTCGGCCGGGCCCGCGGCGTGGCTGTCCCCGGTGAGGGCGTGCAGCACGAGGACCGCGTTGGAGCGGTCGGGGGCGAGCTGCCCCCACGTCTCGAACGCGAGCCGCACGGCCGGCAGTTCACCTCCTGCTTCGAGCAGGAGCGGACCTGACCGGGTGTGCCATTGGCGTCGCCCGGGCGGGCCTCCCTCCCGCCAGGCCCCGGAGGCAGGCGGAAGGGAGAGCCGGGACCGGCCGGGCAGGATGCTCAGGACGCACCCTTGGCCGCGCGGAACCCCGCCTCCAGGTCGGCCTTGAGATCGGCCACGTTCTCGATGCCGACCGAAAGGCGCACGAGGCCGGCCGCCGTGCCGGTCGCGGTCAACTGGGCCTCGTCCAGCTGGCTGTGGGTCGTCGACGCCGGGTGGATGATGAGGCTGCGTACGTCACCGATGTTGGCGAGGTGGCTGAACAGCTCGACGGCGTCCACGAAGCGCTTCCCCGCCTCGACCCCGTCCCGCAGCTCGAAGGCGAGCACCGCACCGGCGCCGTTCGGGAGGTAGCGCTGCCCCGCCGCGTACCACCGGTTCGATTCGAGGCCCGGATAGTGGACGGCGGCCACTTCGTCGCGTTGCTCCAGCCACTCCGCGAGGGCCTGCGCGTTGGAGGAATGGCGCTCGATGCGCAGGCTGAGCGTCTCCACGCCCTGGAGGAGCAGGAACGCGGAGTGCGGGGAGAGTGCGGGACCGAGGTCGCGCAGCAACTGGACGCGCAGCTTGACGGCGAAGGCCCCCGGCCCGAGCGCGGGCCAGTACCGCAGGCCGTGGTAGCTGGGGTCCGGCTCGCTGAAGCCGGGGAACCGCTCGGCGTGGGCGCCGAAGTCGAAGGAGCCGCCGTCGACGACGACACCGGCGATGGTGGTGCCGTGGCCGCCGAGGAACTTGGTCGCGGAGTGCACGACGATGTCGGCGCCGTGCTCGATGGGCCGCAGCAGGTACGGGGTCGGCACCGTGTTGTCGACGATCAGCGGCACACCGGCGGCGTGCGCGACATCCGCCACGGCACGCACGTCGAGCACGTTGCCGCGCGGATTGCCCAGCGTCTCGGCGAACAGGGCCTTGGTGTCGGGCCGGATCGCCGCCCGCCAGGCGTCGAGGTCGTCCGGGTCGTCGACGAAGGACACCTCGATCCCGAACCTGGGGAGGGTGTGGCGGAAGAGGTTGTACGTCCCGCCGTACAGGGAGGTACTGGAGACGATGTGGTCACCGGCGGACGCCAGCGTGAGGATGGCCAGGGTCTCGGCTGCCTGCCCCGAGGCGAGGGCCACGGCGGCGACTCCGCCCTCCAGCGCCGCGATGCGCTGCTCGAAGACGTCCTGGGTGGGGTTGTGGATGCGGGTGTAGATGTTGCCGGGTTCGGCCAGCGAGAAGAGGTCCGCGGCGTGCTGGGTGTCGCGGAAGACGAACGAGCTCGTCTGGTAGATCGGCACGGCCCGTGCCCCGGTCGTCGGGTCCGGTACGGCACCGGCGTGGATCTGCTTGGTCTCGAACGACCACGCCGAGGTGTCGGGGCCGACGGGCTCCTCGTCGGGGGTATGGCCCGCGGTGACGGCGTCGATGGGCTGGCTCATGGTTCTCCCTTGTGCGGCGGGCGGGTGCGCGGATGGCGCGGCGGTCGTCAGGAGTGCGTGCACCGCGGGGCTGTGCGCCGTACCCCGCAGGGCGGGGCGGCGGGCAGCACGGTGTGGGGGAAGGGCGCGCGGGGGCTGGAGCGGGGTGTCAGCTCACGGCGGGACAAGCCGTGGTGGTGACACGCACGTAGTCGACGTGGCGGCGGGTCACGAGCACGGTCATGCGGTGAGCGAACCACATCTGTGACGCCAACGCCCGCCAGTTCATGCGGAGTTGACAATCCCGCCAACTCGCTGTGGTCCCCGTGCCATGATCGGCCCACAGATGACTCGGACATGCCTCGTGATCGCCTGGCGACTCCCCGCCACGAGCCGCCGCCCGGACAGTCCCGAGGGAGTCGGGTCCTACGGGGACCGCCGCCCGGACGGCCCGGGGGAGTTGACTCCTACGGGGACTGCTCCTCCCGGGCGACCGCCGCCAGCAGATCGCGCAGGGCGTCGTTGTCGCCGTCGTCCCCGTGGGCGTCGTGGCCCTCGAACGTGGCGGCTTCGGCACTGCGGGGGAACATCGCCAGCTCGTATGCGGTGAGGGCGGACTCCACGTCGTCGGGATGCGCGGCGAGGGCCGCGCCGAGTTCGGCGCCGTCCAGCATGGCGAGGTTGGCGCCCTCGCCGTTCGGGGCCGCGAGGTGGGCGGCGTCGCCCAGCAGTGTCGCGCCCGGCAGCCGCGGCCAGCGGAAGCCCGTCGGAAGAGCGTAGAGGGGGCGCAGGACCGGTGGGGCGTCGGTTTCGGTGATCAGCGAGGTGAGCTCCGGCGCCCAGCCGGCGAACTCCTCCGCGAGGCGCGCGGTCGCCGCGGCCGCATCGCCGAAGTCGATGCCGGCGAACCAGGACTCCGGCTCGGCCAGGCCCAGGTAGACGTGGAGCGTGTCGCCCTTCTCCCGGTGGGCGAAGATCTCCCGGCCCGGCCTCGTCGCGACCATCGACCCGCCGCCGACCGTCGCCGCGGCGGCGGGGTGCCGACTGTCGGAGTCGAACAGGTACGTGTCGACGACCGACTTGCCGGTGTACTCGGGTGTCACGGTGGAGAGCAGCGGTCGTACCCGTGACCAGGCGCCGTCCGCGCCGACCAGTAGGCCGGTGGTGACGACCCCGCCATCGGCGAACGTGACCTCGTGGCGGCCGTCGTCGAGCGTGCGGGCCCGGTTGACCTTGTGTCCCCAGCGCACGGTGCCGTCCGGGAGCGAGTCGAGCAGCAGCTGCCGCAGGTCGGCGCGCTGCACCTCGGGCCGTCCTCCCGTGCCGTCGTCGGCCTTCTCGAACAGGACGGTCCCGTCCGGATCGAGCACGCGCAGGGCTTGGCGCCCGTCCAGGACGAGCCCATCGAACTCATCCATCAACTTGGCTTGCTCAAGCGCTAGTTGGCCGTTGTAGTCGTGGATGTCCAGCATGCCCCCCTGCGAGCGGGAGGTCGCGGAGGGCTCGGCCTCGTAGACCGTGGCGGACATGCCGTGGACGTGCAGGACCCGGGCGAGCATGAGGCCGCCGAGACCGGCACCGATGATCGTGACGTCGGTGGGCATGGGATTCCTTCTGGGCCGTGGACCCTGGACGGCCGGCCGGCGGCGTCGCGCCGGCCGGGACCGCTCCAGAGGGTCCGGACGATCGGATGTGGCGGGGGCGCCTGCCGTTTCCGGCCCGGCTCCCACGTGATCCAATGTCCCTGCGCCCGCCGACAGTTCACCGACAGACCGCTGACAACCCCCGACAAGCGCCCGACGCGGCGCGGTCCCACACCCCCGCATCGCCGGGGCCGATCGCTTTCCGGCGACAGGACTTCGGCGACTGTGAGATCCCCTCCTCGCACCTCAGGGCGGGGTTTGAGCCCGAGGGGCGCAGCGGCTTCGGGTTGCATGTGCGCGGCTGAGGCGGAAGGAGGGGCCTCGCGGAGGCGCAACCGCGGATCGGCGAAAATGACCCGCGAAGGGATATTCGGCTCGTACGTGGGCAGTGTGGACCCGTGCTCTCCAACGCTCTCGCCTGGTGCCGCGCCCGTCTGCGCCGACCGCGCCCCGGTGTCCGTTCCCCGGTGGCCGACGGCCCGGTCGTGTTCACTGCGGACTTCGCCTCGCTGACGCAGTGGGTGGCGGGACGATCGTCGGCGTATCCGGACGGCGGCCCGGTCAACCCCGGTGACAACAAGCTGGATTACCTGGTCGACGATCCGTCGTACAGCCGCGGCGGAGTATTCCGGGCGACCCGGAACCCCGACGGCACCTGGAAGACCGGGCTGTTGACCACGGAGGGCAGTGCCGACGGGTTCACCGTGCGCACCGGAGACGTACTGGAGGCGCGCGTCCGGCTGCCGGTCGGTGTGGGGGCGTGGCCCGCCATCTGGACCTGGCGGGACGGCGGTCAGGAGATCGATGTCTTCGAATACCACCCGGACAACCCCGACCTCCTGGAGCTGACGAACCACGTCAAGGGGGGACAGTTCTACTTCCAGGACGCCGTCGTCGCACCGGACGCATGGCTCGATCTGCGCGTCCGGTTCGGGGCCCGGTCGGTGACCTGGTGGGTGAACGGCGTACGCGTCTTCGGAGACCGTGCGGGAGTGGGCCGGAACTGGCAGGCGTATCTCATCGTGAACTTGTCCGTCAGCGCGGGCCGTTATCACCCCGAGCCCCCAACTGCCTTGTCGGAGCTGTCATTCGAGGTGTCGTCCCTGCGGATCCACCGCCGCTGAGGGCACCGGCCGGCAGCGGCCGCGGGGCAGCGGGACGCGGCATGGTCTCCGACGGGGGCCGCGCTCGGTGGTGCATGCTGCCCACGGCGATGGGTACGACCCCTCTCGTACCGGAGGGCACCGGAGCCGCCCGCGAACAAGGAGTGTCGCACGTGATTCGAAAGCTACAGGCGGTCGCGTTGGACTGTGACGACCCGGCCCGGCTCGCGGAGTTCTACGCGGGTCTGCTCGGCGGCCGGGTGGCCGCCGACCCGGACGACCCCGACTGGGTCGAGGTGGACGGCTTCGAGGGAGGCCGTCTGGCCTTTCAGCGGGTGGATGGCTACCGGCCGCCGGAATGGCCCGGCCAGCAGGTTCCCCAGCAGATCCATCTGGACTTCGACGTGGACGATCTGGAGGCTGAGGAGAAGCGGGCGCTCGCCCTGGGCGCGACGGTGCTGGAGCGGACGGACCAGGTCCAACCGGGAGCCAACTGGCGGGTCTACGCGGACCCGGCCGGGCACCCGTTCTGCCTCTGCCTGCACTGACCAGACCGTGTCCGCGTCGGCCGCCACGGGCACGGCCACGGGGTCGCCCACGGCGGAGGGTCACCAGGGCACGGGTGTCCCGTCCCAGGAGAAGAAGCCGCCCGTGGGGCCGTCGTCCGGGAGCAGGGCCAGGCGAACGGCCCCCTGGGCCGCCTCGGCCGGGTCGCCGCCCGCGCTCGCGGCACGGGGGTTGAGGTCGGTGGCCCGCAGGCCGGGGGCCAGCGCGTTCACCTTGAAGCCCGCGTCGGCCAGGCTCAGGGCGTACAGGACCGTGAGGGCGTTGAGGGCCGCCTTGGACGAGCGGTAGGAGGCGGCGCCTGCGCCACCGGGAGTGAACTGGGGGTTGGGGCTGGTGCTCCAGGTCAGCGACGCGGTGCCGCTGGAGATGTTGACGATGCGCGGATGCGGTGAGCTGCGCAGGGCGGGCAGGAAGGCATTGGTCACCGCCACCACCCCGAACACATTGGTCTCGTAGGTACGGCGGAACTCCTCGACACCGGCTTCGGCCGGCGGGGTGAGCGAGGGGGAGAGCCCGGCGTTGTTGACGAGTACGTCCAGGCGGTCCACCTGGGCCGCGGCCTTCGCGATGCTGTCGGGGTCCGTCACGTCGAGGATCAGGCAGCGGGCGCCCGCGCCGATCTCCTCGACAGCCCGTTGCCCGCGCTGGGCGTCGCGGGCACCCACGTGGACGGTGAGGCCCTCGGCGACGAGCAGGCGGGCGATGTGCTTGCCGATTCCCTTGCTGGCTCCGGTCACCAGAGCTGCGCGATCGTTCATGAGACGTACTGTTCCCCGGCCGGGAGCACCCTGCCAGGGACAGTCCGTACCAGGGAGGGTTCGCACCCGGAGCAGTCCGCACGCGGGAGGCTTCCGGCGGACGCCCGTACGCGGCGGGAGGAGGACCGGGATGGCACGGCAGGAACTGGCCCGCTTCCTGCGGGACCGCCGGGCGGGTCTGCGGCCGCACGAGTTCGGACTCCCGGCGACCGACGGCCCGCGGCGCACACCGGGGCTTCGGCGTGAGGAGGTGGCCGAACTGGCGCACATGTCGGTCGACTACTACACCCGCCTGGAGCAGGCCCGGGGGCCACGGCCCTCGGCCCGGATCCTGGACGCGCTGGCGCGGGCCCTGCGGCTCACCTCCGCCGAGCGCAGCCACATGTTCCGCCTCGCGGGATCCGGCGTCCCGCCCGGCAGCACCGCCGTGCGGCAGGTACGCCCGCATGTGGCCCGGATGCTGGAGCGGTTGCCGGAGACCGGCGCCATCGTCACCGACGCCGCGTACGGCGTCCTCGCCTGGAACCCCTTGGCCCAGGCGCTGTTCGGCGGCGACCTCGGGGTGGGGACGACCAACCTGGCCCGGCGGCGTTTCCTCGGCCAGGGGCGGAGGTACGAGAGCACCGGGGCCGAGGAGTTCGGACACATCGTGGTGGCACGGCTGCGCCGGGCCGCCGACCGCTACCCGCACGACCCGGAGTTGGCCGCCCTGCTTGCCCAACTGCGCGCCGGAAGCCAGGAGTTCGGGCAGACCTGGGAGACCCGTCCGGTGCACGCTCCCGGCCACCGGACCAAGACCATCGACCATCCGGAGGCGGGCAGGCTGCGGTTGAACTGCGACGTCCTGCTCGTGCCGGAGGACGACCAGGAGGTCGTTCTGATCACGGCGGACCCTGGATCGCCTGCCGCGCGCACCTTCCGCGCACTGGCCTCGACGCCGCAAGCGTATGGTGTACGCTAAAGCGAACGGTGTACCCGGCTGGTGAACGGTGTGCGCTTGGATGCGGGTGTTAGCCCTGTGGGTGCGAGACGGAGACAGGGGGAGGCTCGATGGCGGCCGATGAGCAGCAGGGAATTCCGTCGGTGTGGACCCGGCCGCGCCAGCGGCGGGAGCAACCGGCGCTGAGCCGGGAGCAGATCGTCGCCGAGGCCGTCCGGCTCCTGGACGCGGAGGGCATCGACGCGCTGAGCATGCGCAAACTCGGCACCCGCCTCGGCGCGGGGGCCACCTCCCTCTACCGGCACGTGGCCAACAAGGACGAGCTCATCGAGCTGGTGGTCGACGAGGTGTACGGGGAGTTGGCGGAGCCCGACATCGCGCGGTCCGCGCACTGGCGCGACGTCACGGCGCGGCGCGCGCACGGCGTGCGGGCGATGTTGCTCGAACATCCGTGGATCGCCTCGCTGCTCGGCGAGGTGGGCGTCGCTCATCTGGGGCCCAACCTGATGCGTCTCTCGGACCGCATGATCGCCACGTTCGAGGCGGCGGGGTTCGCGCTGAACGAGTCGGACCACGCGGTGCGCACCGTCTTCGCGTACGTCACCGGGATGGCGACCAGCGAGGCCGCGTGGATCACCATGCTGGCGCGCAGCGGTCAGACCGAGCAGGAGTGGGTGGAGCGCCTGTGGCCGGCCGCCGAGCAGGCCGCGCAGGCCTATCCGCGCCTGCGGAAGGGATACGCCGACCAGCGCGGCAAGGACCCGCGCACCACCCGGGACGAGAACTTCGCGTATGGCCTCGATCTGATCCTGGACGGCCTGGAGGCCAGACTCGGACAGGCGGGCCCGGCCGCCGGATAGCGGGACGCCGGCTTCGGGCGCGCGGGGGGAGCGGGGGATCCCTGTCCGCGGCGCACACATCAGTGATCCACCGTCCGGTGCATGCGGACGGCTCATCCCCTCTGTAGGAGTGCCTTGATGGCCAGGCAGGAACGCGCGTTACGTACGCGCAACGCGTTAGTCGAGTCCGCTGCCGAGCTGTTCGACCGGGACGGCTTCGAGACGGCGTCGCTCGCCATGATCAGTGCCCGCGCGGGCGTGAGCAACGGGGCCCTGCACTTCCACTTCGCCAGCAAGTCGGCCCTGGCCGACGCGGTGTGCGTGGCGGCGGCGCAACGGTTGGCGAGGATCACGGACGCGGGTGAGGAACGTGCGGACGGCGGCGCGCTACAGATGCTGATCGACACCAGCCACGCCCTGGTGCGGGGCCTCGGTCAGGACGTGGTGCTGCGGGCGGGGTTCGACCTGGCGGACGGCCGCGAGTCGACGGGTGCGGGCATCGACCTGTGCGGCCGCTGGCAGGACTGGGTGGGGGAGGCGTTCGCGCGGGCGGCCCGGGAGGGCGCCCTGGCTCAGGGAGCCACGGCGAGGGACGCGACCTTGACCGTCGTGGGGGCCGTGGCCGGGTTCAAGTCACTGGGAGTGCGGGATCCCGCATGGCTGTCCCCGGAAACGCTGACGCGCTTCTGGGGGCTACTACTGCCGCGCGTGGCAAGGGAGTTCACCCTGGACGGGCTGGAAGCCGCGGGGACGGAAGCCGGCAAGGCAGCGCTGTGGTTCTGAGCATCGGCCGATCCGCCGGCTCGGGGCAGGCGGATCGGCCGTAAAGGGATCCTTGACGGAGCGACTCCGTAAAGGCACCCTTTACGTATGGCCGATGACGCGGATGACGCGGAACCCTCGATCTCGCTCGGCACGCTGACCGGGCGGCTCGCCGAACAGGCGGAGGCTCTGGCCGGGGCGCTGGGCGGCCCGTTCGAGCCGCCCGCGTATCTGGATCTGGTGCGGCGCGCCCGGGACGTGGACGGCCTGGCGGAGCAGGTGTTGAAGCTGTCCGTGCAGCAGAGCCGCGACGCCGGTCACACCTGGCAGGAGATCGGAGATCTGCTCGGCGTCACCCGCCAGGCCGCCTTCCAGAGGTTCGGCAAACCGATCGATCCCCGGACGGGAGCCCCCATGGACAAGACGGTACGCATGCACAACGCGGCGCAGCGCGCACGGCAGATCGCCGAGGCCGTCCTTGGCGACCGGATGGACGAAGCGAGGCCGCACTTCAACGCCCAGGTCCTGGCGGCCTTCACCGAGGAGGAGCGCGGCAGGGGCATGGCCACGGTCGCGGGTCTGGTCGGAGCGTTCGAGGGCTTCGCCGAGGACGCCCCGTTCGTCCGCCGCATCGGGGATCACACGGTGGTCGACATCCCGCTGCACTACGAGGCGGGCGACATGAAGGCCCGGGTGGCCTTCGACGCCGACGAGAAGGTCGCGGGCCTGTTCATCCTGGCCCCGGAAACGCCGTAACGCCGCTGTTCCGACGCGTAGAGAGGCCTTCAGTATGACGGCCGACCCCGCCCCCACCCTGTGGATGACCCTGGTCCCGCTGATCGCGGTGCTCCCAGCCGTCCTGTGCATGCTGGACATCGCCCGCCATCCCCACACGCGCACCCTGACCCCTCAACTCTGGCTCGTCGTCTGCGCGTTCGGGAATGTGATCGGCCTCGTCGCGTACCTCAGGTACGGGCGGGACGAGCGCCGCTGAGCGCAGCCGGCCGACCCGACGCGTCGCCCGGCCACGACGATGGGCCGGCCATGTGGATCGGGCGGCCGCGCGGATCGGGCGGCCACGACGACGGTCCGGCCAGGAAAACCCGTTGGTGCTGTCCGCCCCGGCGGATAGTATGCGCAACGCCGTGACACCGATCCAGGAGGTGAGACCCATGAACGCAGTAACCATGTGGGTGCTCCCCTTCTCCGTTACGGTCGGCGACTGACGAAGCTGTCGCCGGGAGCGCCTCGAAGCAGGCACTCCCGAAAGGCAACAGCCATGAATACTCTGCACTTCACCACCAAGACGTCGGCGAACAGCATCGTCGAGCGCGAGTTCACCCTGGGCGACCTCGACGGCGCCCTCTGGTCACCGTCCTCCGGCGCCGAACGCGCGCCGCTGATCCTGATGGGTCACGGCGGCGGCAACCATCACAAGTCCCCGGCGATGACCGGCCGTGCGGCACGCCTTGTGGCCATCGGCGGCTTCAACGTCGCGACCATCGACGCCCCCGGGCACGGCCGCCGCCCGCGCACGGAGCGCGACGAGCGCGAAATCGCCCTGATGCAGGCGGCGATGGCGGCGGGCGAGCCCGTCGGACCGATCGTCGTTCCGTACAACCTCCACCTGGCCGAACGGGCCGTCCCCGAATGGCGGGCGACCCTGGACGCGCTTCAGGAGCTCCCGGAGATCGGCGCCGAAGGCCCGGTCGGCTACTACGGTCTGAACATGGGCACCGCCATCGGCATCCCTCTGACGGCGGCCGAACCCCGCATCGCGGCCGCGGTCTTCGGGCAGTTCTGGCCCGACCCGCTGGCCGAGACGGCCAAGCGGATCACCGTGCCCATCGAGTACGACCTCCAGTGGGACGACGAGCACATCCCACGTGAAGAGGGCCTCGCCCTGTTCGACGCCTTCGCCTCGAAGGACAAGACCCTGCACGCGAACGCGGGCCGCCACAAGCAACTGCCCCGGTTCGAGGCGGACAGCGCGGCGCACTTCTTCGTACGTCATCTGGGCCGGGTGATCGCGGCCTGAGCCTCGGAAGGGGTCGAGCCGGTGCGGCACTTGAATCGGCTCGGCCCCCTCGCCCAGGGGGCAGCTCCTCGGGCCGCCTCTGGTTGCGGCGGGTTGAAGCCGGCTGAAACCGTGGTAACGCCCTGTTGAAACCGGCTCGGCGCACTGTCTTCATCAACGCGGCGGACAGCCGCCGCGCCGGAGACAACGAGTCGCAGGAGACCACCGTGATGCAGAAGTTCGCCACCACCGCCCCGATCGCCGTCATCCTCGACGTCCCCGCCGGGCGGGTCCGGATCGTCGCCGCCGACCAGGCGCACACCACCGTCGCGGTGAAGGCGGCGGACCCCGCCAAGAGCCGTGATGTGAAGGCGGCGGACCACACCACGGTCCGCTATGACCACGGGGTCCTGCGCATCGAGGCCGCACCGGCGGGGAACCAGTACTTCGGTTCCTCGGGTGCCCTCGATGTGACGGTCGAAGTTCCCGCCGGCTCGCGGATCGAGGCGAGGACGGCCAGCGCGGAGTTGCGTACGGTCGGGCGGCTGGGCGATGTCGTGTTCGACGGCGCGCACGGCACGGTCGAGCTGGACGAGACGGCGGGCCTGCGCCTGGGTGTCCATGCCGGGGACGTCTCGGTCGGTCGCCTGGCGGGGGACAGTGAGATCCGGGTCGCCTCGGGCGACATCACCATCGCCGAGGCGCAGCACGGCACGCTCAAGCTCCGTACCGAGTCCGGCAGGATCACGGTCGGTGCCGCCCGGGGAACCTCCGCGACCCTGGACGCGGGCACCTCCCACGGCCGCATCCACAACGCCCTCACCCACACGGAGGGTGCCGCTGCGGTCCTGAACATCCACGCGACCACGGCCAGCGGCGACATCACCGCCCGCACCCTGTAAGGGATATGACTAGCCATCAGCTGAATGTGACTGATCGTCAGATCGGCTCTTGGGCGGCCCCGGGGCCACTCACCACCCGTCCGTCCGGTGCCGGGCATCCCGTTTGCTCGGCACCGCAGGGCGCGAGTCAGGCGGGAAGGAGCCGGGTCAGGGCGCGGCGGGCGCGGGACGTGGCGAGTGGGTCGTGCTGGAGCTGCTGGAAGTGGTTCAGCGCCAGCATGATCCCGACGATGTCGTAGATCAATTGGTCGGGGTCGGTATCGCCGGGAAGGTCCCCGGCCGCGATGGCGCGCTGAACGTGAAGGCGCAGATCGCGCTGCCAGAGTGTGTTCAGCCCGGCGATCGCGTCGCGCACCGGACCCTCGCGCCCGTCGAACTCCGTCGCGGCCGCGGTGAAGAAGCAACCGCCGGGAAGTACACCTCGTTCGAGATGGGACACCCAGGCCTCGCAGAGCGCGCGCAGGCGCGGCAGCCCGAGCGGTACGTCCCGTACCCGCTGGGGCACTTCTTCATTGAACAGTTCCGCCGCGGCGTCGACGACGGCGAGTTGGAGGGTTTCCTTCGTGCCGAAGTGGCCGAGGACGCCGGCCTTGCTCATCCCCAGGTCGGTGGCGAGCCGGCCGATGGTCAAGCCCTCAAGGCCTTCCGCCGAGGCGATCGCCAGGCTGCGGTCCAGAATGCGCCGACGCGTGTGACGCGTCTCCAGGACGGAGTTCCGAGGGCTCATGAGGCTCAATGATAGCCGAGCGCCACCCCTTTAGCTTCCGACCGATCGGTTGCTATATTCCTCGGGTTCGCCGCTGGCCTGAATCCAAGGAGAGCTCTCTTGTCCGGCTCCCGCATCACCGCCCTGGGGCACCACCAGCCCTCACGTGTCCTGACGAACACCGAGTTGGAAGCCATCGTGGACACCAGCGACGCCTGGATCAGGCAGCGCACCGGCGTCGTGACGCGGCGGATCGCCGACGCGCAGGAGTCCGTGACCGATCTGGCCTCGGCGGCGGCCGCCAAGGCGATGGCCGCCGCCGGCCTTGAGCCCGTCGAGATCGGCCTGGTCACCGTCGCGACCTGCACGGCCGTGGACCGCTGTCCGTCCATCGCCGCACAGGTGGCTGCCCGACTCGGCATCCCGGGCGCCGTCTGCTTCGACCTGAACAACGGATGCGCCGGCTTCTGCACCGCACTCGCCTGCGCGGACCACTCGATCCGCGCCGGAGCCGCCCGGCACGCACTTGTCATCGGCGCCGAGAAGATGTCGGACGTGACCGACTGGGGCGACCGCTCGACCTGTGTTCTGCTGGGCGACGGCGCGGGCGCCGCCGTCGTCAGCGCCACGGAGCGGGACGATCCCGCGACCGGCCCGCGCGGTGGCGGAATCGGCCCGGTCGTCTGGGGCTCCGACCCTGAGCGGGGGCGCGCTGTGCGACTGGTCGACGCGTGGCAGCCGCGGTTCGCGCAGGAAGGACAGACGGTGTTCCGCTGGGCTACCGGCGAGATGCCCGCGATGGCGCGAGAGGCCTGCCACCGGGCCGGGATCACCCCCGCGGACCTGGCCGGTGTCGTCACGCACCAGGCCAACCTGCGGATCATCGAGTCTCTGGTGCGGCAGCTCGACCTGAGTGAGGACGTGGTCATCGCCCGGGATGTCGTCGACTCCGGCAACACCTCTGCCGCGTCCGTTCCGCTGGCTCTGTCAAAACTGGTCGCTCGCGGCGAACTCGCCACTGGATCGCCGGTCTTGCTCTTCGCCTTCGGCGGCGGCCTCTCATGGGCCGGCCAGGTCATCACCTGCCCCTGACTGGTGCCCCTGACGGGTGCCCCTGACGGGCCCACTCATGGGCCCGTGATCGCCCATGCCCTTACCGAACGGGGGTTGGCCGGCCCCGCCCGGGCCCGCCGTCGCCCGCACCGGACGAGCCCTCGCCCTTCCCGATAGGCCGACACCCATCCCTGGCCGGTCATGCCTGCGCCTGGACAGGCATCATCCGCCTCCCTGAGAGGATCACCGATGCTCTACCGCCTCACCCGGCTGCTGCTCGTCCCGCTGGTCCGTCTTGTCTTCCGGCCCGTGGTGCGCGGCCGCGGCAATGTTCCGCGCCGCGGCCCCGTCATCCTCGCCAGCAACCACCTGTCGTTCATAGACAGCGTCGTCATCGCACTGCTGTCCCCGCGCCCGGTCCACTTCCTCGCCAAGGACGCGTACTTCACCGGTCCGGGCCTCAAAGGCGTGCTGGTGCGCTGTTTCGTCACCGCCTTCGGCTGCGTCCCCATCAACCGAGGCGGCCACCGCAGCGCGCAGGCGGCCTTGGAAGCAGCCGAACGCATCCTCGCCGACCGGCGCGCCTTCGGTATCTACCCGGAGGGCACTCGTTCACCCGATGGCCGGCTCTATCGCGGCCGGACCGGCGTCGCCTGGCTCGCCCTGGCCACCGGAGCACCCGTCGTGCCGGTGGCGCTGACCGGCACCGATCAACTCCAGCCCGTGGGGCGGATATTGCCCCGCTATCACCGCATCTCGGTCGAATTCGGTCGGCCACTGCACTGCTCCACGGCCCATCGGGATCTTCCCCCTGCCCGCGCCCGTCGCGCCGCGACCGACGAGATTGTCCAGGCCATCGGCGACCTCTCCGGCCAGGAGCGTGTCGAGGCCCACGCAAGCCCTCCGGCCCGGAGCGTCCCGCTCAGCTAGCGCGGTCCCAAGGACCGACCGGGGCTGTCCAGGTTGATGCGCACGGCAGCGTCCGGATCGCCCGTCTCCAGGGCCCCGGTCTCGGCCTCGTCGTACGCGATCATGTCCGCCGACCAGTGGTAGCGCGGCCAGGGAGCGGCGAGTATCGCCAGGGAGCGCACCCGTTCCGGGTGGGCGAGCGTGAAGTCCACGGCCACCCGGCCGCCCCAGGAAGCGCCTACGAGCCGGGCACGATCGTGACGGAGGTGGTCCAGGAGGCGGCGCAGGTCGTCGCTCTCGCTGAACGGCCCGGTCGGGGGCGCGGACTCACCGAAGCCGCGCAGGTCGTACCGGATCACCGTGTGCTGCTCGGTGAGGGCCGGCACGACCGCGTCCCACATGTGGTGGTCGGTCACGCCAGCGTGTACGAGTACATGTGGCTGCGCGGGCCCGCCCGCGGCTGGGACGACGACGCCGACGGGCTGGTCGGCCAACTGCGCTGCCCGTTGCGGACATCGCTGGTGAACCAGCCCCTGGAGGGCGAGCACTCCGAGGGCCCGGGGACGGGAGACCTCGCCACCATCTCCGTCCACACGCTGGTGGGCGTCGGCAAGCTCGACGTCGCCGACTTCCAGGACATCGCACGTCGCTACGCCGCCGAGATTCCTGGCGCGCTCCTGGCCGAGTTCGCCTCCGCGGCCCACCTGATCGCCATGGACGTGCCGGACGAAGTCGCCTCAGTGCTGCGGGAGTTCTTCGCTCGGTAGCGAGTGGATGACGGATCCTCCGTTCTCGGTCGGTCCTCGGACCGTCCTCGGTCAGTCTCCGATCCGCGTCCTCGTCGTCAACCTCATGCCGGGTCGATGAGGCGGCTTTCGTGGGCGAAGACGACGGCCTGTATCCGGTCGCGCAGTTCGAGCTTGTGCAGGATCCGCCCCAGGTGGGCCTTCACGGTCGCCTCCGCGAGGTGCAGGTCCGTAGCGATCTCGGTGTTGGACAGGCCGCGGCCCACCCGGACGAGCACCTCGCGCTCACGGGCGCTGAGCCGGCTCAATCGCTCGGCCCCGTCGGCGCTCCTGCCGTCGGGGATGTGCGGACGGAAGTGCTCCAGCAGGCGCCGGGTGATCCGGGGGGAGACCACAGCGTCGCCCGCGGCCACGCTGCGTATCGCGGTCAGCAATCGCTCGGGTCTGGTGTTCTTGAGCAGGAAGCCCGAGGCTCCGGCGCCGAGCGCGGCGAAGGCGTATTCGTCCAGGTCGAAGATGGTGAGGATCAGCACTCTGCTCCGCGGGGAGGCCCGGATGACCTGCCGGGTCGCCTCGATCCCGTCGGTCCCGGGCATCCGGACGTCCATGAGGACGACATCCGGGCGCAGTTGACGCGCGAGCCGTACGGCCTGGAGGCCGTCCGAGGCCTCACCGACCGGTGTCATGTCGGGCTGGGCCTCCAGAATCGTGCTGAAGGCCATGCGGAGCAGCGCCTCGTCGTCGACGATCAGGATGCGCAGTGTCATGCGGACGCCCCTTCGGTGCTGCCGAGATGGAGGCGGGTGTGGACTCCCCAGCCGCCGCCCGGGAGCGGTCCGGCGCGCAACGTCCCGCCATAGGCGGCCGCACGGGCGCGCATGCCGGGGATGCCGTGGCCGGAAGGCGGGGAGCCGGCCGCTGACGGGTGGGGGCCGCTGTCGGCGACGTCCACCGTGACGGTCTCGGCCGAACACCGTATGCGGACCTTCGCCTCGGTGCCGGTGGGCGTGTGCTTGAGCGTGTTGGTCAAGGCTTCCTGAACCAGGCGGTAGACGGTCAGCTGGGCGGTGGCGGGTATGTGGGTGTGGTCGCCGCGGACCTCCACGCGGGTCGGCAGCCCGGCGGTGCACATCTGGTCGGCCAGCACGTCCAGTTGTGTGAGGCCGGGCAGCGGGTGGCGCTCCGCGTCCGGTTCATCGGTCCGCAGGATGCCCAGCGCGCGCCGCATGTCGGTCAGGGCCTGTCGGCCCGTGTCGGAGATCTGGAGCATCAGGGTGGTGGCCTTGGCGGGCGACCGGTGCTGTGCGGAGACGGCGGCGTCGGTGAGCGCGACCATGACGGACAGGTTGTGGGTGACGATGTCGTGCATCTCCCGGGTGATGCGGGTCCTCTCCTCGGCGACCGCCAGCCGCGCCTGCTGGTCCCGCTCCCGCTCCAGACGCACGGCCCGCTCCTCCACGGCCGCCAGGTAGGCGCGCGTGGTCCGTGCGTTCACCCCCAGGACGGTGACGGCCACCACCGTCGCGGACACCGCGACGAAGGGAGGCAGGAACGCGCCTTCCGTGGCCCAGCGCAGACAGGCCAGCAGAACCCCGCCCTCCACGATGACACCGGCGACCAGCGTGCGCCGTCGGCCGGAGTGCGCGGCCACTGTGTAGAGGGCCACCAACAGCCCTGCATCCGCCGGTAGTTGGACGTTCGCCAGCCACTGGACCAACGCCGCGGCTGCCACGGTGCCGAACACCGTGAGCGGGGCACGGCGCCGCCACACCAGTGGAACCGTGAGGGCTGCGGTGAGGGCCAGGGGCAGCGGCAGCTCATTCGGCGCGCGCGTGGTCATGATGGTGAGCAGGAGCAGTGCCGGCACCAGCGATTCCCCCACCGTGGGGGGCAGCCGGGAGCTCACGTGCCGGGTGGCCCCCATCGCTCGCGCCGCCGGTGAGGAGCCCGGGTCGGTGCGCCCTGTCGGCCGTACGGCCGTCCACGCCTGCCGGACCCGACAACACATCGGGTGGGCGTTGCCGGGCTCTGCGGCCGCGTCGGTCATCGCACGTCCCTGTCGATTCGGCGTCATGGTGGCCCTGCTCGGGGCGCCCCCCAGGTGCAGGTGGAGCGGGATTCGTGGGGGAGTGGGGCTTGGTGTGGGTGCGCGGGAGCCGTGCGGCCCGGTGGGCACCTGGCCCTGTCACGTTAGGCCGCAGCCCGCCGGCGCGCATGAGCCCACCGTCTGATGGCATCGCGCCGAGGTACGACCCCAGGAGGAGCCCCGCTACCTTCCACAGTCGCAACGCGGCCGCCGATCCGGTGTGCTGCCGTGCGACTCCGGTCGCACGGACGCCGTGCCCGGATGCGACTCCGGTCGCACGGGGACAGGTCATGGACGGCGCCCCCGGTTGCACGGAGACATGCCGCGGACGGCGCCCCCGGTTGCACGGAGACATGCCGCGGACGGCGCCCCCGGTCGCACACCACGTCGACCCGGGGCCGATGTGGCAGCGCGTACTCCGCGCCGAGGATGGCCGGGTGACCGAGATCATCACGGGGCTCTCCATGTCCCCTCCGGAAATCCTTGCCCTGCTGGGTGCCGTCGCTCTGGTGACGGCGCGCTGGCTTCCCTCCGCCGCCCGCCCACGCGTCACGATCGCTGCGGGGGCGCTGTGCGCGCTGTCCGCCGTCGTGCTGAGCGTGGTGGGGGTCCGCTGGCAGACGCTGCCGATACTGGCAGGCGCCCTTTTCGCGTCGCCGTTCGCCGTCGCTCCGCTGATTCGACGACGTTCCGGCCGGCCGGCGTGGCGGGCCCGATGGTGGCTGGCGTTGCCGGGGTCGATTGCCTGCGTCGGCCTGATCGTGGCGGGTCCGGTGGCCGCCTGGGCCTTTCCCATTCCCGTCTTCCCCGAGCCTTCGGGCCGTTTCGCGGTCGGCACCGGCGTCATGGAATGGACCGACCCGAACCGCCCCGAGACCGCCACCACCGACCCGCACGACCGGCGCACTGTCGTGGTCCAACTCTGGTACCCCGCGCAGAAGTTCCCCGCGGGCGCGCGGCGGGCACAGTACCTCGGCCGCACGGAGCGCGAGGCGCGCACGGTCTCCGACGCACTCGCCCGGGGGTCCGGCCTGCCCGGCTTTCTGGTCGACGGTGTTCCTCGTGCCCACACCCACGCGGTCTTCAACGCCGCGGCGGCGGACGGGGACGGACGGTTCCCGATCGTGCTGTTCTCGCCCGGAGCGGGCGGAGTACGTACCCAGAACACGGCCTGGGCAGAGGAACTGGCCGGCAACGGCTATGTGGTCGCCGCCCTCGACCACCCGTACGACTCGGCCGTCGTCGTCCTCGCCGACGGCCGAACGATTCGCGGCACGACCTCTTCCACCGGTGATCGGGCCAAGGACGCCGAACTGGCCGCCGGCCAGACGGCCGTGCGGGCCGCCGACCTCCGCTTCGTCCTCACGCAGCTGGGCCGTATGGACCGAGGTGAGATCGCCGGCCCACTGGCCGGACGCCTGGACACGGGCCGGGTCGCGGCGACCGGCCACTCCATGGGCGGCGCCGCCGCGCTCCAGGCGGCCAGGCAGGACGACCGTTTCGACGCCGTCATCGACTTGGACGGTTACCCCCACGGCCCCACATCCCCAGCCCTCCACCAGCCGACGCTCGCGCTCACCCAGGCCATCACGCCGGAAACCGACCCGCGTTACCTGCCCCGCCTCACCGAGGCCCTCAAGCTCAACAGCGCGACGAGTTACCGCCTCACCATCCCCGGCGCCGCACACCTCACCTTCACGGACGCCCCCCTCTACCTGCCGCCCGTGCCCTCCATAGTCGGCTCCCTGGGCCGCACCGGGAGTCCCCGCGTCGTCGCCGCGACCACTCTCGCCTTCCTGGACAGCTCCCTGCGGCGCCGACCCGGTGACCTGGCCGGCGCACTGTCGGCCCACGGCGATCTCCGCGTCTACCGCCCGGACGACGGCCCCTGACGAGCCGTGCCCGCGGCAGCCGACCGCCCGAGCGTTCCCGCTTCCCCGCCGGAGGGCGGCCCGCGTTGCGGCCCCCCGCCGCGGAGTCTCGGTGAGATCGTCGCCAAGATGTTGGAGCAACTAGGCACGCCAGCAAGGGTGTTGACCCAAGTCGCTGATCGAGAGCGGCTGCGCGTATGGGCGGCGACTGTTGCCGAGCGGGAGCCCGGACCCGGCAACGGTCTTGCGATCACGGCCGTTCGAGGAGAAGTGCCCGGGCATCACACTTTGCCCTTCGGCTGAAGCCCTCCGGAAACTCGGATGCGGCCCGGGCCGGGCACCCTTAGGCTCGGGCATCCCTGAGCTGCGACGCCCGTCGAAAGGGCGGGCGTCGTCTCGCGCGTCTGTGGATCGGAGCTGCACGAAGCATGGCCAGTCAACTGTTCGCGATCTGCTTCAACGCGAGTCGGCCGTCGGACCTGGCGCGATTCTGGTCGGGGGTGCTGGGCTGGGATGTGGTCGACGGACCGGACGACGATGTCGAGCTCCTGCCGCCTCATCCTGATGATCCGGCCACGTTCCGCATCCGCTTCCTGCTGAGCCACGAGCCGAAGGCCGGCCAGAACCGAGCGCACTTCGACCTGACCAGTGCCTCCGCGGAGGAACAACGGCGGACGGTGGCCAGAGCGTTGGAATGCGGCGGCCGGCACATCGACGTGGGCCAACTCCCCGAAGAGGGGCATGTGGTGCTGGCCGATCCGGATGGCAACGAGTTCTGTGTCATCGAGGCGGGCAACAAGTTCCTGGCCGACACCGGTTTCATCGGCGCACTGGCCTGCGACGGCACTCAGGACGTCGGCTACTTCTGGAGTGCGGCTCTGGGCTGGCCGTTGGTCTGGGACCAGGACCAGGAGACCGCGATCCAGTCGCCGGACGGCGGCACGAAGATCACGTGGGGTGGCCCTCCGGTGGCGACGAAGACGGGTACGAACAGGCTGCTTTTGGAGCTGGCGCTCCCCGCCGAGGCCGACGGAGAGGCGGAGGTCGACCGCCTGCTCGCGCTCGGAGCCACCCGCACCAACATCGGCGCAGATGGCGGGAGTCGGGTGATGTTGTTGGACCCCGACGGCAACGAGTTCACCCTGAGGCGGAGAGAGTCCCGGTAGCGGGGCGGGTGGCTGCCCGGCGCCACACCAACCGTGACCCACTCGGCAACCGTGAGCCACTCGGATGCAGGCTCCGGGACGCGGGCTCTCGGATGCGGGCCGGGTCGCCGCAACGAGCGAGCGCGTCCTCGCATCCCTCGGCCTTCCGCTGGTCAAGGCTGAGATAGCGCCAGGCGATGAGCCCGGTGGTACCGGTTTTCGCCGGGGTGACGGTGGCGGTGACGGGCGGACCGGCGGGGATGTTGAGCCGTTGGGCCTCCCGTGCTCCGCAGGGCAGCTCCTGGGTGTGCTTGCTCCGGCCGCGGGTGAGCTCCAGGGTGAGGTGGCCGACTTCGTAGCTGTCGCAGGTGATGTCGAGGCGGTAGGGCTTGCTGCCCGGGGCCTCGAACGTCGCGTTCATGCCGGAGGCGACATGGGGAGCGCCGCGGTCGATGACGGTGAGGGTGTTGTCATCGGCGTCCAAGGCCCGATCGGCGCGCTGGAGCGCGTCGTCCGGTTCCCACTCCCGGGCGGTCGTGCCGTCGGTGGGGGAGCCGGAGCCGGAGCCCGCGCTGGTGCAGCCGGAAAGGGCTGCTGCCGCGAGAAGAAGGGCGAAGGCGGGTCGTGTCCGCATGGCTGCATCCTAGGCTGGCGGCGGGTCGGGTGCGGGGCTTCATCTTCCCATCAGCGTAGGGCAGTTGAGGTGTGCCCGATCTGGGGGAGGCCCGAGCTGGCGGGGGTCGGCGGGCCGAAGATTCGGTGCTCCAACCGCCCCCGGTGGACACAGGATGATGTGCACGAGGTTGGCCGTTCCCACATGGCAGAGCGGTCCCGCACGGTGGACCGCTCCCGCACGGCAGACCGGCCGACGCCGGTGGCGGCCCTTCGCTGAGGCGGCCGCGGGCGGGCTCGGCTGATACGTGGCAAACCCCGCCCAGCCGGGTGTCCCACGTGCCGAGGGCGGCGGCATTCCGGACCTCGACCAGGGCGAGTTCGGGCCGGTGCTCCGACACTGCCGCCAACAGCCCCTCCGCGTCGCCTGCTTCCGCAGCGACCCGCACCCACCCATCTCCAGCCCGTTGCTCAGGCCGACCCCAGCAAACAAAATGCTCGGTGATCACTACACACAAGGCAGCTCCGCGGCGATGGTGGTGGGCCCGCCAACGGGGCTGCTGACGTGGAAGGCCCCGTCGAGAGAGCCGACCCGCTTGGCCAGGCCGGTCAGCCCCGTGCCCGCGGCGGCGTCGGCACCCCCCAGCCCGTCGTCGGTGACGCGTACTCGCAGCACCTCGCCGACCTGACGGACTATCACCTCCGCATGCATCGCATGGGCGTGCTTCGTTGCATTGGTCAGCGCCTCAGAGATCACGAAGTATGCGACCGACTCCACGTTGGGCGCCACCCGCTTCTCCACATCGACCCGCAGCCGCACCGGCAGGGGCGTGCGGGCGGCCAGCCCGGACAACGCCGCGTCCAGACCACGGTCTTCGAGCACGGCCGGGTGCAGCCCCCGCACCAGGTCATTGAGTTCGGCGATCGCCTCCTTCGCCTCCAGGTGCGCTCTCGCGATCACCTCGCGGGTATCACTGGGCAGGTCCGGGCGGGTGGCGATGGCCAGACCCAGGTTGACGGCGAGAGACACCAAACGCTGCTGGGTGCCGTCGTGCAGGTCGCGCTCGATCCGGCGGCGCTCCGCGTCGACGGCCTCGATCAAGTCGTTCCGGCTCACGGCCAGCTGATCGACCCGCTCCTGGAGCCGTTGTGCCCGGCTGGGCCCGAGCATGCCCAACGCCAGCCGCGCCTCGGTCCGGGCTACTGCCCGCGCGGTCCAGGGCAGGGCGCACAGCAGGAGGACTCCAGCCGCTGTGTAAGCCGGCAGCTGGGTCAGGTAGCCGAACCAGCCCTGTCTGATGCCGGTTGGCAGCGCCCATGACCAGGCGCAGGCGAAGACGCCCGCCAGGCACGCCGCCGCCACCGCGAGCACCAGCAGTTCCAGCAGCGCGAGCAGCGGGCCCAGCAGGAGGTGGTAGCCGATCTTGCGCCAAGGCCGCGTCGCCGCGAGCCACCGGGCGGTCGAGGTCCACGTCCAAGGTTTCTGTGCGGTGGGGGTGAGCCGGGGGACGTCCACACCCATGAGCTTGCGGTAGCGCGCCCGCTGAACGGCCGTCAGGACCGGGCCCCCGAGCACGACCAGGGTGGCCGACGTGGAAACCGCAAGGAGCCAGTTCCCCGTTCTGGCGGTGGTCGCCGCCGCCCAGGCCCACGCGGGCACCAGCGCCAGGTGCGGCAGCACACCAGCGGCGAGAAAGCCGGTGTCCCGCTGCGCCCGGAGGACTGTGCGTCTCAGTCCGGCTGGAATCTTCATGGCACGACGCTAGGGCACCGCAGAAGGACGGTGCCATGAAACCCGCACCCGATCTTATGGTGAACCTAGTACCAGCTGTAGATCGTGATCGTGGGCTGTGGGTGACCTGTGGGGAACGGCATCTCGGCTCGGCAGGTCGGCTTCTGCCGGCCGCCGGCAGGTGGACCGAGCCCGGTGGAACGGGCGCCGTCCCCCGGGTGGGCATGGTCATCAAAGGAAACCGTCTAGCCGTGAAAGGCCGTTGTCGATCCGACCGGAGCCCGCTCGGTCCTCACGCGATTCACCGGTGCTGCCTCGTCGGCATGGCCGAAGGAGATGCCGACGAGCAACTTGCCTTCGGTAACGCCTAGTTCGGTGCGTACGGTGTCGGCGTAGAAGCTCAACAGCCCCTGTGGACAGCTGTCCACGCCGTAAGCGGTCATCGCCAGGAGCAGTGTCTGGAGGTAGGCGCCGGCGTCCGCGGCCAGCCGCGCCCCTCCGTCACCGTGGACGAAGAGGAATGCCGCGTGGGGCGCTCCGTAGAAGCGCAGGCTCTCCAAGTCGTAGGCCGCCCGCGCCGTGTGATCGTCGGAGCCGATGCCCAGAGCCCCGTACAGCTCGGCACCGAACGCGGCCCGACGTGCCTGGTGCACCCGCGCGTACATCCCCTCCGAATACGGTAAGTCGATCGAGGTGCGCCTCTCGGCATGGGCCGCCCGCAATGCATCGGCCAGGCGCTGACGTGCCGCCCCGCTCACCACCTCCAGCTGCCACGGCTGGGCGTTGGAGTTGGACGGCGCGGTACCGGCCAGCGAGAAGATCCTGCGCATCGTGTCCTCGGACACGGCCTCCGGGCGGAACGCGCGGGTCGAGTGGCGTCCGCGTATCAACTTCTCCGCGCAGCCGCTCAGTTCAGTGGGGCCGAACTCGCTCATGAGGCTCCTTGGTGACGGAAAGTCGGTGTAAACGGGATCGTTTACATCGTTCGTCACCCTAACTCGGTCGGGTGGGCTAAGTAAACGCGTGCGTATACTTCAGGCATGGATACGACCGCGCGTGCGACGGCCACGACTTCCCAGCGGCGGGGGCGTGGAGGACGGGAACGCATTCTGGCCGCCGCGGGCGTGCTGTTCGCGACCCAGGGCATCAACGCGACCGGCATGGAACAGATCGCGGAGGAAGCGCCGGTGTCCAAGCGGACGCTCTACGCACACTTTCGCACCAAGAACGATCTCGTCATCGCCCACTTGCAGGGCCTCGCACTGTCGGGAGCCACGCTGGAAGGAGTGCTGACCCGCGAGGACATCCCGCCGCGTGAGCGGATTCGCAAGCTGTTCAGCCAGTCGGTGGTGGACGCGGCTCCGGTGCGCGGATGTCCGTTCATCGATGCCGCAGCGGAGTTCCCCGACCCGGCGAGTGCGGTGCACGCCTACGCGCGGGAGCAGAAGCTGCGCATGGTGGAACTCATCGTCGCCTTGGTGACGGAACTGGGCTGTCGCGCCCCCCTTTCGCTCGCCCACCAGTTGGCCACCCTCGCGGACGGCGCGGCCAGCCGCGCCATGGTCCTGGACGAAGCGGACTACGGCCGACACGCGTGGGCGGCGGCGGAAGTCCTCCTCGATCAAGCTCTACCGGGAACGAGCTGACAAGGAAGGGCCTGCCCCGGACGGGAGCGGGGCTGCTCGCGAGGGTGAGGGGCCGGGCACGGCTCCCGGCTTTGACCGGACGGGTGGGCCAGGCTGCTGTCATGAAGACGAACATCGGGGTTCGCGGGGCGCTGGCCGGCCTTTTGCTGCCCGTCGCCGCACTCTTGGCCGCCTCGGACGCGGCGCTCGCACAGCCCAGCACGCCCGGGCCCGGTACCACCAGCACTGGCGCCGGTTCCGGCACCAGCTACTCCGTACCGTTCGAGGCCGCCCTGGTGGGAGTGTGGAAGGCGGTTCCTGGGGCCGGTGCCAAGCGGATCGACAGCGTGGAAGTGCGGGCTGACGGCACGTTCGAGCTGAGGTTCGTCTACTACTGCCCGCCGGGAGCGATGTGCTTCGTAGGGCCGCGCGCTCCGGATCGCGGCACGTGGCGGCGGAGCGGCGAGGACATCAGCCTCACGGGTGTGGCCGGCACGTACTCCGGGCGGGTGCGCGGCGACGTGATGGAGCTGGACGGTGAGGTGCTCCGTCGGGTCGACTCCCGCCGGTAGGTGTGCTGGTGAGCCGGTGTGCGCTGGAAGCGAAGGGGGCGGGGGTGCCTCGCTGGATGCAACCGGGCCGGTGGGCCCCGGGCGTAAGCGAAGAGACGGCCTCATCATCATCATCGAGTTGCAGAGTTGCGCAACCTATAAAGTGTGGTCATGAATGCGAATGACGGGGTGGGTTGGGAACTGGCCGTGCTCGACGGGGGCCCCGCGCACGGGTTGCGCATGCGGGTCGCCGGCCAGGCGAGGGTGCTCCAGGTGACGTACCCCTGCGCGGTGGAGCCGTCGCGGGGCGAGGTGGCGAGCGTCCATGCGGTGTTCGTCTATCGGCGGGACGCGCGGCGAGGTCTGCGGGGTGACGCGGGGGCCGACGCGGGGGGCGATGCATGGGGCGACGCTCTCGCTGGTCGGCCCGTGCGGTACGGCTTCGATCCGGCCAGCCCGTAAGTCCCGCCCCTGCCCGCCCGCTTGAGCGCCCTCGCCCCTTCCTTCCGCTCCGGCTCGCCGTGGAACATTCGTCCCCGCTTCCCCTCGCTGAACCAGGACGTCCTGACGGGACGCACCCGCGGGAAAGCTTGCTACATTGCGCAACTGTAGAACTGTTAGGTGGGGCGCGAGTCGGCTCCCCTCCAGTGAGCCGACTCTTTGGTGAGCCGAACGGACAAGGGGCGCGCGGATGGCAGGCAGTCGTAAGGCGTCGGGGCAGCGCCGCGGTGGTGGGGACGGGGCCCCTGGGTCAAGTCGGTCGCGTAGGCGCGGCAAGGCGAAGCCCTGGCTCGCGGTAGTGGTCTCGCTGCTCGTGCTGCTGGCGGCCGGGGCGGGCTGGATCTACATCAGGCTCGACGGCAACATCAAGACCTTCGCCGCCGACGGCGTCTCCGACGACCGGCCGGCCGCCTCGGCGAACGGCTCGAACGTGCTGGTCATCGGGACGGACGCGCGGACCGATGGCAACAGTGAACTCGGCGGCGGCGACAAGAGCGACATCGGCCGCTCCGACACCGCCTTCCTGCTGCACACCTACGCCGACCAGAAGCACGCCGTGGCGGTCTCGATACCCCGGGACACACTGGTCGACATCCCCGCCTGCAAACTGCCCGACGGCACCTGGACCGAGCCGCAGACCGACACCATGTTCAACGCCGCCTATTCGGTGGGCCGGACGGCCAAGGGAAACCCGGCCTGCACGCAGAACACCGTCGAGAAACTGACCGGACTGCGCGTCGACCACACCGTGGTCGTCGACTTCAAGGGGTTCGCGAAGATGACGGAGGCTGTGGGCGGCGTCCAGGTCTGCCTTCCCCAGGACGTCTACCAGCAGGACCTCAACCCGAACCGGTCCACTCGCGGTGCGCAGATCTTCGCCAAGGGGCCGCAGACCGTCTCGGGCCAGAAGGCCCTGGACTACGTACGGATCCGGCACGGCATCGGGGACGGCTCCGACATAGGCCGTATCAAACGCCAACAGGCCTTCGTCGCCGCCCTTTTGAAGAAGGTGAAGAGCGACGGCATGAGCCCCACCAGCCTGCTTCCGCTCGCCAACGCCGCGACGCAGTCGCTGACCGTGGACCCCGGGCTCGGCTCGGCCGACAAGCTGATCTCCTTCGCCCTGTCGATGAAGAACGTCGACCTCCACAACACCAAATTCGTCACCCTGCCGTGGCGCTATCAGGGAGCGCGGGTGGCGATCGTCCACCCGGACGCGGAGGCGCTGTGGGCCGCGCTCAAGGCCGACCGCACCCTCGATGGGCAGAGCACGGGCAGCCGTCAGGGGGGACCGGCCGGCGCCGCGTCCCCGTCGCCCGGAGCCGCCGAGTCGGTGTCCGGCCAGGGTGTCTCCGTCGCCGTGTACAACGGCACCACGATCACCGGTCTGGCCGCCCGTGCCGCCGACGAACTCAAGCGGCACGGCTTCACGGTCACCGGCACGGGCACGGCCCTCGTGCGCACCCAGACCAGAACGGTCATCGAGTACGGGCCCGGCGAGAAGGACCAGGCCGAGAAGGTCGCGCGGGTCCTGACCGATGCGGAGGCGACGGCCGCGGCCGCGCCCGGCGTCAAGGTGATCCTCGGCACGTCGTACGCGGCCGGCCCGGTGGCATCGACCTCCAGCGCGCCGAGTGCGGTGCCGTCCCACATCGCCGGGGGAGCGCGCTCGGCCGACGACGACCCCTGCTCCGACCTCTCGTACGGCTGACCCGTACGGCTGACCCGTACGACGGAGCCGTCACAGCCCGACGGGACGGCGCTTCGCACGCCTGGCGGCGGTCGGACGGGCTTCGCGTCGTATCTCAACTCGCAGGCCTACAGGGGTGGTTACCTGCCCCCACCTCGGCCGTCGTTCGGTTCCCCTTTAGGGTGACAGTACTCAAGCGACAGGAGAGGCGGACATGACGACTTTCGTCCTGGTTCCCGGTGGGTGGCACGGTGGCTGGTACTACTCCGACCTCGCGGACCGGCTCCGGGCCGCCGGGCACCGGGCGTTGCCCGTCACACTCTCCGGCATCGGCGAGCGCGCACACCTCGGTGCTTCGACGGTCAACCTCGACACCCACATCGAAGACGTTCTCGCCGTGTTGGCATTCGAGCGCGTCACCGATGCCGTGCTCGTCGGGCACAGTTACGCGGGCATGGTGATCACGGGAGTCGCCGACCGTGCGGAGCCGGGCGCGGTGCGGCGCCTGGTCTACAGCGACGCCTATGTGCCACAGGACGGCGATTCGTGCTGGGAACTCACCACGGAGGAGTTTCGGCGGCTGTTCCTGGAGGGCGCCATGGGAGACGGCATCTCGGTCCAGCCGCCGCCCGGTCTGGACGCCCGCACGACCGCGCACCCCCTCGCATCGTTCCTCCAGCGCATCACCCTCGGTGTCGGCGGGCTGGACCGGATCGCGACGCGGGACTACGTATACCTGTCCGGCTGGGCGGGCACGCCGTTCGCCGACGTGTACGAGAAGCTGTCCGCGGATCCCGGCTGGCGCACACACGTCCTGGAAAGCAGTCACAACGTCGTCCGCGACGCACCGGGCGAGTTCGAGGAGATCCTGCTGCGCGGGGAGTGAAGTGGTGCCCCGCGAAGGCGCGATGGCGCGACGGCATGCGGGTGGGCGAGAGTGCGGGCGGCGTCCTGGGTCTTCCGGGTCCGCGGTGTGATGGAGGCGGCGACGCACGGCTCACGCCGGGCGGACTCGTCGCCCGCCGCCCGCCGCCTCGGTCTCGCCCGGTGACCCGAGGCCCGTACCCCGGTCCGGCGGGCTCCTCAGCCGAAGGCCGAGTACGAGTCCTCGTCGCGCATGTGGGCGCGTCGCACCCCGCTCCAGTCCAGCGCCTGCCGTGCCTCGTGCTGCGTCTGCTCGGCCACGGTACGGGTCTCGGCGAGGACATCGCCGCGTTCGCGGACCAGTCGCTCGTAGATCGGGGGATGGGAGATCTGTGACGGGTTCATGATGCTTGATCTTTCCCGCTCGCCGTGGATCTGTCAGCCCGAGGGGCCGCCGATGCCCTGTGAGATCCGCCTCGGCCGGCCGGAGACCGCTTTGGAACGGGGCTCGGACGTCCCGTGGACGGCGTTCGCAGCATCGTCGGCTAGGGTGACGCGCTCGATGTCTGCGTGGGTTCGAGGGGGAGAGAACGCGTGAAGCGGAATGCGGTGTGGTTGGCGAGCTGCGCCATCACGGCAGCGGCCGCGCTGCTTTCGGGCTGCGGTGGTTCGGGAGCCGAGGCGAGCCCCGGTGGCACCGCGGGCGCGGCTCCCTCGGCGAACGCCTCCGGGGTCCGGCCCGTGCAGGCGATGTCGGACAAGGCCGCGATCGCGGAGCAGGTCAAGGACGCGGTGGAGACGCGACTCTCGCCGCACGAGGACTTTTTCGGCTCCGGCGGCAAGTCGCCCTGCTCGACGGCGTCGGCCAAGATGTTCACACGGCAGTGCGGGGCCGCGGCAGAAGCGACGAACGAGGACGCTTCGTTCGCCCTGGCACAGGCCGGTCGCCACGCGGGGTTCGCCGCTTTGCGTTCAGTGGCGCAGAAGATCCAGAAGTCCAGCGCCACGTACCGGCAGCTGGGCTGTGCGACGAATCCGGCCGAGGCCGCCACTCGCCATGCGTGCCTTGAGCCGGCCGCCGTCCTCGCCCAGGGCTTCCCGGACCTGCGCGACGGCGTCAACCTCGGCCTGGCCGGCAAGTAACACTCGGGTATGCCGAGTCCGGGTGCCGTTGCCTTGAGCGGCGTCGCCGGACGTCGGTGGTTCTCGGTCAAGTCGCCCTGCTGATACGTCATCTGACACACCGTCGGGTCGCCTCAGGACTTGCGTCGCCCGCGGAGGGCGAGACACGCGCCCTCGGGCCGGCCCGCAACGTCGTCACGGCGGGCCGGTCGGAGCGTCGGGCGGGGGAGCGAGGAGCGGCCGAGGATCCCCGGGCGTGACGTGCCCCGGGGGCGCCTCCCGGCCCTGCCTCAGCGTTCGTAGACGCCGGTCAGCCGGCCCCGGGCCAGTACGGGCCCGGTGACGGAGGACAGGAGGAGACGAGGCCGTGCCCGGTCCGCGGGCTTCGCGTGCACGCTGTCGTCCACGGGAGTCGCCAGGGCGAACAGCTGGAAGACGTAGCGGTGCGGCCCGTGACCCTTGATCGGGCCCGGCCCGTGGTAGCCGCGCCCGATGGTGGAGCGCATCAGCCGCACCCCGCGTCCCGGCTGCCGCGCGTCGAGGGCGCCGGGCTCCAAACGTTGGCACGTCGGGTCGATCAGGGCGACGCAGTGCACGGCGGGCCTGTTCAGGGGGATGTCGACGTCCTCCATGACGAGGAGGAGCTGCGCCGTGCCCGAGGGCAGCGGGGACCAGCTCAGGCGGGGCGACAGATCGCGGCCGCCGATGTGCTTCCCGCAGTGCTCCAGCAGCATGGCCTCGCCGTCGCCGAACTGGTCGCTGGTCAGCGACAGCCCTTCCGGGCCCGTCAGATGGGGGAGGTACCAGGCGGCCTTGGTCTCGTCCGCCCTGCGGTTCTTGAGAAGTCGTCCGAGCAGTGTCATCGCGTTGCTCCCAGTATGCCGATGATCTCGACGGTGGTGGTGGTCTCGCCGAGTTCGGGGAAGATTCGGGCGACGCTGGGGCGGTGGGCCTCGGCGTCGGGGTCGGTCATCGCGTCGGTGGCGAGGACGGCGTGATAGCCGTGGTCGGAGCCCGAGCGGGCGGTCGATGCAGGAGGGAGGCGATCGCGGCAACGAGGGCGAGGATCTGTCATGGGTCCGCTTTCCCCGTGAGTCCGCTTCCTCATGTTCCGCGTGTCTCCTTCGCGCGCTGCCGGCATCGGACCACTGCCGGCCGCCCCTGGATGTCGTCGATGCCGTCAGATGTTCCGGGCCAGCCGCTCGAAGAGCGGCGCGGCTGCCGCGAGCTGCTCCAGCTCGGCAGAGGTGAACTCGCCGCTGGTCAGGGCGCCGGCGATGAGCTCGGCTCGCGCGTTGCGCTTGTCGCTGAGCGCTTGGTGGCCCGCGTCGGTCACCGACATCACGCCACGCCTGCCGTCGTTGGGATCCGGTCGCCGCTCGACCAGGCCCCGGGCCCGCAACTCACCGAGCGTGGCCCCCATGGCCTGCGCGGTGATCTGCACCTGCCGGGCGAGTGCCGAAGAGGTGGTGGGGCCGGAACGGGCCAGCTGTGCCAGGGCGGTCCGCTCGGGCATCGACAGTCCGCCCTCGACCGGTACCTGGCGCACCCGTCGCACCAGCAGGCTGAGGCTCGCCAGCAGGGTCGACGCGACCTCACCGGGGTCCAGGTCATCGCTCATATACTAAGGCTACCTTATCAAGCTGCCTTACTGTATTTCCCTGGTCCTCGACGGGGTCGCGGATGCGGAAGATCCCGTACCGGGAACACCTGGTCACGTCGGCACTGTTGGATCGGGGGAGGGACCGGCACCGCGTGTTCGGGGAGGGGGACCGTACGGTCGTCCGTCCTGACAGGATCGGGCCCGGGACCGTGGCGCACCCAGCCGCGCAATCGCACCGACATACGCTTCTTAGCAGGAGGACTTCTCATGGCTGACCGGCCGTTGACGCTCATGGCAGTGCACGCCCACCCCGACGACGAGGCCACCGGAACCGGAGGAATCCTCGCGCGGTACGCGGCGGAAGGCATTCGCACGGTTCTCGTGACGTGTACCGACGGCGGTTGCGGTGACGGACCCGGAGGTGTCAAGCCGGGCGAAGCCGGGCACGACCCGGCGGCCGTCGCCGCGATGCGCCGCCGGGAACTCGAAGCGAGCCGCGACGTGTTGAAGATCAGCGACCTGGAGATGCTGGACTACGCCGACTCGGGAATGATGGGCTGGTCGAGCAATGACGCGCCCGGCTCGTTCTGGCAGACGCCCGTCGCGGAGAGCGCCGCCCGGCTCGCGGAACTCATGCGCCACTACCGGCCCGATGTGGTCGTCACCTATGACGAGAACGGCTTCTACGGTCACCCCGACCACATTCAGGCGAACCGCATCACGGTGGCGGCGCTGGAGATGACCGACCTGACACCGAAGGTGTACTGGACGACGATGCCCCGCTCGGCGATGCAGCGGTTCGGGGAGATCATGCGCGAGTTCGGCGACGACATGCCCGAGCCGGACCCGGCCGAGGCGGCCGAGATCGCCAAGATCGGTCTCCCGGACGACGAGATCACCACGTGGGTGGACACCGCCGCGTTCAGCGGCCAGAAGTTCGACGCTCTGGCCGCACACGCCAGCCAGGGCGAGAACATCTTCTTCCTCAAGATGGGCAAGGAGAAGTTCGGCGAGCTGATGGGGATGGAGACCTTCGTCCGCGTCCAGGACACCACCGGCGCGGCCGTACCCGAGAACGATCTCTTCGCCGGTCTGCGCTGATCGGCCGGCCCCGACTGTCGGCCCGGCGTTCGTCTCGCGGGAGCCGCAGCAGCGGGGGGTTCCGCAAGTGAATGCCCCGGGCGGCCAGTCGGCCAACGTTGACCGAAGATCGATGCCGCTGCGCGCGACGAGTTCACGCGCAGCGGTCGCCGTATCCGTGCTGCCTTGATGAGGCCTGCCGGGTTGATCAGGATATGGCTGAGTCGCTCGGCAGGCCGGGGCGAAGCTTGGGCTCAAGGAAGGTGGCGGGCGGAGCAGCGGCCCCGGAGCGGGGCGCGGCCGGACGCGGACGCGCCGACTCCGGGGAGCTGAAAGAAGGGACGTCGTTGTCCAGGGGACTGCTCGGATCTGTGGTCACCCGCCCAGTCTGCCGTACGTTCCGGCCCACCTCCATCCTGAATTGACCGGCTCGGCCGGGGAACGGTCGCTGGGCCGGTGTCGCGGACGGTCGTATGGCGGGTATCGCAGGCGGTCGTGAGGCCGGTGTCGCGGACCGTCGATGGTCGCTGTCGCGGACGGTGATCGGGCTGCTCGCGAAGCGGTCCGCGATGGGCCCGAGGTGAACAGCGAGACGCACGGTGGCGAGAGGGGACGTGAGTGAGTGGCGAAGTGGCTTGGCAGGGGCTGCCGTTGAGCCTGTTCAACCGGATTTGATCGGGTCTGGTCCACTCGGTGGAGGGGCTCGGGGGCGTGGCGTTCGGCCGGCGGCCGACGCCGGACAGCAACAGCGCGGGGTGGCTCGCCTGGCGTACCGCGCGAGGTCAGGACAGGAATCTCGCAGAGCTTCTGGGCGCTTCCCAGCTCTGGCTGCCCGATGGGCGGGGGTGACATCCGATAGCCGTGGACACTTCGGTGGGGCGAAGGGCTTTCGGCTGCGGCCGTTGGCGATGTCAACGCCGCGCAGCCGCCGGGTCGGTGAGCGCGCGGTGGGTGCGGCCGCCGCGATAGATGGAGACGCCGAGGGCGAGCAGCCAGTAGCTGAAGACGGCGCCCATCAGGGCGGTGGTACCCCATCCGTTCGCCGCGTAGAAGTGCGCGGGGTTGTTGCCGAAGAACAGCGAGGGCATGAACGCCACGTTGATTCCCGCCAGCACCAGGGCGGAGCGGCCCGCCCAACGCGGCAACAGGTTCGTTCGGGAGACTCCGTAGCCGACGGCGGTCAGGAACAGTGCCAGCATGAGGCGGCCGATCGTGCCGTAGAGGACGTAGGTTCCGCTGACGGCGATGGTCGGGTCGATCGGGTGATCGGCGGCGATGACCGCGCCGGCTTCCAGCCCGCTGGAGACCAGGGTGATCGTCGTGTAGACCAGCCCCGTGGCGAAGGCCGTCGTGCCGACCCACTCATGGGCGGGGCTCACCACCTTGACCAGCTCCCGGAAGGCCGTGGCGAAGACGATCAGGAAGGCCAGCGCGAGGATTCCGATGAGCAGTCGCGTGAGCACGTTCGAGCCCGGCGGCGGGCCTGAGTAGACGAAGTACAGCGGCACTTCGACGATGAAGGCGACTGCGGCGAGGATGCCCGCCAGGCCCGCCACGCGCCTTGCTCCACGTTCGTTCATGGTGTTCCCCCAGGTGGTGAGTCGCTCGTTGCCGGGTGGCTCCGATACGTGGATTCTGCTGCGCGCGGCACTCGTCGTCCCTGGGCCTGGACACCGGACGGGGTGTGCCTGTCAACACCCCTGAGAGTGCTGCCTGTTGGCGTTGGTGAGTACCTGAGTACGGATCTGAGTAGCGCGGCTCAGGTCCAGGGCCGGTCAGGAGTCGGAGGCTGAGGCCATGACAACACCTGCTGCCCTCAGTCACCCGCCCCTGCCGCCGGCGCCTCCGGTCCGGCCTGGGCGGCCGCGTTCCCGGCGCGCGTGGATCAGCGCGGCGGTCGGCGCCCTGGTCCTGGTATTTCTCGCCGGAGCGACGCACTGGTGGCCGAGCCGGAACGACGACCACTCCCCATGGGCCGGGAGGCCGCGCGTGACGGACGGTGCGGCGGGCATTTCGTACGCCATACCCGAAGGATGGAAGACCAACGACGGCAAGGATCTGATCCAGGCCTTCACTTCCTCGATCGCGACCAAGGGGCCCGATGGGCACGGCGGCGCTGTCGTACTGGCCGGGCGGGGCGGGCCCGTCGCGGAGTCGGCGCTGCGGCAGCGGACGGAGACAGCGGCGCGGTCCAACGCGGAGTTCTTCTACCCGGAGGCCAGAACGACGCTGGAGGAGTCCCGGGCTACGAAGGTGAGTGGTCGCTCCGCGTACACGGTGGTGCTGAGCGTGCGGGACGAGAGCGGGCGGGCGGGCCGGATTCGCCTCACCCTCGTCACGCGGAGCAGCGAGCAGTCGGCCTTCCTCCTCGGTATCACCGAGTCGCCGGAATCGACCGGCAGCGGCGAGGTCGACTCGGTCCTGGCCGGCGCCGCACTGCGGTAGCGGCGCGAGCCGGCTGAAGCCGGTCGCCCCGGCCGGTCGGCGGCCCCGCACAGCGCGGGCAGGCCGGTCTCGTCGACGGCGCGGGACGGCCCGGCTGGATCTACTTGCTGGAGATGCTCCAGCCGGCACCGCCCGCCGGGGCCTCGACGCCGAGGTCCGCCCAGCTGGTGTCACTGATCTCGAAGACGTCGAGAAGGTAGGCGGAGATCGTGTCGGCGACGAGGGCGACACGGGAGGGGTCCTCGTCGCTGGTCTCGGCGACCATCTCCCCGGCGAGTCCGCCGAGGGTGTGCTCACCTTCGGCGATGGTGAGGAGGCTCTTGGGGGACGGGCTGAGGTGATAGGCGTCGGTGAACCACTCGGGCCCCCGGGTGGAGAGCTGCGACTGGTCCTTGCCGCCCGCGATGATCAGGGCAGGGGTGGTCATGGCGGAGTAGTCCGGCCTCATGAACGGAAGGTGTTCGGCCGCGAACGGGGTGAGGGTGTCGCCGGTGCCGGTCGCGGCGATCAGGGCGCCGGCCGAGACCGCCGGGTGGGAGAAGTCCTCTCCTGGAGTGCCGTCGGCACCGAACACCCGAGCGCCGAGTATCGCGCCGGCGGTCTGGGCGCCCCAGGAGTGGCCGACGACCGCCACGCGCTCCCGGTCCACGCGGGGCCCCAGGCCGTCGACCTGGACGACGATGTCGTCGAGGCGGTCGAGCACCGCGTGGAGATCGGCGATCCGAACACGCCAGATGGTGGCGAAGCGCGGATCCTCCCACCCGATTCCGTTGCGGCGGGAGTCCAGGTGGGTGGGCTGCACGACGACGAATCCGGCGCCGGCCCACCGGTCGACGAGGGGCTCGTATCCGTCCAGGGACCATGCGTTGCCGTGGGAGAACACGATGATCGGCAGGTTCTGGCCCGACAGCGGGGCGGTGACCTTCACCTGGAGTTCGGCGCTGCGGTCGGGGGCGGGAACGGTGATCGGCTTGACCGCGACGATCCGCTGGTCGAGGAGGCTGGAAGACATGGGGGACCTGCGCTTTCCCGAGGAGCGCTCTGCCATACTTTGGCGGAGCGTCGTTCCGCCAACTTAGCGGAACATTGTTCCGCGAGTAAAGGAGGGTCCCGTGCGGGAACCGGTCGGAGTGCGCCGAGCGCAGGCGGAACGCACCCGCGACGCCGTGCTGGCGGCAGCGGCGGCGGTCTTCGTGGAGCAGGGCGTCCAGGCCCCGGTCCGCGACATCGCGGAACGGGCCGGCGTCGGCGTCGGCACCCTCTACCGGAACTTCCCGACCCGGGCGGACCTCGTCACCGCGGTCTACCGGCACCAGATCGACACCTGCACCGCGCTCGCGGCCCGGCTCCTGAAGGAATCCGCCTCCCCCTTCACGGCCCTGACCCGCTGGGTGGACGCGTTCGTGGAATTCCTGGTGACCAAGCACGGCCTCGGTGCGGCCCTGGGGTCCGGGGATCCGGGCCTTGAGAACCTCCATGCCCTCATGCTCGACACCCTGGTCCCGGCCTGCGCGACGCTGCTCGATGCCTGCGCCGCGGCCGACGAACTCGGCGCCGACATCACCGCCTACACACTCATGCGGGCCATCGGAAACCTCTGCATCACCGGACCCGACTACGATCGGGCCGATGCCGAGCGGATGGTCGCGACGCTCCTCGCCGGGTGCCGCCGCACGGCATAGCGGCAGGGCGCGGCTGCCTCGACCGTCCCCCGTGGACGCACGGCGAGCCGCCGGCCAAGGAGCACCCCGCCCACCGCGCCGCAGTGCCGGGGCGGGGTTGAAGTCCGGCAACGCGGAGGGGAGTTGACCACGGAGGCGGTTTCGGCTCTGCTTCTGGGATGTCCACTCTTCACATCCGCCGGCCCGAGGACGACGCCGCCCTGGCGGACTGGCGCCACGTGCACAACGTCGTCGTCCCCGCCCACTCCCTCTCCTTGGACGACGTACGGGAGCGGGCCACGCGCAACCACCTTGAGGTCGCCCATCTCGGCGGCGAACTCGTGGGATGCAGTACGGTTCGGCCGCCCGGGGCCGACTCGGACACGGCCACCGTCATCGCGCGCGTCCTCCCCGCGTACCGCAACCGGGGTTTCGGCGCGGAGCTCTACTCCCGAGGCCTGCGAGAGGCCCGGGAGCTGGGGGCGAAGGGGATCGAGACGGTCGTCCTGTCGTCCAACGAGGACGGACTCCGCTTCGCTCTGCGCCAGGGATTCACGGAGATCGACCGCTATCTGCTCCCGGGCGACACCGTGCCCTGGATCGACCTGCGCCTCTCCTGACCGCGTGCCGGGGGTGACGTGCAACGGCTGCCGGTCCGGTTCGGGGATCAGGACCACGGCGGCACGGACAGCGGCCTTCCCGTCTCGATGTAGGTCTTGAGGTTGGACAGCACCGCCGCCCAGCCCCCGGCCGCCTGGCGGAACTCGGCCTCGTCCCGCAGGTTTTCGTGGGTGACCGTGAGCTGGACCGTGCCGCCTACGGGCTTGAGGTCGAAGGTCACCGTGGAGGGGCCGTTCGGGCTGTCGTCGTCGGGACCGGCCCAGGTCATGACCAGACGCTTGGCCGGAACGGCTTCCATGACGGTGCCCACCACGTCGGCGACGCCGGAGCCGTCGACGCGGCGGTGCTCCCAGGCGGAACCCGGCTGCCAGTCGGAGATGTTGCTGTGGCCCCAGTAGGCGGCGGACGTGTCGGGGTCGGTCAGAGCCGCCCACACCTTCTCCGGGGTCGCCTCGATGTAAGTGGTGTAGACGAACTGCGGTTTGGCGGACATCGCGTGCTCGGCTTTCTGTTTGAGGGCGCTCAGAGCCCGCAGGCGCGGGTGCTCGAACTTGTCGATCCACCGCTCCTGGATCTCGTGGAGCGGCACAGGGTTGAGGTAGTGGAGTTTCTCCCGGCCCCTTCTGACCGTGCTGACGAGGTTCGCGGCCTCCAGCAGGCTCAGGTGCTGGGTGGCGGCCTGGCGGGACATCGCCAGGCCGTCGCACAGCTCGCTGAGGCTCTGGCCGTTGTTCTCGTGCAGCCGGTCCAGCAGACGCCTACGGGTCACGTCGGACAGGGCCTTGAAGACCCTGTCCATCTCATCGCTCACACCTACCATCATGCAAGTATTTACTTGCATGTCAACCGGAGGCCGACTCGGCTCGGCCCAACCCCGCGTGGGTCGCCGCCTCCGCGCTGTCGTGCCGACCCCGTTGGCGACTCGGCTCCTGGCGGTCAAGAGGGCCCCGGGGGTCCGGCGGTACGTCGGCCTGAACTGACCGCCTGCGCACACCGTGTTGTCCGTACTACTGCCGTGAGCCGACCGTCTGCCGAGCGCGAGGTCGCTCCGTCTCGGTGAGCGTCCCATCAGGGGGAGCGCGCCGACAACTCGCCGAGGAGTGGGCCGCGTCCCGGAGGCAGGTGTGTCGGTCACCCCGGGATTCGGGCGCCTGATTCGGACAAAGGGAATTCCGGTGTCTACGGCACCGGTGCTTGGGAACGCGTATATCTACGTGCCGGTGGGCTTGTGATCCACGCTTGATCCACGCGTGATCGACGCTCGCGCTCCCGCCGGCACCCACCGAGTACGCAACAGACCCGATGGAATCTGGGGGCGGTAAGTGGGGAGAGTCCGGACCCGCGCAGGGGAGTAGGGCGATGTCCGTCCCTGCCTGATCCGCCCGTCCACACCTGACCGAGTGCCCGCCCACCTTCGTGGGGCGCTCATGCCACCTCTCGCCCCCGCCCCCTCACGCTTCTCACCCGTCTCCTTCGGGCGTTCCGCATGGTCTCTCAATCAAGCTGAACCAAGGAGTGACGTCATGTCCTTAATGGACGGTCGGCTCGACGAAGCGCCGACGATCAACCTGCTCGACTGCACGCTGCGCGACGGCTCGTACGCCGTCGACTTCCAGCTCGACGAGGGGTTCGTGACGAACCTGCTCACCCGGTTGAACGACATCCCGGTGGCCAAAGTGGAGGTGGGCCACGGAATCGGCCTTGAGGCCGAGCGCAGTGGGATCAAGGCGTGCAACATCGGCCACTACCGGTGGGCCGAGATAGCGACGGCCACCCTGACCGGCAAGCCCTGGGGGATGTTCGCACAGCCCGAGTTCACCCGCCTGAGCACCGTCGCGGACCTGAGTGACCGGGGCATGTCCTTCATACGGATCGGAATGGAGCCGGACCGGGTACCCGAGCACCTCGACTACCTGCGGCGCGCCACCGAGCTGTGCGGAGAGGTCTATCTGAACCTCATGAAGTCGAGCGCCACGCCGGTGCGTGAACTCGTGCGGCTGCTCGACGGGCTGCCCGCCGACATCGCGGGCGTCTACGTCGTGGACTCCTACGGCGCCATGCTGCCCGCCGACGTGCAGAGGTATGTGAGTGCCGTCCGTCAGGACTTCGCGGTCGTCGGCTTCCACGGGCACGACAACCTCGGCATGGCCAACATCAACAGCCTCACCGCCCTGCAAGCGGGCGCCACCATCGTCGACGCCACGCTCGACGGCATCGGCCGGGGCTCGGGCAACGCCGCCATCGAGTCGGTGGCCGGGGCCCTCAAGATCCTCGGATCCGACCGCTTCGACTACGCGGAACTGGCGAAGCTCGCCGCGTACTGCCGGGCGAACATGGTGCCCCTCCCCGAGGACCGCACCATGCAGGTCCTCGGCGCGGTGATCGGCATCCACTCGGGCTTCTTCCCGCTGGTGGAACAGCTCGCGGGGGAGTACCACGCGGATCCGGCGCGGCTGATGGAGACGGCGGTCGAGATCGCCGATCACAGCCCGCGCAAGGACGACTTCCGGATCGCCGCACACCAGATCTCCGCCTGAGACACGTGCAGTTGACCACCCAGCAGATCGGTGGGCCGGTTCCGGTCCGCCCTCCCGTGGGAGACCACCATGAGAATCGCCAAGTCGATCAACTCCGCCTCCGGCCCCGGCATCTCCGTCGGCCATGCGGAACAATGGTTCGCCCTGTCGGACCTCAAGGGCTATGAGGACGTCACCCGGATCAGTGAGCTGGTGCGGGACGACGCGAACCTGCGGTCGCTGAAGGATTCCGTCGAACGGCAGGCGGCCGAACTCACCCCCGTCCGGCCGGACTTCGAGCAAGCCGCCACGATCGTCGACCCGGGCTCGGACATCTGGGGAGCCGGTCTCAACTACCGTCGCCATTCGGAGGACTTGGAGTCCGAGCAGCCACGCTCCGGCCCCGGCTCCTATCTGCGTCCCGCCAACTGCCTCATCGGGAACGGCGGTTACATCGAACTACCCCGGCAGTCCGGACGGGTGACGGCGGAGGCGGAGCTGGGGCTCGTCATCAAAACCCGCTGCAAGAACGTGGACCGCTCCGAGTGGCGCTCCGTCGTGGCGGGCGTCACCGCCGTCCTCGACATGACCGCGGAGGACGTGATCCGCGAGAATCCCCGGCACATTCCGTGGGCCAAGGGATTCGACACCTTTTGCAGCGTCGGGCCCGTCCTGGTGACCCTGGACGAATTCAGCGATGCCGACCTCGCCTCGCTCCGGATCGCCACCGTGTGCAACGAGGAGACCGTGGCTGCCGCCACGCCCGCCGACATGAAGTTCGGCCTGGACCGTCTCGTGGAGTACTTCAGCGCCGGACGAACCCTCGAACCCGGCACCGTGATCTGCACCGGAACCCCTGGTGCCGTTCCGCTCGACGCCGGCGACACGGTGCGGGCCGTCGTGGAGCACGTCGGCACCCTGACCCACCCGGTGCGCAAGGACGAGGCACGCCCCCAGGAGATCCGGCGCCTCACAACGCACAGCGAAGGAGGCTGACATGGTGAAGGAGGCCGACGTGCCGCCCGAAGAGGAGTCCCTGAAAGACAGGCCCCTGAAAGACAGGCCCGTGACGGACGGGGCGGTGGTGGACGGCGGGTCCGTGGTCGACGCCCTGGACCGTGCCGTGCGGGAATTCCCCGGCCACGACGCGCTGCGCACCGCGGACACGACCCTCACCTATCGGGAGTTCGGCACCCGCGTCGAGGAGTTCGCCCGCCGATTGCAGGATCTGACCGCACCGGGGGAGTTCATCGCCCTCGAAGGCAGCCGGGGTCCGGCAGCGATCATCGCCATGGCCGGGGCCTTGAAGGCGGCGCGCCCGTTCGTCTTCGTCGACGACCGCGACAGCGCCTCGTCCAACGCCGAGAAGACCGGCCTCCTGGGTGTGCGCCTGATGGCACGCGCGCCGTCCGGGAACGGCCCGGCGGAGTTCACCTCGATCCCCGACGCGTGGCGCACCGGCGACGGCATACCCGCCGGAGCACATCGCAAGGCCCCCCAACTCCCTTTCGAGGAAGGGGAGATCGGGTACGCGATCCACACGTCGGGATCCACCGGAGCGCCCAAGTGCGTCCTCGTCCGGACGGCCCCGCTGGCCCCGGTGATCCGTGACCACGTCGAGCGACTCGCCGTCGGGCCGGACAGCAGGACGCTCCAGTTCGCCCGGCTCACCTTCGACGGGTGCATCACCGAGATCCTCTGGACGCTGACCGCGGGCGGCTGCCTCGTGGTGCTCGACGAGGCGCACTTGGCGCCCGGCGCCGTCCTGCGCGACACCCTGGAGCGCTTCGCCGTCACGCACCTCAAGACGACCCCGTTCGCCCTGACGGTGACCGAACCCGGCGACGCGATGCACTTGGAGCACGTGGTCAACGGCGGTGGCCCCTGCCGGCCCGCCGTGATCCGCACCTGGTCCAAGGTGGCGAGCTTCCACAACGCCTACGGCCTCACCGAGACCACGGTGTGCAACCTGCTCAGCGACGCGCTCGATCCGGACGACTGTCGCGACGGAGTACCCCTCGGGGACCCGGTGGGCGACTGCGGTCACCTCATCCGCGACCCGGCCACCGGCGCCACGGGCCCCGGCGTACAGCGGGGCGAACTCGTCGTGACCGGCGCGAGCGTGGCCGCGGGGTACCTCACCGCACAGGGTGTGCGGCCCTTCCTCGGGCCGGACGGCACGAGTGCGTACGCCACCGGGGACCTGGTCGAACTCCACGCCGACGGGCTCCATTTCGTGGAGCGCCTGGACCGGCAGGTGAAGGTCCGCGGCTACCGCCTCGACCCCGGCGAGATCGAAGCGGCGGTGTGCCGGCACCCGGACGTGCGGGACGCGGTGGTCGTGGCCGAGGCCCACGACGGCGGCGACCCCTCCGAGCTCGACACACTGGTCTGCTACTACCGGGGCGAGCCCGGTCCCCGCTCCGTACGCGGACATCTGGAGGGCATTCTCGACCCGTACAAGATCCCCTCGGTCCTCGAACAGGTCGACTCCTTTCCGCACACCGTGAACGGCAAGGTCGACCGGGACGCCCTGCGGGCGCGCCGCCGCGGCCAGGCCACCGGGGCCGCGCCGGCCACCCCGGACGGGCAGGTGCTGCGCCTGGTGCGCACCCTGACCGGCGTCGAGGACGTACGCCTCGACGACAACTTCTTCGACGTGGGCGGCGACTCGGCCTCGGCCGTCGTGCTCGTGTCCGGACTGAAGAAGCTCGGCTGGGCCGATGCCGGAGTCCGCGACGTGCTGCGGGCGGCGGACCTGCGGGACCTCGCCGACCGGCTGCGGGAACGGAGCGTGTGACGGATGTGTGGCCTGTGCGGGACCTACGCCCCGGACAAGACCCTCGACCGGTCCGTAGCCGCCGCGATGCACGCACGGCTGATCCACCGAGGACCGGACGAGACCTACTCGCTCAGCACGCCCACCCTGTCCGTCAAACTCGGCCGCCTCGGCATGACCGCCCTGAAGGACGGCTGGCAGCCGGCCGAGGACCCCAGCGGCCGGTACGTGGCCATGACGAACGGCGAGATCTACAACGGCGCGGAACTGCGCGCCCGGCTCGGCGGCGCACGGCCCGACAACCGGGTCGACGTGGCCGTCCTGCCGGAACTGTTCGCCCGGTACGGGCCGGCCGGCCTGGAAATGGTCGACGGTCAGTTCGCCACCGCCATCCACGACCGGGCGGAGGACCGGCTGTACCTGGGCCGGGACCGCTTCGGAGTGTGCCCGCTCTTCTACACCGTCGTCGGCACGCACGTGCACTTCTGTTCCGAGTTGAAACCGCTCGTGCAGAGCGTCGAGCGCTCCTGGGGGCTCGACGTCGGCGCGGTCGACCAGTACCTGACGCTCGGCAACATCGTGGCCCCGCGCACGCTGGTGGAGGGCGTCCACGCCGTGCCGCCCGGCTGCCTGGTCCGCTTCGGCGGGGGCGCACCCGCGACCGAACGGTACTGGCGCTACGGGGAGTTCACCGTGCCGGACCGTCCCGTCACCGCCCCGCAGATCCGGGACGCGCTCCAGGGGGCGGTGGCCGACCGGCTGCGCGCGGACGTGGAGATCGGCGCCTACCTCAGCGGCGGATTCGACTCCACCGCCCTCGTCCTTGAGGCATCCCGCCTGCGGCGCGAGCCCACCCGCACGTTCTCCGTGCTCTTCGACGACATCGCCCTCGACGAGGGACGGTTCCAGCGCGAGGTCGCCGACAAGGTGGGCAGCGAACACCACCAGATCCACTGCACGCCCGATGACGTCACCGCCCGCTTCGAGGAGATGGTGCGCCACTGCTGCTATCCGCAGCGCGAGACGTACAACGTGGCGGCCTTGATGCTGGCCGGCGAGGCCCGCCGCACCGGCCTCAAGGGGGTGATCTCGGGGGAGGGCGCCGACGAGCTGTTCTACGGCTACGACTCCTACGCGTTCGACGGCGCCCGCAGAAAGCAGCCGCCGAGCCACCCCGACAACGAACGGGCGTGGGGCAGGGCCGACTTCTCCTGGGAGGTCGACCGGGCCAGGGCCGCCCGCAGGCGCGAGATGTGTCTCACGTCCCGGTCGGCCGAGGCCCTGGTCGGCAAGGAGTACTGGCGGGACCGCCTGATCCCGTTCGACGAGCGGGAGACCGCCGGGCTGACCCGGATGCAGCTACGCTCGATCGCCGATGTGTATGTGCAGCTCAGCGGCCATCTGCTCGGCGACCACGGCGACACCATGCTCATGGCGAACTCGGTGGAGGGCCGCTATCCCTTCCTGGGGAACTCCGTGGTCGCCCTGGGGCTGAGTGTCCCGGACGAGCGGAAGGTGGCGGACTTCGAGGGCAAGGCCTGTCTGAAGGAGGCGTACGCCGACATCGTCCCGCGCGCCGTCCTGGACCGCGCCAAACAGGGCTTCACCGCGTACGGCCTTTCGGCGACGTCGGACGAGCCGACGCTGTCGCGATGGCGGGACCTGGTCGCGGCCAGCGGTGTCTTCCGGCCCGACGCCCTGGACACCCTGGCCGCCGACCCCACGCCCGACAAGTGGGACGTCCGTCTGAGCCTCATCAGCATCAGCGCGGTGATCGACGAGTTGGGACTGACCTCATGACGGACACCGAGACGCACACATGGCACGAGGTGATCCACGGCGACCGCTGGACATCGTCGTCGACCCTGTGGGTCGAGGACGGCACCGAGTACACCGGGGCGCGGGTGGGACGGCTCGCCGCCATGGTCGAGGAAGCCATCCACGCCCATGGCCCGGCCCGTGTGGTCAGCATTCGCTCCCCCCACAAACTGGGCTGTTTCGCCGGGCAGTTGGGGGCCTGGCGGGCCGGCTCCGTGGCCGTCGCCGACGACCACACCCTCACCGGGCGCGACTTCGAGCGGGTACGGCCCGACCTCACCCTGGAGGTCCGGTCCGGGCCGTCCCCGACGGTCGAGGCGGCTGTCTCGCCGGGGACCCGGCCGCCCCGGGACCGGATTCCCGAGGAGGTGGTCGCCGTCAACTTCACCTCGGGCAGCACCGGCAGCCGCAAGGCCGTCGCGGTGACCCGCGGCAATCTGCTGGTGCTCTTCGGCTGCCGGGACCTGGACGTGCCCGTCGGCCAGGATCCGGACCGGTCCGGCGAAGTGCCCGTCACGGCGGGCAGCTTCGCGACCCCCACGTACGACGGCTGGTGGTTCGACACCTGGCGCACGGTCGCGACGGGTGGGCGCGTGGTGTGCCTGCCGCACGTCAACGACGACGTCTTCGCCTGGCCCGACCTCGTGGAGAGCTACGGCATCAGCCGCCTGCTGCTGCCCGCCGCCGTCATCACGACCGTCGTCGAAGCCGTACCCGACTGCGTCGCGGACATCCCCTGGCTGTTCAGCGGCGGCGAGCAGTTCCGGATGTCGACCTACCGGCGGGCCAGGCAGGCCGGCCTGCGGGGCCACTTCGTCAACCTCTACGGACCGACCGAGGCCACCTTCGCCACCCACCACTACCGGCTGCCCGACGACTTCTCGGCGCCCACCATCCCCATCGGCCGCCCCTTGGACGGCTGCCGGCAGACCCTGCGTGACCCTGGTGAAGGACCGCCGGGAGCACGGGAGTTGGTGGTGCACGGACCGTTCGTCTGCCTGGGATACCTGGACGGCGGCACCCTGGTCCACCGGTTCCGTGACCCGTCGGGACAGCCGTCGTACCGCACCGGGGACCTCGTGCATCCGGACGAGCACGGCGACCTCGTGTTCGCCGGGCGGCTGGACGGCGAGGTCAAGGTGAACGGGATGCGGGTCGACACCGCGGCCCTGGAGCAGCGGATCAGCACCCTGCCCCGGGTCCTCGACTGCCGGGTGACCCAGGACGAACGGCACACCGTCGCCTTCGTCCGGACCGATCCCGCCGCCCTTGACGACCCGTCGGCCCGCGACCGGATCGAGTCCGCCGTACAGGACTTCTCCCCGGCGATCGGCGTGCGTCTGGTGGGCCGCTACCCGGTCAAGGCCGGCGGCAAGGTCGACTTCCCCACCCTCATGGACCGATACCGACAGACAGAGAAGGCGGAAGAGACATGACACAGATATCACCCGACGCCATCACCGACTGCCTGCGCACCGTGCTCGACCGCGAGGTCGAGGCCGACACCGACATCTTCACCGCCGGAGTCGACTCCCTGGCCGTGCTGCGCTGCCGCGCCCTCCTCAAGGAACGGACGGGCGTCCGGGTCCCCGGGCACGTCTTCTTCGAGGGCCGCACCCCGCTGCGCATCGCCGACCTGATCGGAGCCGAGCATGCTGGTCGTTGAGGACAGCCCGCTGTACTCACCCGAGTTCTTCGCCGACGACGACCCCTGGGCGTACCTCGCCAAGCTCCGCGAGCACGACCCGGTCTCGCTGCACCGCAGGGACGACGGCTACGAGTTCTACGCGCTGACCCGGTACGCCGACGTGTACGCGGCCTATGTGGACCACCGGCGGCTCAGCTCCGCGTACGGCACCATGATCGACGGCTCGTACCTGCCGCAGAAGGACTCGGCATCCGGCCGCATGCTCATCGTGTCCGACCAGCCCGAGCACACCGCGATCCGCAAGCCCATCAAGACCAGCGGCTTCAGCAGGGACATGCTGGGCCGGGTCGGGCAGACGGTTCGGCGCAACATCCGCGGCGCCCTCGACAGCCTGTCCGTGGGCGATCGGCTCGACTTCAGCAAGGTGATCGCGCCCGAGCTGCCCAAGGGCGTCCTGGAGGTGCTCTTCGGCATCGGCGCGGAGGACGCGCGGTACCTCCTGGAAGCGACCCGCACGATGATCGGCTACCGCGACGAGGCGTACGCCGGTTCGCGGCCGCTGGACGCGCTGGTCGACGCACAGCTCGACGTGCTGGAATTCATCGACGACCTCCTCGTCAAGCGCTCGACGACCGGCCCCGCCGAGGACATGATCGGCTTCCTCGCGCAGTGCGTCGCCGAGGGCGCCATGCCCCGGGACGTCGCCGTGCTCAACGGCCTGAACGTCGCCGTCGGAGGTAACGAGACCACCCCGCACACGGCGAGCCTGACCGTCCACACCATCGACCAGGAACGCGAACAGTGGCGGAAGGTGGCGAGCGGCGAGGTGGGACCCGACGTGGCCACCCAGGAGTTCCTGCGGTGGACCTCCACGAACAGCTATGTGCAACGGCTGACGGTCGAGGACTTCGAGGTCGGCGGACACACCATTCCGGCCAACAGTTTCGTGGCCCTGTGGAACATGTCCGCGAACCGGGACGCCGAGGTCTTCGACGGCCCCGACAGCTTCCGGATCGACCGGTCGGAGAACAAGCAGATCGCCTTCGGGGCCGGTGTCCACCGGTGCGTCGGGGCACCCGTGGCGACCTTGGAGATCCAGACGTTCATCGAGGAACTGGCCGACTGGGACAAGGCGTTCGCGGTGGTCGACCCGCCCCGGCGCCTGCACTCCAACTTCATGCTCGGGCTGACCGAGCTTGAGGTGGAGGTGGTCGACGCGAAGGAACTCGGCACGTGAACGAGCCCCCCGCCGGACCGGACGTGTGCGTCTGCTTCCCGGCCGCCGGCGGCGGCGGTGCCACCCTCGCCCTGCTGAGGGACATCGCCGCCCGCCGCGGCATGACCGTCCTGGCCCTGTCGAACGCCGAGTCCGTGGCCGACTTCGACTCCGGCCGGTGGAAGGACCGGGCCGTACAGGAGGTCCGGCGGGCCGTGGCGCACACGTCCGGCCGCCGGGTCGTCCTGGCCGGGCACTCCATGGGTGGGCTTTCCGCCATCTGCCTGCACGCCGCCCTCGGCGCGAGGATGAGCGTGCCGACGGGGGTACTGGTCATCAATACCCCGTGCCCCGACTCATCAGGACGCATACCGACGATGTCACAGCTCCCCGACCGCGAGATCGCCCAGGTACTCGCCCACGACGGCTTCCCGCAGGAGTTACTCGACGACGAGGACATGCTGGCGGAGATCGCACACGGACTGCGCCGCGACGCCGTGGTGGCCGACCGGCTCGCCGAGGTGCTCGGCTCCGCGGACCACCTCGACCAGCTGCACGTGCTCTCCGGACGCGACGACCGGTTCATCCCACCCGAACGCTGCGCCGCTTGGCGGCACCGGGTCACCGAAGAGTTCCACCTGACGATCACGCCCGGCCGACACGCCCTGGACGCGACGCGCACCGCCGCGGTCGAGCGAGCCTTCGACGGGCTCCTCGCGGCCACCCCGTACAGGGAGGCCGCGGCGTGAGCGGACTGCAGAAGTCACTGGGCGGCGCCGTGGGCACCTTCCTCGCGCTCTCCACCATCCTGGGCAGCGGCATGATGATCCTGCCCGGCACCAGCTACCACCAACTCGGCCGCTCGGCCTGGATGCCGTGGGCCGTCGCGGCCGTCTCGGTCATCCCGCTCCTGTACTGCTACGCCTGGCTCGGCCGGCGCTACCCGTCGGCCTCCGGGGTGGCCCACTACTCGGAGGTCGCCTTCGGGCGGCCTGCCGGGCGGTCCGCCGGACTGCTCGCCACTCTCGCGCTGGTGGCCGGCATCCCCGCCACCGCCATCACCGGTGGACGCTACGTCGCCGAGTTCTCCGGCGTCGCGAGCCTGGCCTGGCTCTTCCCGGTCGTCGTCCTCGTGGCGGCCACGGTCATCGGATGCCTGGGCACCAATGTCTCCGGCAAGGTCCAAGTGGCTCTCGTTCTGGCCCTGTTCGTCCTCGTCACCTGTATTTCCCTGGTCGCCCTCGGCGTGCACGGCGTACGGGCGCCGAGCGCCGAGGTACCGCCACTTGGTGAACTCGGCAGCGTCCTGACGGCCGTCTACGTCGCCTTCACCGGCTGGGAGACCGTGGCCTTCACCTTCGAGGAACACAAGCGCCCCGATGCCATCCCGCGCATCTTCGCCGCCTCGTACGTGATCGTGGTCGCCCTGTACGGGCTGGTGCTGCTCGGCCTGTTCAGCGCGGTGGACCCCGGCGACAAGGCCCTGGACCAGGCCCCGCTGCTGCTTCTGGCGGAGCGCTCGCTCGGGGACCTCGGCCGGCCGGTGACGCTGGCCCTGGTCGTCGCCGCCATCACCGCGAACGTCTGCGCCTCGGTACTGGCCCTGTCCCGGCTGGTGTTCGGCATGGCACGCAGCGGATTCCTGCCCGGCGCGCTGAGCCGGGTACGGGAACGTGACGGAAATCCGGTCACGTCCGTGCTTGCGGTGGGCGTGGTCCTGACGGTGATCGCGGTCCTCGGCGCGACGGGCGTCATGTCCTTCACGCTGCTCTTCGTCCTGTCCGGCGGGATCTACTTCGTCCTGTACGGCCTGGGCGCGGCCTCGTACACCAAGCTGGCCGGACACGGCCCGCCCCGGCTCATCGCCGCGCTGTGTGGCGTGACGGTGGTCGCGGTGACCGTGCTCGCGGGGCCGCCCATGTGGATGTGCTGGGCGCTGTTCGCCCTCGTGCTGCTGGTGACCGCCGTCCTGGCGCGCCGCGCGTCGCGCCGGGACCCGAGCACCCGCGTACGGGCGGACGAACCCGCCCGATGACCGACCTGGAGATCCCGATGACCGTTCCGGAGATACGGAGGCTGTGATGACCGACGCCGCGTTCTTCCCCGGCGCGGGTTCCTTCGGCGGAGAGTTCCGCCCGCTCACCCGGGCGCTGGGACCCGCGTCCCGGCTGGTGCGCTACCCGGGCCGACAAGGCCGGGACTTCGGGGTTCCGGCCCCGTCGTTCGACGCCGTGGTCCGCGCCTGCGCCGAACAGATCGTCCGGCACGCGATGGTGCGCCCACTCCTGTTCGGCCACAGCTACGGGGCATACGTCGCCTGCGCGACCGCCGCCCACCTGCGGGACTCCGGGGTCGAGGTGGCCTCGCTGGTGGTGGCGGGCGCCGCAGGCCCCGGGCGCCTGGAGCTGCCGGGGCCTGCGGTGAGCGGTCCGGCGGAGGCGGTCGCGTACCTGGAAGAGGTGGACCCCGGTCTGCTGGCCCAGGCGCCCTCGGACGAATGGCGCGAGGTCGTCGCGGAGACGGCGGTGTGGGATCTGCGTCTGCTCGGCGCATTCGACCCGGCCGACGTGCCGCCTCTGCCCTGCCGGGTCTTGGCGGCGCGCGGGGCCGACGACCCGTTGACGACGGAGGACTCGATCGCCGAGTGGCGGAACGTCACGACGGGCCGGTTCACCAGCCGCACCTTCCCGGGCGGCCACTCGGACCTGCTGGCTTCGCCCGACTGCGCCTCCTGGCTCCAGGATGCTGTGCGGACGGCCGGCACCTGAGTGATTGCCCGGGTCAGTGCGGTGGTGGGGAGCGCGATGGCGGTCAGTGCAGTTGGAACTTCTGGGCGGGGCTGCCGTTGCAGTCCCAGATCTGGAGCCTGGTGCCGTTGGCGGTCGCGCCGCTCGGTGAGTCCAGGCACCTGCCGGACTGCGGGTTCAGGAGCGAACCGTCCGACCGGACGACCCACTTCTGGCCGCCGACGCCGTTGCAGTCCCACAGTTCGACCTTGGCGCCGCCCGCCGTGCCATTGCCGTTGATGTCCAGGCAGCGGCCGAGGGTGCGCAGCGTGCCGTCGGCGAGGTGTGCCCAGTGCTGGTCCTCGGCGTACTTCTGGCAGTCCCAGAGCTGCACCGCGGCGCCGTTGGCCCCGGTGTCGTCGGCGGCGACATCGACGCACGCGCCGCCGGGGCCGGTGAACTCGCGCTGGTCGCCGTTGGGTTCGTCGGTCTGGCCCGTGTAGCCGACCGAGGTGATGTTGGCCTGGACGGCGTTCTCGGCGGCGTCCGTCGGATAGCCGGCGACCATCACTCCCTCGAAGAACGTGCCACGGTTCCAGTTGCTGTTGTCACCGCCGGTGCCCAGGATGATGCCGCCCTCCTGTTGCATCGGCGCGTAGCCGCCGCGGTTGGGCAGGGCTCCGTCCCACCAGGTCGACAGGCCGCCCGACCGCGCGTCGGCGCCCTTGAGCGCGTACCTGGTCCGCCCGTCGTTCTTGAGCATGGCGGTGACGTAGGGGGTGCTGTTGCCGCGGTTGGCGGTGTTGGAGCCGTTGGCTCCCTGGAACATGCCGTTCTCCAGGTCGGCCTCGATCCAGGGTCCGGATCCGGTGCACGGGGCGAAGTAGCAGGTGGTGGCGATGGACACGGCGTCCATGTGGCCGTTGCCGGTGTCGGCGGGAGTGCGTTCGGCGTTGCCGTAGTCGAAGCAGCAGGCGGACCCCACGTGGGTGCCGCTGGCGACCATGTAGGCGCCCTCGGCCTGTCCGTTGACGGCGGTGCCGGACGCCTGGCCGTTGGAGCGGTAGCCGACGCCCGGCGAGATCCAGATGCCGTAGACCTTGTGACCACCGGCGGTCACCGAGATCTCGGCGGCGTCGGCGCCCCGGTCGGCTCCCATGCCGGCGGTGCCGGCCGGTCCCGGCAGGAGGTCGTTGTGCCGTGCCGTCTGGTCGTAGACCCTGCTGATCGAGCAGGTGGTGTTCTGGCAGAAGGCGTCCTGCGCCGCGGCGTTGGCGTAACCGCCCGGGGCGAGCACGCCGATGTCCTTGGCCGCGCCGTCGGAAACCCGCTTCACCTGGTAGAGCGGGCCGTTGTAGGAGGAGATGAGGGCGCGGGTGGTGCTGTGCGCGGCGACGCACGCGGTGCCGGCGCTGCCGTAGATGTCGCAGGGCAGGGACGCGGCGGCCCGGGACGCCGCCGGCAGTGCCAGGAACGTGCCGAGTACGACGGTGACGGCGGCCAGGACGGAGAGTACGGCCCGGCGCGCGCGGCCGGCGGGGCCGTGACCCGAGGTGCCGGTTCCTGTGTGGGGGAGTGGCGCTCTGCGCATGCTGTGCTCCCGTGGGGTGTGGGGTGGAGCCTCAATGGGCGTGCAGGAGACGCGAGTTGCCGTGGTGCGGCTGAGGCGGAACGTAACCCCACTGTTTGGTTACGTCAATGTTTGTTGCTTCCGATTCGATTCCTTGGCGGAAGATTTGGGATTTGGCGCGAATGCGAGAGTTCCGCGTCAGACCGGGCCTGCGTGATGGAGAGGCTGCACCGGTGTCAGGAGCGAGAAGGCCGCCGTCGAAGCGCGGTCACGTCAGGACGAGCCAGCGCCGGCCGTCGATGAGCTCGCGTGCCGCGTCGAGATGGCCGGCGTGGCACGCGGTTTCGGTGATGACGTGCAGCAGGACATCGCGCAGGGTGTGCAGATGCGGCTCGCCGAACAGATCGCGCGGCCACCAGGCAAGGGCCGTCTCGGGCGAGCCGGCCGCACTGATGGCGTCGGAGATCTCCGCCTCGCGGCGATACGCGTCGAGCACGTCGGCGGCCGGCCTCCGCGCCGGCACGATCCAGGCTTCGTCGCCGGTCGGCAGGCCCTGGATGACGTCCTGGTCCCCGGCCACGACCGCACGGAACCAGAAGCGCTCGACGTCGAGCGTGAGGTGCTGGACGATCCCCAGGCAGTGCCAGCCAGACGGCAGCACAGGCCTGCGCAGCGCCCCCGCGTCGAGTCCGTCGAGGATGCCGAGCACGTGGCGCCGCTGTGCGTCCAAGGTCTTGAGGAGTGCCCTGATCTCGCCGCACGGAGGTGTCTCGCTCTCGCTTTCGGTCACGCTCCCATGATTCCCCCATCCGTACGGATCCGGGACCGGTTCCGCGATCCACCGTTCCGCCCGGCCACTGCTGCGAGCGGTCGGGGCCCGCGCTCCCGGCCGGACGGGTCCGGTCGTCCGGGCCTTTCCGGCAGTGACTGTAGAAGTCGGCTATAGGGTGGGGAACGATGACGCCCGTCAACTGCCGTGCGGGCATTGGCCGCTGGAGACGAAGTCGGCTCGGACGCCACGCCTGAGGGTGGCGCGCCCGGCCCGGCTCGGGGCAGCTGCCGCTGCCGCCGGCGGTGCCGGACGCCGCGCCCGGACCGCGAGAGGACCCGATGCACGCCAACGAGCAGGCCCAGACTCCCCAGAGCAGGACGCCGCGCAGCAGCACGGTCAGGGCCCCCGCTCCGGAGCGGGCGCTACCCCCCGGCCTGCTCGCCCTCCAGAGGGCCGCGGGAAACCGGGCCGTGCTCCAAATGCTCCGCACATCCGGCCACGCCTGGTCCCAGGACCAGCACGCCCACCCGGACCGCTGCGGTGAACAGCGGCAGGGTGCCGGGCCGGAGACGGCGGTGCAGCGCCGCTCCGCCGTCCACGATGTGCTGCGCTCTTCCGGCCGGCCCTTGGACGACGCCACCCGCACGGACATGGAGGCCCGCCTCGGCGCCGACTTCACCGGCGTGCGCATTCACGACGGCGCCGAAGCCAAGGCGTCCGCCGCCGAAGTCGGTGCGCGTGCCTACACGAGCGGTGACCACGTCGTCATCGGCGAGAGCGGTGCCGACAAGCACACGCTGGCGCACGAGCTGACGCACGTCATCCAGCAGCGCCAGGGGCCGGTCACCGGCACCGACCGGGGCGACGGCCTCCGCGTCTCGGACCCCTCGGACAGGTTCGAGCGCGCGGCCGAGGCCAACGCCCGCCGGGCCATGTCCGGCTCGGCACCGGTCCAGCGCACTGCCGTGCCCGCCGTCGGCCCGACGCACCAGGATTCATCGGTGATCGCCCGGATGCCGGCCGAGGAGTCCGCGACCGAGACGGCCAAGCCGTGGCTGGTATTCGGCGTGGACGGGCGCAACAAGGAACAGCTGACCTCCGCCGTCCAAGCCGGGTACCGGCGCTTCGACACGGCGGAGAGCTACCGCAACACCGAGACCGTCTCCGAGGTGCTGCACGGCCTGCCCCGCGCCGGCTACGAGATCCTGTACAAGTTCGACGTCCGCTCGGGAGAGTCGGCCGCGGTGCTTCGCGCCCGCCTGGAACGGGCCGCCGCCCTCTTCGAGGGGCGGCTCGACAGCCTGGTCATCCACAACCTGGACGTCGACAGGACGGACCTGTCGGACGCCTGGCAGGTCCTCGCCGAGCTGAAGCGCGACGGGATCACCGGGCAGGTCGGGCTGGGCAACGTCGGTGAGAACCACACGGAACTGCTGGCCGAACTCGGCGGAGTCGACGTGGTGGAGAACTCCGTCGAAAGCCTTCTGCTCAGCGAGAACGTGCAGAACGCGATCAAGGAGTCGGGCGCGCACCTGTACTACTACGACGTCATCAGGACGGCCCGCCAGATGGATCTCGACCTGACCTCGCCCGACGACCTGAACGGCCTCATCTACACCATGGCCGGTACCTTCCCCCGGCGGGACGGCACGTCCAACGCCACGATGATCAGCAGCAGCGGATCGTCCGGCACCCAAACGGCCAACCTGGAGAACTACGGCGGCGGCCCCGACCACGCGGACTTCACCGGGGACGAGCAGTACGGCGCGATGGAGAAGATCGACACCTGGCGCAAGCAGCAGAGTTCCGGCCAGACGAACGACACCTCGTTCGCGCTCCGCCCCCAGCTCGCCGGCTGGCTGATGGACCTGTGCGAACCGGGCGCCGCCGACGCACTGCGCGACAGTCTCGTGGAAGCGGCGAAGAAGCAGGGGACATCGGTGAACCAGGCGTTCATCGAGGAGTGGCTGGTGGAGCAGGGCCGGGTCACGGCGGAGGAGCTCGGCGCGGTACGGATCCCCTCCCGGGTGGGTCTGAAGCGGCGCTACATCGGCATGACCCTGCGGGACACCCTGGCCGCACTGTTCGGGGTCAAGAACTGCGACTGGAAATGGTCCATCGAACTGGTGCAGTTGATGTTCAGTGACGCCGACCAATGGGACAACGTTCTCCGGTTCGCCGCGGGGGAGATCGTCCAGCAGTGAGGGGCACGGGATCCGACCCGGGGGAACACCCGGACGCGGGCGAGGGCCGTCCCGGGCGCGGCGGTGCCGTGCGGCCCTCCGGGCGCACCTTCACGGGATGGCCCCCGGAGGCTTTCGACGTCCTGCTGCGGTTGGAGGGTGAGCCGTCGCAGTCCGTGCGCGAGGCGTGTCGCAGGGACCGCGAACGGCTGGTGCGGAAGCCGATGATCGCGCTGCTCAACGACATCGCCGACACGAACCCGGACTACGACGACTTCTCCGTCTGGCACTACCGCACCAACTCGTGGTGGTGGCAGCACCAGGGTGCGGTGATCCGGCTCGCGCGCAACGTCGAAATGGGCCTGCGCTTCGACCTCGACGGCCTGCGGATCCAGGGGGCTTGGTGGTACCCCGTGCCGGAGCAGGTCAAGATGTTCCGGCAGGCCGTGGCAGCGGCAGGCAGTGGCCCCCGGCTCGCCGCCATCGCCGTGGAATTGAGGACGCGGGATTACGAAGTCACCGGCGACCTCATGAAGCGGGTTCCGCGGGGCTACCCGGCCGACCATCCGCGTGCCGAACTCCTGCGGCATCGCTCGTTCATCGCCGCCCGGCCGCTGGGATGCGCTGCCTGGCTGCACACACCGGAGGCGTTGGACCTGGTCCTCGACGCCATCGACGAGCTCAGGGACCTGATGTCCTGGCTGGTCCGGTACGTGAAGGTGTAACCTTCGCCGGGGTATGCGGTGCGGCGGAATCGGTCCTTCCGTCAGCGCCGATGCGCCGTTCTGTCGAGGCGGGCCTGCACGGCGTTGCGGACCAGAGCCAGAACCGTGTACTCCGCCGCGGGCGGTATGCACACCGCCCGGTTGTAGTGCAGATGCAGGATCGACGGCAGGGGAGTGGCCCGCCCCTCCTCGGCGGTGAGGCCCTGGCCGAGACCGCGCAGAACCCGCCCGTACTCGCCGAGTGCTTCGGCGCGGACCGCCGACGCCGAGGCCAGCGGGCCGGGACCGATGAGACGCGCCAGCGTCGGGGCGGCGGCGGGGGCAGCGGGCGTGCAGAAGTCGGGGCGGCCATCGTGGAGTTGGCCGAGGAGCTGGTCCAGGAGGCGCTGCCGATTGCGGGAGGACGGGGTGTGCGGAACGCGCGGATACCGCGCCAGCAGCCAAGGAGCCCAGGGCTCGGGGCCGGCCACCGCGCTCAGGGCGTCGAGCTGGTTGACCGCGCACAGGACGACCGGATCGCCGTGGAGCGAGCCTTCGCGCAGTGCGGCGAGTTGCGCCGACACCAGCTCGCTGTCGGCCTGGAACGCCCTCTCGGCGGCCTCCAGCGCCTGGGGGCCGCCATAACGGGCCGTCTCCGGGCGGTACTCGTCCAGAACCACGCGCCGCAGGAGTCCCGCGGCGCGCAGCCGGTCGGCCCAGGCGTGCAGTCGCGGCAGCGCCTCGCGCGCGAGCCGCTCGGGACTGCCGTGGAACCGCACCCGCAGCTGGGGATCCGGGTCGCCGTACCGAAGGAAGAACCAGCGGTCCACGTGCTCGCCGAGGTGTGCGAGCAGCTCAGGCAGGTGGGCCGCGATCACTTCGTCGTGCCGTTCGTACGCGATGTACAGCTTGGCGTAGAGCCAGGGGCCGCCCACGAGGTGCGGCGGTTCGACGAGGTGCGGCGTTCGCCGGGGGCGGGACGCGGCGACCGGTCGACGGGTGAACAGCGGGAAGACCACCTCGTTCGCATGCGCACCGGCCGGACCCGTCAGCCAGCCGTCCCCCGGCTCGGGGCCTGCCGGACCGGGCAGGAAGGGCGCCTCCTCCAGGGTGACCGGCAGTCCCCGGGCCGCCTCCCGCCGGATCAGCTCCACATGGGCGGGACGGCTCGAATCGATCTCCACGCGCTGGTCGCCGGTGCCGAGGAGCACGCGGCGCGGCAGCCCGGACCGCTCGGCCCAGGTCGCGAACTCCTTTGCCCAGGCGGCCGGTTCGGGCGTCGCGGGTGGGCAGAGGCCGGCACCGAGGCGCCAGCGGGCGGCGGCCAGCACGGTTCGCCCGTGCCGGACGCGCGGCAGGAAGGGGGCTGCCGACAGTGCACCCCAGTCCCAGCTCCGCCAGGGCCGTACCCCGGTCAGCGGCAGCTCGGTGAGGAATCGGGCGAGATTGGGGGCGTGCCGTTCGAACTCCAGCATGTGGAAGGAGAGCGGCACGATCTCACTGTCCCGGCTGAGCGAGATCAGTCGCAGACGGCGGTCGTCGGCCACCACCGCCAGGTCCGACGGGTCGATGCTCAGCGGATCGGCGGGATCGGCGTACAGGCCGACGGGCAGCCGATGGGCCGTCCAGCGCGGCAGCCGCGTGATGTTCTCGCTGCGGAACGGGGAGGGACGGCACTCCAGTTGCGCGGTCAGCGCGGGTGAGTACCGCAGGGCGGAGCGCCGTGCCACCTCGCCCAGCAGATCACCTTCGGCCGGCCCCAGAGCATGGGCGAAGCGGGTCGACGCGGCACCCGCCAGGTCCGAGCCCGGCCCCGTGGTCAGCCACAGGCGGAAGTCTCCCGCATCCAGTTCGGCCGTGCTCCGGGCCAGGAGACGGGCGGGGAAGTCCGTGGAAGGCGGCGGCCCGGGGGCGTCCTCGCCCTCGGGGGTGCGGTCGAGCCGGCGGATCGACTCCGCGTCGAGTTCCACCTCCTGGCTGCCCGTACGGACCGCCTCGAAGACCAGGTCCGCGAGCAGTCGCGCACGCTCCGGCGCGTCGGGACAGGGAGGCGCGGCGCTGCTCTGCCGCAGTGTCGGTGGGTGCCGATAGCCCTGCGGTGGGCCGAGGCCGGTGTCCGGATCGAGGAGTTCGCGGACCGGGACCGCGACATCGGTCCCATAGGTCTCAATGAACTCCTCATGGAAAGACGTCAGTTGGGCAGGCGGGCCGGGTGGCGAGACTCGCCACAGGGCCTCCGCGGCCCGTTCCGCTTCGCGTGTCACCCCGTCGGGCAGCAGAATGTCCGCGTCGGCTGCCAGGTCCACCTGGATCGGCGTCGTTTCGCCGGGCAGCAGTTGGCTCATCGTCCTACGGGCCTGGTCCAGCGCGCGGAGCGCGGTACGCGGTGGGGCGGTGCCGTACCGGGCGAGTGAGGCACGTACCTCCCGCAGGACGGACAGCTCGGGCACGCCCGGGATGCCGTCGAGCCGTTCGAGCACGGCCCCGATCGGATCCTCCTCGTGTGCGGCGGGACGCGCTTCCGTCAGCAGGAATTCCCGCCGCACCAGCGTGACCAACGCGGCGTCGACCGCTTCCTGGGCGAAGCGCGAGACCAGTGATTCCCTCAACTGTCCCAGCCGGACCGGCCGTTGGGCCATCCGGAGAGCGGATGAGGTCACCTCGGTATGCGGCAGTCCTATCTCGAAGAACGTGTCCCGCTCGGTTCCCCGGACCAGCCGCTCGGTCTTGAGGGACGCCACATGGCTCAGTACGAGCCGGTCGCCGCGCACGGTGGCCAGGGAGTTGGCCACCACCCGAAGCCGGTCGGCGACTTCGGGGCGCTGTTCCCACTGGGAGACCAGGGTGAGCAGCCACTGTGCGTCCGGGCGGACACCACGCCGATGGGCCGCGCCCAGGGCGACCCGCGTGTTCTCGCCCGGCGCGCCGACGCGGGCGAGCGCCACGGCCGCGAAGGTACCGAACGGAGTGGGGCGCGAAGCCATCCGCAGCTGGTAACCGACCACGGCACGCACGGCCTTGCGCAGCGCGGCCGGGCCGGGGCGCGGGCCGGTACGCAGGTGGTCGAGCCGTTGCCTCAGCGAGGGGCTGGACAGGGTGATCGCTTCCAGGAGGAGCTCGTCCCGGGCGGCCGCGGTGAGGTAGTCGGCCAACTGGTCGCTCTCGTCCGGGGATCCGGGTTCCACGGGCACTCCGTACTGCCGGACCAGGTCGCGTGGGCGTACGGGCAACCGGACCGTCACCGTCTGCGCGCAGGAGAAGATCGGCGGTTCGGCGGCGGGCATGGCTTCTCCTCGGCAAGCGGACGCGTGAATGGGGGAAGGGGGCGCGTCACAGGGCGGGGTGTGTGACGGAAGGGGGTGTGCCACGGCAGGCGGTGGGTGGCGGCAAGGTTGCGTCACATGCAGGGCGCGGGTGCGTCATACGGCCCGCAATGCGCCCCGTGCACGGGGCCACAGCAGAGGTCCCATGGCGACACAGCAGCCCGCCACGCCCACGGCCAGCAGGGTGTCGTCGAGGCCGAGGACGGCCGTCGCGGGTCCGGCCAGGGCCATGCCCAACGGCAGGGAGGCGAAGGAACCCAGGAAGTCCCACGCGCTCACCCGGCCCAGGGTCTGGGCAGGCACCTCGCGCTGCAAGGCGGTGGACCACAGGGTGGCGAACACCGCTTCCGCCGCGCCGAGCAGACCGTAGGCCGCCATCACCAGCCACGACGGGCCGTGTGCGGCCATGCCGAGGAGCGGGAGGCAGAAGGCCGCCGTCGCGGCCGAGCACAGCAGGACCGGGTACCTGGGTGCCCAGCGCAGCATGAGCATGCCGCCCAGGACCGCGCCGATCCCCGCGCTGGTGAGGAACGCGGCGTATCCGCGCGCTCCCGAGTAGTCCGCCTCGGCGGCGAGGGGGGCCAGCACCTGCATGGGCCCGAGGGCCAGCAGATTCAGCACGGCGGCCTGGCCGATGACCAGGAGGAGCCAGCGCCGGCCCACGACTTCGGCGAGGCCTTCGCGCAGTTCGCGCCGGAATCCGCGGACCGGTGTGCCGGGTGGCGCCGCGGCGACCGGCACCGGGAGCCGGTACAGGAGAGCCGCCGCCAGGAGGCAGGACGCGGCGTCGGCGGCGATCGCCTGTGCGGTGCCGAAGACGGCCGCGCACCAGCCCGCCAGTGCCGGGCCGACGATCAGGCTCAGCGACAGCCCGGTGCGCAGTACGGCGTTGGCGCGCCGCAGGCCGTGCGCGGGGACCACGCGCGGCAGCGTCGCCCGCGCCGCGGGACCCATGACCCCGCTCGTCAGACCCCGGGCGAACGACAGCGCGCCGAGCGCCCAGAGCGTGCCGGTGCCCGGCCCCGTCGCCAGCAGCAGGAAGGTGACGGTCTGCACCGCACCGCACGTCAGTTCCGCGGCGACCATCAGCGACCGGGGGTTCCAGCGGTCGGCGAGTCCGCCCCCGGCAAGCACGCTCGTGAGCGTGCCGGCCACGGTGGGGGCCGTGACGGCGGCGACCGCGCCGGCCCCCGCACCGGGCAGACCGGCCACCGCGAGGGCGAGTGCCACCGTGGTGAAGCTGTCGCCCACCGTCGAGATCCAGGTCGCGAGCGCGAGGCGGGCCAGCGGCCCGCGTGCCTCCTCGGGTAGGTCGTCGCGGTCCGCGGACCGGGCCGACGGGTCGAGCGAAACGTCGCTCACGTGGAGCTCAGTTTGCCGCTGAGATACATCAAGTCCAGGAGCGCGGCGTCCACTTCATCGCCGATCCGTGTCTCGGCGAGAGCCGCTTCCGGGGTGAGCCGTACGTCGTAGTCGCAGGCGACCCAGCGCGGAGCTATGACCTCGTCGGCCAGATAGCCGGAGCGGGCGTCGCCGACCTCCCAGCCTTCCTTGCCCGCCGACTCCCAGCAGCTGTAGAGGGTTCCGTCGGCGTTGACGACGGCACCGGTCGCGCCGCCGCGCAGCGCGCAGTAGGGGCAGCGGCTGATGGACTGGGGCAGCGGGACGGAGAACCCGTGCGACAACGCCCTGGCGTTCCATGCCTTGCGCCGCTGGGCCAGCGCGGCGGTGGCCGCGGGGGCGTACGCGTAGCCGACTCCCACGTCGTCCACCGTGGCGAAGCTGATCGCGCACCGCTGGGTGGGCGTGTGGGCCGCGAGGTCGTCGATGAGTGCGTCGATGCCGTCGATCGAGGGAGTGGCCACGTTGATGCGGAAGTGCCAGGCGATGTCGGTCGCCTCGGCGCTGCGCGAGACGTTCCGCACGATCTTGTCGTACGTGCCACGGCCCATCCGGTTCACCCGGCTCCGGTCGTGGTGCTCCTGGGCCCCGTCGAAGGTGATCTGCACCCGGCCGAGCCCGAGCCCTTCGAGGGCGCGCGCGGTGTCGGCGGTCAGCAGGGTGCCGTTGGTGATCATCTCGGCAGAGGCGAGCCCATGGGCTGCGGCCCGTTCCAGGAGCGTGTAGCAGCCCTGGCGGTTGAGCAGCGGTTCACCGCCGAAGAGCAGCAGATGCAGTTTGTCGAGGTCGGCCGCCGCCATCCGTTCCCGGGCGAAGCCCAGGATCTCGTCGATGACCGGAGCGCCGATGTTGATCTGCGGAATGCGCGGCGGACGGTACGTACCCTCCGGAGCGGCCCCGGTGTTCTGGAAACAGTAGGCACAGCCCAGGTTGCAGGCGCTGCTGGTGAGCACGGTGAGATGGAAGCGGTCCACCGGCGGCGCGGCGAAGAAGCCCGTGCCGTCGAGTTCGGCCCGTGCTCCGGCGGTGAGTGTGCCGTCCTCGGTCACGGCCGACGACGGCAGCTTGGCCACCTTCCGGCCGGACAGGCACCACCAGTTCGCCTCTCCTCTGATCAGTCGCATGGTTCCTCGTCTCGGCACGGCTGGGTGGGGAATGCCCGGGAAACGACTGAGCCCGGGCAGGGCCCACCGCAGTGGCGGGCCCTGCCCGGGCCGGTATCAGCGAGCCTTGGTGCCGGTCCGGACGCCACAGCTGTCAGCGGCTTCCTCGGTGTCGAAAACGACGATGGTCTCCTCGGTGTGCTCCATGATCAGTACTTCCTTTCCATGAAGGGAAATGGTGATTGGTGCACCGGCCGTCCGAAGACGACCGGAACTCGTGGGTCAGCCGGTGACCGGCCGACGGGCGATGACGATCGCCTTGTGGTGCCGCTCCTCGTCGAGCGTCTCGTCGACGGCGGCCGTCCCGGGGCGCATGCCGTAGACGGCGAGGACGTCGAGCCCGGCCGAGCGCAGCGTCGAGCGCAGGAGGGGCTCGGGATGGTGGCGCTGCACGTGCGGAGAATCGAAGCGCCGCCACAACGGGCCGGCGCCGTCCCGGGCGAAGACCGTGAGGTCGGCGCGGGCGAGACCGCCCGCCGGATGGTCGCGCGGGCAGTGGCCCTGCCAGACGAAGACCGTGTCCGTTTCCTGTGTCACCTCGTCGCAGGCGTACCAACTCCGGTACGTACGAAGGGTGTTAACGTCGAACACCAGGAGTCCGCCGGGCCGCAGGGCGCGCGCCGTGCCGGCCAGGGCGTCGGCGAGCTCCGCGTCGTCGATGAGGTTGTTCACGGCGTCGTCCATGCACAGCACGACGTCGTGATCCGAACCCGGCCCCGGCAGGCCGCGCATGTCGCCCTGCCGGAAGGAGATGCCCCGGTTCGCCTCCTTGGCGCGCGCCTTGGCGATCATCGCCGCGCTCAGGTCGACGCCGGACACCTCGTAGCCCAGATCGCGGAACGCCGTCGTGCTCTTGCCGGTGCCGCAGGCCACGTCCAAGAGGCGTTTGCCCGGTACCCCATGCCGGTGCAGCAGATCGTCGAGGAGGGCACACCACCGCGGATAGTCGTCGTGCCGGGTGAACAAGTCGTAGAAGCGGGCGAGTGGTTCATAGGTCGCCAGGGCATGCGCGGCGCCGCCCGTCTCCTCAACTGTCATTCGTTCTCCCCGGGTTGGGCTTCAAGGGTCGGAGGTCCTCCGGTGACCGGGTCTGCTTCCCGGGGCCGGCGTGCTGTCCGTGGTCATCACTCTGCTGGGCGCCGGCGGGCCATCGGTATCTGTCATTCGACCGGTCCCCGGACGGCCGGGTGACGGTAAACGGATCGTCAAGTCGGCGCGGAGGCTGACGGGACCGGCACTAACAACCCGCTGGCGTCGACCGCTAGAGCTTCGTTAGCGGACGATGAAAGCCTTTTCTGCGCCGCAGTCCGTAGCGCGTCCCGTGGCCTTTCGGGGCGCGCCACGGATCGGGCGACCGTCAAGTCCGCACGAACGCACAACGGTGTGTCGGGGGACACGCCGACGTCCAGCACGAAGCGACCCGTAGAAGGTGAGCATCGCCATGTTGGCAGGGCGAGACCGAGAGATCCGAGAACTTCTGCGGCTCATCGACGCCGGACCCGGACGGAGTCTACGAAGCAGTGCCGTACTCCTGCGCGGCGGGGCCGGCATCGGCAAGACCGCGCTGTTGAGGAGCGTGGCGCGGCAGGTGGAACCACCCGCCCGGGTCCTGTGGGCGGACGGAACGAAGAGCGAGGTCGAGCTGCCCTACGCGGGATTGCACCAGTTGCTGCATCCCTTGCTCCCGGCGCTGGGGTCGGTGCCCGACCGGCAGGCCGACGCGCTGCTCGGAGCCTTCGGCATGAACGCTTCCCCCGCCGAGCCGCTCCTGGTCGGCCTCGCCGCCCTTGCCCTGCTCACCGAAGCCGCCCGGCAGGCCCCCGTGCTGCTGCTCGTGGACGACGGGCAGTGGCTGGACGCGGCATCAACGGCCGCGCTCACCTTCGCCGCACGCAGACTCGGGTCGGCGCGGGTGGCCATGGTGCTCACGGTCCCCGACGACGAGCAGCCGCGCGTCGGCATCGCGGGAGCGCGCGAGCTGCGGCTGGGGCCGCTGCCCACGGCGACCGCACGGCGCCTCCTCGACGAGTACGCGCCGGGGGCGGCTCCCTCGGTGCACAGGCGTCTCCTCGACGAGGCCCAGGGCAATCCGCTGGCCCTGGCAGAACTCCCGTCCGCGCTCAGCGACGACCAACTGACCGGCGTCCAGGCGCTGCCCGACCAACTGCCGCTCAACGAGCGAGTACGGCAGATCTTCTGCGGCCGTGCCGCCGCATACGGTTTTCCCCTGCTGCTCGCGGCGGCAGAGCGCGACGGGGACCTGCCCACCCTGCTCAGCGCCGCCGACGACGAGGACGCGGCCATGGACGCACTGACCGGTGCCGCCCAGGCGGGACTCATCACCCTGCACGGACAACAGGTCCGGTTCCGCCACCCGTTGATGCGCTCCGCCACCTACCAGGGAGCCCCGCCCAGCCGACGCCGGGCCGCCCATCGCGCCCTGGCCGACGCTCTCGACCGGGGCGACGACCGTCGCGTCTGGCATCTGGCGGCCTACGCCACCCAACCCGACGACTCCGTCGCCCGGCTCCTGGCGAACCTCGCCGACCGTACCCGGCGCACCGGCGGCGTGACGACCGCGGTCCGTGCGCTGCGCCGGGCCGCGACGCTCTCCTCCACTCCGGCCGGCACGGCACGGTGGCTGGTGGAAGCCGCGGAATGCGCCTGGGCGGCGGCCGAACCGACGCAGGCCCGGGCGCTCCTGCGGGACGCCGAATCCCTGGCCAGGGCACCCGAGTTACGGGCCCGGGTAGCCCGCGTGCGCGGGGCCATGCTGCACGCCGGCAGCGCGCTCACCCCCGCGTGCGACATCCTGATGCAGAGTGCCCGGCTCGCCCGGTCCCCGGCGCCCGAACTGGCGGCGGAATCACTGCTGTTGGCGGCCCGGGCCGCTTGGGGAGCCAATGAACCCGCGAAGCTGACGGAGATAGCCGATCTGCTGGCCGGGCTCGCCCTGGAGAAGACAGCGGCCAGAGCCCAACTTCTCTACCAGTTACGTCGGGTGGGAAGTATGCCCACGGACCCGGCACCGGCCGACGGTTCGGCGGTACGGAGTTCTCCTCCCGGCGAGGAATGGCCGACGACCTCCTGTCTCGGGCCACTGGTCTGGCCTCCCCTGTTCGTGCCGTACCTCCTGGGAGACGGCGAGGCCGGCCTTGCGGCGCAGCGGCGCACCCTGGAGTCCCTGCGCGCGGCGGGCGCCGTCGGGGCCATGCCGGTGGCGCTCACCTCGCTCGTGGCCGCGCAGCTGGTGACCGGCCAATGGGCCGACGCCGTGGCGCTCGGCCAACAAGGACTCACCCTCGCCACCGATACCGGCCAGGTCACCGCCCGCTGCCACCTCCAGGCCCTGCTGGCGTGCCTGGCCGCCGCCCAGGGCGACTCCGCCCGCTGCCACGAGCTCACCGAAGCGTCCCTGGCGGAGTCGATCCCGCGCCGAGCCGCCTCCGCCGCCGCCATAGCGCGCTGGGCACAGGGCCTGGACGCCCTCGGCGCCCGCCGGCCGCGGCAGGCCGTCGGTCCGCTCAGCGAAGTCACCACCCCGGGCGGCACCGCCGAACACTTCATGCTGAGCGGACTTGTCCTGCCCGACCTGGTCGAAGCGCTGGTCCGGGTGGGACAGAGCGAACGGGCGGCGGCGGCACTCCGGCAGTTCGAGGAACGGACCGACCCCGACAACGCGCCCTCGCTCCGCTGCGTATGGCACCGATGTCGGGCTCTGCTCGCCCCGGGGGAGGACGCCGATCGCCACTTCTGTGACGCACTGGCCGCTCCCCACGCATCCGGATTCGAGACCGGCCGAACCCATCTGCTGTACGGACAATGGCTGCGCCGCCACCGCCACATCACGCCCGCCCGCCGCCATCTCCACCAGGCCGTAGAGCACTTCCACGCGCTGGGGGCGGCCCCGTGGGCGGAGCAGGCCAACACGGAACTGCGCGCGGCAGGCGTACTCGACACCGAACCGTCCGCCAACGGCCGGGGACTCACCCCGAGAGAACTCCAGATCGCCCGTTACGCGGCCCAGGGCCTGACCAACAAGGACATCGGCTCCCGTCTGTTCCTCAGCCCTCGTACGGTGGGGTACCACCTGTACAAGATCTACCCGAAGCTCAACATCACCTCGCGCCGCCAGCTCCCCCATCTTCAACTGGACTGAGATGGGCGGGAGTTGAGTGACAACGGAGACAATGACAGAAAGCCGTCGGCTTGCCACCATGGCCTCATGGAGACCACGCCCGAGTCCAAGCAGCACCGCTTGCTGATCACTGTCGACGACGATGCCGACGCACTGATGTCGCTGCACGACTGGCTACGGCACGAGGACGAGCTGCGCGGCCGGGTCAGCTGGGAGGCCTCCCGCGAGGGAACCGACGGTGAGATGGGCGGAGTGCTCGACGTGCTCGGCATAGCGCTGGGCTCGGGCGGGGCCGGCGCGGTGCTGGCCCGCTCGCTGTCCACCTGGCTCACCCACCGTCACATCGACGTCAAGATGACCGTCACGGCATCCGACGGCCGCAGCGTCGAGTTGGACGCGCACCTCCTCCAAGGCGATGTGCAGGCGCTGGTCCGTGAGGTGGGGCGGCTCGCCGACGGGCCCGGGGGGCCGGGATGAGCCGGTTCCCCGACCCGGCCCGGTCACGCGCCGTCCTGATCGGGGTCAGCCACTTCCCGGAGTCCTCGCAACTGGCGGACCTTCCGGCCGTGCGGGAGAACGTGGCGACCCTGTGGCGCCGGCTCACCCACGGCGCCACCGGTGTACTGCGGCCAGAACACTGCGAGGTGGTGGACCCGGCCGGGACCACCGCGGACATCGGCCGCGTCATCAGCACCGCTGCCGAACAGGCGACGGACATGCTGTTGGTCTACTACGCCGGCCATGGCCTGGTCGACGAACGGGGCCGGCTGTATCTGGCGACGCACAGCACCCGCTCGCAGGCGCCGAAGTACAGCGCCCTCAGTGTCGACCTCTTGCGTGAGGACCTCGGGGGCAGCGGTGCGGCCGCCCGCGTCCTCATTCTCGACTGCTGTTTCTCCGGCCGGGCCATCGAGGTCATGACGGGTGAGCAGGACCTGGTCGACGGGCAGCTCTCCATCGCGGGCACGTACACGATGAGCTCCACCACGGCCAACGCTCCCTCCTTCGCCCCGGCGGGCGAGCGGTACACGGCGTTCACGGGCGCGTTCCTGACGGCGCTCGACAGCGAGCGGCCGCTGTCCCTCGACGAGGTGTACCGGAGCGTCGCCGCGGAGCTCCAGTCCCGGGGCCTGCCCCGGCCACGGCAGCGGGCCACCGACACCGCTGCGGATCTGGCCCTCACACGTGGTCCGGCCGAGCCGGATCCGGCTTCCGCCGCACCGGTCGCCGGTATTCGTTTCCAGCGCGAGCGCGCGGCAGCGAAGCCTCTAACCGCGGGCCTGGGAAAGGCCGTTGGGGTCATGTCCCTGTTCTCGACCGCTGTTGCCGTGCCCCTAGCGGTGGCGAACCACGATCTGAACTGGCTGATGGCGATTCCCGTGTGGGCCGGGTTCCAGACCTTGTTCGTGGCACTCATCGGAGCTCGGGTTCTCCACTCGACTCCTCGGGACGCGGAGCTGTTGATCGATCCCTCCGGCATCACCGTGACCGTGCGCCTCAGGAAGTCGGCCACCGTCCGCAGCGCGCACACCCCCTGGAGGGACATTTCTCATGTAGGAGTCCTGCCGCCCAGGCGAGGGTCGGTCAACCCGAAGGCGACGAAGGTGTACGAGGGTGCCCATCTCCTGGTGGTCCGTCCGCGGCCGGGCGTCCCCTACGGCACGACCAAGGGGGGCTTCTTCTCCGACCAGTTGCACGGGCTCGGTTACCGCGTGATCGGGACGGTCGGATCCTTCAGCGCTACCGGTGATCAAGTCCTGGCCGCACTGGACCGGTTCGCCGGTGACCGGGTCCTGCGCGGCACGACGGATCTGCTCGCCCGAGACCCCCGCGTCACACCCTCGATGCTCTGACCGTCCCGAACCCTGCGCGCGTCGTCGGCGTGCCGACTGCGACGCCGTGCCGTGCTGCGGCCGACCGGTGGTGCCAGGTGGTGCGGGGAGCTTGCCGGACCCGTGTCCGGAGATGGGTAGCGTTGTGCCGGTCGCGCTGGACGGCCAGTGCCGACGCGAGACGGGCCCCGGACCTCGTGGCCCGATGGAAATGGGAGTGTGGGCGATGAGCAGCAATCTGGAACGGCCTGTTGTTGAGGTTCCCCGTGGCCAGGCGCCGCAGTTCCTGGAGATCAAGGATCTGTGGGTGGGGGAGGGCGACGAGGCCGTGAAGGGGAGCCGCGTCTCCGTGCAGTACGTCGGGGTCGCACACTCGACGGGCCAGGAGTTCGACGCGAGTTGGAACCGGGGCGAGCCCTTCGAGTTCGACCTGCTGGCCGGGCAGGTCATCAAGGGCTGGGACATGGGGGTGAAGGGCATGAAGGTCGGCGGACGGCGCCGGCTGGTCATCCCCGCGCACCTGGGCTACGGCGACCGCGGCGCAGGACCGGCGATCCGCCCCGGCGAGACCCTGGTCTTCGTCGTGGACCTGCTCGCGGTGAAGTAGCCGAGGCAGCGTTCGGCGTGCGGCGGGCCCCTGCCCAGGCAGGGGCCCGCCGGGTTTTTCGGGCGGAACTCCGCGAGGGCCGTCGGCCGGGTGCGGTCAGGAGCGGAGCCGTACCGGAACCGTGCCTGGTGAGGAGCCACAGAGCACCTGTCCGCGTGCTCCGCTTGCGAGGAGAACAAAGGCCCACCTGTACCCGGGAATCCTCCCGTCATGTGAGGCATCAGTCTCCGGATTCGTCTCCCTTCGGCACCGTGTGAAGGTGATGTGGGCGGGCAGTCGGCGTGAGAACCCGGTCCGCGCAGGGACAGCCAATGGTCCGAAACCGCTGATGGTGTCGGAAATGGAAGAATTCCCTGCGCTGCCCGTCCCTGGGTCGTGACAAGGCTCCAGGTATTCAGCTGATGGGCCGCGGCGCATATGAGCTCGACGATTTCCATGCGTTGAAGCGGAATTGCGTCTGGTGGCCGGCGGGGGCATCCGGGTTCTCGGGGTCGGAGTCGGCGTTGGAAGTCGAAACGTCGATATCGGCATTCGTCCGAACAGAACTGAGGTGCATCGCATGAATGACAACGCCAAGATAGGGGTGGCCGTTGCGGGTGGATACCTGCTCGGCCGCACCAAGAAGGCTCGCCTGGCTCTGGGCCTGGGCATGTATCTGGCCGGGAAGAAGCTGAGCCTCGACCCCAAGCAGCTGCGCCAGATGGTCATGGACAATCCGGTGCTGAGCGGTCTCGGCGACCAGGTGCGCACGGAGCTGGTGGGCGCGACCAAGAGCGCCGCGACCGCCGCGCTGACCAAGCGCGCCGGGTCGCTGGCCGACAGTCTGCGCGACCGGACCCAGCTCCTTCAGGGGCAGACCGGCTCCGCCAAGGGCGAAGAGGACGAGCCGGAGACCGAGCGGCCCGAGCCGGAGGACGAGTCCGAGGAGCAGGGCGAGGACGACGAGGCGGAGCAGCACGACCGCGACGACGACTTCGAGGACGCCGACGAGGAGCAGTCCGCGAAGGCGCCCCGCCGCAAGACCGCCGCCCGCGCGGGCGGGAAGTCCACCGGGAAGTCCACCGGTACGTCGCGGACGCAGGCGAAGGCGTCGGGCAAGGCGTCCGATGACGAGGACGCCGAGCGGCCGCGTCGCAAGGCCGCGAACGGCTCGCGCAGCAGCTCCGGAAGCGCCCGCGGTACTGCCCGCAAGGCCTCGGAATCGTCGGGTCGCAAGGCCCCGGCGCGCAAGACGGCCGCCCGTAGGACCTCCACCCGTGGGGGCGACGATGCCTGAGCGGACTCCGGACTCGATCAAGGACCGGATCGCGGGCCACCCCGCGGCCGGCCGCCTCAAGGAAGAGCTGGGGAACTACCTCCAGACGCGCGCGGAGCACGCGGTCAGCGGGCTCGGAGAGAAGCTGGGCAACAGCCTCGCCAAAATGGGTGAGGGCCGCAGCGGTGACGGCGACGGCTCGTCCGGCGGGCTCATGAACGCTCTGGCCAAGGGAGGAAAGGTCCTCGCGGACGGCGGCTCGCCGGCCAAGGCGGCACTCTCCGCGGGCGGCGGCGTGCTCAAGGACAAGGTGACGGGGCTCTTCGGCAAGGGCAGGGGCAAGGGCGGCGGCGGCTCCAAGAGCGTCAACATCGTCGAGGACATCGACGTCGGTGTGCCCGTGCGGGAGGCCTACAACCAGTGGACGCAGTTCCAGGAGTTCAGCACGTTCGCCAAGGGCGTCGTGAGTGTCGAGAAGAGCGACGACACCAGCAGCAACTGGCGGGTCAAGGTCGCCAAGTCGACTCGGAGCTGGAAGGCGAACGTCACTGAGCAGATACCCGACGAGCGCATCGCCTGGACCACCGACGGGGCCAAGGGGACGGTCAAGGGTGTCGTCACCTTCCACCCGATCACGGACAACCTCACCCGGGTACTGCTCAACCTTGAGTACTTCCCGCAGGGGCTGTTCGAGAAGACGGGCAACATCTGGCGTGCTCAGGGCAGGCGGGCGCGGCTCGACCTGAAGCTGTACCGCAAGTTCATCATGATGCGCGGCGAGGCCACGGACGGCTGGCGCGGAGAGATCCGTGACGGCGAGGTCGTGGTCGACCACGACGACGCGGTGGCGCGGGAGGAGAACGGCGACCAGGTCGGCCCGGACGACGACGAGAACGACGGCCACGCCGCCGACTCGAACGAGTACGTCGATGAATACGCCGATGAAGACGCTCCGGACGACGGAACCGAAGGCGATGCAGCGGCCGAGTACGAAGACGAGGACGACGTCGACTACGTCTACGAGGACGCGGACGACGACGAGGACGAGGGCCGCGACGACGATCGGGCGGCGCGTGCCCGGGCCGACGACGACGAGTACGAGCAGGACGAACTCCCCGAGGGCCACGGCGACGGCCGGGCGGACGGCGCCGACACCGAGGAAGACGACGGCGAGGACGACGGCGAGTTCGACGACCTCGATGACGAGGACCTTGAAGACCTTGAGGACGACGACCACCCGGAGGACGACGTCCACGAGGCAGAGCGGCCCGACGAGGACGAGGACCAGCCGCGGAGGCGGCGTACTGCTTCCCGACGCTGACCGCTGACCTTTGACCCCTGACCGCTACACCGGTCATCGGTCGCCGCTGGGTGCGTCCGCGCAGCAGGGGGTCGAGGCGGCAGTACCGCATGACCGCCCCAGTCAGCAGCAGTCCTGGGGACCAGCTCCGGTCCGGCCCCGCGGGGCCCTCGCGCGCTACCCGCGCATCCGTCATGCATGCGTTGACCCAGCCCACATATTCGGCGCCGGGGAAGAGGCATATGACGTCCGAAGGCGGGCAAGCGGCCACGACACGCACATCGGGAAAGCCGTTCCCGTACTGCACCAGCGAAGCCGAAACCACCAGCGAAAGGAGCACCACATGGCCTCCGAAACAGCCTCGGACACGACGGCCGAAAAGACTTCGGAAAGAAGCAGGGCGAGGCCGGCGTCGACGAGCGGGAAGTCGGAGTCGCGCGAGGGCGAAAAGCCCCGGCCGCGGACCAAGCGGGCTCCCGCGAAGCCGTCCATGCGCGTGGTGATGAGCAACGCGGTCGAAGAGCTCTGCGAGCTTCTGCGCTGCCCCTCCGGTTCGGTGTCGGCCATCAAGCCGTCCGATTCCGGATGGACGGCGGACATCGAAGTGATGGAGCTCGAAAGGATTCCAGACACCAGCAGTGTCATGGCTTCCTATCGTGTGCAGCTCGACGAGCGTGGGGAACTCACCGGGTACGAGCGCACCCGGCGCTATCAGCGCGGCGCGGTGGACCGCTGAGTGCATCGGACGCTCGACTGCGCATTCTCCGCGTCCCGCTCCCATGAACCCCGTACCGAATCGTGTGGCGAAACAGCAGCAGCCACCAACAACAGGAAGGCCTCGTCATGACCGTGGTACCGCAGGCAAACGCGCCGACCGGAGGATCCGGCGGCGGATCCTCCGGCCTCTACGACGTCCTCGAACTGGTCCTGGACCGCGGCCTGGTGATCGACGCCTTCGTCCGTGTCTCCCTGGTCGGCATCGAGATCCTCAAGATCGACATCCGGGTCGTGGTGGCCAGCGTGGACACCTATCTGCGCTTCGCCGAGGCGTGTAACCGTCTGGACCTGGAGTCCGGCCAGAAGGCTCCCTCCAAGATCACCGACTTGATCGGCGATGCCACGGAGAGCGGGGCCCACGGCAAGACCAAAGGGGCACTGAGCGGTGCGGTCGAGGCGATATCCGACTCCCTGAAGGGCGGGGGCGACGACGATGACCGTGAGCCCGCTCAGCGCAAGTCGTCCTCCGGTACCCGCCGCACCACCAGCCGTCGTCGAGAGGCCTGATCCGTGTCCACATACATCTACGCCATCCTCCCTGCCGACCGACCCCTCAACCTGGACGGTCTCCAGGGTGTCGGCAAGGAACCGACCGCGCTCCGGACGCTCAGCAGCGACAAGCTGACCGCTGTCGTCAGTGAGGCCCCGGAGGACCTGCGGGCCAAGCGCCGTGACGTCCTGGCCCACCAAGCGGTCCAGGAGCGCCTGCTCGCCGACGGCTCCGTCCTGCCCATGCGCTTCGGGCTCGTCGGACCGAACGACGAGGCCGTGCTCGCCGAGCTCGACGCGCAGGCCGACGCGTACCTCCACCGGCTGGAGGCGATCGGCGACTGCATCGAGTACAACCTCAAAGCCTCGCGGGACGAGAGCGACCTGCTGCGTGAGGTGGTCGCCGAGTCGGACCAGGTGCGCGACCTCAACGAGCGCACCAGGCAGAACCCCCAGGCGCAGGGCGACAAGGTCGCCCTCGGCCAGGCGATCTCCCAAGAGGTCGAGCGACTTGAGAAGCGTGACGCGAGCACGGTCATCAACGGACTCGCGCCCTTGGCGCAGCAGTACGCGACGGCGGACGTGCCGCAGTCGCACTTCCTGAACGTGTCGTTCCTGGTGCCCCGTGCGTCCGCCGCGGCGTTCTGCGACCGCGTCGACGAGATGGCGAAGCACCTGGAACCGGTGTTCCAGCTGAGCCTGCGCGGTCCGCTGCCGCCCTACAGCTTCGTCTGAGGTTCGCCCCCGGAAAGGAGGCCGGACCCAACGCATGGGATTTGTCTCGCAGTTGCTCACCCTGCCCATGGCTCCTCTGCGCGGAACCTTCTGGGTCCTGGAGCAGGTGACCGAGACGGCGGAGCGTGAGTACTACGACCCCGAGAAGGTGCGCCAGGAGCTGGCGGTGTTGGAGGGCGAGCTCCTGGCAGGCCGTATCGACGAGGACGAACACGACCGCCGTGAGGACGAACTCCTGGACCGCATGGAGGAGTTCAAACGAAGACAGCAACAACTCGGCTGAGCGCCAACCGCCTTGAGCGGAACGAAGAGAGGCCACCATATGTCTGAATCCATCTCCGGGCGGCTCGGCGGCTCGACCGGGGTCTCCCCCTACGGACAGCCGCAGGGATCGTCGGCCAACCTGGCGGACATCCTGGAGCGCGTGCTGGACAAGGGCATCGTCATCGCCGGTGACATCAAGATCAACTTGTTGGACATCGAGCTGCTGACCATCAAGCTCCGGCTGCTCGTCGCCTCCGTCGACAAGGCCAAGGAGATGGGCATCGACTGGTGGGAGCACGACCCCTCGCTGTCCTCGCGCGCGCACGCACAGCCCGCCGCTGCCGGGGCGGCCCCCGCACGGGATGGACTCGAAGCCGAAAACGCCCGCCTGCGGGCCGAGTTGGACGAACTGCGTGCCGCCGCCGGGCTCCCGGCCGGCGAGCGGGGCGAGAGGGCGGAGGAGGACCGCAATGCCTGACCACGGGACAGCGTCGCCGGTTTCCCTTCCGGCGAGCGGAATCGACCGGCTCTGGTACGTGTACGCCGTGGGCCGTGCCGAGGAGGAGCTGAGGGCCGTGGCGCGTGAGACGTCCGGCCTCTACGGCGAGCCGTTGCATGCCATCGAGTACGAGGGGCTCGCGGTCCTGGCCTCGCCCGTGCCGGCTGCGGACTTCCACGAGCAGGCGCTCAAGGCCCAGTTGGAACAGCTGGACCGGCTGGAGACACTGGCCCGGATCCATGACGGTGTCGTCGCCCAGGCCGGAACCCGGACCACGGTGCTGCCCATGCGGCTGGCCACCGTGTACGTGGACACCGAGCGGGTCGCGGAGATGCTCAGGCAAGGCTCCGACCAATTCATCTCCCTGCTCGATCATTTGACGGGCCATCAGGAGTGGGGGGTCAAGGTGTATGCGCTGGCTGCCCCGGCAGCCCGGCCTCCCTCGCCGGTGTCGCGGCCGTCGGCCGGGTCCGAAAACCCCGTCAGTCCTGGCCGGGCGTTCCTTCAGGAGCGGCGAGCGCAGCGTCGTAGCCGCCAGGACGCGTTCCGCGCCGCCGGTGCCGTCGCCGCCCGGGTGACAGAGGCAGCGACGGCCTTCGCCCGCGACCGCGTCGCCCACCGGCCGCAGCAGGGCGGCCCGCTGGCGACGAAGACAGGCGAGAACATCAGCAACGAGGCCTATCTCGTACCGGCCGAGCACGCGGCGGCCTTCCGCGACGAGCTGACGGCGCTGGGTGACGCGGCGGCAGGGGTGCACGTGGAGGTGACCGGGCCCTGGGCTCCCTACTCCTTCGCCACTCCGGGGAACGCGGCGGACGCATCGGACGCATCGGACGCATCGGACGCGTCGGATGCCGGCCGGGGCGCAGAGCGCGGCCGAAACGAGGGCGAGGGCCGAGACCGTGTCGAGTGAGCCCGCATGGGCCCGGAACGAGGGGGATGAGGATCTGCTCGGCGGCCGGCAGGTGGCCCTGATCGACCTCCTCGACCGGCTGCTCAACGGCGGCGCCGTCCTGACCGGCGACCTCGTCCTGTCGGTGGCGGACGTCGATCTCGTACGCATCAACCTGCGGGCCGTCATTCACTCGATCACTCCGGACAGCCCCTCTCCCTGGTGAGACGGGCGCCACGCCCAGGGGCCGTCGGCCCACAGGAGGCAGACCCATGACAGACCCGCGCCAGACCGATGACGCGGCGGCGGCCGAGGACGACGACTTCCGGCGTGCGTTCGAGCTCCTGCCGTCCGTGTCCGAGGGCCTCAGGGCCGACCCCGCACCGCCGGGATCCGGTTCCCCCTCCGCGCGTCTGCACACCGATCCCGACACGGTCGAACGCGACCTGATCCGGCTCGTGCTCACCATCGTCGAGCTCCTGCGTCAACTGATGGAGCGCACCGCGCTGCACCGGGTGGACCAGGAGGACCTGACCGAGGATCAGGAGGAGCGCATCGGGCTGACCCTGATGATCCTTCAGGACCGCATGGCAGAACTCTGCGACCGCTACGACTTGACCCCGGAGGACCTCAACCTGGACCTCGGCCCCCTGGGCAGCCTGTTGCCCCGGAACTGAGCGGCCCGGCAGTCCGCGCCAAGAGGCCAAGAGGTCAAGAGGTCAAGAGGTCAAGAGGTCAAGAGGTCAAGGGGGCACTGGACCGGACCCGGAGGGCGTCCCCGCCGGACCCGTCCCGCAGGACTCCGACCGGGTGGCAGCGAGGCGCCGTGGCTGTGGCCGACCGTGCTCGGCCCGCCCCGGCCGTCACACTGTCCCGTGTCCACCGCAATCCCGGATCTCGGAGCCGTGTGATGACCCAGCCCTGCCCCGGACCGGCCGGAGCGACCACGTTCCTGGCCGAATGCGGCACCACGCACCTCTTTCCAGGGGCCCGCTGCCGCGTCCACGGACTACAGGACCCCGCTGCCTTCGCGGCCGACCCGTGGCCGGTCGAACTGGAACTGCGTCTGTCCGACGACGTGGTGACGGAGGCGGAACTGCGCACCACGGATGCGGTGGGCCCTGTACTCACCGTCCCGCCCTACACCACCGGTGCCGGAACCGCCATCGAAGCCCGCACGTGGCTGATCAGGGAGTTCACCCGAAGGGGAGACGACGTCGAGCTGACCGTCGGGAGCCGCGCCTCGACCTGAGGAGTGCCGAGTCGGCGGGGGCCCTCATGGTGTTACGACACCCCGGCCGAGGTCGTGGAGCGCCTCCAGCAGGGCTGGTGAGGGCCGGTTGGGGCAAGAAAGGGGCGTCGACGTGTTCTGGAAACCGCTCAGGGCGCTTGGGTGTTCTGGGGGATCCGCGACGGTTCCCAGACCGAGCAGTCGTGGGCGAAGAGGACGCGTCGCGGGTCGAAGTCGGCGAGCCGTTCCAACCAGGGCTGGTAGGGGGGAAGAGGCTGCTCCACGCCGTGAAGCGCCGCTTGGCGGGCCAGCTGCTCGGACGCGAAATGCGAGGCGAAGTCGTACGCCTGACCGGCGAGGACCACGGTGCCGTCCGGTTGCCGGAGAACCAGCGACTGGTGTCCCGCGGTATGTCCTGGTGTCGGAATGATCCGGACTCCCGGCCAGACCTCGGCCTCACCGGAGAGTTCCTCGTAGCGCGCGGAGGGGAAATCCAGGAGTTCGTCGAAGGTGTAGTCGCCCTTGCGGGCGGTGGCCAGCTCGACATCCTGGACCAGAATGGGCTTGCCGCCCATGAGGGGGTTCCCGCCGCAGTGATCGAAATGAAGGTGGCAGTTCACGACGAGGGAGATGTCCGCAAGGGCAACTCCGGCCGAGGACAGGGCATCCCGCAGGTCCCGGCGTCGGGGACGGTAGTGGGCTTCGGTCTCGGGGTCTGCCGTGCTGATGCCGGTGTCGAAGAGGATCAGGCCCTGCTCGTGCCGCACCAGGTAGGCCAGCACGGGTTCGACCCGCGGTTGCGGGGTCCCCGTCTCCTCCGCGGGCCGTATGAAGTATCCCAAGTCGAGCCGTCGTACGGCCGTGTTCCTACCCATTCGGCCAGCCTGGCACATCCCGGTGTTCTGATCCATCCCTCCGCAGAAGCCGCACACGAGCACCGTCAGTGGCCGCGCCGCTTGCCCGTCACTCGGCGAGGTTCAGCTGCCAGGAGACGCCGAAGCGGTCGTTCACCCAGCCGAACTTCGCGCTGAAACCGTAGGAGCCCAAGGGCATGAGCTCCGTGCCCTGATCAGCGAGCGCGCCGTACAGGCGGTCAAGCTCGGCCTCGGTGTCGCATTCGACGAACAGTGACATCGCCGGCGTGAATCCGAAGCCGTGCTTGACATGGCTGTCGATGCACATGAGCCGCTGCCCGGCGAGCGTGAACGTGGCACGCTCGACCGTGCCTGGCTCACCAGGACCGTCGGCCCCGTAGCGGGAGATCGCGACGACCTCTCCGTCGTCGAACAGCGACGTGTAGAAGGTCAGCGCCTCCTCCGCCCGTCCTTCGAACATGAGGAATGTGGTGATCTTCTGCGGCATCGATGCCATGGCCCTGCCCTCCGGATGCTGAAGTCGGCCCCCGAAGACGAGGCTAGGGCCTGCCTCTGACAACGCCGCGTCCCAACACCGCGAGGTCGCCGTCCGATGGGGGAAACACCGAGGGCTTCGGAGGGATCCGGCTTCGGGCTGCGTGCCCATCCCGCGAGCTCGTGGCAACCCGTTTCCCGCCGCCCCGCGGGGGTGAGCCGGCGCGTCGGCTTCAGGGCCCCCCGAACGCCGTGTGTGTCCCGAAGCGAGCGGTGCGTCGTCAGGGGCCAGACTTGAGGAATCGGGTCCGGCTCAGCCCGGAGCGCCTGCGACGTAAAGGAACGACATGACCTGGGCATCTTGGACCACGGTGGGCATCCACGTCCTCCCCGGCGTAGTACAGGCCGAGGGATTCGGGCAGATGCAGGGCGACCTCACCATCCACACCACCTGGTCGGAGCACGAGGCACACCTGGCCGTGCAGTATTCCGGCGCCTCCGACTGGTACACCCTCGTCGGGAGCCCCGTGCCCTGCCATTCGGAGGAGGACAGCCGCGTCTACCACCAGGCCGTCGTCGACGGTGTGCGTGAGGGAGAGCGGGCGCAGGACGTGCTGAAGAAACTCTCCCGTACGGCCTGACGGAACGGCTCGACGGAACGGCCTGGGGAATCGGCCTGACGGCTGCCCCGTGTGCCCGCAGCTTCTCGATGTCCATCAGCGGCGTGCTGTGCCGGGCAGCGCGCGAGCGCAGGAAGCGAGCGCAGGAAGTGCCCAGTGCGGGCGAGGAAGGCGTCGGCGTCCTGGGTGAGGTGCCAGTCATCCGGAGGCATCGTTCATGCTCCCGGATGACCCGGACTCGGGGCCGGTCCTGCAACACCTCCGGCCACGTCCCGTTGCCTCGAATCTTCCGAACGTCGTTCTCCTGGGCGTGGGTCAGCCGCGCTGCCACAGGGCCGGGACGTTGGGTGGCTCCCACCCGGTGATGGCGGTATGGGCCTGGAGGCAACGGTAGGTGGAACCGCCGTAGGTGACGACGTCGCCGGCGTGATAAGGCGTGCCTGCGGCCCAGGTCCCGGACGGAGGAGGTGTGGTGGGTGGTGTGGTCGGGTCCTGGGGAGCGTCCAGTACGAAGTCGAACGTGGCCGCGCGCGCCGGGCCGACCTGGCGGACGTTCATGAGCAGGCGCGCGTCGAAGATGGAGTCGGTACTGTTGCGCGGCTCTCCGGGGAAGTACAGCTGCGTGGTGACGATCGGCTGTCCGGGGGACTGGAGCTTCACATGGAGGTGCCGCGTGCGGCCCGGGTACAGCCCCGGCACGATCGTGGTCAGGCTGAACGCGCCCTGATTCGTGCTGAATTGGTGGCCGCGGAAGGTGTAGCCGGCGTTGTCGTAGTCGCCGTTGTCGTCGGCCTGCCAGAAGTCGAGGAGCGCGCCGGTGATCGGCCGGCAGGTGCGGCTGAAGACGTACCCGGTGACGGTCAGCCGTGTTCCCGGTGTGCTGTCGGTGACCAGGGAGGTGCGCAGCGGCGAATTGGGTTTGAAGTACGGGCCTTCGATCTGCTCGACGGTCGGCTCGTCCCCGTCGTGGCATTGGGGAGTCGCGTCCAGCGGCCTTGTCGTCGCTTTCCGGTCGCGGGCCAGTGCCACGCCGCCGCGGGCGACCAGGGGAGCCGCGCCGAGCGCGGCCGCGGCGCGCAGGACCGCTTTGCGACTCACCCGGGGGGACGTGGCGCTTGCGGTGGGCACTTCGAGCGGTTCTTCGGGAACGGGCATCGCGGACCTCCTGTGGCGGGGCGGGGGTCGGGTGTGGGGTGTGCTTGCCGGCCGGGCCCGTTGCTGCGGGTCGGCCGCCCCGGCCGGGACCGGTCGGCAAGCTGTGGGGGTGCTGACAGCGGTGTCTGGCGGCTACGGTCAAGCTATGCGCTGTCCGGACAGGCGGCGATGGACTGCACCCGGGGATCGTGGTGATTTCCTGCGGCGTCCGCCCGGAACTCGCCGGGTGACATGCCGGTCTCCCGCCGGAAGAACCGGCAGAAGTAGGCGGGATCCTCCACCCCGACCATGGCTGCGACCTGACGTACCGTCAATTCGGTTCCCACGAGCAGGCGTTTGGCCTCAAGGGTGCGCTGCCGACGGATCAGACCACCTGGTGTCAGGCCGGTGGCCTGCCGGACCAAGGTCTGGAGGTGGCCCGGTGAAATGCCGAGCTCGTGCGCGTACGACTCCACCGACCGGCGGGTGCCGCCCGGCAGGGCGACGAGCCGGGTGAAGTCCGCCGTCGCTTCGGTCGCCCGGTTGCGGGTCGCGAGTCTTTCGGCGGGTGAACAAGTACGCAGCGCTCGGAGAATGAGGAGGTGCAGACTGGCGCGGAGCAGTTGGTGGTAGCCGGGCTGGAGCGCCCGGTACTCGCCCTCCATGTCGGCCAGGAGTGCTTCGATCGGCCCGGACTGGTTCCCTGGGTCGTGGCCCGGTCCGGCGGACAGTGTGCGTAGCGCGGCCGCGTCCTGCGAACGGGAGAGCAGGAAGTCCTCATTGAACAGAACCACGTGTCCGGTGAGCTCCACAGCGCTCTCCCAGTGGTGAACCTGACCTGGCGCGATGACGCACAACTGCGGTGGTTCGAGCGGCCGTTGGGCCGAGTCCAGCACATGGGCGCCATGGCCGCCGGTGACGTAGACGATCTCGTAAAAGGTGTGCCGATGGGGGAAGTTGGCGCGCGAGAGCGCCCCGATCGTGTCGAAGGTGCCGATGGCGAAGGGCAAGAGGTGCGGCAGGGGGACGTCCAAGCGATGCAGTGGGATGTCGAAGCGCCGGGTGTTCCGTGGCTCGTCCATCGTCGCAGTCTGGGACAGTGGGCATTTGCAGGTCCAGACCAATCGCCGCAATCGGGCCATGCTCGCCGTCCCGAGCGTCCCCGGGCCGAGCACACGGACCGGGCTACCCCTGGCGGCCTGCTGTTCTTCGCTGTTCTTCGCGCACGAGCTTGAGCTCCCTGCCTGGTGGCAGCCCCACTCAGAGGAAGACGCGGGCGATCTTCAGCCAGGTCTCCGCGTCCTGGCCGGTCGCCGTTAGTTCGGTCCGGGACAGTGGCCGGCGGTGAGTGACGCGTAGGCAGAAGTCCAACGCGCTGCCGCGCACCTGCTGGGCCGCGTCCCGCGCGCCCCACGTCCAGGTCTGGCCGTCCGGGCCGGTCAGCTCGACGCGGAACTGCTCTGTGGGCGGCGCCAGTTGGGCGGCGGCGAACGACAGGCCCACCCCTTTGACGCCCAGGAGGGCCACTGTCCTCAGCCGCGTCGTCGCGGGATGCGCGACGCCCACGGTGTCGAAGACGTCCTGCCCGTGGGCCCAGGTCTCCATCAGCCGCAGAGGCGCCATCAGCGCGGGGGTCACCGCCGACCCGAACCACGGGAACCCGGCGTCACGCGGTACCGCACGCAGCGCCGCGACCACCTCGGACCGGCCGGAGCGCCACTGTTCAAGCAGCGCGGCACGCGGTTGGGCCGCGGCGTCGGCGGCGACGTCGTCCGCGTACCGGCTGCCTCCGGCCTCGGCCTGCTTGCTCACCGGGCCGAATTGGTCGGGGGTACGCACGGCGATCAGTAGGTTCGCGTCCGCGGCGGCGAGGTGGGCGACCTGGTGCGCGATCGTCCAGCCCGCCGCGGGTGTGGGCCGCGTCCAGTCGTCCTCCGCGGACACCAGGTCGTCGAGGAGATCCCCCTCGGCGGCCAGCTCCGACAGTACGAGGTCGTCGTCCACGTCGGAGACATCGATGTCGTAGTTCAGCACACGTCATTGTATCGCCGATGGTGTGCCAAATCGGCGTCGGCTCAAAGGAGTTGTGCTCTCTGGTGGGAGGGAGCGGGAGTCGCGTGAAGTCGTCGACTTCGCCTTCCGGTACGGCGCTTGGCTTGGGCGGATCGGGCAGTCAGTGGAATGGGGTGGCTGCCCGCCTCTGCTCGTTGCCCCGCTCATCGCCCCCGCTCATCATCCCCGTGCTCATGGCACCTCTCTCTCGGACCATCTCGTCAGCAGCTCCCGCAGAGCCGTACGGGCCTGTGTCTCCTTCCCCTCGTTGCGTGCGGACGGGGAGAGCTCGGCGTGGACGAAGGTCCCCGATCGCCTCTTCGCGTCCTCACCCTGGACATTGGTGGTGCCCTCCAGCGGGCATCGGTCGGACCAGCTCCTGCAGACCCGGAGATCCTGGTTCACCATGAGGCCCGCCAGCTTCGTGGCGCTGTCGGTGCCGCTGCGAGCGGCGCCGCTGGAGAGGATGGCGTCGTAGGGGCGGTCCGGTCCCTTGGCGAACCCGTGCAGCTGGACGCCGGGGATGTCACGCTTGTGCATCTCGGTGACGATGGCGTGGAACACGCTGTCCGTGCGGTGCGCCACGTCCGCCGCATCCCCCCGGCCCGCCGTGCGGTGGGCGCCCGCGAGGACGAGCGCCCCCCGGGGCGTCTCCTCCAGGAGCCGTGCGCCGAGGTGTTCGGTGCCGCTGTCGGAGACCGGGTGGGGCACCTGGACGCTCCAGCGGACGCCGGCGTCGGCGCTGACGTACAGCCGGCCCCAGCGTTCGCGCGGTCCCGGCTTACGCGCGGCGACCTCGTCGTAACGGCGGCCGGTGGCCGCGTCCGTGAGACGGTTCAGGCGGAATCCGACCGCGTCGAAGAGCTCCTCGGCACCGGCGGCGTCGCCGTCCAGCAGATGGCCGACTCCCTGTGCGATCTGCTCCCTCTCCTCGGCGGCGGGCGGCGTGTACGGCTTGCGCTCGGCGGCCTTGCGGGCGTAGCCCACGATCCGGCTGTCCAGGTCGACCAACGCACGCGAAGCGGAACTTCCCTTTTCGTTTTCTTCACGCTTCTCTGCTCTGCATGCGATGAGAATCACACTTGATCCGACGAGGCAAAGAACACAAAGGAAAAGTAATGCCCTCGTAATCCTTCTTGGGGTCCCGGCCGGTTTCGTCATGCGAAGATCAGGTCGTGACATTCTGTGAATCTCTCCCTACAAGTCGTGCGCTGGCTGTCGTCGCCGCACTCGCCGTCCTTGGTACGGCTTGCGCAGCGAACCCGTCGGAGTCGCAGGTCAAGCCCGGCGGACGCTCGTTCACGGTGGCCGCTGCCGGAGATGTTCTCATTCATCCCGAGCTGGTGGAGCAGGCGGCCAAGGACGCGAAGAAGACCGGCAAGGGGATCGCAGGACTTGACTTCGGGCCGCAGCTGGCGGGCATCCGGCCCGTCATCAGCAAGGCGGACTTGGCCATCTGTCACATGGAAACGCCCGTGGGCAACCCCAAAGGACCCTTCGAGGGATATCCCGAATTCCTGGTACCGCCGCAGATCCTCACCTCCCTCAAGGATGTGGGGTACGACACCTGTTCCACCGCCTCGAACCACACCTTCGACCACGGCCTGCCGGCCGTCCGTCGCACCCTGGACGCCATGGACAAGGCGGGGCTCGGGCACACCGGATCGTCACGCACGCCCGCCGAGTCGCAGAAGACCAACATCCGTGAGGTCAACGGGGTCAAGGTGGCCCACCTCGCCTACTCCTGGGAGTCGTTCCTCAACCCGACGCCCGAGAAGGAGAAGTGGGCCTTCAACCGGAGCAACACGGAGGAGATCAAGAAGGCCGAGGCCCGCGCCCGCGAGGCGGGGGCCGAAGTGGTGATCCTCTCGGTCCACTGGGGCCTGGAGCACTACAACGAGCCCAGCGTCCCCCAGCTCGAACTCGCCCAGCGCATCACCAAGGAGACCGGCATCAACCTGATCATCGGTCACCACGCGCACGTAGTGCAGCCGATCGAGAAGGTGAACGGCACCTGGGTCGCGTACAGCCTCGGCAACCAACTGGCCCGCCACTCCACGCCGTCCGGCCTCACGGAGGAAGGAGCGATCGGCTGGTTCGAGTTCCGGGAGACCAAGAAGGGCTGGGATGTGGTTCCCCGGTACCGCACGACGCTGGTCGACATCCCGCCCGAGCCCCAGGACGACGACGAGGAGCTGCCCCGCGACGCCGTGCGGGACGTCCGGCTCGTCGATGTCCGTGCCGCCCTGGAGCACCCGGAGGAGCTCCCGGCGGACCGCCGGGCCCGCTACCGCCTCGCCGCGACCCGGGTCGAGGGATTCCTCTTCAACCGAGGAGCCCCGGGCCGTGACGGCCTGGCCGAGCTCTCCCTCAAGGATTGAGCGGGCCCGGGCCACTCGACAACCAACGCCCCGGCGGTGACGCGCCATTCGCGCGCCGGCCGCCCTTCCGTGTGCCGTGCCACGGGAGCCCGAGCCGCAGGAAACAGGAAAGAACAGACGTGACATCGAAGAAGGTGCCGTACTCCGTGCGAGGGGGACGCCGGCGAAGCCGACGGCGCGCGGACATGCCGCTGCTGGGCGGCATCCGGCCGCCGATCGCGGTCCTGTGCATCCTCATCCTCGCCCTGTCCGGGCTGACCGCCAAGGTGCTCGGGCCCACCAAGGACACCGTCGTACCCAAGGCCGTGCTCTCCTCGCAGCGGTACTTCGCGGAGGACGGCGCGATCGCGCTCCGCTCGTCCATCGACGAACGCGTCGCCGACCTGGAGCGCACGGCAACCGCGGTCAACGGCGGGAACTCCGTCAAACCCGAACGCGTCCTGTCCGACCTGAGCCGCGCTTACCAGAAGTGGACCGGCACCACCGTCCTCGATCTGGAGAGCGGCGAGGTACTCGCTGCCCGGGGGGAGACCATCCCCCTGGCCTGGCTGGACGAGGACACGCTGACCGGTGGCAAAGCCCTCAAGCCGCGCATTGTGCGCCTGGAGACCGGTGACGTTCGCCTGATGACCATGGTCGTCCTGGAACAGGCCGGACAACCTCAGCAACTCCTGGTCGCGGCCAGCAGCCTGACCGTGCCGGCCATCAACCTCGGCCCCTTCCGCAGCATGTCGGTCGTGGCCGAGGACGGCGAAGTGCTCGCCACCGCGGGCTTCGAGCGGGCCGAGTCGCTCAACTCCGACGAGGAGCGCGCGGAACTGTCGTTCCGTCACCAGCAGATGGCCCGGCTGGCCGACCAGGCCGCGACACGGACCGAGCAACACCCCGTCCGCGCCAAGGAGCCGGGCGCCCGCGGCTACCCCGGTGTCAGCGGCACCCTGCTCGGCAGTGAGCACAACGGCCGTGTGGCCACGGCCGGTTACGCCTCCCTCGCCTCCTCCGACCCCGACGACAAGCAGAGCGTGGCGGCCGGACTCGGGCTCAGCGTCGTGTCCCTGCTGCCCGTCGTCCGGCAGGAGGCCGCTCAGTCCGACCGCGCACTGCTCGGTCTGGCCGCGGCCGGAGCCCTGGTACTCCTCGGACTCGTCGCGGTCGCCGTGCTGTGGCGGAACGTACAACGGCCCCTGCTCCACCTGTTCCTGGAGTCCCGCAGGCTCGCGCGGGGCGATCTGCACCGGCCGGTATCCGTGCCCAAACGCGGCGAGGCCGCGCGCATCGGTGTTGCCCTGGAACGTCTGCGCCGACGGCTCACCGGGGACGACTCGGCCGAGGACCTGGCGGCCCCGCGGCGCCGGCTCCGGATGGGTACACGCGGACCGCTCGTCATCACCGGCGTCCTGCTGATCCTGTGGTGCGTTCCGGTCGGGCTGCTGCTCAACCGCACCGACGCGACGGTCAGCGTGCCCACCACCATCGTCAACGACCAGCGCGAACGCACGGACATGATGGCCGACCGACTGCGCCGGGCGCTCAACGAAGCCCAGGCCGACCTCGTGTCCGTCTCCCACCTCATCGAGGAGGAGAACGGACGCCCGGCGGACAGCCTCCTCAAGGAGGCCCTGGCCAAGCACAGCCGCTACCAGTCCCTCTACGTGGTCGACTCCTCCGGCGCCGTCTCCGCCCGCGCGGGCGGCGAGCCGCACGCCTGGAGCAGCGGCGAGGACCAGCCGGAGGTCCAGGTCAGCGGCAAGGGCGGCAAGCTGCCCGTCCTCCAGGCATCCGCCCCGGTCGCCGAGGGCAAGGGCGGCACCCTGGTGGGGGAGATCCGGGTCCAGTTCCTGAACTCGCTGCTCGTGCGGCCGGGCCTCGGCGAGGTCCGGGTGGTGGACGCCGACGGTCTGACCATCGCCTCCAGCGGCGGGTTCACGGCCTTCGAGAAGCTGCCCGGCGAAGCACTCGACAACCTGGTCCGGGCGGCCAACGTCCGCGTCGGCGCGGGCCCGGTCGAGAACGGGCTCCTCATCCGCGGCGGTGGCAAGGTCACCGTGGCCGCGGCGGCCCCCTTCTCCGGCGGCGGAGTCACCGCCGACATCGGCTGGACCCTCGTCAGCCGACAGGACGCGGGACACCTCCAGATCGCCCCGTACGAGCGCGAGGACCGCAGCGTTCTCGCCGGAATGCTCGGACTCGCGGCCGTCATCGTCTGCCTCGGCTGGATCCACCTCGTGGTCGTCCGGCCGCTGCGCGCCCTGGCCACCAGCGCCGAGAAGCTCGCGGACGGAGACCTGAAGACCGTGTTGTACCCCCGCTACCAGGACGAGGTGGGCGCCGTCGTCCGCAGCCTCGAACTCCTGCGTCAGCAGGCGCAGGCCCACCGGCAGAACCCAACGCACCGGACCGCGGACCCCCGCGTCGGGGGAAAGTGACAAGGCCGTGCTCTACCTCTACTTCGTCCTCCTGATCAGCGGGGCGGGACTGCTGATCGCCGGCATCGTCGAACAGCGCCGGCACTACGCCGCCCTGCACGCCATACCCACCCGGGTCCTCGTCAACGGCATCCGCGGCAAGTCGTCCATCACCCGCCTGTGCGCGGGTGCCCTGCGCGGCGGTGACCTCGTCACGGTCGCCAAGACGACCGGAACGGCCGCGCGCTTCATCCACCCCGACGCCACCGAGGAGCCGGTCTACCGCAAGTTCGGCATCGCCAACGTGGTGGAGCAGATCGGGATCGTGCGACGGGCCGCTTCCTACCGGCCGCACGCGCTCGTCATCGAGTGCATGGCCGTCATGCCCGCCCTCCAGGAGGTCAACCAGAGCAAGCTGATCCGCTCGACCATCGGCATCCTGTGCAACGTCCGCGAGGACCACCTGGCCGAGATGGGCCCCACCCTCGACGACGTGGCCCGCTCGCTGTGCCGCTCGATGCCGGAGGACGGCATCTGCGTCACCGCCGAGAAGGACCGCTTCGCGATCCTCCAGGAAGAGGCCGACGCACGGAACTGCCGGCTCATCTACGCCGACCCCGAGACCGTGTCCGACGAGGAACTGCGGGGCTTCAGCTGGTTCACCTTCAAGGAGAACGTCGCGATCGCGCTGACGGTGGCCGAACTCCTGGGCGTGGAGCGGTCCGTGGCCCTCCAGGGCATGTACGACGCACCGCCCGACCCGGGGGTGCTCTCCGTGGAGCGCTATGTGACGCCCGCGGGCAACCGCCTGGCGTTCGCCAACGTCTTCGCCGCCAACGACCCCGAGTCCACCTTGATGAACGTCAACCAGTTGCTCGACCTCGGCGCGATCAACCGTCCCCTGAACGTCGTCATCAACTGCCGTCCCGACCGGGTCGAACGCAACGGCCAGATGGGCGAGATCATCCCCGACCTGAAGCCCGACCACGTGTTCGTCATCGGGCACCCCGCCAAGAGCGCCATCGACGCCGTTCCCGCCGCGTGGCGGGACCGGGCCGTGGACCTGGGGGGCGAGAAGCGCGCCGCCCAGGAGTTCATGCCGGTGATGCTGGACGCGATGCCCGACGGGTCGTCCCTCGTCGCCATCGGCAACATCCACGGCCAGGGCGAGGAACTCCTGGAGTTCCTCGCCGAACTCCCGGCGGACGACACCCCCGCCACGGCCGGACCGCACACCCCGCCCCCGGCAGTCGCCCAGCCGGCCCGCCTGGATCCGTACGCCGCCTACCCCGCGGCCTACGAGGAGCGCTATCAGGCGGCCCAGACGATGGAGTTCCCGGACACGGCGCAGCCCCCCTTCGGCCACGGCGGTAATCCGCCGACGTACGAGGTCGGTCCCGGGGAGCCCGAGTTCGAACACACCGAATGGCCCGGCCGGTTCGGCTCCGTCCCCGCGGCCGACCCGGACGCGCGCCGGCCCCGCCGGCCGTGACCCGCCGCGCCCGCACCACGCGACCGCCCCGCCTCACTCGCCGTTTCCCTGCCCGGAGTTCCCGTTGACCACCGCAGCCCTGACCCCCGAGATGGCCGCCCTCGGCATCGCCATCGGCCTGCTGTTCTCGCTGATGTGCTACCTCACCACCAACCTCTCGCCCGGCGGAATGATCACGCCGGGGTGGCTGGCGCTGACCCTCATCGAGGACCTCCAGCGCGCCGCCATGGTCGTCGGCGTGACCGCTTTGACGTACGCCGGCACCAAGCTCATGCAACGGCTGGTCATCCTCTACGGCAAGCGCTTGTTCGCCGCGGTGGTGCTCCTGGGAGTGACGCTCCAGGCCACCGTGATCATCGTCCTGTCGATCGAGTTCCCGCTCATGTACGGCAACCAGACCCTGGGCTTCATCGTCCCCGGGCTCATCGCCTACCAGCTGGTGCGCCAGCCGAAGGGGCCGACCCTGCTGGCCACGGCCACGGTCTCGCTGCTCGCCTACATCGTCGTCGCCGCCGGGCTGCTGCTCGGCATCATGCCCGGTGCCTGAGAACCGCCCGGCGCCCGAGAATCGAGGAAGAACCATGGCCCGGAAGAAGAAGACCCGTCCCGTGCTCACGGGCGTCACCATTCTCGGACTCGTCGGAGCCTCGGGATACCTCACGCTCGAACTCCGCAAGAAGGACGAGCCGGGAGTCACCCAGGTGCGCAACGTGGGCGTGCTCAACGGGAACCACGACAAGGCAGCCGGCCCGCAGGCCGCAGGCGACCGCTGGTCCCGCCTCGACGGCCCCGCGCGCAGCGTCCTGCGAGGCGCCGACGGCCAGATCAAGGCCGTCCTGAGCGACGGCGCGCGCACCGCCACGCTCAAGGGCCCCGAGCGAACCTTCGCCGAGCCGGCCTCGACCTCGTCCAAGGTCTCCACGACCGACTGGGTGCGGCTCATGCCCAAGCCCTGGACGAAGGGCGCCGAGAGCGAGGAATGGTTCAAGACCTGGTACAAGCAGTACGCCGGCAGCCGTGAGGACGACGTCTTCGCCATCGCGTTCCAGTACGTGGCGGGTGCCCCGGAGCGCAAGGAGAAGGACGGCCGTGTGATCGCGGGCGACGCCAACTTCGGCCCCCTGAACACCACCGGGGCCGAGGGCGGAGACCTGCGCCTCGAACAGTCCGACTTCTACGACTACATGGGCGCGCCCTACCCCTTCCGGGACGGCGTCGTCGGCAAGCCGGAAGCCATCCGGGCCCGGTCCCTGGACTGCTCGGGCTTCATCCGCATGGTGCTCGGCTACCGGTCCCGCTACCCGCTGATGTCCTCGGACAAGTCCGGCAACGGCCTGCCGCGCACGGCGAACGGGATGGCCCGCTCCAAGGAAGGAACGGACGTCCTGCCCCTCAAGGGCATCGCGCCCAAGGACCGGCCCTCCGCCATCGACCAGCTCCAGCCCGGCGACCTCGTCTTCTTCAAGCTCGACACCCGCACCGGCCAGCGGCTCGACCACGTGGGCATGGTCGTGGGCCACGACAAGGAGGGGCACTTGATCTTCGTGTCGAGCCGCGAGGAGGTCAACGGCCCGACGATCGGCGACATCGGCGGCGTCTCGCGCCTGGACGGCAACGGGTACTACGCCAAGACCCTCCGCAGCGCCAAGCGCCTCTGAGGGCCGTCTTCGGGGAAGCCGGCCGCCCGTCTCCGCACGGCCGGCCTGTGGTCAGTGGCTGAGCGACTTGAGTGCCGACGCGTCGTACGCCGTCAGCTCGTCGAAGCGGTTGCCGAGGACCTTCGCCGCCCACTGCGGGTCCTGGAGCAGAGCCCGGCCGATGGCGACCATGTCGAACTCGTCGCGCTCCATGCGGTCGAGAAGGTTGTCGATGGCACCGAGCTCCGCACCCTCACCGGCGAAGGCGCGGATGAAGTCGCCGTCGAGGCCGACCGAGCCGACCGTGATGGTCGGCCGACCGGTGAGCTTCTTGGTCCAGCCCGCCAGGTTCAGGTCCGAGCCCTCGAACTCCGGGAGCCAGTAGCGCCGCGTCGAGGCGTGGAACGCGTCCACGCCCGCGGCCGCCAGCGGGGTCAGGATCGCCTCCAGCTCTTCCGGAGTCTGTGCGAGCCGGGCGTCGTAGGCCTCCTGCTTCCACTGCGAGTAGCGGAAGATCACCGGGAAGTCGGCCGGGACGCGCTCGCGGACCGCGGCCACGATCTCCGCGGCGAACTTCGTACGGGCCACCGCGTCACCCCCGTAGGCGTCGGTGCGGCGGTTGGTGCGCTCCCACAGGAACTGGTCGAGCAAGTAGCCGTGGGCGCCGTGCAGTTCGACACCGTGGAAGCCGATCCGGTGCGCCTCTTGGGCGGCGTCCGCGAACGCGCCGACGACGTCGTCGATGTCGGCGAGGGTCATCGCCTTGCCGGTCCCTTCCGTACCGTCGACGCGGATCCCCGAGGGGCCGACGGCGGGAGCCTCGGGGTAGGGGGCCTCGCCCTGCTTGCGCACCATGCCGATGTGCCAGAGCTGCGGGACGATCGTGCCGCCCGCCTCGTGGACGGCCGCGGCGACCTTCGCCCACCCCGCCAGCTGGTCCTCGCCGTGGAACCGCGGCACCCGGTCGCTCTGCCCGGCGGACTCGTGCCCGACGTAGGTGCCCTCGGTCACGATCAGACCCACGCCCGCGGCGGCACGGCTGGCGTAGTACGCCCGCACGTCCTCGCCGGGAACTCCGTCGGGGGAGAACATCCGCGTCATCGGAGCCATCGCCACGCGGTTGGGGACGGTGAGGCCGTTCAGGGTGACGGGCCGCGACAGGATCTCGGCCGCGCGTGCTGCGGTGGACGGGGTGACGGTCATGCGGGTCCTCCGGGGTGAGGCTGTGGCTCGCTGGGTGACAACGAGAAGTGCATAGTACACACAGTATGTATCATGCATATTGCGGGGACTCGGGTCCGGCCCCGCGCCGTCCACCGCACGCGTGTGGCCCCGATCCGCGGGCCCGAGCGTCCGCGGGCCCGAGCGTCCGCGGGCCCGAGCGTCCGTGGGCCCGAGCGTCCGTGGGTCGGCCATAATGAAGTGCCCTAGGGAGTGGGAGGCGACGTGCTGGAAAAGCTGGAGCGGGAGCTGATGCTGCTCTCACGACACCAGGTGCTCGCCCGGCGCGAACGCGACCCCGAACGTCTGGAGCGGTCGGCCTATCTGCTGCTCAGCCGGATCGACACCCAAGGCCCCATGTCCATCGGTCAGTTGGCGGATGCCTTCGGGCTCGACACCTCGACCGTGAACCGCCAGACGGCCGCACTGCTGCGCTGCGGACTCGCCGAACGCGTCCCCTGCCCGGACGGCGGCATGGCGCGCAAGCTGCGCATCACCACGGAAGGGGCGCGCCGGCTCGAAGCGGACCGCGAGGTCAACCGGGCCTGCCTGGCCCGCGTGGTCGCCGACTGGTCCCCGGAGGAGATAAGGGAGCTGGCGGACGTCCTGGTCCGGCTCAATCGCAGCGCGGAGGCCCTGGAAGGACGGGACTGGCCGCGCGCGGAGGAGGCGCACGGGGGCACGTGCTCCGCGTGACCCACGAGGTGGACCGTCAGGGTCCGGTGCGGGGGCTCGCGGGCGCCCACAGGCGGTTGCCGCCGCGGTCGCGCAGCCGGCGCAGGAAGGTGAGCACGCCGGTGCCGCCGGTCGCCCATGCCAGGTCGGAGCCGATCAGTGAGTTGTCCGGAAACAGGGGCAGGCAGGCGCCGCCGCTACGGGCCAGGATCAGTGCGGCGACGTCCTCGGCCGCGTGCCACATCTCCTCGTCCCCCGTGGCGACCGCAGCATCGACGAGAAGGTCGCCGACGCCGGACAGTCCGCAGCACTGCGACACCAGGCTCATCCGCGGGGCGATCCGGTGGCAGGCGCGGGCGCAGCCCAGGCCGAGTGCGAGCCACTCGCGGTGCTGTTCGCCGCTGCCCGCTTCGACCAGGAGGGCCGCCACGCCCGTGAGCCCCCGGCACCAGGAGCCGTAGCGACGGCTGGCTTCGGGGCGTCCGGCCGTGGCCAGCAGACCCGGCACACGGGCAGCGAGACCGTCGAGGCCGGTGAGGGCGGCCGCGCGGATCACCGGGTCGGCGGTGACGCGCTGATACGCGTACAGGAAATGGATGATGCCCGCCGCGCCGTGGGCGAAGCCGAGTTCGTACGCCGCGTCCGACGAGGCCGCGGGACGCGCGGGTTCCGCGGCCGTGCCGGGCACCTCGGACTGCCGGGCCAGGAGTGCGTAGGCGCAGTCGCCCGCCATCGCGAGATGGTGGGCCGCGTCGATGGGGCGTCCGTCGGCTTCGGCACGGCCCGCCAGGATCAAATGGCCCGTGCCGGTCCCCGCAGTCCCTCCGATCTGGTCGCCGGTGTCGTCGGACGGGGCCGGATCGGAGGGCGGTACCCCGACGGGTCGTGCGGCCGCCGCCAGGAACAGATCGACGCCGGTGCGGCCGATGTACAGGGCCGCGCCCAGCCGGGGCAGTTCGGGATGCCGGGCGGTCCGGTCGGCCAGTTCGGCAACGGCCCGCGGCACGCCGGGCCGGTCCAGGTGATGCAGCAGTTCCAGACCGACGCCTGCCGCGCCCGCGTACAGGGTGAGCGATGAGCCGGGGTGATGGGCGCCGGGCCCGGCACACAGGCGCGGTGCCGCGTCCACGCTCCTTGCGACCGTGTGGCCGATCACCTCGTCCAGGAGCCCGGGGGAGGGACGCGGTACGGACGGCGTGCCACGCCTGCCGGGCAGAGCGGGCAGGCCCGCCGCGAACCGCCTTGCGGCGGTGCTCCGTTCGTCCTGATCGAAGCTCATCAGTCCGCCGACCAGGTCACGCAGCGGCCGCAGGGCGGCGCCGGGCGCGGCGGTGGCCAGGCATGCCAGCGTCCGGTCGCGGTTGATGGTGTGGTCGGGGTCGACGACCACCGGGTCCATGCCGGTGAGCGCGTAATGCAGCGTGGCGCCCAGCGCGTAGAGGTCGTCGGCGGGCTCGGGTCGGGCGCCGGGACGGTATACCGGGAGGGAGTAGCCGGGTGTCCCGCCGGCCGGGCGGTAGCCGTCGAGGGCGCTGATCCCGAAGTCGACGAGCCTCGCGACTCCGCCGGGACCGAGCACCACGTTGCGCGGTTTGAGGTCGCCGACGACCACCCCGCGGTCATGGACGCCATCGAGGATGACCATCAACTGGATTGCCAGCAAAGCGAGTTCTGCGGCCGCCCGGTCACCGCGAGCCGCGTAGGGCCCCTTGTCGAGTACATCGCGGCGCAGGTCCGCCGGCCCGCAGTCGGTCATGACGAGGTACTCGTCGTCACCGTGCCTCACGTGGTCGACGACACCCGGCACGCCGTCCGTACCGTCGAGGGCCAGCAGCACCCGGTGCTCGTGGCGCAGTCGGCCCCGGGCGTCGACCCCCTGCTCGTCCTCCGCCACGTACGGCCTGGCCTGTTTGATGACCACCCGCTCGCCGGTCGTCGTGTCCATGCCCCGGTACACATCCCCACGTGGTGAGCGCACGATGCCCGCCGTGATCCGATGGCGGCCACCGACGAGCCGGGCGACAGGAACCGCCTCGGGGGCGGGACGGCCGAACGGGTCGGTGGCCCAAGGGGGTTGGCGGTAACGGGCACCTCCCTGGGCGGTGAAGGTCCGGCCGGCCGGGCCGACCAGGACGGACGCTCGACCAGTGGGCGCATCGATCCGGAACGGCCCGTACCGGTAGTGCACCGGTGAGCCGGGCCGCACCCGCCGGTCGCTGAGCACGCGGGGGCCGGTGCGACCCTTGAGGACGTCGGCCAGTTCCTCGGCGAGCGTCGCGAAATCCCGGTCGCGCGGATAGACGGTGGCTGCCTTGCCAACGAGGTGGGGGTGCCGCTCGCCGCCGTTGAGGTCCCGCAGCACGGAGGGGCTGACCGCGAACTTCGCGTCGCAGGTGTGACGCAGCAGGACCGGAACGATCAGGGCCACCGTGTCGAGGAGTTCCTCGGCGCGAGTGGAGATGTGGAGCTTCCAGCCGTGCTCGCGCACGGGCATGTCCGGGTCCAGCAGATAGAGCCAGTACTCGTCCGATGCGAGGCGCCGGGGGGCTCCGGCCAGCAGATCTTCGAGGCGTCGCCGCAGGACGGCGGCGTCGGGGGCCAGGTCCTGTACCTCGTCACGGCGGGCCGGTCGCATGTGTGCCCCTTTCCCCTCGTCCCCGTTCCCGTTCCCGGTTCCTGTTTCCCGTTTTCACGCCTCAGCTCTGGTCCTTGTCCGGGTCCTGGTCCCTGCCCCCGCTCGCCACGGTGTCGGGCGGGGGCCCGTTTCTGCTGCTGTGCCAGGGAGTGCCGTGCCGCTGCGGCCGTAAGGGGGCCGCAGCGGGCGGGCCTCAGTCGCAGGCGACCCGGGTGGTGGCCGTGGGCCACGGGTCGGCCAGGCAGGCCTCGATGCGGCGACCGGCGTCCGCGTCGTCCTCGAACTCGATGAGCTGCTCCTCCATGTCGAGCGGTTCCGCTTCGCGAATCTGGAGCTCCAAGGGGCTCATGGCGATCCTTTCTGCTTGTCCCGGTGAGATGCACAGGTGAGCGCGTCCTGCATCCGTACAGGGCGCTGTGCACTGGTCGACGGCATATGCGCCGTCGGCTCGAACAGCACGAGCCACTACAGCCGAACTGGGGCGAGGACCCAAGCCCGTCGAAAAGAAAGCCGACAGGAAATCGGGCCGGAAACAGGCCGGAAAGCAGTCGGAGACCAGGCCGGAGACCAGGGGGACACGGGGCGCGGCCCGGCGGAGTGCGAGGTCGGTCGACGCCGCTCCGGCCGGGGCCGTGTTCCACGTGAAACCGGCTGAAACCGCAGTGAGGCGCCGCTGATAGCCGCGCGGTTCATTCTCCTCACATCCATGCGACCACCGCGTACGGCGACATCACCGCGCGCAGCCTGTGAGCGAGGGCGCGGGGGTCATGACTTGGCGAGGGCAGGGGTGGCGTCGGCCCGCGGGGAGCGGTCCGGTTCGGCGTCGGGCTCGGGGATTCCGGTGCGCAGGACCCGGTTGACGCGTTCGGTGTCCAGAACGCGTTCCCAGCGGGCGACGACGAGAGTGGCGACGCTGTTGCCGGCGAGGTTGGTCAGGGCACGGCATTCGGACATGAACTTGTCGATGCCGAAGACCAGCATGATGCCGGCGGCGGGGACGGTGCCGACGCTGGAGAGCGTGGCGGCCAGGGCGATGAACCCCGCGCCCGTAACGCCTCCGGAGCCTTTGGACGTCAGGATCATGACGGCGAGCAGGCCGAGTTGCTGACCGAGGGTGAGCGGGGTGTCGGTGGCCTGGGCGATGTAGACGGCGGCCAGGGAGAGGTAGATGGAGCTGCCGTCGAGGTTGAAGGAGTATCCGGTCGGCACGGTCAGGCCCACGATGTCGCGCCGGACGCCGAGCCCTTCGAGCTTCACCATGACGCGGGGCAGGACGCTCTCGGACGACGAGGTGCCCAGGACGATCAGGAATTCCTCGCGCAGGTGACGCAGCAGCCTGAACACGCTGATCCTCAGGAGGGCGAGGACACCGCCCAGCACGACGATGACGAAGAACAGGGAGGTGCCGTAGAAAAGGCCGATGAGGCGGCCGAGACTGGTCAGCGTCGAGACGCCGTACTTGCCGATGGTGAAGGCCATGGCGCCGAAAGCGCCGACGGGGGCGGCGAGCATGATGTAGTGCAGGATCTTGAAGACGACCGTGCTCAGCCGGTTGACGCCGTCGACGAGCGTCACTCCGACGGGCCCCACGGCTTTGAGTGCGACGCCGAACAGGACGGCGAAGAAGATGACTTGGAGGATGTTGCCCTCGGCGAACGCTCCGATGGCGCTGGAGGGCACGATGTCGGTGAGGAAGTGCCACCAGCTCTGGTGCTCTCCGCTCTTGACGTACTGAGCGGCGTCGCCGGACAGATGGAGTTCACCAGGGTGCGCGTGTACCCCGGAGCCGGGCTGGAACAGGTTCACCGCGGTCAGGCCCACGGCCAGCGCGACCAGCGTCCCCGCCTGGAAGTAGACCAGGGACTTCATTCCGACCCTGCCGACCCGGCGCAAGCTGTCGACGCCGCCGATGCCGGCGACGATCGTGAGGAAGACGATCGGCGTGATCAGCATCTTGATCGCGGAGACGAACGTGCTCCCGACCGGTTCCAGGGCGACGCCCACGGACGGCCGGAGCCAGCCGGTCAGGACGCCGGCGACGATCGCGATCAGGACCCAGAAGTACAGCTGCCGGAACCAGGGCTTGGACCGTGGTTTCTCCGCCGGTGCGGCGGGAGTGGCAGGTGGTGCGGTTGCTGCCATGGCGTTTCTCCTCGTCGGGGAACGTGGACGCAACCGGGACGCGACCCCGGCCGCGCGTGTGTCAGAGAAGCCCGAGGAGCTTGTCCGTGAATTCGGCGGTGGTGGCGTTGCCGCCCAGGTCGGGGGTGCGAACGTCGGACTTGGCGAGCACGGCGGCGATGGCATCGGTGACGTCCTTGGCCGCTTCACCGTGGCCCAGATGGTCGAGCATCAGCGCTGCCGACCAGATCGCCCCGAGGGGGTTGGCGATGCCGCGCCCGGCGATGTCGGGGGCGGAGCCGTGGACCGGCTCGAACATGGAGGGGAAGGCGCGCTCGGGGTTGAGGTTGGCGGCCGGCGCGATCCCGATGGAACCGGCCACGGCGGCCGCCAGATCACTGAGGATGTCGCCGAAGAGATTGGAGGCCACGACCACGTCGAAACGGGCCGGATCGAGGACGAACTTGGCCGCCAGCGCGTCGATGTGCTCCTGGTCCCACGTCACCTGCGGGTGATCGGTGCCGCGCTCGGCGACCAACTCGTCCCAGAACGGCATGGTGTGCACGATGCCGTTGGACTTGGTGGCCGAGGTGAGTCTTCCGCTCCGGCGGGCGGCCAGTTCAAAGGCGTAGTCGAGGACGCGGGTCACACCCGCGCGTGTGAACACGGCCTCCTGTACGGCCAGTTCTTCCGGAGAGCCCCGGTTGAGCCGACCGCCGATCTCGCTGTACTCGCCCTCGACGTTCTCGCGGACGACGACGAAGTCGACCGCTCCGGGGCCGGCGCCACGCAGCGGACTGTCGACTCCCTCGAAGACGCGGATGGGGCGGAGATTGACGTACTGGCGAAAGCCGCGCCGGATCGGGATCAGCAGTCCCCACAAGGAGACGTGGTCGGGGACTCCCGGGTATCCGACCGCACCGAGCAGGATGGCGTCCTTGTCGCGCAGGTGGTCGAGGCCGTCGTCGGGCATCATCGCGCCCTCGCGGACGTATCGCTCGCACGACCAGTCGTAGGAGGTGTAGGAGAAGCCGAAGCCGTGGCGGTCTCCGACGGCGTCGAGCACCTGCTGTGCAGGCGGCAGGACCTCGACTCCGATGCCGTCGCCGGGGATCAGGGCGATGTGGTGGTTGGTCATGGCCCGATTGCAGCAACCGGGCCACAGGCCCGTCCAAGACGCTCTGCCGATCTGCCTCATAGGGCCTGCTTATGAGCGCTCGGCCGGGGTAAGGGCGCAGGCCAGGAACGCATCGGCGGCCGGTGACCGCTCGGCGCGGCGACCGACCAGGGCGATCCGAAGTGTCGACTTCGGCTCGATGTCCAGGACGAGTGCGCCGGCCCGCTCGGCCATGGTGCGCCAGGACTCGGTGACGACGGCCAGGCCGACGCCCGCGAGGACCAGCGGCAGGATCGCCACCCGGTGTTCGGTCTCCGCCGCGATGGTGAAAACGATCCCGCGCTCGCGCAGCCCGTCGACGTACGCGCGCATCCCGGTGCCGCGTTGGCCGACGATCAGCCGCTGTCCCGCCAGCTCCTCACACTGCACTGAACTGCCCCTGGAAAAAGGGCCGTTGGGCGGAGCGATCAGCACGAAACGCTGCTCACCCGCGGCTTGCGAGATCACCTCCTTGGTGGGCAGGGGACCGGATGTGGCGAGGAGACCCAGCTCGGCGGCGCCGGTGCGCACCATGTCGATCACATCGCGTGAGGTGAAGGCGGCCCGGATGCTGACCGACACGCCGGGGTATCGAGCGCTGAAGCCGCGGATCATGGTCGTGAGTGGTTCGACCGCCTGGGACGGCATGGCGGCGATGTCCAAGCGCCCGTCGCGGAGTTCGTGCACCGCGGCAACCCTGGCGCGGGCCGTCTCCAGACTGCGCACGGCGGCCCGGGCAGGCTCGATCAACGCGGTGCCGGCTTCGGTGAGCACGGCCCGGCGCCCGATCCGGTGGAACAGGCTGCTGCCCAGGTCCCGTTCCAGGGCCCGCACGGCCTGGGACAATGAAGGCTGCGAGAGGTAGAGGGCCGAAGCGGCCCGGCCGAAACCCCCGTGGTCCACGATCGCGAGGAAGTACTCCAGCTGACGAACATCCATAAGCACATCTTGGCGCCAGGGCGCCGTCCCACCACCCGCGGCTCCTGGTGGGGGACGGCGGGCCGGATCCCGGAGTACCGTGCAGGACGACCCCGTGTGAGCATGTCCGCATGGCAGTTGGACGGATCATCTTCCTCAACGGCACGTCCAGTTCGGGGAAGTCGAGCATCGCCCGGTAGTTGCTCGACATCCTGGACGACGGAGTCTTCTTCCACCTCGCGGTCGACGGCTTCAACGCGATGCGCACGAAGCGGAACCTCGCGCAGGGAGACCTCGATGCGGCCCTGCGCCGGACGAGGATGGGATTCCACCGATCGATCGCCGCCATGGCCGGGGTGGGCAATGACGTGGTCGTCGACCACGTTCTCAGCGAACCATGGCGGCTGACCGACTGCCTGAGCGTGCTTCCCCCGCAGGACGTCCTGTTCGTCGGCATCCGCTGCTCCCTGGACGAGCTGACCCGCAGGGAGCAGGCGCGCGGCGATCGGCCCCCGGGTCTGGCGGCGTCGCAGTACGACCTGGTCCATCAGCACGGCGACTACGACATCGAATGCGACACCAGCGCGGCGAGCCCGCGGGCATGCGCGGAGCTGATCAAGGAATTCCTTCCCCGGCGTCCGGCACCCACCGCCTTCGCCCGTCTCCGGCCGCGCTACCTGGAGGCCGACTGCGAACCAACTGCCCTGGGTGACATGCGAACCCGGTAAGGAATGGACCGTGTCGTCGCAGCCGCGTTGCCGAGCGGCTCACTACGGGGCGCCCTCACGGTGACGACGGTTGCGCCGGAGTATTCGTCCGGTTGATATCTCCGATCGCCTGCCACAACTGCCGTGCCCGCTCGTGGTGTTGACGGGCCAGGTGATGATATCCGGCCGCCGCGTCCAGATCGCCGACCAGTTGCCAGCACGTGGCCTCGTCCTGGCGGTCGCCGTGCCGGTGGAAAAGCCCAGCCGCCCGCTCCAACGCCGGGCCCGCCTGGACCCGGTCGTTCCGGCCGGCGTGGACGCGGCCGACTTCGAGCAGCGTGTACCCGGCACACCGCTCATCGGCCAGCTTCTCGAAGGTGGTTAGCGCCTGCCGCAGACACCGCAGCGCCTCGTCCGGATCGCCGCGCCGATCGTGCAGCCTACTGAAGCGCCGCAGCACGACGGCCACCCGATGCTCGTCGTCCAGCGCCCTGGCCAGCCGCAGGGCACCGGTGAACCAGGACTCCGCCTCGTCGAGGTCGCCCTGCATGAGTCGCATCACGCCCATGGAACAGGACAACTGCGCCTCGATGTGCCGGTCACCCTCACCCACCGCGATGGCCAGCGCCTGTTCCACGCGTTCCAGCGCTTCGTCGTCACGGCCCTGCACCCGGCTGACCGTACTGAGCATCGCCACCGACAGCGCCTCGCCGCGCTTGTCCCCGATGTCCCGGCACAGCTCGATGGAGGATTCGAGAGCGTGCGTGGCCCGGTCGAACTCGTCCTGATAGATGTGCAGTTGGCCAAGGCCGCGCAGCAACACCGATGCGCCGGGCGCGTTGCCCGCGGCCTCCGTCGCGTCCAACGCGAGCCGGTGCCCGTGCTGCCAGTCCTGGTACACGCACCGGTGGTCGTAGTAGGTCGCCGTACCGGCCGCGAGTTCCCAGGCCAACTCGTCCAGGCCCCAGTCCACGGCCAGTTTCACCGCGCCGAGCAGGTTGTCGCGTTCCGCGTCGAACCAGCCGAACGCATCGACCATGAGGCGGTCCACCACCGCGTCGGGCAGTGACCGACCCGGGGTCGAACCGCGCGCGGCGGCCAGCAGCCCGCCCGGCAGCCGGTCGGTGCCGCGCCTGACCAGGTCGAGCCAGACGGACAGCACCCGGACGATCGCATCCCGCTTGTCCGCCGTCGCCAGCGGGGCGGCGATCTCCACGGCACAGGTCCTGATCAGGTCATGCAGCCGGTAACGCGGTTCGCCGAGGGCGTCGGTGGCGATCAGCCGCACCAGGCTGGCGTCGACGAGGGTGTCCAACACCTCGTCTCCGTCAGGGCGGTCGAGCAGCGGGCCGACCACCCAGCCGGGCAGCGTGTACGCGCCCAGCAGGCCCAGCAGACCCAGTGCGCGCACCGCGTCGGCCGGCAGCAGGCGCAGGCTCAGCTCGACACTGGCGCGCACACTGAGGTCCCCGATCCGCAGCTCGGCCAGCCGCCGGGATTCATCCTCGATCCGTTCCCGGAGCACCCGCAGGGACCAGGCCGGCCGGCCCGTGAGTTTGCCGCTGGCGATCCGGATGGCGAGTGGCAGGTTGCCGCAGCAGTCGAGGATCGCGTCGGCTTCACCAGGTTCCCGCTCGACCCGCTGCCGCCCGACGATCCCGGTGAACAACTCCCGCGCCTCGGCCGGACTGAGCACGTCCAGGTCGATGTGGCGCGCGCCGGGGAGCTGTGTCAGCAGGGTGCGGCTGGTGATCAGGACGGCGCAGCCGTCGGCCCCGGGCAGCAGCGGCAGTACCTGGTCGGCGCCGCCGGCGTCGTCCAGCACCACCAGCATGCGCCGGTCCACCAATAACGACCGGTAGAGCGCCGCCCGCTCGAAAAGGCTGTTCGGTATCGCGCTGCCGGCGATCGAGAGCGCGCGCAGGGCCTCGGCCAGCATCAGCCCCGGGTCCCGCGGTTCGTCCGACGTCGCCGCGAGGTTGAGGTAGAGCTGGCCGTCGGGGAAGCCGGCGCTCGCCAGCCGGGCGGCGTGCGTCACCAGCGAGGACTTGCCGACACCGGGACCGCCCACGACGACAGCCACCGGCGCCCGGTGCGCCGGGGACCCGTCGAGCAGCCCGGCGAGTTCGGCCAGCGCCTCGTCGCGTCCCACGAAGTCGGTTACGTCGAGCGGTAGTTGACGTACGGGCATCGCCATGGCCGTACCGGCGGTCGCTGCGACAGGGGTCCCCGATGACGTGCCCGAGGCGCGGGTCTCCGGATCCGGAGCGGGGGCGGGAGCTTGAGCCGATGCTGAAGCCGAGGCTGGAACTGGACCCGGGTCCGGGGCCATCAGGGCCGGATCCGCGGTCAGGATGCGCTGATGCAGGGCCTGGAGCGGCGGGGTGGGATCGACGCCGAGCTCGTCCGCCAGCTTCCGGCGCAACCGCTCGTACGCTTGCAGCGCCTCGCCCTGTCGCCGGCACCGGTAGAGAGCGACTATCAGGTGCTGGGCGACTTCCTCGTCGTACGGGTGCTCGCGCAGCAGATCGGTCAGTTCGTCGATGACCTCCCGATGGCGCCCGAGGCCGAGTTCGATGGCCAGACACTGCTTGTGCGTGGCCGCGCGCCTTTCGTTCAACCGCGCCGCCTCGATCTCCAGGACCCCGCCGGAGACGTCGACCAGGGCGTTTCCGCGCCAGCAGGCCAGTGCCCGCCGCAGCGCGCCGGCCCGCTCAAGCGGGGTCGCACTTCGCTGGGCCAGGTTCCGCTCGTGGTCGAACTCCAGCAGGTCGAGCTGAACGCGCGCCACATGGATCTCATAGCCGCCGCGGTGCGTGCTGATCAAAGAACGGGGAGCTCCGCAGGCGACGAGATTGCGGCGCAGCCCGGAAACGGCGTCCTGGACTTGGCGGACCGCGGTGGCGGGCGCGTCGTTGTCCCACATGACGGCGACCAGCCGCTCCATGGAGACGATGGTGTTGGCGTCGATCAGCAGGGCAGCCAGCATCTTGGCCTGCCTCGGTCCGTTCAACGGGACCGTGCGTTCGGCGATCTGGGCATGCAACGGCCCCAGCAGGCCGAATTTCATGTTCCCCCCGGCACGTGACGATGTGGTGCCCAACCCCCGGCTGACCTCGCACTAGGACGAATCTAGGACGGTCGACGGACGCGTGTCCATAGGGTCACCCGAGCACGGTTCACCGACGACGAGCGGACGGGCAGTGAGCCAGGGGAGTGCCTACGCCTGGTACCGGGGCAGCACCCGGGCCGGTATGCGGGGGGCAGAGGCATTCTCCTCGTCCCCTGGGGGCGTCGGTGGCCCCGACGCTCGTCGAAGGCGACGGCAGAAGGCCACTGCCGCCCTTCCCGCCACCGCAGCATCGCGGTGTGGTGGCCTGAGGACGCCGGCATGCACAGGTGGATTCGCGGGCGTCTCTGCCCAGGGTCCCTCTTTCCCGTCCGCGGGCGGCGCGGCCTCCGCGAGGGTGTGGGCCACCAGGGCATTGGCGTGGCCATGCCCCATGCCGTGCTCGGTCTTCAGCCAAGTGACCAGTTCCATGTGCTGGGACAGCGGTGACGTCCGGATGAGGTTCTTCCACGCGGCTGCCGGGCGGCCGTACTTCTTCTCGATCACGGAAAGTAGCTGGCCGGGCCCTTCACGGATTCAGTCATAACCGCAGCATGACACCCAGCACTGACAACGCCGCTGAGGTCCGTCCGCCACGGCATTCGGTGGGTGGCGCCCCAGGCGCTCGGGTCAGTCCTGAGCGCCGGCTCCGTCGCGTCCTGGCAGCATGCGAACCGCGTCGGCGATGGCGGGTCGCAGTTGGTCAAGTGTGTGCTCGGGGCCGAGGATCATGCGGCGGAGCTGCGGCATGGCAAGGGTCCATCCGACCAGGCCGAGAGTGAAGAACAACCGGTCGCGGGCCGCGCTGTCCAAGTCGGCGGACCCGGCCGCACGGACCTTGTCCTCGTAGTGGCGGGTGCGAGCTTCTTCTCCGGGTACGGGCTCGTCGCCGAGTTCGAGTGCCTCCCACATGAGCAGGCGCAAGGCCGCGGGGTGTGCTCGGTGGTAGTCGAAGAGCCGCTCGGCATAGGCGGCCAGGTCCTCGTCACCGGGCGGTACGGCCTCGGCGAGGTCGGCCATGAGGTGCTCCAGGACCGCGGCGAACAGCTTCTTCTTATCACCGAAGTAGTCATAGATCGCGCGCTTGTTGGCCGTGGCCTGGGTGGCGATGCGGTCGACGCGGGCGCCGGCCACGCCGTGCTGGGCGAACTCCGCAGCCGCTGCCGCCAGGATCCGCTCTTTGGTCGCCTTCGAGTCGTACGCCATGCATCGATGGTAACGAACCAGTTCGTTTGACGGCGTGTGGAGAAGTCTGCGACGCTCACCCCAGCTTTCGAACCATCTAGTTCGTTCGTTTGGAGTTGCGATGCCCTGTCCTGATGAGCCCGCAGTGCCGATGTCCACAGCACCGGCACTGCCCCGAAGGCTGCCGCTGGTCATGGCGCTGGCCTGCGGGGTGAGCGTGGCGAACGTCTACTTCCCGCAAGCCCTCACTCCGCTCATCGCCCACGGCCTCGGCGTCACGCCGGGCACGGCCGCGAGCGTGGCGACGATGACGCAACTCGGCTATGCCGTCGGGATCTTCTTCCTGGTCCCGCTCGGAGACAGGCTTCCGTGCCGCCGACTGACAGCCGTGCTGCTCGCCGTGACCGGTCTGGCCCTCCTGGCTGCCGCTCTGGCGCCAACTGCCGGTGCTCTGCTGGCGGCGAGTGCCGTGGTCGGAGTGGCGACCGTGGTGCCCCAGTTGCTGCTGCCGATGGCCGCCGGGCTGGTCTCGGCCGACCGCCGGGGTGCCGTCGTCGGCACCCTGCAAGGCGGCCTGATCGGTGGGATCCTGCTGGCCCGCACCTTCGGTGGCGCGCTCGGAGGCCAACTGGGCTGGCGAGCACCGTACTTGGTGGGAGCCATGCTCACCGTGCTGTTGGCGGTCGTGCTCCACACCGCCCTGCCCGCGGCCGCCCCGCCCACGCGGGAGCGGTACGCCGCGCTGCTCGCCGCCAGTGCGCGAATGCTGCGTACAGAACCGGAGCTGCGCCGCTCGGCGCTCTTCCAGGCGACCCTCTTCGGCGGTTTCAGCGCCGCCTGGACCGCGCTCGCCCTGCTGATCACCGGCCCCCGCTTCGGCTTGGGCACGCAGGCGGTGGGCCTGCTCGCATTGATCGGCGCAGCCAGCATGTTCTGCGCCCCGGCCGCCGGGCGGTGGGTGGACCGGCACGGCGCGGACCGGGTGAATCTGTGGTGCATCCTCGGCACCTTCGCCGCTGCGGCAGTCCTGGCCGCAGGTACGGTCGGCTCCTGGACCGGCCTGGCGGCCCTGCTGGCCGGGCTGCTGCTGCTCGATGTCGCGGTGCAGTGCAACCAGGTCGCGAACCAGGCCCGCATCTTCGCGCTCCGGCCCGAGGCCCGTAGCCGGCTCAACACCGCCTACATGACCTGTTCGTTCCTTGGCGGCAGTGCCGGATCCTGGCTCGGCATCCGTGCCTATGTCCTGCTGAGTTGGCTGGGCGTGTGCGCGCTCATGGGAGCCCTCGCGCTGCTCGCCCTCGCCGTCCATCTGGCTGGGGGGCACCGGCGCCGACCCCGTGCTTCGACAGGGCCTGGCGCGAAGCGCTCTGTGGTGGGTGCCCGGTGAGCGTCGGCCGATGACTGCCTCCGGACCCCCGGGGCGGGCTCCTCCGGCTACCGCGGACGACGGCGCTTCCGTCCGCCGACGCAACCCCAGACGCACGGGCCACACGCAAGGTTCAGACGCGAGGCCCAGGCGCGCAGCCCAGACGCGAGGCCCAGACGTAATGACCCAGAGGCCTGAATGCCCCAAGGCCCGAATTCCGTGGCGACCCAGATAGCCGAAGACGCAGAACCCACGACCATCCGAAGACTCGAAGGATCTCTCATGCTCCCTGCCATGCCCCCGGCCGTACTCCAGTTCTTCCGTGCCTCCCAAGAAGGCGACGCCGATGCTTGGGCCCAGTCGTTCGCCGTGGACGGCGTCTTCCACGACCCGGTCGGCACACCGCCCGTCCTCGGACGCACCGCCATTCGGGACTTCATTGCCTCCGTGCTGCCCAACTTCCAGCCCTTCCTCGGACTGACCCCTCTGGACGCGCACACGGTCGGCAAGTGGGTCGCCGTTTCCTGGCGCGGTGCCGCTGTCGCCCTGGACGGCAGGCCGGTGAACTGGTCCGGCATCAACGTCTACGAGCTGGACGAGGACGGCCTCATCCAGGATGCCAAGGCGTATTTCAACCACTCCGTGTTCCAGGCCCAGCTCGCGGACTAGCAGGAGGAACCGCCGCCACGGCGAAGGAGGAGTCGCGCGGCGCGCCGCTTCCGGTCGGCCGTCGCTCCGGGCCCGCAGAGCCTGCCCGGCGCCGCCGTCCGGTCGCCGGCTACGGCCGCGCCGCGGGCGAGCCGGGGCGAGCGGGGTGAGCTGGCTGAGCTGGAGATGTGCCGCGATGAGCTGGGGATTTGCCGTCGCTTGCGGAGAGGTGCGTAGGCGGCGTACACCTTGGAGTCGCTGGCACCGCGGCCGACCGGCCGTGGGCGTGTGTTGTGACGGAGGCGAATGTGCTGATCACTGTCGCGGATGTGGAAGCCGCGGCCGAGCGGATCGCCGGGCATGTCATCCGGACCCCGACGATGCCGAGCCCCGGGCTGTCCTCGCTTCTGGGTGCGCAGGTCACCGCGAAACTGGAACTGCTACAGCGCACTGGCTCGTTCAAGGTGCGCGGTGCGACGGCGAAGCTGCTCTCGCTCGACGAGGCCGAGCGCGCCGCCGGTGTCGTGGCGGTGAGCGGCGGCAATCACGGCATCGCCGTCGCGGTCATGGCCGGCGCGCTGGACATCAAGGCGACCGTCGTCATGCCCCGGTCCGCCCCGCGCCGAGCCGTGGGCATCGCCGAGGGCGCCGGGGCCAACGTCATCCTCGCCGAGGCCATGGACGGAGCGTTCGCGCTCGCGGAGGAACTCCGTACCGAGGGGCTCACTCTGGTCCACCCCTTCGACGACCCCGTCGTCATCGCGGCCCAGGGCACGGTCGGCCTGGAGTTCGCGGAGGACGCGGGGGACCTCACGGACGTACTCGTCAGCATCGGCGGCGGGGGTCTGATCTCGGGGGTCGCCACCGCACTGCGTGCGCGTCGCCCCGGGGTACGCGTCTGGGGCGTGGAGACCGAGGGCGCGCGAGCCATGTCGGAGGCTCTGGCCGCCGGAGGACCGGTACCGGTCCAACTGGGCTCGATCGTCTCGACGTTGAGCGCTCCCAGCGCCTCACAGCTCACCTATGAACACGTCTCGGCACTGGTCACCGACGTCCTCACCGTGACCGACGCGGAAGCCGTCCAAGGCACCCTCGACCTCGCCGACCACGCGAAGGTCTGGGCCGAGCCCGCCGCCGGCTGCCTGGTGCCCGCGGCACGCAAGGTCCTGGACCACGTCGGCGAGAGCGCCAGGATCGGCCTGGTCGTCTGCGGCGGTAATGCGTCGGCCGCCGATGTGACCACTTGGGCCGAGGAGTTCGGGCTGGGCTGACGCGGTCGCGGGAGGGACGGGGCTGCGGCGCTCTCGTCCTTCCCTGCCTCGGCCCGGCGAGTACGCCGACCTCAGGTCTGCGCCCCTCACGTCAGAGCAACTGGTCCGCTCAGTAAGCCCGGTGGGCCAAGAGCGCAGGCTGGATCCCACAGGAATCATCGTTCTGGGTGGGCGGTGAGCGGAGGGAGGGGTCGTCGGTGGGACGACAGTCACGGTATGCCAGAGTGACCCATATGGTTCTTCTTGGTCAGGCACCTCACTACACCGCCCACAAGGGCCCCTCCCGCAGAAACCTCCTGCTGGCTCTCGCGGTTGGTCTCGCTGTCTGCCTCGGCCTCGGAGCCGTGGCGGTATCGGCCTTCAACGAGAAGCCACTGTTCAACGAGGACGTCGCCTACGAGGGCGGTTACGTGGTCGCCCTCGCGGGAATGAAGGCGGACCCCACCGGAGGCACACAGGGCTTCCTCAAAAACGGTGGCTGCGAGCAGTGGCGCCGCGACCAGGGCGGCCCCAAGGCAGCGGCCTCCCCGGAGCGTTGGCTCCAGGGCTGTCGCGACGCGGCCGACGACGGCGACTGCCGGGACGGGCAGGCCGTGGCCAAGCCCAAGGGATCCACGGGTATCAGGGGGCTCGTCTGCGACAGCGGCAAGGGCGTCAGGAAGCCCGTCTCGGGGTCGGGCTTCTAGGAGTTCAGGCTGGCTGCCGCGCTGCCGGCCGAACATGCTGGGGCGTATGGAGCAGCCGTGCGGGCGGGTTGTGTGGTGGCCTGCCCGCCAGACATGGCGTACCGCGAACTTCGTTGCATCGCCGCCGAGTTGACCACTCCGACCGCGACTGGCTTCAGTGCTACGGGTCTGGTCTCGGGCGAGTTGCCGCGTCCGAGCCTGGCCGGCTGGACGAACGGACGCGTACTCGGCGAGCGACGGTGACTGGCTCGGACGGACGCCGGCACCGGCCGGTGTGGGTGTCGCATGCTTGCGAAAGGTGAGCGCTCGCGTGGAGCGGCGATCACGTCGTAGCTGCGTCGGGCGCCAACTGTGTGAGAATGCGGGCCAGTTCGCGGGGTCGAGAGAATATTGGCCAATGGCCGGTGTCCATCTCGATCAGCCGCCACTGCTCGTTGGTGAGTAGCCTCGTCACGTCGTCGCCCGCCTCGGGGTCACCCAGTGTGCACTTGATGTACGTCGCCGGGAGATCGCCGAGCGGCCGCTCCAGTGTGGCGGGTTCGGTCAGCGTGCGGCCCGGATGCGGCGTCGAGTTGCTGACGATGCGAAGGATCTGCTCATCGGTCAGGCCATGGCCCTGGTAGTGGGTCGCGGCCGCAACCGGCCAGAAGCCTCCGTTCGAGGCGAGCGATGTCCTCATCGCCGCCCCACCGTCCGGCCACTCGGCAACGAACGGTTCTCCCTCAGCCGGAACACTCGCGTCGACGAACACCACGCGGGCCAGCCGGTCACCGATCCGCCCGGCGGCTTGCCCGACCGGGATGCCCGAGTAGCTGTGCCCCACCAGGACGACATCGCGCAGATCCCGACGCTCGACCTCGTCGACGATGTCCTGAACGTGGGTCTGCTGCCCGGCCGGCACCCCGCGCTTCTCGGCCAGACCGGACAGCGTCAGCGGGTGGACGCCATGGCCGTCCGCAGCCAGACGCGGCACCACCTCGTCCCACGCCCACGAGCCGAGACGCGCGCCCGCAACCAGTACGAAGTCCGCCATGTCCGCACCGTAGCAGCCCAACGCGACAACCACGCTGGAAAAATTTTCGATGCACATCGTCCGGAGTGAGGGAGGCCCGCGCACCCGGTCCGCTCACCACAGCTCGGGCCGTTGAGGTGGAGGGCCTTCTGCCGCGAGGCCGAGCTGCGTTGGGCCTATCGGGCGGTAATAGGGTTACGGCATGACGACCGTTGAGGACATGCACGTTGAGGGCATGAACTACGAGTTCCGCACTGCCCGGCCCGAGGACACCGATGCCATCGAGGCACTCGACGGATCGTTCACCACGGATACGGTGTTCCACGTGACCGTCACCGGGGGAGGGTCGACGGGGTCGCCGACCGGGACCACCGGGACCACCGGGTCCACCGCGGCCACCGTGTTCGCCTTGCAGGAGGTTCCGGTGGAACCGCCGATCCGCAAGGTCTTCCCACCGGACGACACCAACGACGAGAGCGACCCCGCGGCCGAGGGAGATCCGAACCTCCGTACCGTCGTCGCCGTCGACGCCGACGGGTGTCTAGCGGGTTACATCGTCGTCTCCTTCGATTCCTGGAACCGGCGACTGACCATCGTGGACGTGGCGGTCGACCCGGCCCACCGTGGCCGGGGCGTCGGCCGGACCTTGATGGGGCACGCCGCCGAGTTCGCGCGTGAGCGCGGTGCCAGGCACATCTGGCTGGAAGTCACCAACATCAACGCTCCGGCGATCCATGCCTACCAGCGCATGGGGTTCACCTTCTGCGGACTGGACATGGCGCTATACGACGGCACCCCGTCATCGGGCGAACAAGCCCTGTACATGAGCATGTCTTGCCTCTGAGCGCTCCGCGAGAACTCTCACCATGACGACGAGGCCTGGAGCGACTTGTGGTCGTGTGAGGGTCCCATCTCCCTCGTACAGGTGGCTACTTATCCGCCGGGGGTTACGACGAGGGGCTGAGGCTACGGCTGCTCGTCGGGGTCCTGGTCGAAGGAACGCGGCGTTTGGGGTGATCCCGTGCCGGGGCCTCCAGCCATCCCGTCTCCCATCAGGAGCGCGAAGACGAGCACGACGACGGAGCCGCAAAGCGCCATGCCCGACCAACCAGCCCGCTGAACCCTCGCAGAGTTGCACGCCAGTGCTTCATTCCTGCTGGGGAAGCTGCCCAGGACGTCATCGCTTGACGGCACCAGAACCGAGCCACAGGTGACTTCTTCGGTGCCATTTGGATCGTCTGAGTCCAGGCCCCTGACCGTCTTCGACACCGGCAGGAGAGCGAGAGCGATCGCTGCCAGTGCTGCGAGCAGGGCAATGGTTGCGCCCGCCCTGACTACGCCGGGCAGCGTGCCCAGTGGCCCGCTCGCTGCCGGAGTCTCGTTCCTCGCGTTGGCCATTGCCGTCCCCCGTGATCTTTGCCGTTGAGGGCGCAACGGTAGCGGGTGCTGCCGAACAGCTGCGCAGGGGGCAAGGCTTGGCCGTCCACCAGGAGTCGTTCGTAGAGGTCTCCTCACTCGCGAACGCTGAGTGGATGATCGAGATTGAGGCCATCGGACTCGTCCGGTGACGCGGGGCACTCGTAGGCCCTTGCCCCCACCCCTCCAATCTCCTCCAATGTTGAACGCGTTCAAGATACTGTATGTGCAGTGAGGCGAGAGGCCGGCAAGCGGGCGGACTCTCGGACGTGCGGCCGAGCTGTTCGGTCGATTCGGGGGTGGGTATGACCGATCGCGGCTGGAACGACGACAGCGACTACCGCGACGCGGTGCAGCGGGCCGAGCGAGCGACACGGCTCGGCTGGGCGGCCATCGCCGGCGTCGCGGGGACGCTCGGCTGCGCGCTCATCGTCATGGCCGGCGCGTGCGCAGTCGCGGTCATCGGGTGCCTGTATGTCGTGATGACGCTGGATTGCTGAGCCGTGTCCGGAGGGGGCAGGTGCGCAGCCAAGCCGTGAGGGCTGCGGTGGTGGCGGTGCCGAGACGGACGAAGCCGTACTTGTCGTACCGGGCCGCTGCCACCGCCCGATGTTGTGTGAGCCGGTTGATTGCCCGTTCGACAGTGTTCCGCCTCTTGTGCCAGGCTGACCGCCTACCTGCGGGGCCGTCCCAGCCGAGCCCGGGGAGACGGAAAGGTGGGCGGACAGATGATGCCTCCGTCAACAGCCGTACAGGGCATGGCACTTGATGTGTGATGTGTCCTGAAGAGCGTGCACCTCTCGGCCCAGTCGCCCTGAAGGAAGTGCGGCGCCATATCGGGATACGGCGAACAAGTGGACCCCGTAGAGGTGACTCCGTAGAGGTGGGAGCATGGCTCCTTCCCGAGACACCATGACCGCCGCGTCGACCACCCATTGCGTGCTGCTTGCGTGCTGCGCGGGCGGATCATGGGTCAGGTCAATCCCCGGCGATCGCGTTGGGGATCGGGCGTGCCGGAACGGCCAATGCGTGGGGCACGGCTACGACTTGGACGTCGTCCTCGTAGATGACCCGACCCGGATCTGTGGACCGCAGGACCACGCATTTGACATCGTGCGCGGCCAGGATCTCCAGGTAACCAGGCACCCGAGCGAGGAGATGGGCTGCCGACGGCTTGAACCAGGCCGCGGCGCCCGGGTTGGTCTCGTCGTCGTAGATGGTGGGGTCAACGGTCGAGGGGTCGGTGTACGCGATGTCGTACCAGCTGTTGTTGCTGCGGCGAAAGGACTCTTGTTCGTCCGAGAGCCTTCCCTCGCGTGCCAGGTTGTTGACGAGCCCAAAGATGCCGGTGAAGTGGCCCCGGGTGTTGCGGTGAGGCGATTGGAACCTCACGTACCGGACGGTCTCGCTGCCACCAGCGTCATCGATCGTTCCCATCCGAACATCCTGCCACCGCAACTGCCGTGCCGCGCGGGCTTCCGCTCGGCGGAACAGCGCCCCGTCCCCGAGACCGTTCGGGAGGGGGACTCGTGATTGCCGAGCCTTCCTGCGGGCATTTGTGGATCATGTCAGAGATCAAGCAGTCAGCCGATGGCACGTCCGGTGAGTGGTTCTACTGCCTGGAGCACAAGACGGTCGAACAGGGCCCGCAGTGCCGCGGCGCCGACCGCATGGGCCCCTACGGAAGCCGAGAGGAGGCCGCCCACGCGATGGAGACAGCCAAGGCGCGCAACGAGGAGTGGGGGACAGACCCCCGCTGGAACGACGACAACGGGGCCGGTAGTTAGATAATTGGCTTGGCCGGGTCCGGGGGCGACGGCCGTAGGGGTCGGACGGGGTCGGACAAGTGTCTGTCGGTGTTCTGCCCCTAGTAGTTGTTCTGGCCTTGGTCGTTCAGGAAGCTGGGGCCGCACGGACATCGTCCGAACGGAAGATCAAGGCCCAGAGCATCGGGTACAGACCCTGATCCGGAGCGCGGGAGCGGAAGTCCACTCCGCGCCGCTGTCGGCCCGAGCTATGACAGCGCCGCTGCCCCCGAGCACCCGCATGTCGATCACCGGTCGAACCTGTCGGCGCCGGCCGCGGCCGACAGGGGAGATTGAGCGCGTATCGCACGGGATCTGCGTGGTGGGGCTGTATTACCTCAGAGGTAATCGTCCCGGCGTGCCCGCATAGGCACGATGGCTGGTCTCGGTGGTCTCTCCTCTACGTCGAAGGGGGAGATCGTGATGGAGAGGGCGGCCATGTCCACAGTCACAACTGTCAACACGCGCGGTGTGGTTGAAGAGCTGTTGCGCAGAATTGGTGAGGGCGACCCTGAGCGCATTGCGGAGCTGTATGCCGAGCAGGGCGATTGGAAGCTCGACTGGCCGGAGGCCGAACACGGCCGCCCTGCCACGCCATGGATCCGGCACCGGTCCACTCGGGCCGACGCGGCCGCCCACTATCGAGAGCTTGCCGAGTACCACGTGCCGGAAGACGTGGCGACCGAGGTCGAACGCATCCTCATCGACGGAGACGACGCGGTCGTGCTCGGCGAGATCCGTCAGACCGCCCGGCCCACTGGACGCGCATATCGCGCGCGGTTCGCTCTGCATCTGACTGTCGAAGACGGCCTCGTCACCCGGCACCATGTCTACGAGGACAGTCTCAGCGTTGCCCAGGCGTTCGATGCCGAGGATCGGTGAACGCCACCTGGCTCCGGCCGGCTCTGGCTGATCGAACGGTCGTTGTTCACAGGGACTGCTCGATCCGGTCGCGGTAGTCGTCTGTGCTGTCGCGGTAGTCGTCTGTGCTGCGGAGGCGGCCCCGTGCGAGCCACCAGTTGAGTACTCCGCCAGGCACGGCGATGGCGGCGAAGGTGAACAGTGAGGTGGGGAGGGCGCTGCTGTCGGAGCGGAGTTGGGTGTGGATCAGCATGCCGAGGAAGAAGATGACGATGGCGGTCAGCATTCCGACGGTCCCTGCCCGCTTCATCTGGCTGCTCCTTCGGGTTACTCGACGCACATCTGCTCCTGGCGCTGGGTGCGCGTGACGTGGGCGCACCGGCCGAAGCTCACCCCGCTTCCGGCACGGGAGCCGTCCGTCGGCGGATGACTGAGGCGCGTCCTGGACGACTTGGACGACATGGACGACTTGGGCGAGGTCGGAGGTCGTGAACGGATCGTCGGCCCTGTCGTAGGCGTATTCCGTCCTGCTTGGTCAGGCTGATCGCCAGCTTGTCGGCGATAGTTGTTGTGGGCATCCCCCCTATAGGTCAGCCGGTTTGGCGACAGCGCATCGGTACGGGTCACTTCATGATCTGGTGAATCGATCTTGAATTTCCAGGGGCCAAAGTCCTTCGACAACCCCGCACACAGCGGAAGAGATGCTCCAGATTCGTATCGTCGAGGCCCGAGGCCGAGCCGTCAGGTTCCGCGGGGAGATCTGAAGAGCAGTGGGCGGTGCTGGCGCTGCCGTTGCCGTTGGAGGGAAACACGAGGTGCCCCCACTCGTGTGGCCTCGTCGGCAGCTGAGCGGTGGCATACGGTTCCGGGCCCGGACCGGAATGCCGTGGTGAGACGTGCCTGTTCGTCCCGATCCGGTACGGGCGGAGCAAGGCGTGGGCCTCCCGCAGAAACCGCGCCTACCTGCCGCGCCGAGGTAGCGCTGACCTGCCGGATCAGGAGATGTGGCGCACCGACCGCGCGGCCGACTACGGCTCCTTCCAGGACGCCGCCCACGGCCGGGTCGACCTCGCGGGGCGTGGGTCCGGTCCTCGATGAACTCATTCTTGTGTCTGCGTGACAGCTTCCTGACCTTCGACGATGGAAGTCAGGCCGTCGAGGAGTGCCTTGAGGCCGAATTCGAAGAGAGCATCGAGACGCAGGTCATAGCCGTCTTCCTCGAAGGCTCCGACCACCTTGGTGAAGGTCGGGAAGCGGCCGGATTCCACCAGTTCCCGGAGAGCGGGGGTGCGACTGTCCATCCACTGGTCCTCCGACTGGCCCGTAGCCGCTTCGGCGTGCGCTTCCATCTCCAGGTGCACGGCCAGGCCCTGGACATGGCTGTAGAGCAGGACGTGGATATCGAACAGCTCGGCGGGATCGAGTCCGTGGCCGTCGAGGGCTCGCAGCACCCACTCGCCGTGGACCATCAGGTTGGGCACAAGCAGAGGGCGGGTGAGGGAGCCGATCTGGGCCAGCCACGGGTGCTTGCGGTAGAGAGTCCAAAGGATCCGAGCACTCAGTTCGATGCGGGAACGCCACTCTTCAGGGGCGTTGGCGGGGTAGGACTCCTCGCCGAATGCGGTGTCGGCCATGAGCAGGATGAGGTCGTCCTTGCTGGGGACGTAGCGGTAGGTCGACATGGCGGCGACGCCGAGCCGTGCCGCAACACCGCGCATGGAGAGAGCCGACAGTCCTTCGGTATCGGCGATGTCGATGGCCGTGCGGACGATCCGGTCGAGGCTCAGCTCCTGCTCGGGGTCCGGGACGGGTGACGGGCGCCTGCGGGCCGGCGCGGCGGGGGCCGTTCCGGCGACGACCGTGCCGATCCGGGGCCGGGCCTCGACAAGTCCCTCCAGACGCAGGGTGGTGAGGGCCTTGGTGGCGGTGGCGAGCGCGACGCCCCATTCCCCGGCGATCTGCCGGGTCGAGGGAACCCGATCCCCGGGGGCGAGTTCACCGTCCGCGATGCGCCGCCGGATCGCGGCGACGATGCGCAGATAGGGCGGATCACCGACTGTGTCTGTGGTCTTCGTCACGTGCTGCCGCTTTCCTGTCCTGTACTAGTGCAGAGGGTAGCAGCGGCAATGCCGAGCATGAGCCGTCTGACCTAGTACAGATACGGTGCTTGGCCAGTTGGATGGCGTGTGCGTACGTCGTACGTTCAGTGCGCGTACATCGTAAGAAGCGCTGGAGGAACTTCTCATGCAGACCGTACTCATTTCCGGCGGCGGAATCGCCGGGCCCGTCCTCGCCTACTGGCTGCGCCGCCACGGCTTCGCGCCCACCGTCGTCGAACGCGCCCCGGGCCAACGCCCCGGCGGCCAGGCGGTGGACATCCGCGGCGTCGCGCTCGAAGTCGTGGAGCGGATGGGCCTGCTGGAGGAGGCAAGCCGCGTAAGGACCCGGATGCGCGGAATGTCGATCCTCGCCCCTGACGGCCACGAGGCCGATCGCTCCACCGAGGCGACCTTCAGCAGCGGCCGGCTCGACAGCGAAGACATCGAGGTGTTGCGCGAGGACCTGGTACGGATGGTGTACGAGCACACGCGCGCAGGCGTCGAGTACCTCTTCGGCGACAGTGTCACCGCCCTCGACGAGGATGAGACCGGCGTGCGCGTCGACTTCACGCACAGACCGTCCCGCACCTTCGACCTCGTGGTCGGGGCGGACGGCCTCCACTCCACCGTACGACGCCTGGTCTTCGGCCCGGAGGAGCGTTTCACCCACCACCTGGGCAGCTATCTCTCCGTGTTCAGTTCGGACAACTTCCTCGCCCTGGACAACTGGCAGATGTGGCTGCGGGACGGCGACAGCGGATTCGGCATTATGCCCGTGCGCGACAACAGCGAACTCAGGATCGCCTTCGGCTTCGAGTCCGCCCCTCTCGCCCACGACCTCCGCGACAGCGGCGCCCTGCGGCAGCTCGTCGTGGACAAGCTCGCGTCGATACGGTGGGAAGGGACCCGCCTGGCAGAGGCCGCCCGGAAGGCACCCGACTTCTACTGCGACGCCATGGCCCAGATCCGCATGGACCAGTGGTCGCGGGGCCGGGTGACTCTGCTCGGAGACGCCGGCTACTGCCCCTCCCCCCTCTCGGGGCAGGGCACCAGCCTGGCCCTCGTTGGCGCCCACGTACTGGCCGACTGCCTTGCCCAAGCCAACGGCGACCACCGCACCGCGTATGCCCGCTACGAGCGGCGGATGCGCCCCTTCGCGACCCTCAACCAGGCACTGGCCACCGAGAATCCCGGCGGACCCGCCTCGGAGGAATCCGCCGCGCACGCCAAAAACGCCCTCTCACTGGACAGCTGATCCCCTGCGCAGAATGGACATCAAAGCAGGAAAGAACAGCACAGAACCGCTTCTGCGTTCAGCGCCTGCTGTCGCCGCGGGCCAGCGGCTGGTGAGCTCCGCGATCGCCTCCGGGGACGGCTAGAAATGGCTGCGGACGTTCTCCGGCTTCTTGTGCCGGCTTTCTGTGCCGGGACTTCGCCATGAGCATCAGCAGCGACGCACCCTGTTCACCGAGGTGAGTCAGGGAGAGTGCTGGCACTCGTACAGGTCCCAGCCCGTTCCGGGCCCGCGCACCGCGGGGTTTTCGTCCAGCAGCGGGCGGGCCTGCCCGTACGAGAGGCGGGTCAGCCCGGTATCTGGGCAGACGTCGCCCGGGCTGACGACCTTGCCAGGCCCCGGGCGGCGGTGGGTGACAAACACCGGCCCGCGGGTACGGCCCTTGCGGAGCCGGGGCAGCAGCCGGGCCAGGCCAGCACTCCCGCCCGACGGGAGTTCCACGTGTTCACCGCCGCGGTGCCCCACAGCAGTTCCAGGGCCTCGCCGATCTCGTCGTCCGCGACCAACGCCAGTGACCGGGCCTCGCCGAGCCGTTCGGCGGTCTTGCCGACCCCGATCCCATGGCTCCGGATCGTGTCCGGGTGGCCGAGCGAGTCGAGAGACACGTCCGCCGCCGCGGACGATCAGCGCCTTCCCGGCCGACAGCTGTACGACGGTGGGGACCGCTTCTCCCATGGCTATGGGCATGGGCAGGGAAACGGCGCTCCGGCCGCAGGGGCGGGCCGCCGGGTGCGGTTGGGCTGGCTCATACGTTGTTCGCGTCAACGTCCGCGCCGATGCGGACGGGTCGGGCGCGGAGCACAAGGGGCCGGGTGAAGACGGTGATGCCGACGGAGACGGCCGCCACGGCCGTGATGGCCACGCCGGGGGTGAGGTACTGGGCGGCGCCGCCGGCGATCGCGGCCCCGAGGCCCTGCCATGTCATCCGGCCGGCCGACTCGACGCCCTGGACCTGGCCGCGTACCGGGTCGGGGGTCAGTGCGAGAAGCTGCTCCTGGAGTGGCAGGGTGGCGGCGAACCCGGCGCCGGCGACGAACACCGCGACCGCCGCCATCAGTAGGGGCGGGTGGACGGTGAACAGCAGGTACGGCACGGCGAGCAGCAGGCGCAGCGCGAACGCGCAGCGGCGCCGCTGCGCGGCGGTGAGCAGTCGTCCGACGGTGAGGTCGCCGAGGAGCATGCCTGCCGATCCAGCGGCCAGCAGAGTGCCGGCGTGATGCGGGGCGTACGAGATGAACAGTGCCTCGCAGCCGACGATCAGGCCGTTCGGGACCCACAGGTTGAGCAGTAGGGCGCGTTGCCCGGAGTGGGAGAAGAGGGCGATGTTGGTGCTCCAGGTCTGACGCGGCCCGGGGCGACGGGTCAGACGGATCGAGTGTTCCCGGACGGTGGCCGCCACGATGAGCAGGGCGACTCCGGTCAGGGCCGTCGCGATGGTGAAGACCTCCTGTGGACTCAGGTACCGCAGTAGCACGGCGCCGATGGCGTAGCCGAGGACGGCCATGCCGCCCGAGGTGATGTTCAGCAGCGAACGTGCCAGTGCGTAGGCGGAGTTGGGCACCACTTCGGCGAGCAGGCCCATCCGGGTTCCGGTCCCGAGCGACTGGAAGAACCCCAGGATGAGGAGCAGGCCGAAGCGGACGGGGAGCGGAAGGCTTGGAATCGCTTGTGCGGCGAGGCCCAGGAGCGAGACGCACTGGAGCGCCACGAGGGTTCGGCGCGGCCGGTTTCCGTCCGCGACCGACATCAGTGTCAAGGCGCCGAGTACCGTCGCGAACGCGGCGCCGTACATGCTCACGGCTGTCAGGAACGGGGACCGGGTCTGGTGGCTGACCAGGGTGCCGAGGGCGAAGCCCGACAGGGTGCTCGCGGCGACCGTCAGGGTGAAGCTGGAGTACAGCCCGGCGAACTCGCGGTTGCGGAGCAGGTCGCGGTAGCCGGTGGTGGGAAGGGAGATAGGGGCAGGTGTGGCAGAAGGCATGAAAAAAGCCTCCGCACGCACCTAGTTGGGGCGCCGAAGGCGAACGAGTGCATTCTAGCAGCTGGCCCGTCCCAGCCGCAGACCTCTCGTCGGATCTTCGGTGCTGGTGATGCGCAGTGGCCTCTCCAGCACATCGCTGATGGGGCGTCACGTTGCTTGAAGGTGTGTGGAGTTGGAAACTCTCACGATCGTCCGTGTGGTGATCGTGCAGAGCGAGCGTGCCACATTCGCGGGTGGGGTCGAGCGGTCCGGGCCGGCTCGACCTTTTCCCCCGGCCGCGGGTCGAGCGCCCGGCGACCCGCCGGACGACGGTCAGGCGCGACGCCCCCCCGCATGCCCCCCTTGCGAGGCCCGTAATGCCGCGCCCCGGCAGACCTGGGGGCGGAGCGGCGGCATCAAGGGGGGCCGCTGGTGCGGCCCGCGGCCGGGGTGTTCGCCGACGTGCTACTGGCGATAGGTGGCGAGGAAACGGCCGATACGGCTGATCGCGGTCTCCAGGTCGCTGGTGCGGGGGAGTGTGACGAAGCGGAAGTGGTCCGGGTGGGGCCAGTTGAAGCCGGTGCCCTGCACGATGTGGATCTTCTCGCGCAGCAACAGGTCCAGGACGAAACGCTCATCGTCGACGATCTTGTGCACCGCGGGGTCGAGCTTGGCGAAGGCGTACAGCGCACCCTTGGGTTTGACGCAGCTCACGCCCGGGATGTCGTTCAGAGCTCGCCAGGCTATGTCGCGCTGCTCGGTGAGTCTGCCCGTGGGCAGGGTGAGGTCGTGGATCGACTGGTGGCCGCCGAGCGCGGCCTGGACCGCGTACTGCGCCGGCACGTTAGGGCACAGCCGCATTCCGGCCAGCATGGACAGGCCTTCGAGGTAGTCCCTGGCCTGCCCCTTGGGGCCGGAGACGACCAGCCAGCCACTGCGGAATCCGGCCACCCGGTACGCCTTGGACAGGCCGTTGAACGTCAGGGTCAGCACGTCGTCGGCGAGCGCGGCCAGGCAGTGGTGCTCGGCGTCGTCGTAGAGGATCTTGTCGTAGATCTCGTCCGCGAGCACCATGAGCCCGTGCCGCCGGGCGAGTTCGAGGATTCCTTCCAGGAGTTCCTTCGAATAGACCGCGCCGGTGGGGTTGTTGGGGTTGATGACGACGATGGCCCTGGTGCGCTCGGTGATCTTCGCGGCGATGTCGTCCAGGTCCGGGTACCAGTCCGCCTCCTCGTCACACATGTAGTGCACGGCACGGCCACCGGCGAGGCGGACCACCGCTGTCCACAGCGGGAAGTCGGGGGCGGGCACCAGCACTTCGTCACCGTCGTCGACCAGCGCCTGAACGGCCATCTGGATCAACTCGGAGGCGCCGTTGCCGAGGTAGACGTCATCGACCGCCACACCCGCGACACCGCGCTGCTGGTAGTACTGCACCACCGCGCGCCGGGCGGGCAGAATGCCCCGCGCGTCGCTGTAGCCGTGGGCCTGGGGCAGGTTGCGGATGATGTCCTGGAGGATCTCCTCCGGCGCCTCGAAGCCGAACGGTGCGGGGTTGCCCGTGTTCAGCCGCAGGACGCTGTGCCCGGCCTCCTCAAGGGCGTTGGCCTGGTCGACCACGGGGCCCCGGATCTCGTAGCACACGTCCTTCAGCTTGCTGGACTGCCGAAACTCCATCAGTGGCCTCCCGACCGTCACTGTCACTGGCTATGTCATCCGCACCCTCGCGATTACTTTGTTCTACCAAGTGCCGACTTGGAAAGTCCAACCCCTCGGTTATGCTGTCCGTCATGCCACACCGGAGCTACGACCAGTACTGCGCGGTCGCCCGTGCCCTGGACGCGGTGGGGGAGCGCTGGAGCCTCCTGATCATCCGTGAGCTGCTGCACGGGCCGCGGCGCTACACCGACCTGCACGCCGACCTGCCGGGCGTCTCCACCGACGTCCTGGCCGCACGCCTCAAGCAACTCCAGGGCGACGGTCTGGTCGAGCGGCGCCAACTGGAGCGTCCTGCCAGCGGGATGGTGTACGCGCTCACCCCGCGCGGGCTGGCGCTGCGCGAGGTCGTCGAAGCCCTGGCGGTCTGGGGCCGCGATTCCCTGGGCGATCCCAGACCGACGGATGCCGTACGACGGCACTGGTTCACCGAGGGGGGACGCCTGCCGGCGTCACCTGGGTCCTGACGTCCCGTCAGTTGGTTGAGGCCGGCGGCCTCCATGTCAAGTCTGAGATGGAGGCCGCCCCGAGTGGGGGCCGTCCCCGGGGGAACGGCGACCGCCCCCGCAGCCGTGCTGTCCGGCATGGCCGCACGACTGCGCACGTGGGCCAGCGTGGGAGTGCCCTCGGTGCCTGTCCGACGCCCCCGGTGCACCCGGCGCGTCGACTCCCGTACTTCATCGCGCCGTGGGGCGAACGGCAAGGTGGGCGGTCGTGAAGACCAGCCTTGTCTCGATGCGCGGAATGAAACCCGGCGGCCGTTCCACTCACCGAAATGACCCACCGGTCTGACGGTCGGGTGGCAAGCGGATGCCGCCGCCAAGAGGTCGGCGGCGGCATCCGGAATCGAGTCCAGCATCGCGAGGCGTGCTGCTCGACCGCGCACGTCCATCGGGCACGACAAGTGCCCCGCGTGCTGGTGCGGCGCTCCCCCGTGTGTCCCCCCGACGCGCCGACAAGAAGTACTTCACCCCGTGGCACGGCTGCACGGCAAGTCGGGACCGCACGGCACAGTCCATATTTCAGGGGGCGAAATCGGCTGAGGCGGCTGTTCCATTGACTGGAACTGGACAGGGGAGCCGGGCGCCCGTCCCCGGCGGGGCGGGCCGGCACGCGCAACGCGGAGTCAGTCGGCCCGGGCCCTGGCGGTGAGCGCGGCTGCCGACGAGGCTTCGGCGCAGGTGGCGCCCCGCCTCTCACGGGAGCTCCGGCTCCAACGGGTGCTCTCCCCTTACCGGACCTCCCCCTTACTGGGACGGCCGCACGCCCGTCAGTTGAGCCAGGTCCCGCGGCAGGCCACACCGAAGAACCCGGGGCCGAACGCCACCATGAGCGCCCCGTCTCCGGAGGCCGGGGGTTCGCGGTGGGTCCGCCGGAGGACATCGAGTACGGCCGCGCCTCCCAGATTTCCGTTCTCCGCAAGGCTGTTGCGTGAATGCCTGGCCGCCTCCGGCTCCAGGCCGAGGCTCGCGGACACCGTGTCGATGATTCCCGGAGCGCCCGGATGGATGACGGGAACGGTGGGGCGCCAGGGTCCGAGCCAGTCGACCAACGGGCCCATGACCTCTCCTGCGGCTTTCGGCGCTTCCTTGGAGCTGTCGAAATGCAGCCCGGTGCTGTCCAAGCGCCCGCTGTAGCGGTCGATGCTGTCGGGCAGCAGGTACTGCCAGGAATCCTCGATGCGCAGGCCCGGGCCCAGGGGAGTGTCCGACACGATGCAGGCGGCGGCGGAATCGCCGAACAGCGCCTTGTAGACCATGGATTCGACGCTGGCGTCCGCGTGGTTGTAGACGCTGCTGATGACTTCTGAGACCACGACGAGGACTTTCGCCCCGCGGGGCAGCGCTGCCGCTGTCTGAGCGGCCCCGATCAACGACTGGGTGCCGCCGGCGCAGGCCAGTGTGGTGTGGGATTGATGGCGCGTCGAAGGCTTCATGCCGAGCGATCCGATGAGGCGGATGTCCAGCTGGGGGACGGCCCACGAGGTGGAGTGGCTGGTCACCACGGCGTCGATGTCCGTGGCTTTGAGCCCGTTGTCGTCGAGTGCCTGGCGTGCCGCGCGTTCGGCCATCGACAGGGCGTCGGTGAAGGCTGCGACGACACGTGCTTCCAGGCCGGCCGTACCCGAGACGACGTCCGAGGCCAAGGGGCGGGTGAAGTGCCGGCTGCTCACGGTCGTGTTCTCGATGGTGCGCCGCAGGGCCCGCAGGCGGGGATGGTCGGGGTGGTGTGCTGCGATGTCGTGAATGATCTCGTCGGTGCTGATCCGGTGTTCGGGGAGGAAGACGGCGGGGCGTGATACGTAGCTGGGGCGCATGTAGTTCCCGAGTGTCGTAGTCCGATTCGGCCGGGCAGCTGCATGGAAATGAGCGTTGTATGCAGCGTTACATGCCAGCTTCTGGCTTGGGCCGTGGTAGCGGATTGCCCAGCCGTGACTCGGACGAGAGACGCAGGATGATCAGTCGCGCCCCTGGGCTGCCCACGGGTTCGGCAGCGCACACCGTGACCCAGGACGGGCCGTGTTCGGGGTGCAGCAGGGGTCGTTCATCGCCGTCGAGCGTCACGAAACGGTCCGGGACCGACTTGTAGAGCGGGCCGACCACGGGATCTGCCAGTACGTCCTTCTCGATCGTCCGGAGGATCTCGTCGTCCGGGCGCGACGCCAGGGCCGCCCGCAACTGGGGGATGACCAGCGGGGCCCAGGCGGTTTCCCAATTGGTGAGGATCCTGTGGGCGTCCGGATGGAGAAGCATCCACCGCATGGTGTTCTGCGGAGGCGCCTGGTCGGGGAACAGCCGCTTCCAGACGTCGTTCCCGCCGAGGACTTCCCAGCTCTCGTTGTTGATGTACGCCATGTCGCTGAAATGGGGCAGGACGTTGAGCCACACGTCGGAGACCGTCTGTCCTGAGGTCGGGTGCAGCGGGTGGGGGGCTTCGGTGCCGGTCGCGTAGCGCCACAGGGCGTCCCACTCGTGCTCGTTCATGCCCAGCAGCCGGGCCACGTCCTGGAGCAGGTCGGCGGGTGGGTTGGCATAGCGGCCGGACTCAAGGCGCTGGTAGACCCCGTCGGCCCGGTTGAGGAGACGCTCGATCTGACTCTGCGTCAGGCCGGGTGCCCGACGGCCCTGGCGGGCGGATGGGCGGGGGAGACCCATGTCCTCCGGGCGGATCTCGGCCCGCCTCTGTTCCAGCAAGTTCTTGAGTGCAGCCTTGTCCACGGGGTGCCTGCCCTCCTAGCAGATCGACGGCAAGTGATCAATACCCTTTAACCGGTGGGTATTTCAGTGGAAAAATCGTCCGACCCTCTTGGCGGCCATTATTCACGGCTCGATCCGGGGTGCGCTGCCCGAGGCGGAACGCAGCCGGGCGGAACATTGCCCAGGGCTCCTCGGCCCTGTCGTCCCTGTGGAGGGTTCCCCTCCGGTCTGGCGGCGGTCCGCTCCCGTCGGGGGCCGCCTGCGACGCGCTGGCCGTGGTCCTGGCGGACAGGCCGAGGGCCACGCTCCCGGCCCGGGCCGTTGATGGGGCAGCGGCCTCAAAGGGGCAGTCTCGGAGGAGCAGTCTCGGAGGGGCAGCGTCGGGGTGCATGGCGACCCGGGTGCGCCGAAGTGGAGCTTCATCGCGGCCACGGAGGCTGCCGTCGGCGATAAGAGCTGAACGGGACGAAAAGCGCGCGCACCAGAGGACGGAAAGTGCGCGCACGAAAGATGGAGAAGCGCGCGCACCAGAGGTGGAGAGGGCGCGCGCCCTCTCCACCTCTGGTGTCGGTACCTCTGGTATCGGTTGAGTCCGCGGCCTGCCTCGCGCCGATCGGGGCCGGATCGCGGTCCGTCAGCCGGCTCGACGGGCTCCCGAGCGGGTCAGGTGGCCGCTCAGCGCGGCAGCGGTGTCCATGGTGGCGGCGACGTACCGGGCGCGGGTGGCTTCCCTTCGCATCTGGGCCTCGACGGTGAGCAGAGCCACCGACCCGGCCACCGCCGAGCCGTACCAGAAGGGGGCTGCGATCATGACGCGGCCCGGCAGCGGAGAAGGCCCCACCGCATGCCCCTCCTGGCGGATCCGTGAAACGTCGCTCCTGGTGCCGGTCGCGGTGCCGAGGCAGGCAAGGATCGCGAGTCCCGCGGCGTCCGCTTCGAGCGGCGCCGACTCAAGGGCCCGCAGCGTCCTCTGCGGTGCCGTCAGCAATTCCTCGCCGTGCGCACCGTATACCCGCTCCACGCAGTTCCTCTGCGGAGTGCCGATCAAATGGGGACGGTAAACGAATACGATCTGACCCGTCCTCGACTGTAGGGTGACCAGTTCAGCCTTCACCGCAGGTGAGGGGGCATCAGCCGACGGATATGGGTCGGCCGCGTGAGTAAAGGGGGCACGGTGCAGGGCGTCGACCAGCGTGTACGCGGCGCGCGGCCCCCGCTGTACGACCGCACCGTCGCGAACCAGGGCCCGAAGATATCGGTGAGCAGTGGCGGCGGGAAGGTCGGCCGCCTCGGCGATCGCGGCCAACGGCTGTTCAGCGGGACCGAGCCGACTCAGCGCACGGAGCACCGCCATGGTGCGGCCCACGGCGCCGACGGTACGGTCGGGTGCTGTGACGGCAGGGTGCAGCAACGCGAACTCCCCCTCGCGGTAAGGGACCAGTGCGTCTCCCACAACGCACGTTCGGTCCAGGGGTCGAGTGTTCCCGGACAAGATCCCGTTCACCAGGCTCTGAATTTTCAGATCCGCGAATTTCAGGAAAGGGAGCTTCCGGTAATTCGCCGCGGCCGACCGCGGCGAGAGCATCGGGGAGGGGATACAGCATGAACAACAGGGGTGCTCTGCAGCAGTTGTTGCAGTGGAAGCGCGCTCAGATAGACCCGTCGGAGCTCGGCATACCCAAGCGGACCGGTCGGGGCCGTCGTTCGCCCGGGCTCTCGCAGGCGCAGGTGGCCCAGGCTCTCTTCGTGACGGAACGCACTTACGGCCTCCTGGAGCGAGGCGAGATGACGGCGCCCAGTCGGGAGTTCCTCGACGCCGTGGCCCGGGTGCTGCGCATGGCGGAGCGCGAGCGTGCCGCGCTCTACATCTATGCGCTGGGTTACGAACCGCCCATTCCCATGGACCCCGCGGCGGGCAAGAACGTGGGGCCGGCGTGGCAGAAGGCCGTCAACCAGGTGTCCGGCCAGCCCTGTTACATCAATGACGTCGCGTGGAACGTCCTGGCGGCCAACCAGGACTTCATCTCGATGTTCCCCCAGGACGAGGGCCAGCCCCCGCGCCTGCCGGAACGGAACCTGATGCGCTGGATGCTGCTCCGCGAGGACGCGCGCGAACACCATCTGGTCGACTGGGAAAAGCAATGGGCCGTGCCGGTGGCGGCGCAACTGCGCACCGCTGTGGCCTCCTATCCCGACAACGAAGACCTCCAGCGGCTCGACCACGAGGTCAACGAAGATCCGGTGGCGGGCCCGATCTATCGCCACAGCGTCGCCTACGTCCATCCCGACGGCGACACCCGCACCATGCGCCACGCGGCCTACGTGGTCCCGCCGAACAGCCCCGACACCAGGGACAGGTGCTGCGACCGGCATGCCCCCTCGCAGCGCGGCAACGTCACCATGTGCGCCGCGCAGCCGCTCCTCAGCCCGGGCGCGCGGTTCTTCTTCCTGGTTTTCGACCCCAAGCCCTGACGGCGGGGCTCCGCGAGGCGGCAACTTTCGCCGGACCCCCCACCGGGACCACAATGCATTCCCATGACACGTGTTTCTGAACTGCACCAGATTGCCCCCGGGACACATGCGTGGCGGCCCGGCCAGGACGGGGGATGGGGCCTCGCCAACTGCGGCCTGATCGCCTCTCAGGGGGAGACGTTGGTGATCGATACGCCTTACACCCCGGCCCTGACCGACGAGTTCCTCGACGCCGCTCGCGCAGCGGTCGGCCACACAGCGCTGAACCGGGTCGCCGTCACCCATGCCAACGGTGACCACACCTGGGGCCTGCAACAACTCCCCGACGCCGAGATCGTCGCCACCCAAGCCGCGCTGGAACACCAGTGCCTTGAGCCGACGCCTCGGCAACTCGCCGCACTGAGCCGTGACAGCGACCCGGAGCAGCCTCTCGGCTGGTACTTCCGGCAGCACTTCGGGCAGTTCGACTTCTCGGGCATACGAGTCATTCCTCCGACCACCACCTTCACCGGTCGGCACGACATCCAGGTCGGCGCCATACCCGTCGAGCTGATCGAGGTGGGGCCCGCCCATACGGTGGGTGACCTGATCGTGCATCTGCCCGAACAGCGCGTGGTGTTCGCGGGTGACATCGTCTTCGCCGGCGACCACCCCTGCCACTGGGCCGGCCCCATCGCGCGGGTCTCGGACGCCTGCGCACGGATCCTGGCACTCGACCCGGAGTGGATCGTTCCGGGCCATGGCCCGCTCATGAACGTCGACGCCCTGCGGACGCACCAGGCATATCTCGACGACCTCGCCGGCCAGGCGCACATGTTGCATGCCCAGGGGCGGACCGCGGTCGACGCCGTACGCATTCTGCTCAAGGAAGGGCGCTATCCGGGGCTGGGGCTTCCCGAGCGGCTCGCGATCACCTTGGGCACGGAATTCCGCCACCTGAGCCGGGACTCCTCGGCTCCCGACCTGGTCGCGCTGGTGGACAAGGCCGCTCGCGTCGCATGGGACCTCGCGTCGGCCGACGCTCCGACGCCGTGAAGCCCCATATCGCGTGCGGCTCGCATGGCGCGAGGCCCCGTAGGGCGTGTGGCGCCACGCGCCTTACGGGCCACACGCAACGGATTGACTCGTCCCGCCGTTCCAGTGAGCGGAACGGCGGAGGTGCCCTCGTTCCAATCATTGAAATATGAACTTGCTTCATCCGGGCGCGTGTTGACCTGCGGTGCGCACCGCGATGAAGTGGCGCGGACGGGCGGTGCCGTTCAGCTACGGGGACGCCGTCCGGGCACCGAGGGCACTCCCACGCCCGATGACGTGCATGGTCGAGCAGTATGCGTTGCGTGCTGGGCTCGATTCCGGATGCCGTCGCCGGCCCCCTGGCGGCGGCATCCGCTCAGCCGGGCGCAGCCCACCGCGGGATCCAGCATGTCGTGGAGACTGCGGCCCGCTTCCTTGGCGGGCTCACTTTGCGCGGGCGTGGCGATGAGTTTCGGAGGCGTCCGGGGTCTATGTGTAGGACGGTCGGGGCCTGTGTGAAGGGCGGTCGGTGAAACGCGCCTGGCTCCGGGCGCCGTCCGCCCGTGTTCATGCCTTCGTGTTCAGGCCACCGCCCAACGATCCGAGGAGTACGCCATGGCCGCCACCTACACCTTCGACGTCTTTTGCAGTCTTGACGGCTTCGGCGCGGCCAGCGCCAACTGGAGCGGATACTGGGGCAAACAGGGCCCCGAGTTGCTGGACCGCCGCGCCGAGCTGTACGGAACGGAGCGTCGGATGGTCTTCGGCGCAAACACGTACCGGGCCTTCGCGGAGATGCTGGCCGAGAGTGACGAACAGTCCGATGTACGTGATGAGTGGGTCACCCGGATGCGGAACATGCCGACGACCGTGGTGTCGACGACGCTGCGAGCCCCCCTCGACTGGCCGGACGCCACCGTCGTGAGCGGGGACGCCGTCGATGTGGTGACCCGGCTCAAGGAGCAATCCGCAGTGCCGTTGCGTTCGCACGGGAGCCTGTCCATGAACCGGGCCCTGATGGCCGCCGGCCTGGTCGACTTCGTGCAGGTGACGCTCTTTCCCGTCATCACCGGTCGGACCGGTCTGGACCCGATCTTCCAGGGCGCGGCCGACTTCGACCTGGAGCTGGTGGAGAACCGGACGCTCGACGGTCACATCCAGGAGCTGATCTACCGGCCCACGCTCCACTGATCCGCCCCATGGGGCGTGCCTGCCCGACACGCCCGGCGGGGTGCCGCAGCCGCCGTTCAGCGGCGGTCGGCGCCGAAGGTCTCGCTCTCGCGCAGCACCACCAGCGCGAAGGCGAGGCGCTTGTCCAAGCGGCTGTCCCGCACGACGAAGTACCACTTCGGGAATTGGGTGGGCCGCGGAAGGGTCAGCACCGCTTCCCCGAGCTCCCCTTCCGAGCCGTCCGTCTCCACTGCCCACACGACCGGCTTGGGGGTGGCGCCGCTGTCGGAGCCCCCGTCGTCCCCGAACGACACCAGGGAGTCCAGAACGCGCTCCGCGGCGTGGCCCATTCCCCGTTCCATGGCGGCCCGTATGCCACCTCTTGCCCAGGTGTGGCGGGCGACTACGGCCGGGTGCCCCGCAGGCTCCAGCCACAAGCCCTGGTGGGTGAGGCGCCTGCTGAGCGACGTACGGCGGACCGAGCCGAGCTCTTGGCCGTCGGTGCCCGTCACTCGGTAGCGATCGGAGCCGTCCGGGAGCACACTGCACAGGAGGTGCCGGCCGCCCTCGTCCTCGAAGAGACGGAAGCCCGCCTTGGAAAGGGAGGCGTCGCCTTCGGCGGGGACGATGTAGAGGCCGGGCACCAAGTACTGGTTGCCGCCGCGGGCCCTGGGGAACCGGATCGCATGCGGGCCGGCGCCCCGCTTCGACTTGCGGAGTGTGTACCGCATGGCCCGGCCGACGGTGAACTGAGTCATCTCGGTCCAGTGCATCGGCTCGAAGGGCTCGACCGTCTTGTCTCTTCCGAATGCCATCCGCTCTACTCCCGGCTCGCCCGGCTCCCCCGCCGGAGGCACCAGCGTACGAGGGCGGCCGGCGGCCGTGGCAGTCGGCCCTCAGCTGCCCCGGGGGCCCGTCCGGCCGGCCCGCGCGAACTGCCCTGAGGCGCGCACGAACCGACCGATGTGACCGGCTCAGTCGGTTTCGGATGCCCTTCGGGGGGCGGTGGAGTAGATCTTGTGCCAGTGCTCGGCCGAGCGGACCAGGTCGTCGACGACGTGGCGGAGGAACTGGCTCGTGCTCTCCAGCCGAGCGCCGGCGGGGGTGGCGGGGCCGAGTCTTTGGGCTCCAGTCATGCACGTCTCGGCGATCTGGGTTTGGTTGCGCACGCTGGCCATGATGGATGTGAACACGACGTCGTCGTCGATGACATAGCGTTCGGCGCGGCTGTGCGGGTCGCGTTCGCGTTTGACGAGCGCCTGGGTTTCCAGGTATCCGATGGCCTTGGAGATGGAGGCGGGGCTGACGTGCAGGCGCTGCACGAGTTCCGCGGAGGTGAGGCTGCCACTGTCGGTGGTGAAGAGTACGGCGAGCACCTTGGCCATCATCGGCGGGAGCCCGGCCTGAACCATCAGTTCAGCGCTCTGCGCACCCACCTCGTCCACGAGCCGTGGATCACGCCCGCCCAGGTCGACGCTTCCCCGTGAGGTTGTCGGCGCGGTGGTCCTGCCCTGTCGCACGTGTCGTGTGCCGGCTTGGTGGGCCGCTTCGGCGTGGTAGCCGCGCGGCCCGCCGTTGCGCACCACCTCGCGGGTGATGGTCGAGGTCGGCCGTCCGATCCGGCGGCCGATGGCGGCGTAGGTCAGCCGCTCGCGCAGTCCTGCGGCGATCTGCCGCCGGTCCTGGAGGGTCAGTCGGTCACCAGGCATCGGGCGTCCTCCGTCATTGGCGTCGGTGCCAGTTTAATGCAACGCAACCCGTTGCATTAGTAGGCACCCCTCATGCAACGATTTATCTCATCTACCTGCGCATACTCCGTCGCTTCGCATGATGCTGATTGACGCTTTGATGTATGCAACGTAAGTTTTTCATTACTGTGAAGGTTCAGAGCTTATCGACGGAAGTGACACCATGCCTACCGATCTCGATCACCCCGCGCTCTTGGCGACCGCGGTACGCAAGGCCTACGGCGACCACGTAGTGCTGAACGGCATCGATCTGGACATCCCCGCAGGTTCGGTCTTCGCGCTCCTTGGTCCGAACGGCGCGGGCAAGACCACGATGGTGCAGATCCTGTCCACGCTCATCCGCGCCGATGCCGGGGAGATGCGGGTCGCCGGCCACGACGTGGTCCGTGATCCGGACGCGGTTCGTGCCGCGATCGGCGTCACCGGCCAGTTCTCCGCGATTGACGGCTTCCTCACCGGCGAGGAGAACCTGCTGCTGATGGCCGATCTGCACCACCTGCCCCGGAGGGAAAGGCGGCAGTGCGTCACCGAACTGCTGGCGCGATTCGATCTGATGGACGCGGCCCGCAAGCCCGCGGTGACGTACTCCGGCGGGATGCGCCGCCGGCTGGACCTCGCGATGACCCTGGTCGGCCGACCGCGAGTGATCTTCCTCGACGAGCCGACCACCGGGCTGGACCCGCGCAGCAGGCGGACCATGTGGGAGATCATTCGCGGGCTGGTGACCGACGAAGGCGTCACGATCTTCCTCACCACGCAGTACCTCGAAGAGGCCGACCAACTCGCCGACAGGATCGCGGTGTTGCACCAGGGAAAGCTCGTCGCCCAGGGCACGGCAGAGGATCTCAAGCAGCAGGTCGGCGGCGGCCACATCACCCTGCGGTTCGCCGACGCACACGGCCACGCACACGCGGCCCGGACCCTGGACGTGGTGTCCCGCAACGATGAAGCACTCACTCTTCAGGTCGCCGGCCGGGGCGACGTGCGGTCGCTGCGCGCACTCCTTGACTGGCTCGACCGCGACTCGCTGACCGTGGATGAACTCCAGATCCACACCCCCGACCTCGACGATGTCTTCTTCGCACTGACGGGCAACCCCGTCACGGAACAGGAGCCCGCCCGATGAGCACCGCCGGCCACGCCCTCACCGACTCGGCGACCATGCTGCGTCGCCAACTGCGGCACATGCTGCGCTACCCGACGCTCACCCTCACCACCGCCGGGGTCCCGGTCGTCTTCCTGCTGTTGTTCGTCTACGTCCTCGGAGGCATTCTCGGCAGCGGCCTCGGCGGGCCGGGCGGCCGGGACACCTACGTGAACTACGTCGTCCCCGGAGTCATCCTGATGACCGCGGCCACCGCTGCCCAGGGCACCGCGATCTCGGTGGCCATCGACATGACCGAGGGCATCGTCGCCCGATTCCGCACCATGGCCATCGCCCGGGTCTCGGTGCTCACCGGCCACGTGCTGGGCAGCCTGACCCAGACCCTGCTGAGCATGACCATCGTCACCGGCATCGCCCTGCTGGTGGGCTTCGAGCCCACCGCGGACTTCGGTGAATGGCTCGGCGCGATCGGCGTGCTCGTGCTGATCATCTTCGCCCTCACCTGGCTGTCGGTCGCGCTGGCCCTCATGGCCAAGAGCGTCGCGGCCGCGAGCAACATGCTGACGCCACTGATGATCCTGCCGATGATGGGCAGCGGATTCGTCCCTACCGACTCGATGCCCGCCGGGCTCAGATGGTTCGCCGACTACCAGCCGTTCACCCCGTTCATCGAGACCCTGCGCGGGCTGCTCATGGGTACCCCGATCGGCAACAACGCGATTCTCGCCGTCGGATGGTGCGCCCTGATCGCCCTCGGCGGCTACCTGTGGGCCAAGAAGCTCTACAACCGCGAACCCACCCGGTGAGCAGAGCAGTTGCCGGGGTTTGGGGTACTCGGTCGGCCGAGGCGAGCGTCGACAACCCGGCTACTCGCTCAACCCCACGACTCCCCACCCACGCTGCGCGGCCGCCGCAAGCACGTGGCTCCATTCCTCCAACAGGCTTACGAACGCGTCGAATCGGCCCACCCAGCCGTCCGCGACCGCGGCATGGCGCTCGAATGCCTCCCGCAACCCGCCCATCGCGGGCCGTGCTTCCTCCCACAACGTGGCCAGGCCGCGAACGCTTTCCGGCGTGCGGGCCACGAGCATGCCGTAGGAGATCCTGGGATCCTCGCTGAAGAAGCCCGGGTCGACGTGCTCGGCCTCACCATCCAGCCCCTGCCAGATCAGCCCGAGCAGCAGGGCGTCAAGACTCGTACGCAGCGACGGGTCGGCACGGTCGCGGACTTGTTCCCACCGCTGTCCGGCCCAGAAGTGTGCTTTGAACGAGCCGAGGGTGTCCCGGAATTCGTACACGGCGAAATGGCCGCCGTCGGGTCCTCGCGGCCACTCCCAGTCGCCATTGACTCCTGGCCGGTCGTGGTTCCACAGGCCCGTCTCGTCCGCGTACCAGGCGTCCCGCAGTCGGGACAGGCGCTCCGGCCGGGGTGCGTCCCTCAACCACTTCCAGTCGACGATCATGACGGTGATGTCCAACCCCATGGGAGCGAAGATTACTGCGCGGACCGGCGGCCGTTGACGCCCGCCCGGGCTTCAGGCCGTCGGGCACGGCTCGGTAATCTCTACAAGTGATCGATCCGAAGCCCCTTGCCAGTACCGCCGGCTACGGCGAAGCCGCCACTGTGCTCGTCGAGCAGTACGAGAGCGTCACCTTCGATGACGTCCACCGCGACGTACTGCACCTGTTCCCCTCGCGACCCGGGAGGATCCTGGACATCGGCGCGGGCAGCGGCCGCGATGCCGCCGCGCTGGCCGGTCAGGGGCACGTGGTCGTCGCCGCCGAGCCCACCGGGGAGCTTCGCACGCTCGGGCAGCGGATCCATGCCGGCCGGGACATCGAGTGGGTCGACGACTCGCTGCCGGAGATAGCTATGTGGGCCTGGAACGGGACACCCCTGTCGACTGATGAGGTCCCGGAAGGACGAGTGCTCACCCCGGGCCGATGACGAGTGCCCGTGCCGATACGAAGGCACGGCTGCAACTCCCTTCATGCGAGCGTCAGTTCAGACACTGCGAACCTGCTCCTCTGACCCACTCCGCGGACCCACTCCTCTGACCCACTCCGCGAACCCGCCCGCGTTGGCAGCGACCACTTGTGCTCACGACTGCGGGGCCGTCACCGGCCGGGGACGGCCACACCTGCCGCGCGCAGCTTCGCCTCGACCAGCGCGTTGATGCGGGCCATGGAGGGTGCCTGCTCCTCCCGATGGTGATCGACCAGCGCGTAACGGGCGGCTGCTTCCGACTGGCTCCGGCCGGCGGTGGGCAGCGTCAGGAGCGTAGGGTCCGCAAGCAGCCTCTCGGCCATCGCGGACGCCAGCTGCTCGATCCGCGGGTCCTGCGGATTCCATGAACCGGCTTCCAGGCAATGCTTCGTCAGCTCGACGAGTTCGGGATCGTCGAGTGAGTGGTCAAGTCGAGTGAGGAAGCCCTCGAAGAACTCCGGAACCAGCGCCCTGGTCAGGATCAGAGCCTCCCGCTGAGCGGCCACGTAATCGGGCTCGAAGCCGAGCCCGGCGAGTCGGCCGAGGACCGCGCAGGCCCGGTCGGGGAGCAGGGCACGGTCGCCCTGCGCCAGTCGGTGCAGTGTGTCGCGCCGGGCGATCAGCTCCTCCACCTGCGCGGTGAGCCGACGGTGGACGTCGTCCAGGGCGGCAGCGAACCGTTCGGGCCCGGCGTCGAGCAACTCACCGACCTCGGCAAGCGGTACGCCCGCCCCCGCCAGGGTCCGCACCTGGACCAGCCGCAGGAGTTCGGCCGAGCCGTAACGGCGGTAGCCGGAACTGTCCCGCTCGGGCTCCGCGACCAGACCGAGTCGGTGATAGTGCCGCACGGTCTTGATGGTGATGCCGACGTATCCCGCCGCCTGCCCGATCGTGAGTCCGCGTGACATCGCCTCAACACACCTTCATTTCCTGGGTGATTACGGACACTCGACCCGTGTTGACACCGGCCCGGAAGCCTTCGGGTGGGCCAGGGGCCGGCATCCCAAGCGCGAGGGTAGCGCGCTGCGGGAGCGGGAGCGGGAGCGGGAGCCGAGGCCGGAGCCGGACCGGAGTCGGACCGGAGCCGATTCTCCGGCTCCCCGACGGCCCCGCGATCGCCCGCGGTTGCCCGCGGCCCCTGACGTCGCTCGGCGGTACTGGACGGTACTCGGCGTCGCTCGGTGACCGAGATGAGATTGACCTTGACCTCGGGGCAGGGTGCACGCTCACCGCATGGCCACCTCGAAGGAGGCCCGGCCGTCTCCTCTCAGCGGAGGCGGCCACGGCATCGCGTGTGAACGCATGCATACGACAGACGAGGGATCAGGACATTCATGATGAGCGAGACCAACAGCGGTTTCTCCGAAGCAGGGCTGCGCAGACTGCGCGAGGTGCTGGAGCGGCACGTCGAGTCCCAGCGGATTCCCGGACTTGTCGCCCTGGTCGGCCGAGGCGACCGGACGCACGTCGAAGCGATCGGGACCATGCGCCACGACAGTGGACCGCCGATGCGCAGGGACACGATCTTCCGGATGGCGTCCACCACGAAGCCGGTCACCACGGCGGCGGCCATGGTCCTGCTCGACGAGTGCAGGCTGCGGCTGGACGAGCCGGTGGACCCGTGGCTGCCCGAACTCGCCGACCGCCGCGTACTCAAGCGACCGGACGGGCCGCTCGACGACACGGTGCCTGCCCGGCGGCCGATCACCGTACGGGACCTGCTGACCTCGGCGTTCGGACTCGGCGTGGATTTCGAGCTGCTGGACTCACCGATCAGGGCCGCGACGTTCGAGCGGACCGACTACAGCGTGGTGTCCGGGCCGGCGCCCGAGCCGGACGAGTGGATGCGCCGCCTCGGCGAACTGCCGCTCTCGTACCAGCCCGGCGAGCGGTGGCAGTACGACCTGAGCAATGAAGTACTCGGAGTCCTCGTGGCCAGGGTCACGGGCCGTCCGTTGGAAGCGTTCCTGCGTGAACGTATCCTGGACCCGCTGGGAATGCGGGACACCGCCTTTCACGTACCCGCTGACAAGATCGATCGGCTGCCGCCCCTGTACGGGCCTGACCCGCAGTCCGGGGAGTTCCTCGTGTGGGACGAGGCGGAGGGCGGAAGGAGCAGCCGGCCGCCGGCGTTCCAGTGTGCCGGCGGTGGACTGGTCTCCACCGTCGACGACTACCACGCCTACTTCCGGATGCTGCTCAACCACGGCATGCACGGCGGCGAACGGATCCTGTCCCGGCCCGCTGTAGAGCTGATGACCACCAACCGCCTCACCCCCGCACAGCAGGCAGCCCGGGACACCATGTACCGCAACATCGCCCACCTCACCGTCGGCCAAGGCCAGCACGGTGGCTGGGGCTTCGGGATGGCGGTACGCACCCGGCGCGGGGACCACGCCCCGATCGGCCAGTTCGGCTGGGACGGCGGAACCGGTACCACGGCCTACGCGGATCCGGGCAATCAGCTCACTGGAGTCCTGCTCACCCAGGTCGGGATGTCCACCCCGGACTCGGCGCGGCTCATCCACGACTTCTGGGCCACGCTCTACCAAGCCATCGACGGATGACGGATGACGGATGACGGATGACGACGGGTGACCGGCATTGCAAGGCCGGCGACCGGCGGCGTACGAGTGGGGGCCGAGGCCGCCGAGTGCGGTGTGGCAGGCCCACACCGGGGCGTGCGTTACGGGTCAGGGCGCGTCCAGGGTGAAGAGGTCGAGGGCCGCACCTTCGAGAGCCAGGGCGGTGAGGCCGGTGGAGGTGCCCGAGGCGTGTTCCTCGCCGGGTTCCCAGCGGACACCGTCGCCGGCTGAGACGTGGATACGGCGCCCGTCCGGGCCGGCCACCCAGCCTTCGCCGGCGATGACCAGGAAGAGCTGGCTCACCGGCGCGGGGTGGCTGCCAATGGTGCCGGCGGGCTCAATGGTCAGGCAGGTCAGGTGGACGGCCCCCGTCCCGGCGGCGACGGAGGACGCGGTGGACCCCACACTGCCGAAGCGATCGATGACCCTTTCCGCACGGTCGAAGCGGAAGATTTCCACGAAGGGCTCCTCACAAGATCCAAAGGCCTAGATCGTACGGGCAGGTATTCGGCCTGCCGCATCGGCCGATAGGTGGAGATGCGACGCCGCTGCCGGAAGCCTATGGACCCCGGCAATGGTGACCTCTGCCGCGCCTGCCGGGGGCGCCCAGCGGGGAGGCTGGGATGGGGCGGCAGAACCGTGCCGCTCACATTCCGTCGCCCTTTGCGGAAGGGCCTGCGTTCCGAGGGAGAGCACCATGCACCAGCGCGTCTGCACCACGGCCGAGGCGCCGGAGACCGCCCGGGCCCGTGCGCAGGTCGTCGACGCCATCCGGCGGACGGCCCCCGCCACCTCCGAGGAACGTGTCGCCGACGCGCTCCTCGTCGTGACCGAGCTGATCACGAACGCGCTGCGGCACGGTGAAGGGTTGTCGGCCTGCAAGCAGGAGGTGCAGAACGGACGCCTGTTTCTCCATGTCGCGGACCGCAGCGACAGTCTCCCCAGGATCCCCAGCCGGTCCGACTGCCAGCCGGTCGAGGGCGGCTATGGCTGGTCCATCGTGCAGACCCTCGCCGACAGGGTCTCTCTCAGGTCTCTGCCCTCTGGCGGCAAAGAGATCTGTGCTGTTCTGAGCCTTGCCTGAACGGCTCTACTCCACGAGTCCACCTCCGGGTGTCACCGTTTCGGTGTCGACGGATGCAGTCGCCTGACGTCTGGCGGAGGGGAGCGGAGGGGAGAAGTAACCGATCGACGTGCGGTCGCGTCGGAATCCGTGGTCGGGGCTGTCGTGCTTTGATGCGCGGATGGAGACGTGGCCTGGTCGTCCTTATCCGCTCGGTGCCGTCCACGACGGCGCCGGAACCAATTTCGCTCTCTTCTCCGAGGTCGCCGAACGGGTGGAACTCTGCCTGTTCGACGAGGCGGGCGAGGAGCGGCGCGTGACACTCACCGACGTGGACGGCGCGGTGTGGCACGCCTATCTGCCGGGGGTGGGTCCCGGGCAGCGGTACGGCTACCGGGTGCACGGCCCGTTCCGGCCCGATGAGGGGCAGCGCTGCGACCCCGCCAAGCTGTTGCTCGACCCGTACGCCACGGCTGTGGACGGGCAGCTCGACGGCGACCCCTCGCTGCTCAGCACCGATCCGGAGAAGCCCGGAACGCTCAACACCCTGGACAGCGCCGGGCACGGGATGTTCGGCGTGGTCACGGACCGGGACTTCGACTGGGAGGGGGACCGGCGGCCGGACCACCCCTACCACCAGTCGGTGATCTACGAGGCACATGTACGTGGTCTGACGATGCGTCACCCCGGGGTCCCGGAGAAGCTGCGCGGCACGTACGCCGGCCTGGCACATCCCGAGGTGATCGACCATCTCAAGGAACTGGGCGTCACCGCGGTCGAGTTGATGCCGGTGCACCAGTTCACCCAGGACGGGTTCCTCGTCGACCGCGGCCTCTCCAACTACTGGGGCTACAACACCATCGGATTCTTCGCGCCGCACAACGGCTACGCGGCCGGCGGCACCCGGGGCCAGCAGGTCGCCGAGTTCAAGGAGATGGTGAAGGCGCTGCACGCCGCCGGGATCGAGGTGATCCTGGACGTGGTGTTCAACCACACGGCGGAGGGCAACGAGCAGGGTCCGACACTGTCGTTCCGGGGCATCGACAACGCCGCGTACTACCGTCTCGTCGACGACGACCCGGCGCACTACTTCGACACCACCGGCACCGGCAACTCCCTGCTGATGCGGCACCCCAACGTGCTGCAACTCATCATGGACTCGCTGCGGTACTGGGTGACCGAGATGCGCGTCGACGGCTTCCGGTTCGACCTGGCGGCCACCCTGGCACGGCAGTTCCACGAGGTGGACCGCCTCTCCGCCTTTTTCGACCTGGTGCAGCAGGACCCCGTGATCAGCCGGGTCAAACTGATCGCAGAACCCTGGGACGTCGGGGACGGCGGCTACCAGGTGGGCAACTTCCCCGCACTCTGGTCGGAGTGGAACGGCCACTACCGGGACACCGTGCGCGGCTTCTGGCGGGGCGAGGACAACACCCTCGCCGACTTCGCGTCCCGCCTCACCGGCTCCTCCGACCTCTACCAGCACGATCGGCGACGGCCCCGCGCAAGCGTCAACTTCGTTGTGGCGCACGACGGTTTCACGCTGCGCGACCTCGTCAGCTACGACGGCAAGCACAACGAGGCCAACGGCGAGGACAACCGGGACGGCGCCGACGACAACCGGTCCTGGAACTGCGGCGTCGAGGGCGAGAGCGATGACCCGGGCGTCCGCGAGCTGCGCCTGCGCCAGCAGCGCAACCTGATCGCGACCCTCCTCCTCTCGCAGGGCGTGCCGATGCTCGCGCACGGCGACGAGCTGGGACGCACCCAGGGCGGCAACAACAACGCCTACTGCCAGGACAACGAAACCTCCTGGGTGGACTGGGAGTTGGACGACGAACGCCGCGAACTGCTCGACTTCGCCCGGCGCGCGGTCGCCCTGCGCCACGCCCACCCGGGGCTGCGCCGCCGGCACTTCCCCGTCGGGCCCACCCCCGACACCCCACCGGAGCAGGCCGAGTTGGTGTGGCTGCGCCCCGACGCGTGCGAGATGGGTGACGCGGACTGGGAGCGCGGCGACGCACACGCCCTCGCGGTGTACCTGTGCGCCGATCGGCCGATGGAACGCGACACGCAGGGCCGACCGCTCCCGGACGACACGTTCCTGCTCCTGTTCAACAGCAGTACGGACCCGGTCGAATTCCGTCTGCCCCCGGCCGCGTACGGCGAGAAGTGGCACGTCGCGCTGGACACCGCCAGGCCGTCGGCGGACGAGGAGGAGACGGTGTTCGGGCCGGACGCCGAATTCCCGTTGGAGGCGCACTCCCTCCGGGTCCTGCGCCGCGACCGCCGGGAGTGAACGGGGCGGCCCTGCGGGCGGGCGACGGTCGCGGATACCTGTGCCCCGCCCGCGGGGCGGCTTTTCCATAGTGGTACGGGAGTGGTACGGGCGGCCTTGACGACCACCAGCTTGCGCCTAGGGCTGCCCGGATTTACCGCCCTGGACGATCCGCGCGGCTGAATCAGCACTCACCCTGCCGTCCGCCCTGAGGTGACCCGTGAGATCGGCTGATCGCTCACGGCGGGAGCAAACCGTGCGTGAAGCGAGCCGTACGCGCCGGGCCGGGCTCACCGTCTTGGTTCAGACCGTGGGCCCACCTCGTCGCTGTGCATCCGCGGAGCCACTTTTTCCGCGCAGGATGCCTGTCCTGAACAGGAGGCCCCTCATCCGCCAGGGAGTCGCGGCGATCGTAGTGATTCCGGTCAGCAGCGCGAGGGCGGCCAGAGCCCAACTGAAGGCATCAGAGGGTGAAGTGGCCGTCCAGTCCCACCAGTTGGAGGGATACCAGACCAGGAGGAGGGCGGAGGCCAGGGGGACGGCCCAGCCGAGTCGTTGTCCCAGCAGCCGGACCGAGAGCAGGGCCAGGCCGAGCCAGATGAGCACCGAGCGTACGAAGACGGCGCCGGCCTCCGGCCCTACGGCCAGCGCCTCCGTGGTGAAGGAGAAGGCGCAGACCACCAGGGACAGTGCGGTGTGGTAGACGGCGCGCACCCGGTGCATGCCGACTGCTCCCATCGCGTCGTGCGCCGACATCGCGCCGTCGAGCGCGGCCGTGAGGAAGACGGCCGAGAGGAGCGGAAGCTCTTGACGGTAGGGCACCCCCGTGGTGACACCGCCACTGCCGAGGGAGGGAAGGGCGATGGGCGTCCCGCCGAAGAGCGCCGACAGGAGGGCGACCACTGCCGTTGCGGCGAGAACCTCCCCGCCCCGGTGGACCCGGGCGTAGCGGAGCAGATCAGCGAGGTTCACGGGGCTCGCACCAGGAAGGGTCGCGAAGAAGCTGGGCGTGCTCCCGCGCGACCCACTTCTCTTGCTCGGCCGATGACATCCGTGCGGCGCCGGTCGCCTCGCGCCGGGCGTCGGAGACCTCTTCGGCGTGAACCCCCTGGTCGGCGCTGGCCGGGTCCTCGCCCATGGACCGGTATTCGAGCCAGAGGTGGATGCTGTCGATCGCCTGCCATGCCCGGGTCTCTCCCTGAGGCGGCCGGCACTTGCCGAACGAGGCAGTGAACACCTCGTGTGCCATGGCGATCGCGGCAGTGCGTACGTGCCCTTCGGTGATGTCGAACCCCCGGTCGCCCAGCAGGGTCCGGTGCAGCCCGAACTCATCGAATCCGGCGGGTGCTTCGACGCTCGGCTGTGCCGTCGCCGTCTGGCCGAGGCGCTGTGCCATACGGGTCAGATCGGGCAGGTACTTTCGGTGTTCGGGCCAGACGCATACGCGCGGGGCGGTCTCGTCGGCGCGGTCGCACAGCGGTGTGACCGCCGACGCCGGACGCTGCACGCTCAGTTCGCCGGCGGCCGAAACCGCGGGGACGGCGATCAGGCAGCACATCGCGGAGACGACAGCGACACCCAGGACGTGCCGAGGCACCCTCCTACCGGGCATGTGGTCCGCCGAACTTCTCCGCCTCGGCGGCGCCGTCACCGCCAGCGCAGCGAACGCGAGGGCCCACAGCAGACGAAGAGCGACCGGCAGCGGGCGAAGATGAGTGTCGGGCGGCCCCACCAGGACGTCGAACTGGAACGGCAGGGCCAGCATGCTGATGAAGCAGCCCAGCGCGCACACGACGGGCGTGAACCCGGCCGAAGGCCACCAGCGCCCGGCCAGATGTCCCACGGACGCGAAGATGATCAGCGTCGATGCCCCGAGCAGCAGGTACGACGGCCACAGGAAGCCCGGACCCGCGTCGCTGAACGAGACCGCTGCGGCGACGAGACATCCGGTGCCGTAGGCGAGGAACCCGAGCGTGAGGGTCGCGGCCAGTCGCACGGCCTCTATCCGCCAGCCGGGCCGGGCCGCGCCCAGCAGGAACTCGGGCATCTTCGCCCGGGAGGACCGGCCCGCCTGCCAGGCGGAGACACCTGCCAGAACCGAGCCCAGGAACATCGTGACGACCTGCGCGGCCACGCTCGCCTCGGGCCACACGCCGATCCAGTACCGCGACCGTCCGAAGAGCACCACCAGATCCACGGCGATCATCACCGGGAAGGCGGTCAGCAGGGGCGAGCGTCTGAGCTCGATGCGGTATGCGTTCAGCATGCGGCTTCCTCGGCCGGACCACGGCTGTTCAGGACGGTCATGTAGCCGCGCTCCAGCGGGCTGTCGCCCGGGGCCGTGGGCGCGGACAGCTGCGCCAACTGCCGCGGCGTACCGCTGTGGACGACGCTGCCCCCGCTCAGCACGAGGACGCTGTCGCAGGCGGCGCCCACGTCCTCGACGAGATGGGTACTGAGCACCACGGCGGCCCCCGCACGGGCGAGGGAGCGGATGAGCTCACGGAAGTCGAGGCGCTGCGCGGGGTCCAGGCCGACCGTGGGCTCGTCGAGCAGCAGCAGCGACGGAGAACCCACGATCGCCGCGGCGATCCCGGCCCGGCGGAGCATGCCACCGGACAGGGACTTCATCCGGTCGCGGGCCCGGTCGGCCAACCCGACCGCCGCCAGCGCCTCTTTGCTGGCGGAGTCGGCCTGCTTCGACGGGACCTCGCGCAACCAGGCGCAGTAGCGGACGAAGTCCGTGAGGGAGAACGCCGGGAAGTAGCCGAAGTCCTGCGGCAGATAGCCGATGCGCCGACGGACCTGCCGGGCGGCCCGTTCGCTGGTGACGGGCCTCCCGAAGAGCTCCACCACCCCGGCCTGGGGTGGTGAGATCGTGGCGAGAGTACGGAACAGGGTGGTCTTGCCCGCTCCGTTGGGGCCGAGCAGACCGGTGACACCCGGCTCTATGGACAGGTCGAGGCCGTCGATGACCTTGCGGCCCCCGTACCCCTGGGTGAGCGCCGTCAGACGAGCGACGGCATGGGTCGTCATAAAGAGGTTCCCCCGAAGTGGCTTGCTGGTCCGCCCTTTATAGCGGGCGCGGGACAGCGCTGGCGAACCATCGGCGTGCGGGGCCACCGTGCCGTCGGCCAACTGGACAGTGCTGCGGCGGGACCAGCAACTGGGTTACTACGGTGGTGTGTTGGGCCGGAGTCGCACGACCCGGAAGGACTCGTGGTGGTCCGATCCGAGCTCTGCGGGGGTGCCGTCGGCGGAAGGCAAACGTGTCGACATGCTCCATCGGCGTCGGGCAGAGTGTCCGCTCATGACGAGCAGTGAGCTGTGGAGTCGTGAGGCAGCCGACCGCTATGACGCCAGCGTGACCGAGATGTCCTCGCCCGCCGTACTCGAACCGACCATCGCCTTCCTCGCCGGGCTCGCCGGAGGCGGCCGGGCTCTGGAGTTCGCCATCGGGACCGGACGCGTGGGCGTCCCGCTCAGGGAACGCGGTGTGCCGGTGGCGGGCATCGAACTGTCCGAGCACATGGCGGCGGTCCTGCGTCGCAAGACCGACGAGGACACCCTCCCGGTAGCCATCGGAGACATGGCCACCACGCTCGTCCCCGGCGAGTTCAGCCTGGTGTATCTCGTCTACAACACCATCTCGAACCTGCTCACGCAGGACGAGCAGGTCGAGTGCTTCCGCAACGCCGCACGTCATCTGGGGCCCGGTGGCCGATTCGTCATCGAGCTGGGCGTGCCGCCGCTTCGCTGCCTCCCTCCCGGGCAGGTCGCGGTGCCCTTCGACGTCTCCGAACGGCACCTGGGCTTCGACACCTTCGACCTGGTCGGACAGATTCTCGTCTCGCACCACTTCACTCGCGACGGCGACGACGGCTCGTACCGGCGCGACAGATCCCAGCACCGATACGCCTGGCCGGCGGAGCTCGACCTGATGGCACGCATCGCGGGTCTTGAACTGGAACGTCGCGTGGCGGACTGGGACGGGACGCCGTTCACGCAGGACTCCGGCAAGCACATCTCCGTATGGCGCAAGCCGCTCTGAGGCCGCGCGATCGGCCGCTCTCGCCGTACTGAACCCGAGCGAGAGTCAGTACAGGCTGGAGAAGAGCACGGCGACGAACCGCGCCGGCTCGTCGCTGTCGTTGCGGAAGCTGTGGGGGTATCCGGCAGACCACTGCGCGCAGTCGCCCGCCCGGAGTTCGTGGTCGCTGCCGTTGTACCGGGCGGTCACGGTGCCTTCGGTCATCACGATGAGGTCGGATCCCTCGTGCCGCAGTTCCTCCAGGAGGCCCGAGTGCGGCTCGAAGTCGGCGGTGAGGACCTGGTAGCCGAACTCCGGCAGGCGCAGAACGCGATAGCGAACGCCCGGCGCCCGGTCGAACGACTCCTGGTCCTCCGCGGGAAACACGGAGGGCGTCGAACGCCCCGGTGAGAAGCCCAGGAACGACCCCACGTCGTGCCCGAACACCTTGGCCAGGCGGCCGAGCCGCTCCAGGGCGATGTCGGTCTCCCCGCGTTCCAGCGCGGCGAGGAAGGACACCGAGAGACCGCACTCGGCCGCGACCTGACGCAAGGACATGTCCTTGTGGGTACGGAGACGGCGGAGCACCTCACCGGGGCGCGGGAAGCCGAGCTCGGGATCGCGGGGCGCCGGGTCGGGGGAGGCTTCCGACGGCGGAGGATTGCTCATGGATGCATCCTAGAGAGGCGTCGGAGGTTGACGCGCCGGAGTGGGCGGCAGCGTCCTGTGCGGGGCACAGCAGGCCACGGCCCGCGACGAGGACGCCGAGCTGGAAGCGGCTTAGGGCGCCGAACTCCTGGTAGATCCGGGCGATGTGACTGCGGCAGGTGCGCACACTCACCCCGATGCGCCGCGCGATCATCGCGTCGGTCTGCCCCTCCGCGAGGAGCAGGACGATGGTCCGGCGCACGCCGGGAAGCAACGCGTCGGCATGGTGTGCCCGGCTTCGGGCGTCGACGGGTGCCGCCGTCACCCAGGTGTGCTCGAACACCTCCGTCATGAAGTGCACGATGCCGGGCTGAGTGACGACCAGCGCGCCGTGCCCGTCGGCGCCGGGGATCAGCGCCGTCTCGCGGTCGACGATGACCATCGGGGAGAGGGGGCCGCTCGTCGTGCGGATCTCCGCGCCTCCGTCGGCAGCGCGGGCCATGTTCCTGCGGGCTGTCGCGTCGTGAGGAGCGGGGTGCTGGTGGACCGTGCGCACCGTGACGCCGCGTGCGTGGAGGGAGGCGAGCGGCTCGGCCATCAGGAGGTGACTGCTGTCGGGCCGTCGGCCGTCGCCGGAGTGCGCGAGGAGCAGCTCATGACGGCATCTGTTGGCGCAGTCCAACAGCCGTTCCCCGGCTGGGAGTTGGGGCGTGCCCTGACCTGTTGCCAGGAGGTGCGGCTGTGGTGGATCAAGGTCTGCGTCCACGGGTCTCCTCGGTCTGTCCGGGCCGGTGTGCAGCAAGCTGCAAACCGGCCGAGAACGCGTGCGGTGAACGATATCTCGCTCTAGCGTACGTTTTACAGCACGCACGCAGCGCCGGGAGATGCCATGCGCGTAAAAGAGACCGTGACGTCGGACGGCACCGGGGTGTCGTACCCGGACCGCTCCGCGGCTCCAGCCGAGGGGAGACTCCGGGGCGGCCGTGGGGGAGGCCGTGATGTGGTGGCCCGGCTGGCCCTGGTGGTGGTGTGGAGCTCCGGCTTCCTTTCGGGAAAGCTGGGCCTGCGCCACTCCTCCCCGTACACCTTCGCCGCGCTCCGGTTCGCGGTGGCGGGTGGGTTACTGCTGGCCATCGGCCTGATGACACGTCAAAAAGTGCCTGAAAGGCGGCAGTTGGGCCATCTCGCAGTGGCCGGCCTGCTCGTCCAGGGGGTGCAGTTCTCCAGCATCTACGTGGGCATGGAGCGCGGTGTGCCCTCCGGCTCGGCCGCCCTCGTCATCGCCCTGTACCCCCTGGTGGCCTCGCTCGTCGCGGTGCCGGTACTCCATGAACGGGTCAGCCGCGGCCAGTACTTCGGCCTGTCCCTCGGTCTCGGCGGGGTGGTGCTCGCCGTCTCGGAGGGCCTCACCCTCGGCGGCGGCCATCTCCTCGGCTTCGCGTTCCTCGTTCTCGGTCTGCTCGGCATCGCGCTCGGCACCGTCTACCAGCGGCGCTTCTGCGTGGGCATGGAGCCGGTCATGGGCAACGCCGTCCAGCTGGTGGCCGCGGCCCTGGCCGCGCTGGTGCCCGCGTTCCTCGTCGAAGGATTCGACGTCACCTTCACCGCCGGGTACTGGCCCGTCCTGCTGTGGGCGGCGCTCGTCAACTCCGTCGTCGGCGTGGGCCTGCTCTACCACCTGCTCCGGCGCCACGGCACGAGCCAGGTGAGCAGCCTCTTCTATCTGGTGCCGATGGTCACCGCCGGCCTGGCCGCGCTCCTGCTCGGACAGCACCTCGGCCCGCTCACCCTCGGCGGACTCGTACTGGCCACCGCCGGCACGCTGCTCGCCAGCCGGGTCCGCGACTGAGCCGCCGGCGTCCTTTCCCCGCCCACCCACCTGTCCCTGCTCCGAACGGGAGAGCAAACCCCAGAAGAACGTCGCCGTCATCAACTACGGACCGAAGCTCGACTACCCGAGCATGCTGCCCGAACTCGTCGACCGGCTCCATGTGTTCAGCCAGCATCCGCTGCGGAACACGAAGGCCTTCGCGCGGTACGAACACGTCGAGAACTGCGAGGCCGTCCCCTACGCGGAACTCATGATCCGGCGCCTGGCCCGCGAGAAGCCGTTCACCCGCATCGTCACGGACAACGAGTACGACTTGGAACGGGCCGCGCGCATGCGGGAAAGCATGGGGATTCCCGGACAGTCGGTGTCGAGCGCACTCTCCTTCCGCGACAGGATGGTGATGAAGCGGATCGCGAGCCGCACCGTGCCCACGGCCCGCTTCGCCCGACTGGATTCCTCCGTGGATCTCGTCGACTTCATCGGCGAGTTCGCCCACCCGGTCGTGGTGAAGCCCGTCAAGCAAGGTGGGTCGCGGGACATCTCGGTGCTGCGGGGTGAGGAGGACCTCCTCGCGTTCAGCAGGACCCCGTGGCGTGAGGACCTCATGGTGGAGGAGTTCGTCGAGGGGCAGATGTACCACGTCGACGCCGTGCTGGGCGAGGGCTACCGCTTCGTGGCGTCCTCCCGCTATCTGCGCAGCTGTCTCGGGGTGTTCTCCGGGCAGAACAACGGCTCGCTGCAACTGCGGCCGGAGGACGCCCTCGCCGGACGCCTGGAGGAGTTCTTCGACCGGACCCTCGCCGCCTTCGACGTCCCGCCGGCGGCGGCGTACCACCTGGAGGTGTTCCATACGCCGGATGACCGACTGGTGTTGTGCGAAATCGCCTCACGCGTCGGAGGCGACCGCATTCCGGTACTGACCCGGGCCACGTACGGCGTGGATCTGCACGCGACCTCGCTGCGGCTCTCCTGCGACCTGCCGGTGGAGCCGCCCCCGACCGGCCCGCCCGCCGAGGTGCACGGATCCGTCTCGCTCCTGCCCCAGGGACGGCCCGTGCGGCTGCCCGGCAGGCCGCCGTTCCCCTGGGTGAGCGAGTACGAGGTGAACGACCGGATCGCGCCGGACGCCGTGACCCTGCACAGCGCGTCCCATCTGTGCTTCGTGGTCGTGCGCGGCGCCGACACGGCGGAGGTCGAGCGGCGTCTCTTCGCGGTCGAGGAATGGCTGATGTCCCAGTTGGACGATCAACAGGCCGTGTAGGTAGGGAAGGTGACGCCGTGGATGCCGGCTCCAGGGAGGGGGTGCGGGTTCGGGGCGTGAATGGGGAGGCGTCCGTGTCTTCTAGACGTCGACCATGACCCAGTCGCTGATCTCTCGCCATTGGGTGATCGCGTCCTGATGGAAGGGGTGGGCGAGATACCTTTCGACCGCGTCCATGTCGTCGAGGAGCCCGTCCACCAGGAAGTCGTAGGCGATGGGGCGCGGCGAGAGGTTGCGCCCGCAGCGCCACTCCTTGAGTTCGGGCACCTCGTCGCCGACCCTGGCCGCGGTGCGTTCCGCTTCCAGGACGCGGGGATCGTTCCAGTCGAATCCCGGCTTGAACTTGAAGAGTACGACGTGGCGTATCACAGTGAATCTCCTGTAGACGCTGCTGTGGTGGGCGGTTCGCGGCGGTCGGTGAGTGACGCGGCCGGGTGCCGAGGGGGACAAGGGGGGCACCCGGCCCTGGCAGTTGACGGACCGGTGGTGCGGGCCGGGCCGTCAGTCGCCGGTTGGGAGGGCGGCATCCGCCGCGGGAACGGTGCCGCGGCAGAACTTCAGGACGTGCAGCGCGATCGGCGTACCCGTAGTGCCGAGCCCCTGCTGGTAATGGCTGAGGACTTCCGCCTCCCGGGCCAGGACCGTGCGCGGGCCCCCGGCGCTGATGCGGCTCCTCTGGATGCGTGCCGACACACGGGCCCGCTGCCCGAGCAACTCGATGATGCGTGCGTCGAGACCGTCGATCTCCCTGCGGTCCCCGTCGATGGTGTCGTCCATGGTGGGAATCCCCTCTTCCGTCTTCTCCGTCACGTGCTTGTGCTGTGTACTGGCGTGCGCGCACCCGGTCCGGACGGCGGCGCGGTGCGCGCCGCCGAGGCCGACGGCCATACGCGTCCGGCGCTGAAATCGACGAGTCGGCCGACCGCTTCCCTGAGCCTGTCCTCGGGGGCCAGGAGGCTCACCCGGACGTATCCCTCGCCGTGCTCCCCGAACCAACGGCCGGGAGCCACCGCCACGTTGGCCCGCTGGAGCAGTTCGCCGGCGAAGTCGACGGAGCTTCCCCCGCCGGGTATCGGCAACCAGGCGAAGATCGACCGGGGCACATCGACGTGCCACCCCGCGTCCCACAGCCCGGCGACGAAACCGTCCCTGCGGCGTCGATAGACGTCCGACAGCTCCCGTACGCAGTCCTGGGGGCCGGTCAACGCCGCGACGGCGGCCCGCTGGATGAACGGGGGGAGCGAGACGTAGTAGTGCTCCTGGATGAGGTTGATCGCGCCGATGACCTCGCGATGGCCCACGACGGCACCGATCCGCCAGCCCGCCATGTTGAAGATCTTGGACAGCGAGATGAACTCCACACCGACGTCCTTGGCGCCCGGCGCCCGCAGGAACGACACAGGTGTCTCGCCCCCCAGGGGCAGCGCCCCGTAGGCGAAGTCCGAGGCCACGATGACGTCGTGTGCCTCGGCGAACCGTACGGTGCGTTCGTAGAACTCCAACGGGGCGGTCACCGACGTCGGGTTGTTGGGGTAGTTCAGGAACATCAGCTTCGCCGAGTCGCTGACGGTCGGGTCCAGGGCGTCGTAGTCCGGAAGGAAACCGTTCTCCCGCAGGAGCGGGAGGGGATGCATGCGCGCCCCGGCCAGCAGCACACCTGCCCAGTAGTCCGGGAATGCCGGATCCGGCATGAGGCACACGTCACCGGGATTCAGGAAGCACTGGCTGATCTCCACCAGACCGGCCTTCGCACCGAACAGGATGGCGACCTCGGTCTCGGGGTCCAGGTCGACCTGGTGCTCCGCCGCGTACCACTCGGCGATGGCCACCTTCAGTTCGAGCATGCCGGAGAAGGCCGGGTAGCGGTGCGTCGCGGGGTCGAGCACCTCCTGGCGCAGGGCTTCGACGATGTGCGGCGGCGTGGGGAGGTCCGGGTTCCCCTGGCACAGATTGACGACGTCCTCGCCTGCTTCGACGAGCTCGGCGATCCTGCCCGCGGTCGTGGCGAACGAACTCCGGGGCAGGCCGAGGAGCCTGCGCGCGATGTCAGTCCTCATGTGCGGCTCCCTCCCTGTGCGCGACTGCCTCCGTACGTGCGGCTCCCTCGGGCGCGGGGACGGGAATCGCGGCGCCCTCGTCGCGCGTTGCCCGCCGGTGGGCCCCCGCGCCGAGCGCGAAGGCGACGAGTGTGATTCCGGCGCAGACCCAGCCGAGCGCGGTGAATCCATACGTGGTGAACAGGGGGCCCAACAGCGCGGCTCCCAGGGCGACCGCGAGGTTTGTCGCCAGGCTGTAGAAGGCGAGGACCGTGCCGCGGTACTGCTGCGAGGATTCGCTGAGGAGCGTGCTGAGCAGGGTGACGACCAGGCTCTGCAGAGACCCCCACAGGAAGAGGCAGATCACCAGCAGTGGCGTCCATGCCGCGACCAGCGGGATGGCCACCAGGACAGGGGCCAGGCCGCCGAGCAGGACGACGAGGACGCGCTCCTTGCCGAGCCGGTCGGCCCACCGGCCGGTGACGAAGCTCGTCGCGAACCCGAGGCCGTACAGCAGAATCATGGTTCCGGTCAGGGAACTTCCCTCGCCGAAGCGGTATTGCAGGGCGCTGCCGAGGAAGGTGTACATGCCGTAGAAGCCCAGCATGTTCAGGAACGTCGCGAGCACGTACAAGCCGACCTTCGGCGCCAGGAGCGCCCGGCCGGCGGACCGGATCCACCCCTCGCGCTCCGAAGCGACCGGGGGCGTGTCCTTGGCGGCCGGGGTGGCCGGCGGGGTGGCCGGTGGAGTGGTCCCGGCACCGGCAGGACGGGCCCCGGTCCGGGCGAGCAGGAGGACGAGCGCGACGAAGACGCCGAGGACCGAGAGCAGGCCGAAGGTCCAACGCCAGTTCGCCCATTGCCCGATGAAGGACCCCATGGGTACCCCGAGCACGAGGGAGATCGACCAGCTGGACACCAGGATGCCCATGGCTTTGGCGCGGTGCTGGTACAGGATGTGGTCGCCGACGAAGGCGTAGGCCGTGGGCACGAAGGCCCCGGTCGCCAATCCGGCCAGTGCCCTGCCCGTGAAGAAGATCCCCGGCCCGGTGGCGAGGGCGCACATCAGGGTGCCCAGGACGAATGCGGCCATCCCGATCGTCAGGCTGAGCCGCCGCGAGAACCGGTCGCCGAGCGGGGCGAAGAGCAGGGCGCCGACCGCGGTGCTGATGCCGTAGACGCTGACCGACAGCGCCATGACGGCCACCGTCGTGTCGAACGACGCGGACATGTCCACGAGCAGCGGAGAGACGACGAGTTCCTCCGAACCGACCGCGAAGATGCCGGCCATCAGTGCCAGAACCGTCAGCACGGGGAACCTGGCCGCACCCTCCTCGCCGCTCCATCGGTCCGGCACTCCAATGTCCGACACTCCGACCAACCTTTCTCTGGGGTGAATCCGAACGGGACGGCTAGATCGCCGTGTAGCCGCCGTCTACGGTGAGCGCTGCGCCGGTGATGAACGACGACTTGTCCGAGGCGAGGAACAGAATCGCGTTCGCCACGTCTTCGGGCGTTCCGAGTCGCCCGAGCGGATTCAGCTTCGCCTTCTCCTCCTTGACCGTTGCGTCATGGCCTATGGACGTGTCGGTCATGGGGGTGTCGATGATGCTGGGGCAGACGCAGTTGGCCCGGATGTTGTACTGCGCGTAGTCCACGGCGAGCGATTTCGTCAGCATCATCACGCCGCCCTTCGTGGCGTTGTACGCGGCGATGCCCGGCCAGGCGACAAGGCCGCTGACCGAGCAGACGTTCACGATGACGCCGTTCGTCGCCTCGATCATTTTCCGCAGGGCGTGCTTCGAGCACAGGAACATGCTCTTCAGGTTGGTGTCGACGAGCTTGTCCCACTCGTGTTCGGACATGTCGTGCAGCGGCGTCGAGATCTCGATTCCGGCGTTGTTCACCAGGACGTCGAGCCGGCCGAAGGTTTCGACCGCGGCGCCGATGAGGTTCTCGCAGTCCGCCTCGCTGGTGAGGTCCGTCCTGACGAAGACCGCTTCGCGCCCCTCGCTCTTCAGGTCGTCGACGACGGCAGCTCCGAGCCGGTCGTCGATGTCGGCGACGACGACCCGCGCCGCCTGGCGGGCGAACTCGATCGCGGTCCGCTTCCCGATACCGGAAGCGGCTCCGGTGACCACGACCACGGAATCCTGGAACATGTGCTCGTCTCCTCCTACAGGCATGTGACGTGTACCGTCACCGGCTATACGCACGTCAGTTGTCCACCGTCGACAGAGATTTGCTGTCCGGTGAGATAGGACGCCTCTTCTGACGCCAGGAACCCGATGAGCGCCGCGACTTCCTCGGAACTCCCCGGTCGGGCCATGGGGATGGCCAGCCTGAGGCGGTCCTCCGCCTCGGACCGCGGCACTCCGACGCTGCGGCTGAGATGCTCCACCGCTCGCTCGTAGCGCTGGGTCCGGATCGTGCCGGGGTGCACGCAGTTCACCGTCACGTTGTGCCGGGCATAGTGCACCGCCAGGTATTTCGCGGCGTTGGAGACAGCCGCATTGACGAGACCCGAAAGGAACATCCCGGAGGCAGGTTCCTTGCCGATGTTCCCGACGATGTTGATGATCCGCCCGAATCCATTGCGCACCATCACCGGGGCCACTGATTTGATCAGGTCCAGGTACGGGACGAGTTTGCGCTCCATCGCGGCGGTCGCGTCGCCCGCATCGATGCTGTCGAAGTGTCCCGGTGCCGGGCCGGGCGCGTTGTTGACGAGTACGTCGATCCTGCCGAACCGCCGCTCGACGTAAGTGACCAGCTCCTGGCGGAAGGCGCCCGACGTGATGTCACCCGGCAATGCGTGGACGTCCCGGCCGCCGACCCCTTCGGCGACTTCGTCAAGCGTGTCCTTGGAGCGCGCCGACAGGACCGTCACATGGCCTGTGGCGTGCAAGCGCAGTGCGGTCGCCCGTCCGATTCCCTGGCTGGCTCCCAGGACCAACGCGACGCGCATCAGGAGGTTTCCCGCTCTTCGCCCGGCTTGGGCACGCGGTGGTAACGCGGCGGAATGAAGATGTTGAGGGAACGCGCCAGGCCGGCATGGGGGTTCTCCGCACTGTGGCCCTCCTGGCCGGCGCAGAAGTAGGTGCCGCCGAACCGGAGCTCGTGGCTGGTCTCTTCGACGGTCATGTCGTAACGGCCGTCGAGGCATGTCCCGATCTGCTCGTGGGAGTGCTTGTGGTACGGCATCCGACCGCCGCCAGGAATATCGGCGACCATCAGCTCGATCCAGTCGGCCAGGAAGAACGTGACGTCCATCTTCACGAACTTGCGGGACTCGATGGGTTCCAGGAAAGACCCGTCCGGCGCGGGGTACTTTTCGCCCGGCTTGCTGCGCGTGATCTCCAGCAGAACGCTCTCCTCGGTCGCGGAGTTCACGGCCGAGAGGACGACGAGGGGCGGGACGACGTACACGTCCTGCTCTGGCCGCATCACCTTCGTCGACTCCCCGACCGTCACGGTGAGTTCACCGCGAACGAGCATGCCGACCCGTGCCCGCTCGGTGTCCTGGCCCGGCAGCACGGCACCCGCGGGGATGAAGGACAGCCGGACCTCGGTGCCGTCACGCCGGTAGGACTCGAAGCGGACGCCGTCGCCGTGGCGCACCACGTCCGGAGCCGGAAAGTACGGGCGCTCGTGTGTCTGCGTGGTCACTTGTTCACCTTTCGCGAGAAAACGGTCCACGTCATGGGGATGTGCGAAAACGTGTGGACGAACGTCAGGTTGTGCTCCGTCATCGCCTTCTCATTCGTAATGGCGATGTTGTACCGACCGTCGGCGACCTCGCGGGCGGCCTGACTCGTCGAGGTCGCGGTGGCAATGTGGACCGGCCGGCCGAAGTGATATTTCAGCAGGGGAACAGGTGCCGGATGGGAGACAATCGTTTCGCTGGAGAGCAACTCCTCCCGGTATTCGAAGTCGCGTCGCGTTGCCAGTCCGTATTCGGGAGTGTTTCCTCGGAATACGATCGCCGGCTCCAGTAGTGGATTCATATAGAAGGCATTGATCTTGGGATACGCGTGAGCCACCAGAGCGAGATCGACCTGCCCGTCCGTGAGGGCGTCCAGACACAACTCGTAAGTGTTCTCCAGGAAGATACGGAAGGCGCTGCGCTCGCCGAGGCTGTGCGCCACTGATTCAGCGATGTACTCGCTGCTCGTGCCTCTGGGGCCCAGCGTGACCAACTTGACCGATCTCATCGATTCGGCGGCCACGAGCGCGTCGAACACCTGCTTCTCGCTGTCGGGTATCCGCAGAATTTCCACGCATTACTCCGCTCCGATATCGCCTGGACGACTGCCTTGTCCGGACGGACTGAAAGGGTAAAAGGTGCGCGGGCGGTATTCGAGGGAAGCCGGTGAAGTCGACTGCCTGCGCCTCATGCACGGACCTGAACGTGAGATGAACATACATGGCTTGATCATCGCCTTCAACGCGTTCCCGGGCTTGGCCGAAAGTTCTGCTCCGTAGGCCTGTACCAATCCGGACCGCTCTTCGCCGGTGAGGTTACGCCCCTGTTTCCGGTCAATGACGATCGATATCTTCGGCCGATGGCGCCCAGCTTTTATCGACTGGCGCGATTCCTGAATTCGGGCAGCCGGCCGCGGCGGGCTCCGGATGCTCGCCGTGGCAGGGGAGTGCCGGAGCGAAGAAAGTGCGGGACGCGGTCCGGCCGGGCCGGGCCGCACGAGGCGTTGGCCGAAACGAAACCCGTTCGACGCCTGCGCGGGGCGTCGGATCGTCGACCGTGACGGCCGTTCCGCGCAGCGTGCCGCGGTGCCGCCCGCTGCGCGATCGGCAGCTCGCGCCCCGGCATTTTGAGCCGAGGGCCCACCGCGGGCCCGGCCGCCTGCGAGAGTTCCGGGCTCTCCCTCAATGCGTGGAAGACACCGTGGAGTCGGGTTGGGCACTCGAACCGGGATGTGCCGGCGCCTCCCGTGGATGCGAGTGAGCAGGCATCAGTTGGGCCTGCTCGTCCGGGGTGAGCGGCGCGAGCAGCTTGGCGTTGGCGGACGCTGCCGGGCTGCCGCAACGGGCGAGGACGGCCGTGCCCTTCGGGGCGACGGTGACGGCGTTCTTGCGCCGTCGGCGGGGTCCGGGGTGTGCAGGACGAGGCCCGCCTGCTGGAGGTGGTTGAGCATGCCGACCATGTCCTTGGGGTCGACCGCGAGCCGCCGGCCCGGGTCGGCCTGGGTCACGGGGCCGTACTCCCGGGGCGGCTCCCGCACTCGTCGGCCCAGGCCCGTCGCAGGTCGGTGCTCCGACGTGGCCCGTTAGGGTCGAAGGCATGACGACATCCCTTGCAGGCAGTGCCTTCGACTCGCTCCTTCTCGACGCCGTGCCCGACCAGGAGTCGCTGCGCCACGTCTACGAGCGACCCGGCGACGCGGCCGTGCGGAAGCAGATGACCGAACTCACCGAGCAGACAACCCGGTTGATCGGCTGCTCCTCGCTGGTCCTGGTCGCCAGCGCGGACGCCGAGGGCAACTGCGATGTGTCCCCGCGCGGCGGACCCGCCGGGTTCGTTGCCGTCTTGGACGCACGCACAGTGGCGATACCGGACGCGACCGGAAACAAGCGTCTGGACACCCTGAACAATGTCATCGCCACGGGCCGGGCCGGGCTCTTGTTCGTCATCCCGGGGCGCACCACGACGCTCAGGGTGAACGGCCGGGCCTGCGTCTCGACTCGGCCCGAGCTGCTGTCGCAGCTGACCGCCGTCGGCAAACCGCCTGCCAGCGCGCTGGTGGTGGGGATCGAGGAGGTCTACCCGCACTGCCCCAAGTCGCTGCTGCGCAGCGGGGCCTGGAAGCCCGAGCAGTGGCTTGCGGCGGATGCCCAGCCGGCGTCGGCCGAGGTGACGCTGGCCCAACTGCGGATGCCGGAGCTGACGATCACCGACGTCGAGCAGGCTGAGGCGGACTCGTTGAAGTACCGCTACGAGTAGGGAGGTTCTGCCCTCACCGCGGTCCTCGGCGCGGTTCGTCCCGCCGTCCGTTCCGGCGCGGGGACCGGTGTCGCCGGAGTGGTCAACAACCGGACCGGAGCGGTAGCAAGGTCATCTTCGAGCCCACCTCGGTTCCGGCGGCCCGCTGGTACACAGCGGAGCTGACCTCGTACCAGACCTGATCCCGCCCGGTGTCCCCGTTCACGTCGTCCAACTGGACGCACCAGCGCTCGGCTTGAGTGACGCGGACGTACGGCTCTGTACCGCGCTGAACCTTGTCGCAGTCCTGATAGGGCTCGGTGGTGTACCAGGTGCGGGTCTTCTTCTTGGCACCGGAACCGCTGGTGGAGGTGTGCTTGACCTGCTTGGTCCGGGCGGTGCACCGGGTCAGGAAGGTGGGGCGGCGGTCGATGACCGTTTGGCGGGGAACATGCCGGACATCATGGCGCGTGCCGGAAACGGTTTCGTCGTCGTCCTTCGTGCCGCAGGCCGATACCGAGACGATGGCCAGCATCAGCATCAGGGCGACGACCAGGGGTCTTCGGGCTGGAGCACAGGACGAGGAGAGTGAACAGGGTGGGGGCATGGAACGCGATGACGGGACGGGTCGGCGTCGGTCCGGGTGGTCCAGGGGACGGCTGGGTAGGTGCATGTGATGCTGCTCTCCTGTCTGTTGACGCCGGATCAACGTCGAGGACGGCCGTCACTCGGGCGCTTGCACGGGATGCAGCAATCTAGCCGAGGCATCCGACCGCCCCTGGTGCGGCCTGGGTTCGTGCCCCGTTTGTCGCGGCGTCCGGGAGGTACTAGGCAACGGGACGGCGCGGTCGCACCTGGTCGCGCGTCGGTTCAGCGTCCCGCATCTTCGCCTTGCCGCACCTCACCGCGCCTTTTCCGGCGGCTGGCCGGGCGGGAGCGGGTGCTGCGCCTTGCGGCCGTGTCGGATGCGGTGGCCCGGGTGTTCTCGCCGACCGTGCTGGACCCTGTCTTCGCCGTGTACGCCGACGTGGGCCGGGCCCTGGCCGCCGGCCGGGACCGGCGTGACATCGTAATGGCCGACACGGGCGGTCCGTGGCAGTCGATGGAGAGGCAGATCATATGAGGCGCGTATCGGGGCGACCTGGCCCCCAGCATGCCGGGACGGCAGGTGCGCGCATCGCTGACGCCACGGACGCCGACCATGACCTTCGGGCGCTGTTCGGAGAGTCCTCTGCCGTCTTCGCCTCCCTCGCCGGGCCCGCGCACATGCTGGAGACGGCGAACGCGGCCTTCTTCGCGACGATCGGTGGCCCTGAGCGCACCCGCACCGGCGTACCGCTGGGGCAGCTGGTGCCCGAGCTGGTGGAGCAGGGATTCATCGAGCTCCTGGACCGGGTGTACCGCACGGGCAAGGCCCACACCGGCCGTGAGGCCCGGGTGCTTCTGGGCGGGGGAGCGAGTGCGCGGGAGGCGTTCTTCGACTTCACCTACGAGCCCCGGACGGACGCGGGCGGCAACGTCATGGGGGTGCGGCTGATCGGCGTGGAGACCACCCAGGTCAAGCACGCCCAGCGGCTGACCGCGGAGCACCGGGTGCTGCTCGAACAGATCGCCCGGCAGGCGCCCCTGCCCGAGGTCCTCGACGGCATGGCCCGCGCCATCGAGGAGCTCGCGCCCGAAGAGGTGCTGGTCTCGGTGCTGCTTGCCGACGCCGACGGACGACACCTGCGCCACGGTGCGGCCCCCAGCCTGCCCGCCTTCTACAACCAGGCCATCGACGGCATCGCCACCGGTGAGGGCGTCGGTTCGTGCGGCACGGCCGCGTACCGACGCCAGCCGGTGATCGTCACCGACATCACCGCCGACCCGTTCTGGGACGACTTCCGCGACCTGGCCGAGAAGGCCGGCGTGGCCGCCTGCTGGTCCACCCCGATCCTGGCCCGCGACGGATCCCTCCTCGGCACCTTCGCGATGTACCACCGCACCCCGCGCACCCCGCAGGAAGCCGACCTCGCGCTGGCCCGGGTCTTCGCCGACACGGCCGCCCTCGGCATCGAACGGCACCAGGCCGAACAAGCGCGGACCGCGGCCGAAGCACGCGAGAAGGCCGCCCGCGACGACCTCGCCTTCCTCCTGAACGCCAGCACCTCCCTGAGTACCAGCCTGGACGCGGCCGAGGCCCTGAAGCGGCTGGCGGAAGCCTGCGCCCCCGCGCTCTCTCCCCTGTGCGCGGTCGACATCGTCGAGGGCGGGCGCGTCGTCCGCGTCGCCGCCGCCGCTCCCACCGAGACCCAGCGGGATCTGCTGGCCGCGCACATTCCGGTCTACGAGGCCGCCGATGACGCGGTCGCCCGCGTCCTGGCCTCCGGTACCAGCGAGGTCGCCCGCCGCACACCCACCGGACCCGGCCCCTGGCACGATCTCGGCGTCACCGGTTACCTGTGCGTTCCCCTCGTCGACCGCGACACCGCGTTCGCCACCCTTACGCTGCTGTCCACCGGCGACCACAGCTTCGACGGGCACACCGTCGCCCTGGCCGAGGAGCTGGCCCGCCGCGCGGCGGCGGCGGCCCACAACGCCCGCCAGTTCACCCAGCGGGCCGCCCTCGCCCGCGACCTCCAGGCCGGTCTGCTCCTTCCCGGTCTGCCCGACGTGCCCGGAGCCGACGTCGCGACGTACTACCACCCCGCGGGCGAGGGGCTCGAAGTCGGCGGCGACTTCTACGACGTCTTCCCCCTCGACGACGGTCGGTGGGCGTTCCTGCTCGGGGACGTGTGCGGCCGTGGCGCCGTGGCCGCGACCACCACCGCCCTGGTCCGGCACACCGCACGAGCGGTCGCCCCTCTCCTCCCCGGTCCCGTCGACGTCGTCCAGGCCGTCAACCGCGCCTTGATCAACCGGCCCGGGAGCCACGGCACCGGCTTCGTCACCCTGGTCTACGGTCAGCTCACGCCCACCTCCACCGGCCTCGACATCGAGCTGGTACGGGCCGGCCACACGCTGCCGCTGCGCCTGGACAGCCGGCACGCCGTGCACCCGGTCGACGCGCCCGGACTCCTGCTCGGCGTCGTTGCCGACCCTCAGCTCACCCCGCACCACCTGTGCCTGCGTCCCCACGAGAGCCTGGTGCTCTACACCGATGGGATCACCGAAGCCCGCCGCGCAGACGAACTGTTCGGCGACCAGCGTCTGAGGGACGCGGTCGCCGACGCCCCGGGCCACCCCGCGGCACAGCACGTCATCGACACGGTCACCCGGGCCGTACACGCCTTCACCGGCGGCCACGACATCGACGACGATCAGGCCATCCTCGTCCTGACCGCCACCGCCACCGCCACTGCCACTGCCACTGCCAGCGCGACCGCGACCGCCAGCGCGACCGCCACCTTCGCCGCAACAGCCACCGCGACGGCCCGTACGCAGGACGCGGAACCTCCACGGGGGTAGCACGGGAGCCCACGGCGTCCCCGTGCCGCATCGCCGCCATACATGAATGCCGTGATCCCGGATATCCGGTCATCCATGGTGCGATTCGGGTCCGTGGCCCTCCTCATTGCGTGTGCCGCAGCAGCGGTGACCTCGGCGTTCGTAGTCTCTCCGTGGTGGTGGTTCGAGGGTGCTCCGCTGCTGGCCATCGCCCTGCTCGGCTGCTACGACCTGGTCCAGCGGCGCCACTCCGTCCTGCGCAACTATCCGGTCCTCGGACACGCCCGTTTCCTCCTGGAAGCGATCCGGCCCGAACTCCAGCAGTACTTCGTGGAGCGCAATTACGACGGCCGCCCCTACGACCGCGACACGCGCAGCATCGTCTACGAGCGGGCCAAGGGCGTCGACGCCGAGGAGCCCTTCGGCAGCGAGCGCGACATGTACAGCCGCGGCTACGAATTCCTGGTGCCCTCGATGCGCCCGGTCGACATGCCCGAGCAGGCTCCCCGCGTGCGGGTCGGCGGCCCCGACTGCACCCGCCCGTACGACATGGCGCTGCTCAACGTCTCCGCGATGAGCTTCGGCTCGCTCTCCGGCAACGCCGTCCTCGCCCTCAACACGGGCGCCGCACGGGGAGGCTTCGCCCACGACACCGGCGAGGGCGGCCTGTCCGAGTACCACTTGCGTCCGGGCGGCGACATCATCTGGGAGATAGGCACCGGCTACTTCGGCTGCCGTACGAAGGACGGCGACTTCGACCCGGACACGTTCCGCGAGAAGGCCGCCCACCCGGCCGTGAAGTGCGTCTCCCTCAAGCTCTCCCAGGGTGCGAAACCCGGCATCGGCGGGGTGCTGCCCGGCGACAAGGTCAACAGCGAGATCGCCCGGGTCCGCGGTGTTCCGGAAGGGAAGACGGTCGTCTCACCGCCGTACCACCGGGTGTTCTCCACGCCGCGCGAGATGGTGCGCTTCCTGGCCCGGATGCGCGAGCTCGCCGACGGAAAGCCGGTCGGCTTCAAACTCTGCCCCGGCTCCCGCGTGCAGTTCCTCGCCGTGTGCAAGGCGATGATCGCCGAGGACATCACCCCCGACTTCATCGTCGTCGACGGCGCGGAAGGCGGTACCGGCGCGGCCCCTCTGGAGTTCGCCGACCACCTGGGCATGCCGCTCACCGAGGGGCTGATCACCGTCCACAACGCCCTGGTCGGCGCCGGGCTGCGCGACCGCATCCGGATCGGCGCGAGCGGCAAGGTGGCCACCGGCTCCGACATGGTCAAATGCCTCGCCCTGGGCGCCGACTGGACCAACGCGGCCCGCGCCATGATGTTCGCCGTCGGCTGCATCCAGGCCCAGCGCTGCCACACCAACCGCTGCCCCACCGGCGTCACCACCCAGGACCCGCGCCGGGCCCGCGCCCTCGATGTCGCGGACAAGTCCGAACGGGTCCGGCGCTTCCAGGAGGCGACCGTCTCCAGCGCCTTGAAGATCATGGCCGCCATGGGCGTCTCCGACCCCGGTGATCTCGGCCCCCATCTGCTGCGCCGCCGCGCCACCGACAGCGACGACTTCCGCTCCTACGCGGAGCTCTACGAATGGCTGAAGCCCGGCGAGCTGACCCTCGACCCGCCCGCGGGATGGGCCGCCGACTGGAAGGCCGCCGACCCCGACAGCTTCACCGGCTGACCACACGGCCGTCCGTCCCCTTGGCCCCCTTCCGTTTGAACGAACCGTGGTGGGCGCACCGGATATGTGGACACGACATCCGGTCCAGCCCATCCCCGCTGGTCACGTCCCGCGGGCCGGCCCCACAGAAAGGACACCCTCCATGTCCCGCACCGTCGCCCGTCTCTTCGTCGATGCCCTCGAAGAACTCGGAGTGCGGCAGGTCTTCGGAGTCGTGGGTGACGCGCTCAACCCGCTCACCGACGCCATCAGGACCTCCGAGTCCCTGTCCTGGGTCGGCTGTCGCCACGAGGAGGCCGCAGCGTTCGCGGCCGGAGCCCAGTCGCAGCTGACCGACACCCTCGGCGTCTGCATGGGCACCGTCGGACCCGGCTCCGTACACCTGCTCAACGGCCTGTACGACGCGGCCAAGAGCGGCACGCCCGTCCTCGCCATCGCCGGGCAGGTCCCGCGCTCCGAGGTCGGCACCGACTACTTCCAGGAGGTCGACAACGACCTCCTGTTCAAGGACGTCGCCGTCTTCCGGGCCACCGTCACCTCGCCCGAACAGCTCCCGGCCCTCCTCGAAGTCGCCGTGCGCACCGCCCTCGGGCGCCGGGGCGTCGCCGTCCTGACCATCCCCGGCGACATCGGCGACCAGGAGCTGCCCAGCGACCGGCCGCTGCGGCTCTCCGTCGCCCGTTCCGAGAACCGGCCCGACGACCCCGCCCTCGACGAGGCCGCCCGTCTCATCGACGAAGGCGGAAACGTCACCCTGCTCGTCGGACGCGGATCCCGCACCTCGCGCGACGACGTCCTCGCCCTCGCCGACCGGCTCGCCGCGCCCATGGTCCTCACCCTCAAGGCCAAGGAAGGCTTCGAGGGTGACAACCCGTTCCAGGTCGGCCAGACCGGACTGATCGGCAATCCGGCCGCCGCCCATGCCATGGACCACGCGGACACCCTGGTCCTGCTCGGCACCGACTTCCCGTACCGGGAGTGGTACCCCGAGGGCAAGAAGGTCGTTCAGGTCGACCGGGTCGCCGAACACATCGGGCGGCGCGTGCCCGTCGACGTGGCGCTCGCCGCCGACGTCGGCCCCACGGTGCGCGGACTCCTGGAGCGGGTCGCAGCCCGCGAGGACCGCAAGCACCTCGACGCCGCACGCGAGAAGTTCACGCACTGGCAGGACGGGCAGCGCCGGCTCGCCGCGCCCGGCCACGACAAGGGCCTGATCGGAAAGGTCCGCTCCGCCTTCGACAACCGCGACCACCTCGTACGCCCCGAGGCGCTCGCCGCCGCGGTGGACGCCGCGGCCGACGACGACGCCGTGTTCACCTCCGACACCGGCATGGCCACCGTCTGGCTCTCCCGCTTCGTCGAGATGCGCGGCAGCCGCCGATTGATCGGCTCTTACAACCTCGGGTCCATGGCCAACGCGATGCCGCAGGCCATCGGCGCACAGTTCCTGGACCGCGACCGCCAGACCATCGCGTTCTGCGGGGACGGCGGCCTGTCGATGCTGCTCGGCGACCTGATGACGATCCGCACCGAACGACTGCCCATCAAGCTCGTCGTCTTCGACAACCGGCGCCTGGGCATGGTGAAGCTCGAACAGGAGCAGGCGGGCCTCCCCGAGTTCGGCACCGTCCTGGACAACCCGGACTTCGCCGCGGTCGCCCAGGCGCTCGGCATCAAGGGAATCCGTGTGGAGCGCGCCGAGGACCTGGCCGAGGCGATCGAGCGTGCCTTCGCCGAACCCGGACCGGTCCTCCTCGACGTGCTCACCAACCCCGACGAGATCGCCGTGCCCGCCAAGCCCACCGTCCAGCAGGGCTGGGGCTTCGCCATCGCCAAGGTGCGCGAGAACCTGCGCAGCACGGGCAGCTGAGGTCTGCGGATACCCACGGGCCCGGGCCGATCGGTCCGGGCCCGCCCCTGGTCCTGATCAACTCGGCACCCGCATGGCCGACTTGATCACGTCGACAGGCAGGATGTCGTCCATGGGACTTCACTCCACCTATGGACTCACTCGGATCATCAACGCGCGGGGTCCGTACACCCCCTTGGGCGTCTCGCGCAGTGAGGACGGCGTGGCCACCGCGGTCGCGGCGGCCCTGGCGGAGTTCTTCGTCATGGAGGAACTCCAGGACGTGGCCGATCAGGCCCTCGCCCGGTTCGCCGGTGCGGAGGCGGGGACAGTGGTGCACTGCACGGCGTCGGCGATCACCCTCGCCGTCGCGGCCACGATGACGGGGGAGGCCGCGGAGCGTGTCGCGGCGTTGCCGGACACCACCGGCATGCCCCGCGCCGTCGTCCTTCCCGCGGGCCACGCGGTCCATTACGGCCACCCCATCACGCAGGCCGTCCGACTGGCGGGCGCGGTTCCGGTCACCGTCGGCACCGACGAGAAGTACGCGCTGGAGGACCTGGAAGCCGGCCTCGCGCGCCCTGATGTCGCGTGCCTGCTCCTGGTGTCCTCGCGTCTCGTACGCGGAGCCGGTGCGGAGCTGTCCGAAGCGGTCGCGGTCGCCCATCGCCGCGGGGTGCCCGTCGTCGTCGACGGTGCCGCGCAGGACTTCCGGGTCGATGAACTGCTGGGTACGGGAGCCGACTTGGTGACCGTCAGCGGGCAGAAGTACCTCGGGTCGCCGACCGCCGGACTCGTGGTGGGCCGTGCAGACCTGGTGGCGGCGGTCCGGGCGCAGGAACGGGGTATCGGCCGTGCGATGAAGGCGAGCAAGGAGGCCGTGATCGGCGTCCTCGCCGCGCTTGAGGCGCGAGCGGAACTCGACATGGCGCAGTGGCAGCGGCAACAGGCGGACAAGGTGGCGGACTTCGTCACACGAGCCGGCGCCTTGCGGGGAATCACCGCGACGCCCGTCCCCGATCCGACCGGGCTGCCCTTCGAGCGCGCCCGCCTCGAAGTGGACCCCGTCGTATCGGGAATGGACGCCGCGGCCCTGGAGAGCGCGCTGTATTCGGGCTCGCCGTCGATCCGGGTCATGCCCGGCGGTCGGCAGGGAGCACAGGAGCTGCTGCTGGAACTCGTGCCCCTGACACCGGCAGAGATCGACACCGTCCTGGCCCGGCTCGGCGAGCTCTTGCCCGGCTGACGGCACTGGTCCGTGGGGGGAGATGCCGTCGTCCCCTACCGGTCGTCGGATCGTGGCCCTGCCATCAACGCGCCCGGCCGTGAGCGAGTTCTGCGGGTGGGAGGCGGAGCTCATCAGCCGTGAGGCGGTGGAAGGGCCGGTCTCGGCGGGATCACGAGCAGGTGCCAGCAGCCGATGGTGTAGGAACGCGGCAGTAGCTCTTGTGCGTCCAGTTCGGTGGACCAGCCCACCCGTGTCACTCGGCCGCCGAGGCCGGGGAGCAGAACCTTGTCGGGGACGGCGGGCCGGAGGGCCCCGTCTGCGGCCGGGTGCGGCCACCCGGTTTCCTCGGCCTGCTCCGCGCACAACAGCCCACCCGGAGAACCACCCGGAGAAGAGGAAAGGAGAGCGCCGCGGCCGCCGAATGATCGGCTCGGTCACCGGTCCGCGAGGAGGCGCGGCGGCCGGACGCCCTCTGCTGCGGCTCTCTGCTCCGCAGCAGCTCAAGGGGGTGGGAGGTCCGGTCGCTCAGCTGCCCAGCAGACGCTCCGTGGTCTCGCGGTACTGCTGAAGAGCCACCCGCAGTTCCTCGGTCCCGACCCGGGTGTCCTGGCTCTGCCAGTTCGCGCGAAGAGTGTTCTGCCGGTCCGCGAGGGCGTTCGTCAGCTGAGTGACCACTTCGGTGAGGGCGCTGTCGGCTTCTTCGACGGCTTGACGCGGACTGTCGAGGAAGCTGGTGACGGCCTGCTGGAGGCGGCCGGCCAGTTGTTCCCTCTCGTCCGCCGGCAGGAGGCGGTGTGCCGACACCTGGGTGCGGGCGGGGTTGGCCGAACCCGTGGATCCTTCGCGTGGCGCCTGGACCGGCTCGGCTCCCGCTGTCCGCGCCGCACGCCGTTTGCCGAGATCCGGCGTCTCGGCCTTGGGCTGACGTGCGCGTTCTGAGTCGTACAGCATGACGTGCCACTTCCCTTTGCGTTGGTGTCGGCCGTCGAGGACGGGATGCGCTGTGCCCGTGGCCGCGATCCGGTTCGTACGGCTCGGCCGATGTGGCGGTGTGTGAGTGCTCCTCACGATGGCGCACAGCGGTATGACGTGGACGTACCTCTCGGCTCGGTACCTCTGAAGGCGCACTGCCGCACCGTTGCCGTGAACTCTGCGCGGGACCTGCCTGCGTCACAGGGCCGCAAGCCCTGTTCTCCGCGGGGTCCAGGCGAAACAGAACGGGAGGCGCGCCACCCGGAGGAACCGGACGGCGTGGCCCAACGCCGTACACGCCAGTCAACTCCCCGTGTTCCGGCCTGTCAACGCGCCCGCGTCCCGGCCGGGTTCAGGGGCCGCCGCATCGCACGCCAGTGCCGCGCACGCGCCCTGACCAGACGCCGGGGACCGTTGCCGGCTCCCCGGTGCACGTCGCCCGGCCTCCATCGCCCCGTGCCTCCAACGTCCATACAGGACTACGCTGTTGAGCAGGACCCCAGCCCCCGGTTGCAGTGATCCGTTCCGCGCCCGGAGGCCCGCCATGATCGTGCTGCTCATTGTTCTCGCCATGACCCTGTTCGGTCTCGGGTTCCTCAACGCCCTGTGGTGGGTGGCCGGTGCCGTGCTGGTCTTCGGCTTCTTCCGCTACGGGCGAGGTGGATATCGCGGATGGGGTCGCGGCGACGACGGCGGATTCCGGAACTACCGCGACTTCCGGGACCGTGAGGCGCGCTGGGGCCGGCGCTACGACCGACAACACCGGAGCCGATGGCTACGCCAGGACCGCCGGGACCGTGAGCATCGGGAGTGAGGTCCCTGGTTCCTTGGTGAGGTCCCTGGTTCCTTTCGGCCAGGCGGTTCACGAAGGACACGATGACCAGCGGTGTGAGGTCGGCGGCGGCAATGAACGCGCTGGGCAAGCCCTGGGAGGTCGAGGCGCCCCCGGCCCGTGCCCCCGGCCCGTGCCCCCGGCCCGTGCCCCCGGCCCGTGCCCGCGTCCGGGCAGGCGCTGAGGAGGTTCAGCTTCGAGGTGCGGCGGCCGCCAGGGCGGCCTTGACCTCTCGTGCCACGCGGGCCGCGTCCTCGGGGTTGTTCACCACATCCGTGTGGTTCATGTCGACGACGAGGACATCGCTCGCCGAGTAGTGCTGGTGCACCCAGTCGTCATAGCCGGCCCACAGGGTGCGGTAGTACTCGACGAGGCTCTCGTCCTGCTCGAAATCGCGGCCCCGCAGCCCGATGCGGTGCAGCACGGTGTCGAAGTCCGCCTTGAGGTAGACCATGAGATCGGGTGCCTTGCGGTACGGCAGGCCGTCGATCTCGCGCATCATCTCGTTCAGCAAGCCCTCGTACACCCGCATCTCAAGCGAGCTGATGCGGCCGAGGTCATGATTGACCTTGGCGAAGTACCAGTCCTCGTAGATGGAACGGTCCAGGACGTTGTCGCCCTGCTTGTACGCCTCCTTGATCGAGGCGAACCGCGTCTGCAGAAAGTAGAGCTGGAGCAGGAAGGGATACCGCTTCGCCTGGATCTCCTCCGGGCCGGCCGTGTAGAAGAGCGGGAGGATCGGGTTGTCTTCCACGCTCTCGTAGAAGACCGCACTGCCCAACTCCTTGGCGAGCAGTTCGGCAACGCTCGTCTTGCCGATTCCGATCATGCCTCCGACGCAGATCACTGGCATTCCTCACTTCTCCCCGGGGGATCTTCTGCTCGCGGGCGGGCCGGCTCGGCGTTCCGCACCGACCGGGACGCCGGTCGGCGGAGAGCCGGCTCTCCGAGAACGTTCAGCTCAGCGTCGTGTGGTCACTGTTCCAACCCGCCACCCCGAGGCCGCCCTGAAGCATAAATGACGAAGTGCCCACCTCCGCCGCTCGGGTTGTGCGTGACCCGGCCTCGGCGCAGCCGCCGCGGGCGCGTGACGGGCCGGACGGCGCGGACCGCCGGTCCCGTCGGAACGGTCCCGTCGGATCCGGTCCCGGACGCAACGCGGTGGTCGAGGACCTGGACGAGAAGCAGCCGCCACTAACCGGACGTGGGCCGGGCGGTGAACCGGCGTACGCCGTGGCCGGTTCCGTACGAATTCGGCGCGCGGCAGGCGCCCGGCGCGCGATGCGCCCGACGTGCGCACGGTCGCGGCGACCTCCCTTCCGGCCCCGCCGACCCAGGAGGCGACCGCATCCACGGCCGGCCATGAGACGTCACGCGCAAGAACAGCGCCCACGGGGAAACCGCCGTTCCCCGCGCGATTTCCTCGGCGCGCGGACCGAGAATCCTCCGGGGCCGGCAGGGACGCCAACGCGCTATCGCGAATTTGTGATGTGAGGAATTCCTGACCGCATCGAAATGGGGAAGGGAAGGGAATCCGTCGCACTCTTCCGCGTCTCCGGGGCGCGACCAGGCCCCCAGGGGTGGCCCCCACGCGCAGCTCCTCGAACGCCGCACCTCAATCACCGGGACCATCCTGCGAAGCGGGCCCCTGAGCTGTTCGAAGATCCTAGTGGGATTGGGGTAATTCATGATGGATCAGATCCGGAAATGAGCCGGACCGGCCGCCCTCGCGTCAATGATGTACACGAATCCACCGATGCGAGTTGACGGTTCAATATCTTTAGGGATGGGTGAAATCAGGCTGGCGTTCATGGTCGCATCGATGGCTTGGATCGCGACCTCGGTGGTGGAAACCATGGCGGGATCGCGCTCTTTACCGGCTGCCGGGCGGGGAGCGAAGCTGTGGGGCGGGCGGGCCGCACCGATGCCCCCGCCGTGGTCGGCCGCTGCCGTTGATCGGTCGGCCGCTTGAACCGAACCGGAACGCGGGACGATGAACGAAGGAACGGTGCTGTGCGCTCGACAGTGAATGGACAGCCGTCTGACCAGTGGGTTCGGCGGCGAAATCCATCGGCCGATGATTCGTTCGGGCCCATGCGATCCCTGGAATCCCTGCGAAGTGGAGAATTGATCCTGGACCGATTGTTTTCTCGGACCGTGAGCGAGTGAGGCCGAGGCGTCGAACACGTGAATTAATTTCACTGATCGGGACCCGTGCGCCTCCATTTGCGCCGGACTGCGCCATCCGTCGCTCAAGTGCCACCGTGCGCCAGCCGGGGCGAGTATCTTCCGGCGGGTTCACGCTCTACCTTTCTTCTTACCGAAGGCATATTCCACCAGCGGTTTTAACCGTTGAGAGGGACGCGCATGACGAGTCACGCAACCGAGGTCGATCTGGAAGTCCTGCTTCACCGGGCCCTACGGGCCACGGGCATGAGCGAGCGTTGGACGGTCGACGTGGACGAGATGTGGTGCCGCCTCGCGCGCCCGTCCGGTATTCGTCGCCGGCAGGGCTGGAAACTGCATGTGTCCGCGACGGCCGCGTCGGCGCCGGACGTTCTCGTGAGAACTCTGGAAGTGCTGCTGCGGGAGGAGTCGATATTCAAGTTCGCCCGCTCACTCGAACAGGTGGGCGCGCTGAACTCCCGTGCCACGCCCCGGGGAAGTTCCGGAAAGTTCATTACCGTTTACCCGCCATCCGACGACGACGCGGCACGTATCGCGCTGGAGCTGCACAAGGCCACCGCGGGGCTGGCCGGTCCGCGCATCCTCTCCGACCAGCCCTACGCTGCGCACAGCCTGGTGCACTACCGCTACGGAGCCTTCGTCGGCCGGCGCAGGCTCTCGGAGCACGGCCTGCTGGTGTGGTTCATGGAGGACCCCGACGGCAACCCGGTGGAGGACAAGCGGACCGGCCAGTACGCGCCGCCGCCCTGGGCCATCAGCCCGTTCCCCGCCTCGGTGCCGCTACCGCCACAGCGGGAGAAGGCGGCCGGCACTCCCGTGCTGCTCGGCGGCCGGTTCTCGGTGAGGGAAGCGATCCGGCACACCAACAAGGGCGGCGTCTACCGGGGCACGGACGTCACCACGGGCAGAGCCGTGGTGCTCAAGGAAGCCCGGCCGCACGTCGATGCCGACGCCTCGGGCTCCGACGTACGGGACTGGTTACGGGCCGAGGCCGGCACGCTGGAGAAACTCAGGGGAACCGGACTGGCCCCCGAACCGCTGGCGATGTTCGAGACGGGCGGGCACCTGTTCCTCGCGCAGGAAGAAGTACCGGGCGTGCCCCTGCACACCTGGGTCGCCGAGCGCTACCGGGACGTCGGGAGCGAGCGCTACCGGGCCGAGGCGCTCGCCCAGGTCGCGCGCCTCGTGGACCTGGTCGCCGCCGCTCACGCGCACGGCTGGATCCTGCGGGACTTCACGCCCGGCAACGTCATGGTCCGTCCCGACGGCGAACTTCGTCTCATCGACCTTGAGCTCGCCGTCCTGGAAGGCGACACAATGCTCCCGACCACGGTGGGGACCCCCTGCTTCAGCGCCCCCGAACGCCTGGTCGGCGCTCCCGTCTCGCGGACGGCCGACTACTACAGCCTCGGCGCCACCATCTGCTTCGTACTCGCCGGGAAGGTCGCGAACCTGCTGACCGAGGAGCCGGCCACCAGGCCCGCGGAAGCGCGCTTCGCCGAGTGGCTGGCCGCGTGTGCCGGAGTGCTGCGGCTGCCTGAGGGCCTGACCGAGGTGATCCTCGGGCTGACGAGGGACGATCCGGCCGAGCGTTGGGACCCGGCCGCGGCACGCGAAGCCCTGCGCGCGGTGAACCCCGTCCGGCAGCGGCATCCCGCCCGGCAGGCGCGCCCCGCCGCCGACACGGGACGTGCCACAGCGCCCCACGATGTGACACAGGCCGCGATCACCGGGATGGTGAACCACCTCGTCGATTCGATGACCCCGGCCGACGACCGACGGCTGTGGCCCGTGTCCACGCAGGCGGGGGAGGCCGGCCCCTGCACCGTGCAGCAAGGTGCGGCAGGGGTGCTGGCCGTTCTGACACGGTACTTCGAGGACACCGGGGACCCGCGCCTGCCGGAGCTCCTCTCCACCGCGGGCCATTGGATCGCGGCGCGCGCCGACACCGCTCCCCTCCGTCCCGGCCTGCACTTCGGCGGTCGCGGAACCGCCTGGGCGCTGTACGACGCCGGACGCGCGATCGGCGACCGTGAACTCACGGACCGGGCCGTGGCCCTGGCCCTCGCCCCGCTGGAGTCGACACCCAGCTACGACATCACCCATGGCTCCGCCGGCAGCGGACTCGCCGCCGCTCACCTGTGGCACCGAACCGGAGACCCGCGCCTGGCCGCACTGGTCGTCGCCGACGCCGACCGGCTGGCTGCCGCCGCGAGCGCGGAGCCCAACGGCGTGAGCTGGCCCGTCCCGGCTGAGGCCGTGTCCCAGGAGGCCGGCAAACGCTACCTGGGCTTCGCGCACGGAACGGCCGGCATCGGCTGCTTCCTGCTGGCCGCCGCCGCCATCTCCAACCGCCCCGAGCACCTGCGACTGGCCCTGGCGGCGGGCGAGTCCCTCGTGGCCAACGCCGTGCTGGTCGGCCAGGCTGCCCAGTGGCCGGCCCAAGGCCAGGACGTGCCCACAGCGCCGTACTGGTGCCATGGTTCGGCGGGCATCGGTTCGTTCCTGATCCGCCTCTGGCAGGCGACGGGGGACAAGCGCTTCGGGGATCTCGCCCGCCACGCCGCACAAGCGGTCGTGGAGCGCGCCTCCCGCGCCGCCCTCACCCAGTGCCACGGGCTGGCGGGGAACGGCGACTTCCTCCTCGACATGGCCGAAGCCACCGGGGACACGGCCTACCGCCTCATGGCCGACGACCTGGCCACCCTCATCGCCTCCGAACGGGCCCACCGCGGCACTCACGTCGTCTTCCCCAACGAGCACGGGAAGGTCTCGACGAGCTGGAGCGACGGAGCCTCGGGAATCCTGGCGTTCCTGCTGCGGACGCGCCTCACAAGCCCCCGGCACTGGATGGTCCAGAAGCCGGGCTGAGCGACAGGGGCTCGCGCCATCGCCGCTGTCGCCACTCACCGAGCACCTCACAGAGAAGGAGAAAGTCATGGAGAACCAAGACCTTGAAGTTCTGGCACACCTGCACGCCCTTCCGGAGACCGACCCGGTTGGCGTCGACGAAGCCCAGTTCGGCGGGACCTGTGCGTGCACCGGCCTGCTGACGCTGCTGAACACCGTCTGCGTCGGAGTGAGCTGTTCCTAGCCCAAGAAACCTCCGGCCGGCGGCTGCCCTCGCAGCCGCCGGCCGGAGCGCGGCCGCTGCGGCCGGCAGGCCTGCGGACGACACCCCGTAGACGAGGAACCGACCATGCGGCCCCATGCCGAAGACGAAGCCCGTACCCGCGCCACCCGCACCGGCGCCGCCCTCCCGGCGGCCGCCTCCACGAGCCCGGAGCCCGCGGGCGCCGGGGCCCCGACGGCCTGCGCCATCAGCACGCGTGGCCTGGTCAAGAGCTACCCGGGCCCGGACGGCACCGCCACCCATGCCGTGCACGGCCTGGACCTCGACGTGTACGAGGGCGAGACCTTCGCCTTCCTGGGCCCCAACGGCGCGGGGAAGTCGACCACCATCTCCCTGCTGTGCGCTCTGGCCCGTCCCACAGCGGGCCGCGCCACCGTGGCGGGCGTCGACGTGATCCAACGGCCGGACGAGGTGCGACGCAGGGTCGGCATGCTCTTCCAACAGAGCGCGCTGGACGCGGATCTGACGGCCGAACAGAATCTGCACATCCACGCACGCCTCTACGGACTCAGCCGACGGCACGCCCGCCTGCGTGCCACCGAGACGCTCGAAAAGGTGGGCCTTGCCGACCGGCGGCGGTCCCGGGTGCGGACCTTGTCCGGCGGCATGCGACGGCGGCTGGAGCTCGCGCGCGGCCTGCTTCACGCACCCCGGGTCCTGTTCCTCGACGAGCCGACCACCGGCCTCGACCCGCACGCCCGCGCCCAGATCTGGGAGTACCTGCGAACCCTGCGCGACCAGCACGGCAACACGCTCTTCATCACGACCCACTACCTGGAGGAGGCCGAGAACTGCGACCGCCTCGGCATCATCGACCACGGCCGACTGGTGGCGCAGGGCACGCCCCTCGCGCTGAAGGCGGCGATCGGGGACGACCGGGTGGCGCTGCGCACCAGCGACGACGCGGCGGCACGGCAGGTGGTCGGCAGGCTCGTGCCGACAGGGCGTGCCCTGTCCCTGGACTCCGAGGGGGTGTCGCTGCGGATCCCGGACGGCAGCACCTGGATTCCCCGTCTGTGCGCGGCACTTGAGGCCCACGGCATCGCGGTGCACGCCGCTTCCGCGACCCCTCCGACACTGGACGACGTGTTCTTCCACCACACCGGCCGCAGTATCAACACCCCGCCGTCCCACGGAAAACCGGCCGTCACGATCCCGGGCGCCCCACCGGCGCCCACGACTGGGGGCCCCATCCCGGCAGCGACCGAGGAGGTCCGGTGACCGCACCCGCTCTTCCGGCATCGGACGCCACGGCCACCCCTGACCGGCCCGGCGTCTCCGGCGGGACCGGCCGTGAGCGGGTGCCCCGGCTGTGGCACGAACTGCGTGCCGTCCACGCGCTGGTCCACCGCGATCTGCTGCGCCTCGCGTCCCAGCCCGTCCACACCGCACTGATGCTGGTCCAGCCGATGCTCTACCTGTTCATCCTGGGCGGCGGTCTGGCCGCTCTGATCCCCAACTCCTCACTGGGGGGCGGCTACCAGGCCTACCTCTTTCCGGGTGTGCTGATGATGACGGTCCAGACGCCCGCCATCATGGTCGGCATCCGTCTGATCACCGACCGGCAGAGCGGCTATGTGCGCGAACTCCTGATGGCGCCGGTCCACCGCCCCACCCTGCTCCTCGGAACCTGCGCCGGTGGCACCCTCGTCGCCACGGTGCAGGGCGCCGTGCTCCTCGGACTGGTCGGCGCGATCGGGCTGCCCTACGACCCGCTCCTGCTGCTCATGCTCTTCGGCGGCATGCTGCTGACCTCCTTCACCCTCACGGCGCTCGCCCTGACCCTGGCCGTCAGCCTGGACCGGCCGGAGGTCTTCAACATGCTGCTCGGCCTGGTGATGATGCCGCTCCTGCTCCTTTCGGGCGGCTTCTTCCCGATCGAGAACCTGCCGGGCTGGGCCCACACCCTGGCCGCGGCCAACCCGCTCGCCTATGGAGTGGATCTGCTCCGCCGCTGCATCGCCGTACGGGTGCCGGACCGGACAGCCCCCATGACGGTCGAGTGGGCCGGGTGGCAGCCTCCCTTGTTCCTGGAGGGCGTCCTCCTGCTGGCCACCGGAATCCTGGCCCTGCTCTGGGCCTCCCACCGGTTCAGCCGCCCCGAGTGAGCGCAGGCACGGACCCGAACCCCGGAGATCCGGGCACGACGCGAACGCGCCCGCGCCGGGGCACCCGGGGGCCTAGGCGGGTGAGCAGCCGCCCGCGCCCTTGAGAAGGTACTTTTCGGCCCACTGGGCCAGTTCCGTGAGAGCTGGCTCCAATGCGGCGCCCGACTCCGTGAGGCGGTAGCAGACGCGAACCGGGGGACCTTCGTCCACCTCGCGCAGGACGAGTCCGGCGGCGACGAGTTCCATCAGTCGATCGGCCAGCATGCGCTCGCTGATGCCCGGGATCGCCTGGCGCAGATCGGTGAAGCGGTCGAGTCCCTGGGTGAGGGCGGAAACGATCAGTCCCGTCCACCGCTTGCCGAGCAGCCCGAAGACCTGCGTGATGCCGTCGCCCACGCGGCCGCAGGCTTCCGGCTCGTGCCGCTGCCCGCTGTCGCGCTTTCGCTGGTCCGCCATGGCCTCAGACTACTACCCTGCCGTGAGGGGGTGAAAAAAAGTAAGTGACTGTGCTATCAATAGTGGCGTACGAAAAGTGCCACCTCCTGGGAGATCCTCATGGCCACCCTTCTGCACATCGACTCGTCCCTGTTCCCCGCCGGAGCGTCCGCGTCCCGCGCGGTGACGGATGCCTTCCGCACGGCATGGGAGGCGCAGCACCCGGACGGCACGGTGGTCTACCGCGACCTGTCCACGGATCCGGTCCCGCACTTGGACGGTCTCGCCGCCTCCGCCGCGTTCGTGGATCCCTCCGCGCACACTCCGGAGCAGGCGGCCGCCTTCGCCGAGCGCATGAAGCTGGTGACGGAACTGGAGCAGGCGGACGCGGTCCTGATAGGCGCGCCGATGTACAACTTCACGATCCCCTCCACCCTGAAGGCGTGGATCGACCAGATCGCCTTGATGGGCCGCACCGCCGGTCCCGATTCCACGGTCAAGGGCCTGCCGGTCACCGTCGTCGCCAGCCGTGGCGGCGCGTACGGCCCGGGCACCCCGCGTGAGCCCTTCGAGTACGTGCAGAACCTCCTGGACGCGATCCTGTCCCAGATCATGGGCGCCGAGGTCGACTTCATCGTCCCCGAGCTGACACTGGCCGCTTCCAATCCCGCGATGGCCGAGTTGATTCCGCTCGCGGAGGCATCCCGCGAGAAGGCCCTCTCGGACGCGGCCGCGAAGGGCAAGTCCCTTGCCGCCAGGGTCGGTTCGTCAGCCTGAGCGTGCTTCGCTGCCCGGCCCCCGGACGGGGTGCCGGGCGACGGCGGCCGTCGAGGCTTGGGCGAGTGCCGTGGTCCGGCGCGAACGGAACCCTTCGCCGACGAGTACGAGATCGCGTCCCCGTTCACGTCACCAGGATGCTGCGCCCCTGTGCGAAGAACGCCAGGTGCCCGACGTACTCTTCCGCCGTGTGACCGACATGCCCTTCCGTCGCATGACCGACTTGCGTTTCCGCCTCGCCACCGAGGCAGACCTGGCCTTCCTGGTACGCCTGCGGGACGACGCCGCTCGATGGATGCGCGCGCAGGGGATCACGGGCCAGTGGCAGCCGGGTGAACTGGACGAGCACCACTTCCGCCTCGTCACTGGCGGAAGAGGCCTACGTGGTCAATGGGTTGATGGCCACCCGTGTCCGGGAAGGCTCAAGCCCTCAGTTGCCGTCGTGCGCAGTTCTCGCACCAAGGCGCGTACGACGGAGGACCTGGCCAGTTCGGGGGTGGTGACGTAGCCGACCTGGCGGGTCGGGCGGCCGGGGCCGAGATCGGTGATCCCGACCGAGTCCGGTGCTCCGATCAGGGAGAGCGCGGGCATGATCGCCATTCCGTGGCCACCGCTCACAAGCGAGAGCACCGCTCCGTCGTCCTCGGCCTCGACGGTTGCCTTGGGAATCCAGTCCTGTGCGGCCCACCAGTCGCGGGTGTACGCGCCGCAGTTCTCCGCCCAGTCGACCAGAGGCAGTGAGCGCGGGACCCTGTGGCCCGTCGCGTGCACCAGGGCATACGGCTCCACGAGAAGCTCGCTCGCGACCAGGCCCGGGGGGAGCACCGCTGAGCCGCCGAGCGTGGCGATGGCCATGTCGGCCTTCCCGTCGGCCACTTCGCCCGCGGCGCCGCGTCCCACCTCGCGGACGATCCGCACCCGCGGCTCGATTCCGGGGTGCCGGGTGCGCAGCCGCTCAAGCACCGGCGGCAGGAGATGCAGCGCCGCGCTGCGGAAGGCGGCGATGCGTAGCGGCCCCTCCGCGACATCGGGTCGCATGGCACCCCGCGCCTCGGTGGTCAGGACGTCCAGCAGTCGCAGGACGCGGCGTGCGTGCGCGACCGCCTTCTCCCCGGCGGGGGTGGGGCGGGCTCCGGCGCGGCCGCGCTCGAAGAGGACGGCACCGATCTTGCGCTCGCTGCCGCGAACGGAGTGGGAGACCGCGGACTGCGTCAGGCCGAGCGCGCCGGCCGCGGCCGAGAAGCCGCCGGTGTCCGCGACCGCCACCAGGGCGCGCAGTTCTTGCGGGACGAGATCGGAACCGTTCACGGCGGCCACGGGGCGCTCACCTCGATGTATGAAAGCTGCTCATGGGACGGTGCGTCCCATGAGCGCAACCGGCTGCCGCCGAGGACCATTCCCGGCCTACGGTCGAGGCATGAACGAGACCGCGCTCACCGTGCACCAGATCGCTCGCCCGCACGGGTTGCCCACCGCCGAGCACTTCGCCTTCGTGGAGTCCGCGATTCCCGAACCCGCCCCCGGCAGCGCGCTCGTGGAAAACCTCTACTGGTCGGTCGACCCCTACCACCGCGAAATGATGGACGACGGGCCCGACGGCTTCGCGCTCCACGCACCGCTGGAGGGTCGCACCATCGGACGGGTGGTCGCCTCGCGCACGCCCGGGCTGTCCGAGGGCGAGATCGTGTTCCACCGACAGGGCTGGCGAACGCATGCGGTGGTCGGGCCCGATGAGATCCGGCGGCTTCCCCACTTCGACGGGGTGCCCCTGACCGCGTACTTGAGCACTCTCGGCGGCACCGGCCTGACCGCCTATGTGGGCCTGACCCGCATCGCCAGGCTCCGGGAGGGGGAGGACCTCTTCGTGTCGGCCGCCGGGGGCGGAGTCGGCACGGCGACCGGGCGGTTCGCCAGGCTGCTGCTCGCCGGACGGCTCGTGGGCAGCGCGGGGTCGGCCGCGAAGGCCGCCCATCTCGTCAGGGAGGTGGGCTATGACGCCGTCTTCGACTACCACGACGGACCCGCGGCGGACCTGCTCCACAAGGTCGCGCCGGGCGGTATCGACGTGTTCATCGACAACGTCGGCGGCGAGCAGCTGGCGGCGGCGGTCGGGGCGCTGCGTGAGTTCGGGCGCATCGTCCGCATCGGCACGATCAGTCAGTACAACACCGCCGATGCGCCGGCGCCGCGCTTCAACTACGCGGACATCGTGGAGAAGAGCCTCCGCATGGAGGGGTTTCTGGTCAGTAACTACCGTGATCTGCAAGAGGAGTTGTACGACTTCGCGGTGCCGCACTTGCAGAGCGGTCGACTGGCCCTGGACGAGACGGTCGTCGACGGGTTCGAGCACCTGGTGGACGCGTTCCGGGGAATGCTGCGCGGCGACAACACCGGAAAGATCATCGTGCGCGACCGCTCACAAGTCCCCCCGGCCGCGCACTGACACGGCGTCCAGGGCCCCGGCACGACGGCGACGGCAGCGACGGGCATGGTGCGCCCCCCGGTGTTCAGCGGCGTTCGTGGCGCTTCTCGTGGTGGTCGGCTGGTTCAGCGCACTGCTCGCCGAAGAGGCTGGTGGTGCACGGGCCGCCGTCGCCGGTGTAGACGTGGTGGCGGATCGGCTCCAGCGGGATGCTGACCTGTCCGCCGATCGGGGGCGGTGTCGGCCGCGCGAGCTGCGCCTCAAGCTGGGTGATACGGGTATGCAGCTCGTCGCTGTTCACAGGGGCCTCTCCATCAGTCGGGTCCGTCCGATTCTCCTACCCGCTCAGCCCGATCCGGCCCTCCCCGGCTCCCCGCTCCTGTCGCTGGGGCGGAGGGCGTAGAGGGCAATCCCGTTGGGGACGCGGCGCTGCTGGCCATGGTCGAGCGTGTTGCGTACGGTCGCCCGTCCCGTGACGGGATCGCGGGTGGTGAGGGTGGTGGATGCGCCTCCGTCGAGGTAAACGCCTTCGTCGCAGCCCAACGACCGCAGCAGACCGGCGAGTTCGGCCAGGGTCAGCCCGGTGGCTGTTGACTCCCGGCCGTCGGTGGCGATCAGACGCAGCGACCGCCCGTGGTCGGCGACACCGACCGCGGTGCGGGGCTCGGCGGTGACGGCGTTCAGGCCGGGCAGCGGCTGGCGGTCTTTGAGCAGGGGGTAGGCGCCGAGTGCGAAGGCGAACGGGATCCGGCTCGTGGAAGCGAGGCGGTAGCCGGCCTCGACCGCTGTGCCCGGGGTGAGGGAGCGCAGTGCCCGGGCGCCGGCCTCGCGGCCGAGGGCGACGGTGGTCCCAGGGGGGATCGGGCCGGTGCCGGGAGTGGTGCTGGTGCGTTGGACGCGACCGTGACGGATCGTCACCTCGAAGACCTCCTGGGTGCAGGGGGCCGCCCGGTCGTGGTCGGTTCCGCAGACGGCGCGGGCGCGTGACACGCTGCCCCAGTGCGAGGTGAACAGGCCGATCGCCCCTTCGGGGAGCGCGTACTGGTTGAGACCTCGCACGGGCAGCGTCGTGCGCGCGGTACGGAGGTGACCGTGCAGGGTCAGGCGCCCGGTACGGGCCCTGCCGTCCGTACCGACCCCGAGGACGTCCTCAGCGCTGTCGCCAGGGGGCAACGGGCCACCGAAGCGCTGGCCTTCGGGTACGGCCGCCTTCAGAGGGCGGCCTTCGAGCACGGAGGCACCCGAGGCGGCGCCGGTGGCGGGGACGCCGGGATGCTGGTCCTCGGTGATGTTGAAGAAGTCCCCGTTGACCGCGGCGACGGCTCCCTGGCGTTCGGCCATGACGGACACGGGCGCGCGATCGGCGACCGCCCCGGGGTACAGCAGGCCGGCCCGTACGCCGCGATGTCGCAGGTCGACGGTCAGCAGATGGATGCGGGTCGGGCCATGCGCCGTGGTCAGAGTGAACGCGCGGTACTCGACCCCCGGGGCGATGCGCTCGACGGCGCTCGCGTCACGGGGAGCGGCTGCCTGCGCGGGGCGGGCGGTGCACAGGGAGAGGACGAGCAGAAGGACGGCGGCAGCGACGCGGGCCCGATTCATGCGCCCAACATCCCGCCGACCGTGGCCCGGTGACTACAGGCGTGACGCAAGCGTGGCTGAAACCACCCGCATGGCGCGGCCCGCCACTCCTTCGGGCCGGTGCCCCGGGCCCGGCCCCACCCCCGGGGCCGGTCGGGTCCTGCGGTCCACCTCGCGCGTCACCCCTTCGGGGACTCAGGAGGGCGGGGCACCTGTTCGGCCGGAGAGCGGGGGGTGTGAAAATGGGCCCATGCGAGAGGCTTCCGATGGCAGCATCCACGTCATTCGGCATGGAGAGGTCTTCGTGATCACATTGAGGGGGGAGGTGGACCACGATGATGCCCCGACGTTCCAGGCGGCCTGGGACGCCGCCGATCAGGCGAGGCTGCCCACCACCGCCGTGGACCTCTCCCAGCTGGTCTTCGGAGACAGCATGCTCCTGAGCGCCCTCCTCAAAGCCAAGCATCGTCACGATGCCGACGGCCGCGACCTCATTCTCCTGGGCCCCTTGCCGCCGGCCGTCCACCGTCTCCTCGACATCAGCGGCACACTCGATTACTTCACAATCGCCGACACCGGCCCCGCTCCGATCAGCTAGCACATGACCCTCATGGACGGCGCGGTTGCGGGTAGGCGAATGCTTGCGAGAGACGACAGCTTGTGATGAAACGTCGATCAAGGATTTACGGAAAGAGCTCCATGGTCGCTGCCCTCGAAAACCGCGCATCAATCGAACAGGACTCCGCGGTGCCCCTGCGATACAGCACCGCCTGGCAGACGACCGAGTTTTCCATCGCCGATGCGAGAACAGCCGTGCGCATGCTGCTCCTGCAAGCCGGCCACAGGCCCGACGCCCAGCCCTGCCTGGACGCTCAGCTCGTCGTGAGCGAACTGGTCACCAACGCGCTGCGTCACGCACCGGGACCGGGCAGCCTCGCACTGGAAGTGAGCGCGGGCGCGGACCTGTTGGAGATCACCGTGCGCGACGGGTCTTCGAATCCGCCGCAACCGCAGGCAGCCGATGCGGGGCGGATCGGTGGACACGGTCTGCTGCTGGTCCTCAGGTTGTGCGAGCAGCTGCACACCAGGCCCCTGACGTCCGGCAAGCAGATCGTCGCCCGCCTCCACCTGGGCAGGGCCGCGTCCGTCACGGACGACGACCCGACAGCGATGAGGTGATCGGGGATGAGGTGATCCGGGCCACCGAATCGCCCCCGCCCTGGCGATCAGGGCTTCTTCGTTCCCCTTAGGTCGGCAACACCGCTTGTTCCGTCGCGCGAGGCCGTGGTCATGGCCGACCGGTCGTGGCTAGCGCTGCTCCCACCGCTCCTTGGTGATCTCGAAGCGCACGCCCCCTTGCTCGGATCCTTCGACCCTCTCCATGCCGGGCGGAGTGGGAATGGCCTTCGCGAGCGTCATTCCGAGCTTCTCCATGACCTTGCGCGAGGGGCGGTTGACGACCATCGTCTCGGCCCAGACCAGGCGCACACCGAGCCCTGTGAACGCCTTGTCCAGCAGAGCCCGCGAACCCTCGGTGGCATAGCCCCTGCCCCAGGCCGCCCGCCGGAGCCGGTAGCCGAGTTCGACCTCCTCCAGCGGGCCCTGCGGCTGCGGACGCAGACAGAACCAGCCGATGAACGCGCCGCCTTCCCTCTCGTGTGCGGCGAACAGACCGAGCCTGCCCCGCCACCGCCCGTAGCCGGCGAGGATGGTGGGCAGTTGGCGCTCGCGGACGACCTCGGGGGCGGTGGGAACGCCCCCGCTCAGGTAGCGCATCACCGCGGCGTCGCTGTCCAACTCGACCAGCAGCCCCGCGTCGTCGGCGGTGAAGTGGCGCAAGGTCAGGCGTTCCGTCTCCAGATAGGTGTCCACGGAGCCGATCATGCACAAGCGGCGCGGACAGTTCAACGGCTGCGCGCCCCGTGCGACACCACTGGCGTGGGGCTCGGCGCGTGGCCGGCCGGTCGGGGCCGGGGGAGCGGCGGGCATGTGCCGTCGCGTAAGGAGTCCGTCAGGAGTGGCAGCGTCACGGAGCCGCCTTCCCCGGGCGGGGGCATCGTGGAAGGCGAAGCACTGGAGGTGGCCATGTCCGGGTTCACGCTGTCGGGGGCCGTCAAGCGGACGCCCTGGCCCGCGGCGGTCTCGTATCGAGGTCGCGACCAGTTGGCGCTGGTGGCTGCCGTGGCCGGGCCTCTCGCCGTGGCGGCAGCGCTCGTACCGCTGCGCACGCACCTAGCGAGTACGAACCTGGCGCTCGTCCTGGTGGTGGCCGTGGTGGCGGTGGCAGCGAATGGTCACCGTGGTGCTGGGGTACTCGCGGCGCTCTCCTCGGCCGCCTGGTTCGACTTCTTCCTCACTCGCCCTTACGAGCGCTTCACGATCTCCAGCGCCGGCGAGATCACCACCGCCGTACTCCTGCTCGTGGTCGGAATCGCGGTGTCGCAACTCGCCGTACGAGCAAGGCGGTTGAAGGTGGTCTCGATCACCGAAGCGGATCACCTCGCCCGCATCCACGAGACGGCCCGGCTCGCTCAGCAGGCCACGTCGGCGAACGCCGTCGTGGCCCACGTCCGCGAACAGCTCATCGAGCTGCTGGCCCTGGACGGCTGCCGCTTCGAGTACGGCACGCTGCTCGGGCACCCGCCGCAGCTGGGTCAGGACGGCGAGGTCACCACTGCGCGCGGCAGCTGGGAGGTGGAGCGCCGAGGCTGGCCGCAAGGGGAGGAGATCGAACTTCGGGCCTTCGGCAAGGGGCGGTACTACGGACGGTACATGCTGAGGCCGGGCAACGCCGGGGCTGCCCCGCTCCCGGCCCGGATGGTGGCGGTGACCCTCGCGGGGCAGGCCGGAGCGGCCCTGGCGGAGGCGATGCCCGGTGGGGGTGACTGAGCGGCGGCGCGGGTCCGTCGGCGGTGTCCGGGAAAGGGGGAGCCCTGGCGCGGGCCCGAATGCCATATTCGGGTGGTGAGTTGATCTCCCGACGCAGAGCAGCAGCGAGGTGGCACCGCATGTTCACGACCCGCCCCACCCTTCAGGGAACCTTCGGCATGGTGTCCTCCACGCACTGGCTGGCTTCCCAGTCCGCCATGGCCGTCCTGGAGGACGGTGGCAACGCGTTCGACGCCGCCGTCGCCGCCGGTTTTGTCCTGCACGTGGTCGAGCCGCACCTCAACGGGCCGGCGGGAGAGGTTCCGATTCTGCTCGCCCCGGCGGACGGTGAGGTCAAGGTGCTGTGCGGACAGGGGGTCGCTCCGGCCGGCGCCACGATCGAGCACTACCGGGGACTGGGCCTGGACCTGGTGCCGGGTACGGGCCCCCTGGCGGCCGCGGTGCCGGGCGCGTTCGACGCGTGGATGCTTCTGTTGCGCGACTACGGCAGCAAACCGCTCGCCGACGTGCTGAAGTACGCCATCGGTTACGCGGAGCACGGGCACGCGCCGGTCGAGCGCGTGGGTGAGACGGTGGCGACGGTCCGGGTCCTGTTCGAGACGGAGTGGCGCTCCTCCGCGGCGCTGTACCTGCCGGACGGGAGGCCGCCCCGGCCGGGCGAGTTGTTCCGCAACCCAGTACTCGCCGCGACCTGGAAGCGACTCGTGACCGAAGCCGGCGGTGCGGGGAGCAGGGTTGCCCAGATCGAGAAGGCACGGGAGATCTGGCGATCCGGCTTCATCTCCGAGGCACTCGTACGCCAGGCGCGGCAGCCCACCGTGGACACCAGCGGAGGACGCCACACCGGGACTCTCACGGCCGCGGATCTGGCGGACTGGTCCGCGACCTACGAGGCTCCGGCGGTCTACGACTGGCAGGGATGGACCGTCTGCAAGCCCGGCCCGTGGAGTCAAGGCCCCGCGCTGCTTCAGCAACTCGCGCTCCTGCCCACGCGACTGCCGACTTTCGGATCGGCCGAGTACACCCACGTACTCATCGAGGGATGCAAGCTTGCCATGGCCGACCGCGAGGCCTGGTACGGCGATGCGGCCGAAGGGCTCCTGGGGGACCTGCTGGCACCCTCGTACAACGAACAGCGGCGGTCGCTGATCGGCCCCGAGGCGTCCCACGAACTGCGGCCCGGCAGTCCCGGCGGGCGGACACCGCGGCTGAGCAGGCACATACGCGAGGCCGGGGTCGCGTCGTCCGGCCACAACCTCCTCGGAGCGGGAGAACCCACGGTCACCGGTGGTCCGTTCCGCCAGAGCCAGGGTCCCCTCCCCGGGCCCGGGGAAGTGACCGTGGCGCAGGACGGTGCCACGTCCGGCGACACCTGCCACCTCGATGTCGTGGACCGGTGGGGCAACATGATCGCGGCCACGCCCAGCGGGGGCTGGCTCCAATCCAACCCCGTCATTCCCGAACTGGGCTTTCCACTCGGTACGAGGCTCCAGATGGCCTGGCTCGACCAGGGCCTCCCGAACTCGCTCACCCCCGGCCGCCGTCCGCGTACCACGCTCAGCCCGACCCTCGCGCTGCGCGACGGAGTGCCCACGCTGGCCTTCGGCACTCCGGGAGGCGATCAACAGGACCAGTGGCAACTGCACTTCCTCCTCGCGGTGGCGCTGCGCGGCGAGGTCAGGGGCGGCCTCGACCTTCAGGGGGCCATCGACGCGCCGAACTGGCACAACGAGAGTTTCCCGAGTTCCTTCTATCCACGCGGCATGCGTCCTGGCCTGGTGGCCGTCGAGTCACGGATGGAGGCGGAGGTCGTGGCGGAGCTGCGCCGACGAGGCCACGACGTGCTGGTGGGGGAGCCCTGGTCGGAGGGCAGGCTGTGCGCGGTCGCCCGCGATGCGCGTACGGGAGTCCTGTCGGCCGCGGCGAATCCGCGCGGGATGCAGGGATACGCGGTCGGCCGCTGAACAGGGCTCTGCGGGGCGAGACCGAGCGAGCCTGCCTCCAGGCACGCGCGCCGCCCGTACTTCGCGCGGGGAGCGGGTGCAACGCGTGCAACGGGCAGGCCAGAGGAAGACTGTCTCCCGGTGATCCGGCGAAGGGCGCTAGCGGATGCCGAGGGCCGTCAGGCATTCCTCGACGCCGGTCAGTTCGATGTCGTCCCGTCGGACACGTTCCCAGTCGTCCCGGGTGAGGCGCCACTGCTGGATACGCGCCGGCTCGCCGCGGCGGGTGTCCCAGTCCGTGCCGTTGGGCTGGTAGCCCAGACCACGGGAAACGCGGTTGGAGGCGTCGTTGTCGACAAAGGCGTCGCTGCTTGCCTCGCGGGCGGACAATCCGGCGAAGGCCAGATGCAGGATGGCCGCCCGCATCTCCTTGCCGAGTCCCCGTCCACGGCTGCCCGGGGCCAGCCACGAGAAGCTGGACACCGTGCCGAAGCGCCTGAAGTTCGTGCCGATGAGATCCTGCATTCCGACCGGTTCACCGTCGACGAGTACGGCGAAGTACAGACGCCATGAATCCGGGCCCACTCGGGCGCGACCCGCCCAGATGGCGCGCAGCCATTGCCATTCGCGCTCGGGGCTGTCCGCGTAGAACGAGCTGGGATCGTCGAACGGCCACGGCTCGGCGTCGGCCACCCCGGCCCGCACGAGCGGCACGAGCCGTTCCAGCAATTCGTCGGAGGCGCCGGCCAACGTCAGGCGCGGTGTGCGGACTTCGACGTTCAGCGGGGGATAGGTGTGAGGCACGCCCGAACCCTAGCCAGTGGCCCCGAGCGCCGCACCCCGTTTTCCGGGGGCCTGGCGGCGCCATATGCCGGTGAATGACATATGGTGGTGTCATGACTGACCGTGCAATGCAGGAACCGACCCTGCTCCTTCTCACCGCGCTCGCGGACGAACCACGCCACGGCTACGCGATCGCGCGTGAGGTGGAGGTGATCTCGGGCGGGCGGGTGAAGCTGCGGACCGGCACCCTGTACGGGGCGCTGGAGCGGCTGTTGCAGCAGGGGCTGATCGAGGTGCACAGCGAAGAGGTCGTCGACAGTCGGCTGCGGCGGACCTACACGTTGACCTCGGCGGGACGCACCGTCCTTGCGGGTGAGGCGGAGCGGATCGCGGCCACCGCGCGCGAGGCGACCCGGCGTCTGGGAGTCGGCAAGGCGGCCACCGCGTGAACCCCGTACTGCTGCGTCTGTACCCCGCCGGGTTCCGCCGTGCCTTCGGTGACGAGATAGCCGAGTCCTACCGGGAGGCGACCGTGGGCGCGGGCTCACGCGTCCGCATCCGCGAAGCCGCCGACATCGTCGCCCACGCCCTGCGGCTGCGCCTGGGCATCGGCTCCGCGCACTCCGCCGGACGGCTCCTGGCCACCGCGGCGCCCTTCAGCCTGGCCGCGACAGCCGCGTACGCCGCCTTCAACCTCGTCGGCAGCGCGGGCGACTGGTACGTCATGCGCATCGCGGGCACCGCGGGTGACGCCGGGTCGCTGACGACGCTCATGAACGCCGGCTATCTGCTGACCCTGATCGGCGCGGTGGTCGCACTCGCCGGACGTCATGTCCCCGGAGTGCTGGCCGCGACCGTCGGGGCGGTCGGCAGTTCGGCGAGTTTCCTCTACCCGATCTGGCGCACTCCGCCCGACCTGCGGTGGGAACTCGTGGGGTTCCTCCTCGCGCCGGTCCTGATCGCCGCACTTCCGCTGGCCTGCCCGCCCGACCTTCGTCCGGCCCGGCGCGTGCGCGGGGCGGTGGGCGTGCTCGTGCTCGCGGTGTGGGCGGTCCTCCTGGTGGCCGCCCTCGTCGTGATCGATCCGCTCGGCATCGGTCTGCTCACTCCCTGGCGTTTCGGCGTCCCGGTGGTCGCGGCCCTCGCCCTGGCGGGTCGGCGGGCGTTCGCCGGCGTCCGTACCACAGGCCAACTCGCTTTCGCCGCACTCCCGTTCATCGTGACCATGTACTTCTCGGGCTGGGTGCGCACCGAGGAGATCTTCACCGTCATCGGTGCTCTCGCGGCCACTGCCGTGGTCCTGCGAATGCGTCACCGCGGCGACTCCGGCGGGATCAACACCGTCTGAGCGGCGGCCTGTTGACGTCCGTCGACCCGCCGCCGATCACCCGGTCGCGACGGGCGAAGCCGGGCCTGGCATTCGGGGCGAGAACGCTCGGGCCGCGCCGCGGACCGGCCGGATGGCGCCAGTGATCCGGCGCGTAGTCGCGGCCGTCCGCACGCTGCCGGCGCGAGCCCGAACGCGGTGAACTGCCGAGCCCTCTAGCCCAGTTGGTGCCGGGCCGACCGGCTCGCAGTCCGGCCCGCCCGACAGCCCGGTCGGCCGAGGCCCGGCGGCGCCCGCTCGGCGGCTCGGCGGTGCGCCGGCTGCGTTCGAAGCACGGCACAGTCAGCCGCCGGCCTCCCCTCCCCGGCACCCCCTCATGCCTTTCCGTCGGCCGCCCTCTCCCGGCGGCCGGAAGCGGCATGCCCTCCTCCCTCCCCATCAGCGGCCGGAGCTCGTCCGGCTGCCCCACCACAGGAGTTCCGATGCCCGCTTCCGCGACCGCGTCCGTGCCCGCTTCCGAACGGGGCGGGGCTGCCCCCGGTGTGAACCGCCTGCGCCGGGCAGCGAGGCCGCGCAGGTCCCGGGCGCCGAGCGGGGCAGGGCGGCTGGCCGCTGTCGACGGACTGCGGCTGCTCGCCGCGGCAGGCGTGGCGAGCTACCACTACCTGGGCACCCCCACTCCCCGCTTCTGGGGCGAGACCTACGACCTCCCCCAGGCCGCCCCCCTGCTGCATGCGGTCAGTGGCTACGGCTGGCTCGGTGTCGAGGCGTTCTTCCTCATCAGCGGCTTCGTCATCTGCATGAGCTGCTGGGGCCGCACACCCGCGCAGTTCGCCGTGTCACGCATCGCCCGCCTCTTCCCGTTGTACTGGGCCGTCGTGCTGATCATCGTCGTGATGGGTACCGTCACCGTGCTCGTCGGACAGCGGTCGGGCGCACCCACGGATCTGCGCACCACGCTCGGCAACCTCACGATGATTCCGCGGCCGCTGGGCGTGGACTTCACCGCGGGGGTCGCCTGGACGCTGTGGGTGGAGGCCCGCTTCTACCTGCTCATGGGCGCGCTCCTGCTGATCGGTCTGACCTACCGGCGCGTCGTGGCCTTCGGGCTCCTCTGGCTGGTGCTGGCGTCCGTCGGACGTGAACTGCACTCCGCGGTCGTGGACGAGTTGCTGCTGAGCCAGTACGCCGGGCTGTTCGTGGCCGGGATCGCCCTCTACCTGATGCACCGCTTCGGCCACAACCTGCTCCTGTGGTTGCTGCTCGGCTTCGCCTGGTGCTACACCCTGACCGTCCTTGAGGACCGCGTGGCCACCCACTCCACTTCCGGCTGGGGGCTGAGCGCGACCGTCCTCACCGGCTTCCTCGTGCTGCTCGCCCTCGCCTGCGGCCCGCTGCGCCACCTCCAATGGAGGAGCCTCGTCTACGCCGGTGCCCTGACCTACCCGTTCTACCTGGTGCACCAAAGCATCGGCATACCCGTCACCCGGGGCGTCCTCAAAACCGTGCCGGGACTGGGGCTGCTCCCCTCGGTCGCGGTCGGCCTCACCTTCTCCCTCCTGCTGGCGGCCATCCTGAACCGTCAGGTCGACCGGAGATTCGGCCGTGCCTTCCGCCGCCACCTCACCGCCGCCCTCGACCCCGTCCCCGTGGATCCCGGCCGGCCGAGCTGAGGGCCCGAGCCGTGCTTGGCCCGCCTCCGCCTGGATGCCGGGGGAATGTGGTCGGGCCATGGGAGGACCGCGTGGGCACCAGTGCTACGACGAGGAGGCCGCTCGCGGGGAGCGGAGTACGAGCAGGGTGATCTCACTGGGGGCGAAGACACGGAACGGCGGGCCCCAGAAGCCGGTGCCGCGGCTGGTGTAGAGGAGGGTGCGGGCACCGTGGCGGCTGAGGCCGGCCAGAGCGGGCTGGTCGATGCGGACCAGATGGTGGAAGGGCCAGATCTGGCCGCCGTGAGTGTGGCCCGAGAGCTGGAGGTCCACCCCGCCGGCTGCCGCCCGGTCGACGAACTTGGGCTGATGGGCCAGGAGCAGGACGGGGTGATCGGGGTCGGCGCCGTGCAGGGCCCCGGCGAGGTGGGCGCGGTGGCCGGCGAGACCGGAGGACTCGGCGGTGACGTCGTCCACCCCCGCGACCACGAGGGTGTCGCCGCCGCGTTCGAGCAGCAGATGACGGTTGCGCAGCGGCTCCCAGCCCAGCTCGTCCATCAGGTCGACCCAGCCCTGGGCCTCGCCGTAGTACTCGTGGTTGCCGGTGACGTAGACCCGGGCCCGCGTCGCCCGCACGGTGGCGAGCGGCGCGGCCTGGGCGCGGCGGCGCTCGGCCGTACCGTCCGCGATGTCCCCGGTGTGGCAGACCAGGTCGGCCTCCAGCGTGTTGACCGTCTCGCAGACCCGCGCCGACCACCGGGCACGGTCGAGTGGGCCGTAGTGGGTGTCGGTGATGAGGGCGACCCGCGTGCCGTCCAACCCGGCCCCCAGGCGCGGAAGTTGTACTTCCAGGCTGCGTACCCGGGGGACACGGCGGGCCTCGGCGTATCCCCAGGCGAGCAGCACGGCGGCTGTGCCGAGGACCGCCCAGGTGACGATCCGGGCGCGGTCCTGGCCGTCGCCGACGCCGGCCAAGGTCAGGGCGAGCCGCAGCAGGATGCCGAGCAGGACCGACCAGGTGAACAGGACCCAGCCGGCGCCCAGCAAGGTGTCCCCGACGATCGCCGCCCCGTCCTGCTGCCGACGGCCGTGACCGCGCATCATCGCGAGCGGCATGCCGACCAGGCCGAGGACGAACAGGGCGGTTCCGGCCAGAGTGACGGGCAGAGGCCAGTGCTGACCGGCGTACAGCAGCAGCCAGCAGGGCACGGTCCAGAGGAGGATGGGGGCGATCAGGGGGAGCAGGCGCATCACACGGCGCAGTCGGCTGGGCCCGGGCTCGTCCGCCGCGCTGTCCGCGGATCGCGTATTGCTGGTGTCCGTCACGCTTCCCCTCCTCCATCAACCAGGTCCGCTGTCGACCGGGCTGCCGTTGCGCGCACTGTAACCGGTTGTCCTCGGCCGGCCGGAGGGGCGGTGCTCGTGGGGTCGAGGACTCGGTGATCGCCGGGTGCTATCCGAGGGACGACTCCACGCGGGCGGCGAAGTCCAGTACCTCGCGGGAGCGGAGGGACCAGGCGCGGGCGGTGGGGCGGTGCAGGGTCTGGAGGAGTAGGACCGAACCCTGGGGGAGCGGCTCGATCGTCAGCCGGCTCGCCGCCTGCCAGGTGTGGTTCCGGTCGGGGCCGGCCGTGCCCGGTGTCAGCGCGCGGGCCGCAGCGAGGAGCCGGGTGTCCCCGTTGAGGCGGTCCGCGGCCGCGGGGTCTCCCTCGAAGCGGGCCGCAGCGGCGCCGCCGGGAACGCTCAGTCCGAGAGGAGAGAGAACCGGTGGGGTCAGCGGCACCGCGTAGAAGAGGTGGCCCAGACCCAGGCTCCGGCGGATTCCCGAGCGGCCGGCCAGAACGGAAGCGCGCAGTTCGAAGGGCCTGGGGGACTGGGCGTCGACATAGAGGAAACAGTGGGTCGGCGCGGGCATTCCGCTGAGTCGTGCGCGCGGCGGGAGAAGGCTGCCGGCCGGTGTGCCGGTGCCTTCGGCCGGCAGAATCGTGCTCAACGGCGTTGTCGGCAGGGCGAGTTCGTCCTCCAACGCGGTCGCGATGCCGACGGCGGCGTGCTCGGCAGTGGCGTTCCGGCCGGTCCAGATCGCGGCGGGCATGGGCGGTCTCCTCTGCTCGGTCAGGAGAGGCCGGCGGCCTCTTGGCGGACCCTGGCCGCCTGCTGGCCCTGGCCTCCGGCGTCCAGGAGTTCGCTCAGTCGCCCGAGGGCTGCCCTGCGTTCCGCCCGGAACCGTCCCGGCCGGGCCTCGGTGAGCCTGCGCCAGGCGTCGGCGGCCTCCCCGGCTCGGGCCAGTGCTTCCGGCGCCCGTCCCTGAGCGGCCAAGTCGTCGCGGCTGAGGTCGAGTTGCTGGGCCTGCCGGAGCAGCACCTGTGTCGGATCCGCTACGGGAGCAGGCGCCGCGGCCTCCTCGCGGGCGACCCTGCGCCTGCGCACGGTCACACTGATGTATCCGACCAGGGCGATCAGTGCGCCGGTGATGGCGGCGGAGACGAGCTTGTGCAAGAGATCGTTCATGGGGAGACCTGTTCAGTCGACGGGGAGAGGATGGGCATCACTGGATACGCGCCAGGCGCGCTGTGGGTGTACGACCGGCTGTTCGGCGCCCCGCCCCACTGTGGCGGGGGGTGTTGAAATGGCGATGAAACCTCGATGCGGGCGGACCCGCCCCGCGGCGGTCAGGGGGTGCCACCGCCGCGGCAGTGTTCAGCGAGCGCCCGGAACACGAAGACGTTCGGGATCCTGGACAGCGTCGGGCCGAGTCTGTGCTGTCGCCCGTCGGCCGTGAGCGTGAGGAACCCCCCGGCCACGTCCATCCGTTGCACCTGTGACCATGGCCACGCCGCGCCCGCCTCCTTGTATCCGACCCGCTCCGTGGTCAGCCAGACGTCACCGAACCAGAGACGCTCGCCGTGGTGGAGCGCGGCCAGGGCGCCGGGCAGCCGGGCACAGGTGACGGCCCGTTCGGCCACGCGCTCCCAGCCCAGCGTGTCACCTCCGGCTTCGGGGCCGCCGTACAGCACCAGACGCTTGCCCTCGACATCGGTGAGCGTGTGGATGACGGCGGCCCAGGCGAACGAAGAGCGGCGGTGCCCGGCGTTGTGCCGGAAGACCGAGGTGGTGTCGTAGCGCACGACGTGGACGCGGCCCTTCACCACCACGGTCATCCCCTGTGCGTACAGGTCGATTCGGGCGCTCGGGCTTGGTCTCGTCGTAGGGGAGGGGCCGTACCGGGCTCGGGCCGACAGCCGGCGGATCGCCAGGCGGTGGCCGAACCAAGTACGGGGGCGGTACGCGGTCGCGGTATGGGTGGCCAGGCGTCTGCCGAGGCGTGCGCGGCCGGCCGCCGCGGAGATCCGTGCCAGGAGCAGCTCTTCGTCGCGGGTACGCGGTGTCGGTCCGGTCATGGTGCGGCCGGGGGGAGGCAGCCGTCGCCGCCGAGCATGATCGTCCGGTGCGTCCGCCGCAGGAGGCGGCTCGGTGCCACCCCGAGCTCGTCGGCGAGCCGGCGCCGGGTGCGCTCGAACACGCTCAACGCGTCGGCCTGCCGCCCGCTGAGGCAGAGCGCACGCATCAGCATCGCGCCGACGGGCTCGTCCAGTGGCCGGGCCGCGGCCAGCGCCGACAACTCGCCGACCGCCTCCGAGTGACGGCCCAGCCTGAGTTGCAGATCCAGCTTGCGCAGCGTCAGACCGGTCCGGTGCTCGGCGAGCCGCAGCCGCTCCAACTCCGCGAAGGGCCCCGGCAGTCCGGCCAGCGGCTCGCCGCGGAACAGGTCCAGCGCCTGAGCGCAGACCCTTACCGCCTCGGCCAGTTCGCCGGACCGCTCGGCCGCACCCGCCGCAGCGGCCAGTTCTTCCAGGCGTGTTACGTCCACCTCGACCGCGCCCGGAACCAGCCGGTAGCCGCACCGGTCGTGCCTGATCACCGACTCCGTACCGTCTTCCGCCTGGAGGACCTTGCGCAGCCGGTAGATGTAGACCGGCACGACCTTGGTCAGCGGGGGCTCCATCCCCCAGATTCCGTCCAGGAGTTCATCCTTGCTGACCGTGCGGTCCCGGCACAGCGCCAGCCGCGCCAGCACGGCCTGTTGGCGGAGGTGTCCCAGGTCCACCGGCTGTCCGCCGCGCCATGCCCGCAGCGGGCCGAGCAGGGAGATGCGCACCGGCCGTTCGCGGAGGGCCACCCGCCGCACGGGAAGGGCCGGCACCCGGGGGCCGAGGCCGGGAACGACCAGCCCGCTGTCGAAGGCGTGGACGATGGCGGCGGCCCGGTCGCGCAGGCCGAGCTTGGTGAGGATCCCGCGCAGTTGGACATCGACCCCGCTCTCCGGGAGGGCGAGGGCACGGGCGATCTCCTGGTCGGCCAGACCACAGCCGACCGCGCGGAGTAACTCGCGCTCCAGGCGGGTGAGCTGGGGGGCGGCTGGGCGGCCGAGGGCCATGGTCGTCGGCATGCGTGCGCTCCTGGCATGAGGGGGCGGGCGTTGCCGACGACGTTGGTCGTAGGGCGGAGAATCGGACAGGCCGACCGACCGGCCGTATGCGGCCGGTGGCCACGCTAGAGTCCCTCACCTGGGGAAATCGACGTGCCGGGGGAGGGCCGAGACCCGTGAACCATGAGTTCAGCGCGCTGTTGAAGAGGCTTCGGCTTGAGGCGAACCTGACACAGGAGGCGCTGGCGGAGCGCGCCGGAGTGGGCGTCCGCACCATCCGCGGTCTGGAGACCGGCGAGCGCGCAGACCCGCGGATGACCACCGTGCGGCTCCTGGCGGACGCGCTGGACCTGAGCTCCGAGGGACGCGAGCGGCTGCTGGCGGCTGCCGTCCGCCGGACCGCGGACGGCGACGGATCGGCGGAATCAACCGGTCCGTCCGAAACGTCCCTACCGTCGCTTCCCTCTCCTCCGTCCGGCCTGCCCCTTGCGTACGGTCCGTCCGGGCCGGCCGCGGGCGGCCCGCCGGGATCGCCGTCGCACCGGACCCTCACCGACGTCTGCGACCAGGTCGCCCAGACGGTGGCCGCCCGCTGGCAGCGCGAGGAGGAACAGCGGCAGGTCCACGATCCCTATCCGCTGCCGGTGCGCTGGCGGCCCGTAGCCGAGGAACTGACCGACCACTGGGCCAACATCCGACGCCTGCCCCCGGGCAGCGGGCACCGCCCCCTGGATCTGAGCGGCCAAGTGGACGCGGTCGTGGAGGTGTACCGGCGGATCCCGTCCGGACGGCTGGTGGTCCTCGGCCGCTCGGGCTCCGGCAAGACGATCCTCGCCGTGCGGTTCGTCCTGGACCAGCTCAGGGCCAGGGGCCTCGCCGACCCCGTACCGGTGATCTTCAGCATCGGCTCGTGGGACCCGACCGCCGTCGCGTTCCGGGACTGGCTCGCCGCACAACTGACCCGCGATCACCCCGGCCTCGCCGCCCCCGGACCCGGCGGTACGAACCTGGCCGGCGCGCTCGTCGAGACCGGCCGGATCCTCCCTGTGCTCGACGGTTTCGACGAGATGGCCGACGGCCTGCGCCGGCCCGCGCTGGAAGCCCTCAACGCCACCACGCTGCCGCTGCTCCTGACAAGCCGTCCGGCCGAGTACGCCGCCGCGGTCGCCGAAACCGATGTCCTCACCTCTGCCGCCGCGGTCGAACTGTCCGATCTCACCCTGGACGACCTGGCAGCCTACCTGCCCCGTACCACGCGTAAGGCCCGCGGCCAGGACCCGTCGGCGACCGCGTGGGAACCCGTCCTGACCGAACTGCGCGAGCGGCCGCACGAGCCACCCGGCGCCAACCTTGCCGCGGTGCTGACCACTCCGCTGATGGTCACCCTCGCCCGCGCCGTCTACAGCGACACCCCCGGCAGCGACCCGGCGACGCTCCTCGACACCAGCCGCTTCGGCACCCCTGAGGAGCTGGAGGACCACCTCCTCGACAACTTCACCGCGGCCGCCTACCGACCGCGCCCCGAGCATCGCCTCAGCAGCGGGCCGCTGCGCACCTGGGACCCGGACCGCGCCCGGTACTGGCTCGGCTACCTGGCCCACCACTTGAACCGGCTGGACACGCCCGACCTGGAATGGTGGCGACTTGGCCACGGACTGAGCCGTGGCACCCGCACCTTGGCGACCGCCCTGGTGATCTGCCTGGCCATCACCCTCGTCGACGGCCTGGCCGGCATCCCCTTCGACCCGCTCGCCTATCAGCTCATGGACGGGCCGGTGGCGGGCCTGCTGGGCGGTCTCCTGTTCGGGCTCGCGTACTGGCTCATGGTCGCGGCCAAGGACACCGCCGTGGAGCCGTCCGTCGTCCGCATGAGGCTGCGCGGCAGAGAGCGCGGAGCGGGAAGGCGTCCTGTCCGCCGGCTACTGACCGGCGTGCTCTGCGGCTTGGTGTTCGGCTTCGGGTACGGCTTCGTACGCGGGGCGGTCAACGGCGTCCTGTTCCACGCCCGCCTCGCCGACGTCCTGGCCGGCAGCCTCGGCGACGGCACCATCTACGGCCTGATATTCGCCCTCGCGGCCGGCCCCACCCTCGGTCTGCTCTCCCTCTTCGAAGCGCCGCTCGACATCCGGTCCGCCGTCAATCCACGCGGTCTGCTGCGGGCCAACGGTCGCACGGTCGCCACCCAACTCCTCGTCTGGGCGCCCACGTTCGGCCTCCTCGTCGGGCTCGGTTCCCTGGTGGTGATCCGTGCCGCCGCGGTGCTCCTCGGCCCGGTCGTGTGGAACCTCACGGCCGCGCTCAAACTCGGCATCATCAGCGGGCTCGGCGGCGCCTTCGGCTACGTGTTCAGCCTGACCTCCTGGGGCCAGTGGACGGTCTTCTCCCGGATCTGGCTGCCGATGACCGGCAGGCTTCCCTGGTCCGTCGTCGCCTTCCTCGAAGACGCCTACCAGCGGGGCGTACTGCGCCAGGCCGGCGCGGTCTACCAGTTCCGCCACGCCCGCCTCCAGCACCACCTGGCCCGTTCCTACCGGCCACCGCGCTCCGGCTCGGCGCGGTAGGCCGCATCGTGCCCGGGAAACGAACCCCGGGCGCACCGGCTAGCGTCGTACTTTGAAGCGCAGGTGCAGCACCCTTTCGCCCTGGATGACCACGTGGGGGTCTTCCAGCAGATACTGCTCGGCGATGCCGCCGAAGAAGCGCAGACCCGACCCGAACACCACCGGGACCACGTCCATCGCCACCTCGTCCACCAGACCCGCCGCGAGGATCTGGGCGCCGGCGTCGCCGGCGTTGACGGCGACGATTCGGTCCCCGGCGAGTTCCTGCGCCTTCTCGATCGCGGCCGTCACGCCGTCGACGAAGTGGTAGGACGCCTGCGGGTGCCAGCCTTCCGGCTTGGGCCGGTGCGACACCACGACGACATGCTCGCCCGAGGGAGGCCTGCCCTCCCAACCGTTCACCTGGTCGAACAGGTTCCGGCCCATCACGATCGTGCCGATGGACTCCCACGTCGAGCGCACGTAGTCCGACGAAGCGCGAGAGACCTTGAAGGTGCTTCCCGTTCCGGAGTGGTCGAACTCCTGGTCCCTGCCGACGACGATGGGGACGTCTCCGCTGAAATACCACTCGTGCAGGGGGCCCACATCGCCCTTGTCGTCGGCGATGAAACCGTCCACCGACACCACACTCTGCAGAATCACCGTGCCCACTGGGGCCTCCTCGTCGTCTCCTCGCGGCTGCACCGCAATCCTTGCGTGCGACGGCTGCCGCGGCATGTAAGAAATCAATCGCCGGGCATCGGACCGAGGTCCTGTGGGCCCTGGGGCTCGACGGGGAACCTGCGCCGCAGCGCCAGATAGTCCGTCGGCGTGTATCCGGTGAATTCCTTGAACTCCCTGCTGAAGTGCGCGTGGTCGAAGTAGCCGGCCGTCTGGGCGAGTTCCGACCAGTCGACGGGGTGCAGCGCGTCCACGGACACGATCAGCCGGGCGAACCGGTAGATCCTCGCCATGCGTTTCGGGGTGACACCCGTGTGGGCCTTGAACATGCCGGCCAGGTGGTTGCCGCTGACCCCGGCCCGCTCGGCCAGGAGCCCGACCGGGACCGCGCCGTGCGACGCCTCCAGCACGGCGCCCGCGTGCTGGACCAGGTCGAGCCCGCGCGGTGGGGTGTCGGCGAGCAGCGACCGCAGCTCTTCCTCCACCATCCGCAAGGTCGCGGCGGCCGGAGCGACGTCCCCGGCCCGGTCGCGGATCCGGTTCACCGCCCGTTGCCAGGCGGCGTCGACGGGTACCCAGCGGTTGCGGAGGTCGGCAGCCGACACGCTCGTGAACGGCGCCATCCCCCACGGTTTGAAGTGCACCCCGACGAGTCGCACCCAGTTCGGGTACTCGAAGTAGAAGCGCCTGGTCCACACGCCCATGAACCACCCGTCGGTGAGTACCTCCGGTGCCACCGAACGCTCGGAGTCCCACAGGCGGACCGGCCCGCCCAGATGAAGGAACAGGTGTGCCGACGGCATCGGCGGGACCCTCATCAATCGGTGGCTCGGCCTGCCGGTCAGGCAGTAGATGTCGTCGATGAACCGATCGAGTGGCGCGGCAGGAGCCCGGCCCACGTATTCCATGGCTCAAGTCTGGCCGCCCAGCAGGACTATCGCCACGGTTCTGGTCGACGACCCTCTGCTCGGGCTCTGTCCCGATGCCCTTCTCGGCCCGTGTCCCGGTCTCCCGCTCCCGACGGAAGCTCGGCCCCTGGTGCGTGGCCGGCCGGCGGAGAGCCGGTCTGCCGTCGCTCGGCCACGAGGGCGGCGCGAAGCTGCCGGGCCGCGACATCGGGTGACAGGCCGATGAGGTGGGCGGCTTCTTCATAGGTGTGTCCGCCGAGAAGCGTCAAGCCCAGCATGGCTTCCTGGGTCGTACACGCCGGTGCGGGTTGTGCCGGCGCCGGCTGAACGGAGGTATCCGCCGGCTCGTGCGTGCTGGATCCTCGGCGCTCGGGGTGTGCGCGGGTGGGGTGGCGAGGCCCGTCTGCGGGCGGACCGCACACCGCCTGCCACAGCCCGGCGGCCAGACGGCGACGCTGCGCGCGCGGGTCACTGGCCGTGGCGCCGGGGAGGGTGCCCAGGTTGCTCATCGCGACGACGAACCCGGCGTCCGCTGCGCAGACGTCCTGACACAGCAGGTGGGCGAGCATGTACAGGGGGTGAGCGTGGTCGTCGTACAGCGCGGCGAGCTCGGGCGCCGTCAGCGGACCTCGATCACAGGCGGAGGAGCCGGACCGATTGCGCCGACGAGAGGCCGTCGTGCTCGGGAGGACGGGGTTCATGATCTGCACCACCTGCGGCCGAAGGACGGGGCGGCCGGGGGCTGGGGCGCTTGATTCCACCCTAGACCTCCCTGCCGCGCGCCGCTGGAACCGCGTCCCTCGTGCGACGGATTCAGCCGTGGCGGCAGTTGCCCCTGCTGCCCGGCTCGCTGCCGGGGCCGAGCCGATCGGGCCGGGCCGGAGGATGCGGCTTCGCCTGTCCCGTGTGCGCGGACAAGGCGTGGGCGCATCGCGCCTCTTTCCGATCGCGGGGGCCGATTCCGGATCCGTCCGGACGGCGAGGTCGCGTACCACGTCAACCGCGATCTGCGCGGGCGTCAACGCTGCCTGAAGTGCGGTGAGTTGGCGCCATCGGCCGTATCGGGTCCTTGCAGGGCCGTGTCCTTGCCGACCATGCTCCCGCCGCATGAGAGCGCTCTCAGAACGGAGAGTGCCGCAATGGGAACGAGGCATCGCCCCATGAGGCTTACGAGATGGAGTGGAGTCGTGGCCGCCGCGGTCATCGGTCTCGCGTTCGGCACCGGAACGGCGCACGCCGACATACCCATGGGCAAGACGATGTCGGGAAAGGCCACGTACTACAACGACAAGGGTTACGGCGCCTGCGGCACGCTCATCGACGCGTCGAGCCAGGACCTGGTCGCCGTGTCGCCCGCCTGGTGGACTTCCGCGAACCCGAACAACGACCCGCTGTGCAAGGGTATTTCGGTCCAGGTGACCTATCAGGGCAAAACGATCAAGATTCCGGTCCGGGACAAGTGTCTGTCCTGCGAGGCGACCCACATCGATCTCAGCCAGACGGCGTTCCGCACGTTCGCGCCACTGGACGTCGGTGTGATCAACGGAATCACCTGGAAGTTCGTGAAGTAGTCCTGAGCGCCGGGCTGTTGACTCCTGTTGTGGCGGCTCGGCGGGGGCATGCTTGACGCCACATCCTTCGCGCGGGCATCGGTCACGCGGGCATTGGTCTTCGCCCGGTGCCCGCCGTGTGTGCCGTACCCTCCCGTACGCTCAGGCGGACGAGGCAGGTCCGGGCGTTCTCGCGCCGGCCGGGGCGAGAACGAACCACCTCGACGGCACTTCGATGCGCAGTCCTTCTGCCGTGTGCTCCGTGGTGATGAGGGGGAGCGTGCCCTCGGCCAGTACGTCGAGACCGGCGTTCGTGAGCAGCTCCACCAGGCCCGTGTCGGAGACCTCGCCCGGCGCGATGCCGTGCGCGAAGACCGGTCGGAGTTTGGCCGGCGGACCCTGCGGATGCCGGGCGAGGTCCGTCAGCACGCGTTTCGCGCCTTCGGCGAGCTCCACCACGAAGGCCCGGCCCCGTTCGCCGAGGAGCTTGGCCACGGCGTCGGCGACCGGCTGGCGGTCGGCCGGGTCGCACTGGTGCAGGACGCCGCGCACATACACATTGGAGTCGCCGAGCCGGGCGTGGAGATCGTGGACGGGGCGAGGGTCGGTGGCATCCAACTGCTCGAACCGGACGGTGCCGTCCGGGTCCTGGCTACGGGCGCGCTCGACCGCGGTGTGCGAGAGATCGACCCCGATGACGTCGGGATAGTGGCCCGCGAGGTACCGGGTCTGGGTGCCGTTGCCGCAGCCGAGGTCCACCAGCGGCAGTTCGGGGTGTTCGATCCGGGCCGCGAAGTGGGCCAGATGGCGGGCGGAGGTGAGGGCCGGTTCCGCGTCCCAGAGCACCGCGCCCGTCGTGTCCGGCGCTTCGCGCCAGAAGCCTTCCCAGGCGTTCCGGTACTTGCTCGTCACACCCATGATCGACTCCTCGGGCAGCACTCGGTGTCATGATCTGTGTACCGTCCGTGCGCCTGCCGTACAAGCACCCGACGGATACCTTCACGCCGCGTTCGAGCAGGGGGAACGTGATCCTGAGCCGGCATCCAGTAGGGCTGTATCTGTGGGGGCCGTATCCGTGTGGCACGCTCACTGGCACCGCAGCGAAAGGGGAGGCCGTGTCGCACGAGGCGAATGTCAGGACAGGGGATCAGGTGAGGGTGACGGGCGGGCCGTTCACAGACTTCACGGGATCCGTCCGAGCCGTCGATCCGGATAGGGGGCGTGTGCGGCTGACCGTGGACCTTCTCGGTGACGTGAGCACCATCGACATTTCCCTGTCCCATGTCGTCAGGGCGGTGTGAGGGCGGGGTCCCATGTCATCAGGGCGATGTGAGGGCAGGGCGATCCATGCTGGCGCGGCGACCGGACCGGTAGAGGAATCGGGATAAGTGGGTAGGGGTGTCAGGGCAGTGGTTCGCGGGAGCAATCGCGCTTCGGCGGCCTGAGACCGCAGACCTGAGACCGCAGACCTGGGAGCGATGTATCCATGGCCGAATTCCTGACCGACATCAAGACGATCCGGGACCGGGCGCGTCAGCAGATCGACCAGGGACCGGTGACCGATGCCTACGGCGCCGACCTCGAACGCGTGCTGCTCGTGCTCAACGAGGCGCTCGCCACGGAGATCGTCTGCACGCTTCGTTACAAGCGGCACTACTACACGGCGTCCGGGCTGTACTCCGAGCCGGTCGCCGCGGAGTTCCTTGAGCACGCGCAGGAGGAGCAGCAGCACGCGGACAAGCTCGCGGAGCGCATCGTGCAGCTGGGCGGGGAACCCGACTTCAACCCGGACACCCTCACCTCGCGTTCCCACGCCGAGTACGACGCCAGCACCGACCTGATCGAGATGATCAAGGAGGACCTGGTCGCCGAGCGCGTCGCCGTGGCGTCGTACACCGAGATCGTTCAGTGGCTCGGCAATGGGGACGTGACCACCCGTCGGGTCTTCGAGGAGCTGCTGGCGCAGGAGGAGGAGCACGCGGACGACCTGCGCGGTCTCCTGGAGCGCATCCCGGGCGAGCGCCGGTCCTGATGCCGGCGGGCGGTCCCCGTCGTCGTACCCCGGAGCGCCGCGGGCACGAGGGGGGTCCGCCCGCCGCCCGCGGGCCGGGTGGCGGAGCGCGCCGCGATGGGCTCGACCGGGGCGCGGATGGGGCGGCCGGGACGGGGCAGGTGCCGAGTATGGGCGACGATGCCGTGACACGGCGACACGATGGGCCGGGCGCGGATTACCGCTGTGCCTTCGTCCTGGGCGGAGGCGGGGCGCTCGGCGCCTACGAGGTCGGGATGCTCAAGGCGCTGATCGAGGCCGGTATCCGCCCGGATCTGGTGGTCGGGACGTCCGTGGGCGCGATCAACGGAGCGGCGATCGCGGCCGAACCGACAGCGCGGGCCGTGGCAGAGCTGGGCGAACTGTGGGGGAGCCTGGGCCGTTCAGGGGTGTTCTCCGGGTCGGTCCTCCAGCGCCTCCGGCTCGCCGCCCGCAACCGGACCCACGTCTACTCCTCCGCCCCACTGCGCGAACTCCTGGAGACCTGGCTGCCGGCGAGGCGTATCGAGGACCTCGCGGTGCCCTTCCAGTGCGTCGCGGCGGGCATCGAGAGCGCCGCCGAGCGCTGGTTCACCCAAGGGCCCCTGATCCCTGCGGTGATGGCTTCCTGTGCGGTCCCCGGATTGCTGCCGCCGCTCGAAGTCGACGGCGAGCACTTCTTCGACGGCGGCCTGATCAACAGCATCCCCGTGGGCCGCGCGGTCGCCGCCGGAGCACGCACCGTGTACGTGCTCCAGGTCGGCCGGGTCGAGCGGCCCTTGCGAGTTCCCCGGGCGCCCTGGGAGGTGGCCGCCGTGGCCTTCGAGATCGCCCGCCGCCACCGTTTCACCCGCGACATGACCGACCTGCCCGAGGGCGTCGAGGTACATCTGCTGCCCACGGGAGCGGCTTCCGGCAAGGGGGAGGACATCGCGGGCCGGAAGCTCCGGCACCGCGACTTCGGCCTCTCCGGGCGGCGGATGGAGATGGCGTACGAGGCGACGGCCGCCTATCTGGAAGCAGCGGGCAAGCCTCGTACGGACGCGGCCCGCACGGACGGGGCGCGGACGGACGCGGCCCGCACGGACGATGCCCGGACCGACGATGCCCGGACCGACGAAGCCCGTATGGACGAAGCCCTCACCGACCGCGCCCGTACGGACGAAACGCCATGAGCCGTGCGGTCGGAGCGCGTGACGTGGCCAGACGGTGCGTCACCGTGCCGCTGCTCGTCGCCCTGATCCCCGTCGCTGCTGCCCTGCTCCTCGTGACGGTGGTCCTCGCTCCGCTGTCGCTGCTCGCCGGACGGTCCGGACGGCGGTGGCAGCCGCAACGGCTGGCCCTCTACGTCCTCGTGTACCTCTGCGCCGACCTTGCCGGGGTGCTCGCGGCAGGTGTCGTTCGGCTGCGCTGCCTGGGTGGCGGCCGAGCCGGCGAGGAGCGTCTGCTGACGCTCAACTACCGCGTGTTGGCTCGGCTGCTCGACTTCCTGGTCAGGTGCTCGGGGCGGATCTTCTCGCTACGAGTGGAGGTCGACCCGCGGATCCCGTCACGCACGGACCGGCCGCGCGACGGCATAGTGGTTTTCGCCCGCCACGCGGGCCCCGGGGACTCGATCCTGTTGGTGCACGGGCTCCTCTGCGGGGCGGGACTGCGCCCCCAGGTCGTGCTCAAGCAGTTCCTGCGCTGGGACCCGTGCCTGGACATCGTGCTCAGCCGCCTGCCGCACTGCTTCGTTCCGCACCGGGCCGAGGCCGGATCCGAAACCGCGGACGCCATCGGCGCGTTGGCGGCCGCCCTGCACCCGGGGGAGGCGCTGGTGGTGTTCCCCGAGGGCGGCAACTTCACCGAGCGCCGCAGAAGGCGGGCCATCGGCTGGCTCAACCGCACCGGCCAGGCCAGGCGTGCGGCTCGCGCCCGACGCCAGCACCACGTGCTGCCGCCCAGAATGGAGGGCTCGCTCGCGGCGCTGTCCGGGGCGGCCGACGCCGGCGCGGAAGTCGTCTTCGTCGCGCACACCGGGCTCGACCAGATCGACTCACTGTCCCGACTGTTGCCGTCGATTCCCCTGCGCACGCCAGTACGCGCCACGTGGTGGCGGGTGCCGGACCACGCCATACCGACCGGACGACAGGCCCGCGAGTCCTGGCTGACCGACCAGTGGTCGCGTGTGGACGCCTGGATCGCCCAGGAGTGGAGCGGCCCGGCCCCGATACCGCCCGCCGGGCCGCGGACACCGGAGGCACCGCTGTCCTAGGCGGGGAGGGGTACCTTCCCCGGTCGCCTGAGGGCGGTCCGAGGAAGGGAGGGGAAAGGGGCACGCGGGGTCAGATGCGTCGAGCTCCGTAGAAGCTCCCCAGATAGCTCATCTTCTCGTAGCGGACCGACGCACCCGGCTTGGGTGCGTGGAGCACCATGCCGTTGCCCGCGTAGAACCCGACGTGCTGAAGGTTGTTGAAGAAGACCAGGTCTCCGGGGGCCAGTTGGTTGAAGCTGACCGAGGTGCCCTCATTGATCTGGGTGAACGTGACGCGCGATATGTGGACGTTCACCTGGCGGAAGCCCCACTGGGTCAGGCCCGAGCAGTCGTAGGAGTCCGGGCCCTCGTGGCCGGACTGGTACGGCTTGCCTATCTGGGTGGCGGCCGCCTGCATCGCGGCGTAGCCACGTCCGGAAGCAGGCTTCTCCTGGCCCAGGTTGACGCGCTCGCCGGCACTGCGGCCGGCGCGCTGCTCCTCCTCCTGCTGGAGCGCGGTGCGCTCGGCGGCGGTGAGGCTGTTGAGGAGCTTCTGGGCCTCGGCGAGCTTGCCCTGGTACGCCTTCTTCCGCTCACCGACCGTCTTGCGGACGTCGGCCAGTTCAGCAACCTTTCGGGTGGCCTCGGCCCGCTTCTGCGCCAGCGCCCGCTGCTTCGACTGGAGGGTGTGCAGTGCTTCTGCCTGTCTGCCGCCCAACTGGTCCATCGCGGACGCCTTGTCGAGATAGGTGTCCGGGTGGGCGGAGAGGAACAGGGCGACGGCCGGGTCGATGCCGCCCGAGCGGTACTGGGCGCTGGCGAGTGAACCGATGCCGGTGCGCAGGGCGTTGAGGTCGGCCTGCCGTCGGGCCGCCTCCTCTTGCAGGGATGTCACTTCCTTCTGGAGGGCGGCCTGCTTCTCGTTGGCCCCGTTGTACTCGTCGGTGGCCTTCTCCGCCTGGTGGTACAGCGCGTCGACCTTCGACTTCACCTCGTCCTTGCTCGGTTTGGCGGGCGCGGCCTCGGCGCCCTGCGCGCTGAGCGCGACGGCTGCTGCGGCAGTCGCCGTGAGGACGGTGACACGGGCACGGCCGGCTTGCCTGGGACGGCGATGGGACCCCATGGGAGGCAGCTCCTTCTTCCTCAGAGCCGCCGAACTACCCCTGCCATGGCGGCTTCTTCGCCGACACCCCGGCGGGGTGACTGGTCGCGCGAAGGTTTGAGAGATGACCTTAGTGACCAGGTTGTGATTCGCTCAAATTTTCGTGGGCAAAATTTGACCTTCGGGATGCGGCGCTCACGCATGCCGCATGACCAGTGGCTTTCGGTGACGGCGTGGTGCCTCAAAGGCCTTGTGGGGGAACGACGTTGAGGCACCTTCAGGCGCGGGCACGGGCGCGGGCGCGGGCGCGGACGTGGGCGCGGCGCACCGGCACCTCTCACGTACTGTCACCGGCCGGCTCGCCCGGCACGTCGTGGCCAACGCGGCATCCGGGCCCTCTCGTTCAGCCCTTGCTCTCGAACCCCGCCAGCAGTGCGCGAGGGTCGAAGGTCACCCGGATCCGGGCGATCTTCCCGTCCCGCACATGCATCCAGTTCGCCGTCGGGGTGGGCGGCGCAACGCTCGTATGCAGGTCGAACCAGGTGATTGCTTCCTCACCTTCCGCCACCCGCACCTTCACGTCGATCTTCTCCAGCACCTGACCGAGCCCCCTCAGTCCGGCCAGCGCCTCCTCCACGCCCGACGCCTTTCCGAGCGTCCCGACGAAGTCGACGTCCTCGGCCAGCAACCCCCGCAGGCTCTCGAAGTCGCCCGTCTCCCAGGCGGTGAAGTAGGTCTCGGCAAGCTCGCGCGCGGTCTTCGTCGTCGTCATGCCTCCATCCTCCGGCTCTCTGCTTCATCCGTCCAACAGATGGTCGAGATGGCGCCTATCATTGCTGGATATGGAGATGCATCAGCTGCGCTACTTCGCCGCGATCATGGACGAGGGCACCTTCACCGCCGCCGCCCGGCGGCTGCACACCAGTCAGTCCGGCATCAGCACTCAAGTGGCCAAGCTGGAAGCGGAGTTGGGCCAGCAACTGCTCGACCGCTCAAGCCGTCGCATCCGCCTCACCCCGGTCGGCGAAGCCGTGCTCCCTCTTGCGAAGAACGTGCTCGCCGCCGTCGAAGCGATCCACCACACCGCCGCCGAGTTCGGCGACGCGGTCCGCGGCCGGGTGCGGCTCGGCATGATCATGGGCTGTGCGATCCCGCCCTTCCTCGACACGGTCGCCGACCTCGGCCGCAGCCACCCCGGCATCGAACTGAGCCTGCACGAGGGCCATTCCAGCGAGCTCCAGACCCACGTCCTCTCCAGCGCCCTCGACCTGGCCCTGGTCGCCTACGCGGGCGACATCGCCCCCGGCCTTGAGGTGGGCATCGTCCTCGACGAGCCGATCGCCGCCCTCGTTCCGCCCGAGCACCCCCTCGACCGGACGGGGCTGCGTCTCGCCGACCTCGCAGGCGAGAAGATCCTCTGCCTGTCCCCGGGTACCGGCATCCGCGCCGCCTACGAGGACTCCTGCCACCGGATCGGCCTCGACGCCCGCGTGGACATCGACGCCAGTTCCCCGGCGACCCTGCTCCGCCTGGCCGAGCGAGGCGCCGGCGTCGTCGTCCTCAGCCCGTCCTCAACACAGGGCACCGGCCTGCGGACCGTCCCGCTCACCGATGCCGCCACCCACGCCCGGCTCGGGATCGTCACCCGTCGAGGCCCGCACTCCCCAGCCGTACATCTCCTGCGGACCAGGCTCCTCGCCGCACTGCAAGCCGACCAGGCACGCATGCGCGAATCCCGTCAGGACGGCGAATCCCGTCAGGGCGGGTAGGCACAGTGCGGGTCACTGCTACCGTGTGTCCAGATTCAATGGAACGCGCGAAAAATCGCTCCTGAATGGTGTTTCTGAGCGGCGCCTCACGGTGTCAGTTCCCTTACCGGAACCCAGTGCTTCCTTCGTGACCACAACGAAGGCAGAAGACTGTGCACCAGCACCGTGTCATCATCATCGGCGCCGGCCTCGGCGGCCTCACCCTCGCCCATGGGCTGCGCGCCCGCGGCTTCGACGTCGCCGTGTACGAGCGCGACCCGCACCCGGACCACCGACCGCAGGGCTACCGCGTGCAACTCGACGAACCCGGTCTCGCGGGTCTGGAGAGCTGCCTGCCGGAGCACCTCTTCCGGCTGGGCCTGGCGACCGCGGCCTCGCCGCCCGCCCGGGTTTCCGTCCGGGACCGCCACCTCGGCGTGCTCGGCGACCGGCCCACCGCCGCCGGCTCGGACCCATCCGGCAGCACGGCCCGTCCCCACCGCTCGTACGCCTTCAACCGCCCGACTCTGCGCCAGATCCTGCTCTTCGGGCTGGAGACCACCGTGCACTACGGCGCGGAACTGCTGAGCTGGGAGAGGCGGCAGGACGGGACGGTCGACGCGCGGTTCGCCGACGGCAGCGGCGCGAGTGCCGACCTTCTGGTCGGCGCGGACGGAGTGGGATCTGCGGTGCGTGCCCTGCTGCTCCCTCATGCCGGGGTCGAGGACGCCGGGCTGCGCCTGATCTACGGACGGATCCCGCTGGACCCGCGGGCCGCGCGCGCCGGGGAGGCGGGCCGGGCTGCCGAAGCCGTCGGGAGCGCGGACGTACCGCCCCCGTGGGTGTTCGACAGCATTTTCACGGTGGTGACCGGAGGGCCGGGAAGTCCGCACATCGGGTTCGGGCCCGTACGGTTCGACCGCCCTCCCGGCGAGGCCGGCCCGGCACACACACCGTCCGTCCCTCTCGTCCCCGTCGGCGACTACATCGCCTGCATGGTGGGAGCGCCGGCCGACCACCCGGACATGCCCCCGTTCCCCGAACTGCGCGGTCTCGGCGGCCCGGCCCTGCGCGAGCTGGCCGGACGTCTGGTGGGCGACGACTGGCACCCCGATGTGCACCGCCTCCTGGCCCGGTGGGACCTCAGCTCGCTGTTCCCGCTGCGCATATCCACGGCTCGCCCCGTACCACCGTGGCAAGCGGGTTCCGTCACCCTGCTGGGGGACGCGATCCACGCCATGAGCCCGGTGCTGGCCATGGGCGCGAACACCGCGATCCGCGACGCCGCCGAGCTGACACGGACCCTGGCCGAGGCCGCGGACTCCCACATGCCGCTCGTGGACGCCGTAGGTGCCTACGAGCGGCGGATGAGGGAGTATGCCTTCCCGATCGTGGCCGCCTCCCGGCGAACGGGCCGACAGCGGATCGGGCAGAAATAGGTCGGACAGAAACAGCCGTCCTGGCGGGCGGGCCACGCCTCGCCCGGCCCACCCCGCTCACCCGCGGCGGCTGTACGAGACCGTGTGACCCCGCAATACGGCTTTCAGCGCGTCCGTGGTGTCACAATCCTGGCCAGCCGTGGACACGCCGATGAGTTCTCGCTGCCCGAGGAGTCATCTCGGACACCTGCGGTGTCACCTCGTCGTCACCGCCAACGCAGGAGGAAAGATGGCCCAGCTACTGAGAGTCCAGAACTTCACCATTTCGAGCGACGGTATCGGCGCCGGTGAGGGCCAGACCCTGGAGAACCCGTTCGGTCCCGGCATCGATCCCGCGAAACTGTTCACCTGGGCCGGGGCCACGGCCAGCTGGCCCATGCGTACCGACGGCGGCGGCAGCCGGGGCCTCGACGACTACCTGACGCGGGACTACGCCCGCAACATCGGCGCCGAGATCATGGGCCGCAACAAGTTCGGTCCCCAGCGCGGGCCCTGGCAGAACCACGAGTGGCGCGGCTGGTGGGGTGAGGAGCCCCCGTTCCACACCCCGGTGTTCGTCCTGACCCACCATGAACGTCCGTCGATCACGCTTTCCGACACCACCTTCCATTTCGTCTCGGGTGATCCGGCAGCGATCCTCGACCAGGCGCGGGAGGCGGCCCAGGGCAAGGACGTCCGGCTGGGTGGTGGAGTCACCACCATCCGGCAGTTCCTCGAAGCCGACCTCGTCGACACCCTGCACGTGGCGGTGACACCCGTGAAGCTCGGATCCGGACTCCGGCTCTGGGACTCGCCCGATGAGTTGCTCGACCGGTTCCACCTCGATGTCGTGCCCAGCCCGAGCGGTGTGACGCACCACTTGTTCTGGAGGAAGTGACACAAGTGCTCCATGGCTTACCGGAGTCCGCGCCGGCCATGGTCGCGGGCACGGCCCGTTCCGCGTGCTCCGGATGCGGAACGGGCCGTGCCGTGGCGCAAGGTCCTACAGGCCGACGGTGAGGGTGAAGGGCTGGGTCGTGGTTCCCGCCGTGTTCTTGGCGGTGAGGGTGAGGCGGTACGTGCCGGGCACCAGGGTGGTGCCGGTGATGGTCGCCGTTCCGTTGTTAGCGGGAGTGAACTTGAAACCCGCCGGCAGGGCGCCGCTCTCCGTGAGGGTCGCGGTCGGGCTGCCGGTCGTGGTGACCGTGAAGGCGAACCGGGTGAGAATGCTGGTGACGGCGCTGGACTTGCTCGTGAAGGCAGGGGGCTGGCTGACGGTGATCGTCAGCGGGCCGGTGGCCTTGCCCGCGCTGTTGGCCGCGCTGATGGTCAACGGGTAGCTGCCGCCGCTCCCGGCCCCCGGGGTGCCGGACACGGTGGCGGTCCCGTCGCCGTTGTCCTTGAAGGTGAGCCCGGCCGGAAGGGTTCCGGACTCGGTGAGTACGGGGACCGGAGCACCCGTGGTGGTGACGGTGGTGCTGAACGCGGTGCCGACGGTGGCGGACGCGGTGGTCGGGCCGGTGAGCACGGGTGCGGTGCCGGGGGTGCTGCCGCCGGCGGGCACGGTGACCGTGATCGAGCTGCCGGCGCCCACGGGGGCCCAGGCCGATCGGGTACCGCCGTAGGAATCGCCGAAGTCCGCCCCGTTGACCGTGCTGCCGGCGGGGACGGTGACCGGCACCGATACCGCGGAGCCGCCGGAGTTCCCGATCACGACGGAGCCGTTCTGCACGGTGGCCGTGACGGTGGCGGCGTTCCTCGCGGTCGCCCAGGCCGCGGACTCGGCCAGCACCTGGGACTGCGTGGCGTCGGTCATCTGGACCAGTGGTGCGGTGGACCAACTCCCGTACTGCGCCTGCATGTTGCTGAGCAGAGTCAGGAGCGTATAGCCATAGTCGGAGGTGGTTCCACCCACGGTCTTCGATGCCGGCCCGATCAGGTTGGACTGATGGGCGTAGTTCATCCGCGGGTCGTCGGCCAGCACATGGCCGAGCATGATCCGGGACTCGGAGGCGAGCACGGTGGCTTCGGTGGCGGGAGTCGTGGTGCAGGTGGTGGACGGAGTGTTGGAGCACTTACCGGTCTCGGCCGGATACTGGCTGTCGCCGATCGAGGAGCCGGCGGCGACGTAGGCGGTGTTGTACTCGTTCAGCTCGTCGGCCCAGTTGGCCGCGTTGTAGTAGATGTTGCTGGGATAACGGGGCGCCGAGGCCGCGCTGTTGCTGGTCCCGCCCGAGCTGGTGCCAGTGATCGTGTACGACTGGGGCTGGCGTGAGGCATCGGCGCCGAAGACACTGACGCCGGTGTCGGCGAAGGCCTTCGGGATGTTGGGGTTCTCAAGGCCGGAGTGCTCGCCGGTGACGACGGAGTGTGCGGAGAAGCCGCTCAGGCCGTTGTTGGCGGCGAAGGCGTCATTCAGACCGATCTCCTGCTCGATGCCGGAGTCGGCCGTGGTGCCGCTGGCGGGTACCCAGCCGGCGGCGTTCGCGCAGCCGATGCCGGGGTCGGTCGCCGTCGGGTAGGTGGCGGTGCTGCCGGGGCCGCTGCCCGGGCTGGTGGCCCCGGTGTCGGTGAAGGAGTAGGACGTGGCCGAGCCGGCCGGGTCCTCCTTCACCTGGCCGACCAGGCCGAAGTCGGTGGAGCCCGCGGGGGCGCGGTAGACGTCGTAGCCCCAGAAGCCGGTGCCGCCGGAGTACCGGGATTCCAGCTGCGCCAGGCTCGGGCCGCCACCGTTGGGGGCGTCTGGCCAGGACAGGGCGACCGATCCGTTCGCCGCGACCGTGATCTGCTGCGGCGTGGAGGGCTCCGACTCGCCGTAGGCGGTGGCCGCGGTGATCTCGTAGCTGTAAGCGCCCGGGGCCAGTGAGCCGTTCGTACCCGCGACCGGTACGTCAGCGGGCTGCGGGGCCGCGACCGTGCAGCCCAGGAACATGTGCGACCAGGTGTGGTTGATCCAGTTGAACGACGCCTGCTGCTTGAGGAGTTCGTTCACGAAGGCCGCGTCAGGGGGATACGCGGGGTCGACCGTCTGCCCCGGGTCGGTGTAGGTGGTGCCGTTCACCGCGGTGCTGCCCGAGCAGTTGGCGTTCGACGCGTCAGCCGCGGTGGGCGTGGTGCACGCGCCGATCGCGTTGAACGCGAGCTCCAGCTTGATGCCGGTCTGCTTCTCCCAGTTGGCCACGTAGTCCACGTCCGCCGCGCTCATCTGGGTGTCGGGCGGAGCGTCGGCCGCGTTGCCGCCCACGCCCGGCGGGCACAGGACGTCGTTCGGATCGGTCGCCGCCGGGGTGCACTGGTACTTGTTGCTCCACTCGTTGTCGGCGATGAACACGTCGTCGACGTCCTGCCCGAAGTAGTTCCGGTACAGGCCCAAGTGGGTGTCCTGCGTTACCCAGTCGATCAATCCGGGGCTCAGCAGCAGCCACGGCAGTTGGGTGGCGTTGTAGTTGAAGGTCAGTGCCAGCTCGGCGACGCCGGCCTGCGCGTCGGTGGCCGGATGCTGGTAGACGGCGGCGAGCGTCTGGCCGGCCGCGTTCTGTAACCAGGGGGTGACGGGCGCGCCGCCGACCGGAGTCGCCGGATAGCCGTAGGACCCGGCCTCGAACGGCACCGGCCCCTTCAATTCCGGCAGCGCGGCAAGACCGGACGGCGTCAGCCGCGCGGTACCGCTCATCGCGCCCGAGCCGGCCGGGGTCAGTCCCACCGAGGCCGAGGGGTATACGTATCCGTCGATCTGCCGTACGCCGAAGCTCGACTCGTAGCTGTCCAGGGCCGTCAGCTGTCCTGAGCCGAACCACACCGGCGAATCCGCGAACACCACGCCGTTGTAGAAGCCGTGCGTACCGCTGGAGAGCGGCGGCAGCGAGACCGTTTCGCTGCCCACGTCGCCGGTGGCGTTCACCAGGCTGTACGCGACCCCTTCGGTGTCCAACGCGTGCTGCCACGCGAGCGTGGTCGGATCCTCCTGGCCGCCGCCGATCAGGAGGACCTTCAGATCCAGTTGCGGAGCCGTGTCCGCGAACGCGGGCACCGGCGCCGACGCCTGTGTCGATATCGCCAAGGCGAACGCGGCCGCCCCGGCAACAGCCCACTGTGCTGCACGTCTTGTCATGAGCAGTCTCCCCAACAACTCGTCTGCCACGACCGCCCCTTCAGTCAGACCGGACGGCTAGCGCAGCATCCGGCGCTTGGGGCGCGGTGAGCACGGACATGGGGATATCCAGAGCAGAACTTCAGCTGCCTTTGCCGGACCGGTCTCCTGGGATGCCGTGGCGGCACGGCGGGGGACGCGTTCCGACTCCCGTCCTGTCAGGCCTTGCCGACGGGGAGATGGCTGCCCTGCGGTGGATGATGGAGCCATGCTCGTTCGCATCGAGGGATCACGGCTGCCCGGCCGGGAGTCCGGCCCCGAACACCGCAACGTCCACGTCGCCGTGCAGCGGCGCGACCGACCCACTGAGCTGCTCGGGCCGCACCCGGGCGATGCGGCGTCGGCGGAGTGGGAACTGGAGGTCACGGCCACGCCCGTTGGGGGAGGGTGGGACCTGCGGGGCCCCTGTGTTCAGGGCCGTCCGGGCGGCAGGTTCATCTACCTGTCCTGGGGCACGGTCGACGAACACGAGAGGTTCACGATGTTCCGGAGGGCGAAGCTGGTGTTCGACGGCATCGCACCCGCGATTCTGGCGGCGGCCGTCGAAGGGGGCCTGCTGGTCGGGAGGCTGGGGCTGACGGACCCGCAGGGAGACCCGCTGTGCGCGGCTGTCCGACCACCCCTGATCGAGTGGTCCACCTCGTAGTGGCCCGGTGCCGATCGATCCCTGGAGAGACCGGGCCATTCGTGTCCGACCAGCCGTGTCCTCGGCGTGGAACGCTCGCCTCGCCGCCATCCGCGAAGGGCCGGCGAGGCGAGCGGACCGAACGGCCTAGATGACGCCCTGGGCGAGCATGGCGTCGGCGACCCGCTCGAAGCCGGCGATGTTGGCGCCCGTCACGTAGTCGCCGGGGGCGCCGTAGCGCTCGGCCGTCTCGTGCGAGACCGCGTGAATGGACCGCATGATGCCGGCGAGTTCGTCCTCCACCCGCTCGCGGCTCCATGCCACCCGGCTCGCGTTCTGGGCCATCTCCAGCGCGCTGACGGCGACACCGCCCGCATTGGCGGCCTTGCCCGGGCCGAAGGCGACCCCGGCCTCCTGGAAGAGGTGCACCGCTTCGGGGGTGGTGGGCATGTTCGCGCCCTCGGAGACCGCCTTGACGCCGCTCGCGACGAGGGCGCGCGCGTCCTCCACGTCCAGTTCGTTCTGCGTCGCCGACGGGAAGGCCACGTCCGCCGGCACCTCCCAGACCCGGCCCTGGCGTACGAAGCGGGCGGACGAGCCGCGCCGGGTGGCGTAGTCGCTCACACGGCCCCGCTCGACCTCCTTGATCTGCTTGAGCAGTGCCAGGTCGATGCCCTTGTCGTCGACCACATACCCGGACGAGTCGGAAGCCGTCAGGGGGTTGGCGCCCAGCTGCTGGAGCTTCTCGATCGTGTAGAGGGCCACGTTGCCGGAGCCGGAGACGACGGCGCTGAGCCCGTCGAGGGACTCCCCGCGCGCCTTCAGCATCTCGGCCGCGAACAGCACCGCACCGTAACCGGTGGCCTCGGGGCGGATCACGGAACCGCCCCAGCCCTGGCCCTTGCCGGTCAGGACCCCCGCCTCCCAGCGGTTGGTGATGCGGCGGTACTGGCCGAACAGGTACCCGATCTCGCGTCCGCCCACGCCGATGTCACCGGCCGGGATGTCGGTGTGCTCGCCGATGTGCCGGGACAGCTCCGTCATGAACGACTGGCAGAACCGCATGACCTCGGCCGCGGACTTGCCGTGCGGATCGAAGTCGCTGCCGCCCTTGCCGCCGCCGATGCCGAGACCGGTCAGGGCGTTCTTGAAGATCTGCTCGAAGCCGAGGAACTTCACCACGCCGATGTCCACCGACGGGTGGAAGCGCAGACCGCCCTTGTACGGGCCGAGCGCGCTGTTGAACTCCACCCGGTAGCCGCGGTTGACGTGCACCCGGCCGTGGTCATCCGTCCACGGCACCCGGAAGATGATCTGCCGCTCCGGCTCTAGGAGCCGCTCGACGAGCCCGGCCTCCGCGTACTCCGGGCGGGCCGCGAGGACCGGACCCAGAGTGTCCAGGACCTCCCGTACGGCTTGGTGGAACTCGGGCTGCCCGGGGTTGCGGCGCTCGATGTCTGCCCGCAGTGCGTCCAGCCTGTCCTTGGGGTCGGTCACAATCGGTTCCTCTCCGACGTCTGTTCCGGCGGGCGTGCGGGCCCAGATCACAGTGCCACACCTTGGTCGGCGCAAGGTCGCCGGTCCACCCCTTGGCACGGCCCGGCCGCACGGCTTCACCGCGCACAGGTGACCGACGGCAGTCACTCTCTGCCGTCACGCCCGCTTGATGCGGATGAACGGTATTCGCGCGCTTTGAACCGTCCGGCCGGACCTGCGCGGTGAGGACGCCGGGCCGACAACATCGCGGGTGAGGTGGCGCGTTGTTCCTGCTCCTGCTCCTGCTCCTGCTGCGGTAAGGCGGGCCCGGAGGGCGGGTACCGTCCGGGCCAGGCGCAGCGGGTCCCCTCGGGCCGCTCAGGTGCCCGCTTGCAAACGCAGGCCCGCCAGGGTCAGTTCCAACGCCGAGCGGAACTGGTCGATGTCGTCGTGTCCGTCGAACTCGTCGACGATCTCGTGCACGAACGGGAAGTCCGTCGGGTCGAGCTCCCGCCAGGCCTGGGCGTAGCGGCCCAGGAACTCGTCGCGGCCCACCGCACCGTCGAGGACCTCTTGGGGCGGCTCCTGGCCCAGGTCGATGGCGGAGCCGACGACGACTCCCACGACCGCGGACACGGCATGGAAGCGCTGACGCGCGGTGAGGTCCAGGCGGAGGGTCTGCTGCCCGAGCTTCTCGTAGAGGCGCAGCGCGTTGCCCTGGACATCCGTGTTGCGCATGAAGTACGCGCCCAGCCAGGGCCTCGCCAAGATCGCGTCGAAGAGGGAGACGGCCATCGCCCGGAGGTCGTCGATCGGATCGTCGTGGGACGGGAGTGCCTCGATGTCGGCGAGCGCGGCCCCGATCACGTGGTCGGTCGCGCGGTCGAGCAGTTCGTCCTTGCTCGCCACGTACCAATAGATGCTGGCGACGCCGCCGCCGAGGCGCTGCGCGAGCGCCCGGAACGTGAGCGCGGGTTCGCCCGCCTCGTCGAGCAGGGCCACTGCCTCGGTGAGGACCGACTCCATCGAGTGCGAAGCCCGTCGACGTCCTCCGCGGGGGCGGTCCTGCTGGGGAGTCATGGCTTGACCTCTCGCTTTACATCCTATCGAACGTTGTTCTATCGTAGCTCATCGTACGCCGTTCGATAACGGAACGCTGTTCGATCAGAAGGACTGCCATGACCACCGCTACGCCTCCGACCCCCTCGCGCGCTTATCCGTCGCTGCGCGCGGCGTGGATCCCCCTGGCAGCCCTCTGCCTGGCCTTCTTCGTCGAGATGGTCGACAACACCCTGCTCTCGATCGCGTTGCCCACGATCGGCCGCGACCTCGGCAGCGGCACGACCGCTTTGCAGTGGGTCACCGGCGCGTACTCCCTGACCTTCGGCGGTCTGCTGCTCACCGCGGGCTCGATGGCCGACCGGCTCGGCCGCCGCCGGGTGCTGCTGGTGGGGCTGGCCGTGTTCGGCGCGCTGAGCCTGTGCGTCGTCCTCGTCACCACGGCCGGCGAACTCATCGCGTTGCGTGCCCTGCTCGGCATAGCCGCTGCCGCGATGGCCCCGATCACGAACTCGCTGGTCTTCCGGCTGTTCGACGACAAGGCCCTGCGGATGCGGGCCATGACCGTGATGATCGTCGTCGGCATGTCCGGCTTCGTCCTCGGACCGCTGCTCGGCGGCACCGCGCTGGCCCACGTGAGCTGGGAGTGGCTGCTGATCATCAACGCCCCGATCGCCCTGATCGCCTGCATCGGCGTCCGCCTCGGTGTCCCCGCGGACCGCCCGGAGGACTTGACCAAGGACGCACTCGACCTGCCCGGCGCCGTCCTGAGCGTCGCCGCCATCGGACTCGCCTGCTACTCGCTGACCAGCGGCGTCGACCACGGCTGGCTCTCCGCGGCCACCCTCGCGTCGATCGCGGGCGCCGTCGTGGCCGCGATCGCTTTCGTCCGCCACGAGCGCGGCAGCGCGGCACCCATGCTGGACCTGCGCCTCTTCTCCAACGGAACGGTCCGCGGCGCGGCCCTCGCGCAGATCGGTACGTCCATCGCGATGGCCAGCGTGATGTTCGGACTCATCCTGCACTTCCAGTACGCCTACGGATGGAGCCCCGTGCGGGCCGGCCTGGCCAACCTGCCCATCATCGTGACCATGCTCGTGGCCACCCCGCTGTCCGAGTGGCTCGCGCGCCGCTTCGGCCACCGCATCGCCTGCCTGGTGGGTGCGGCCTGCCTGGCCGGTGCGCTGGCCGGCCTCTCCTGGGGCGTCTACCACGGGTACACCGCCATCGCGGTCTGCATGGTCCTCATGACCGTGGGACTGCGCACCGTCATGACGATCTGCGCGGTCGCCCTCGTCGACGCGATGCCGAGCAACCGCACGTCGATCGGCGCCGCCCTCAACGACACGGCGCAGGAGGTCGGGTCCAGCGTCGGTACCGCGGTGGTCGGCACCTTGATCGCCGCCCTCGTCACCACTCAGCTCCCGGCCGGCACGTGGAGCAGTGGGCTCGTCACGTCGTTCTTCCACGGGGAGCGCATCACCTACGCCCTGCTCGCCGTGCTCGTCGGCCTGATCGCCGCGGGCGGCGCGCTGAGTCTCACCAACGCCCGCACCGTCGAGGAGCCCGCGGGGGAGGAGGCGGTGGAAGCGGCGGCCTGAAGAGCGCCGGCCTCGGATGCGCTCCCGGGCGACCCGTCACGCCAGGTGGGGCATCTGGCGGGCCGGTGCCGGGTGGTGAAAAGGCTGGTGTGCGGGACTTACGGAACCGGGTAATGTCTTTGTCATGTTCTTCCAGACGCCGATTGACGAGTGAGGCCTTGAGGGGCCCCTGCTGACGTCCCTCGGCCTCGTCGGCCGGCGCCTCCGAGGCAGCCGCAGATCACTTCGACATCCATACCGGGAGAACCCGTGACCGTGAGCAAGAACATCAACAACCCCGTGGGCATGGGCGGCGGCCAGCGCAAGAGGCTGTCTCGCGCCGAACGCCAGAACAACGGGCCGCACCGCAATCTCGACCGCCGGGCAGCAGCCGACCAGAAGGCGGAGCTGGTGCGCAAGATGCGCGAGAAGGCAGGCGCGGCCGAGGAATCCGGGCAGGGGAGCGAAGCTTCCACGCAGAGCTGACGCACCGCTGCCGCAGGGCGGTGGCCCATGACAGCAGGGCCCGCACCGCCACTCGCGGTGCGGGCCCTGCTGTCCGCTGTCTGGAGCCAGCCGGCTGCCAAGTCCCGCTCCAGTGGGCCGAGTTGGTCACGTTCTGGTGATCAGCACACCCCAGCGGCAGAAGAAGGCCGGAGTGGTGAATGGGGCCCCTCGGAAGGGTTGCGGGCCGGTGGTCTCGTGGGGTCAGGTGCCGAGCGCCGCCCTGAGCCGCGCGCAGACGTCCTCGACCGCTGTCGCGCTCGGCCGACGGTCGGCGTCGAACATGGCCAGTTGCAGCACCGGGCCGTAGGCACGGAAGTGGTCCATGTCCTCCCTGCGGACCGGCTGCACCAGGAAGTGGAGATGGCCTGGCACCGCACCGGCGTGGGACCACAGGCAGACGTAGACCTGGTCGGGCTCCAGGACCGCGGTGACCGCCGCGCTGGTTCGCTGCAACAGGGGACCGAGTTCCGCGGAGTCGCGGCCGGTCAGGTCGGCGACACGGACGACATGTCCGATCGGCATGACGGCCAGGGTGCCCAGCCCGAGCGGGCCCACCGAATGCTGTACGACCCAGTGAGCTGTCCTGAGGAGAGTTCCGCCCGGTAACGAACGATCGTCACCTATGAATGGGCAGGCCGTGCATTCGTTGCCGATCTCCGTCATGCGCCCCTACCCGGTCTCGAAGTGCAGCCAACGAATCGCGCGCACGGCCGTTCAGTCAACGGGCTGGCTGAACGGTCCAGTCGACTCGGCCCTGTCAGGCAGACCTGGGTGGCGCACCCTGCGCCGCGCGGAATGCAGATGCGTGCGCCGGGGTGACGATCACTCCTCCGGTCCGGGTTTTCTCCGCTGGTTGGCGTTGAACCGCGCCTTCTTCTGACGGTTCCCGCACGTGTTCATGTCGCACCATTTGCGGGTGCGGCTTCGACTCGTGTCGAAGAAGGCGGCTCGGCAGGTCGGCGATGCACACAAGGCCAGTTGCCCGTCTCGTTCGCCCGCGATGATGCCGATCGCGTCGGCGGCGATCACGCCGAGGGCATCCTCCACGCGGGTGGCCGAGTTGAGCCGCCAGCGCTGGTTGCCTTCGGGCGTCAGCATCACTGTGGCCCGCCCCCGGGCGCTGAAGCCATTGATGACGTCCACGGCAGACGCGGGGAGCGCGTCCTGGATGGCGGCCGCTGTCGCGGCGGCGTGAATCGCCTCCCTCAGCTCCCGGGCGAGGCCGAGCTGAGCAGCGGTGCAGGAGTCCACGGCCAGGCCGTTCACCGCCAGCCAGTCGACGAGCCGTCGTGGCGTGGGAATGCGCTCCAGGGCTTCGCCGTGACGCTCCGACAGAGTCCCCGTGAAGCTGGTGGCCAGCACATTGCCGAGGCGGAAGTCAGGGAACGCGGCGCACATGGAACCACCTTAGCCGGTTGCGATGCGGCCGGAAAAGCTGTTAGAACCGTCATAGCCGGTTCGCAGCAGGCGACAGCCGGGTCCACGACGGCCAGGAGGCCTCATGCCCAGCCCAACCAGCGACGTACAAGCATGTGCCACTCGGGCAACCGACGCCGACCTCGACGATCTGCGCGCGCGGCTGGCCGCGGCACGACTGCCGGAGGCCGAGACGGTCGCCGGCGCCGGGCCCGGCCGGCGCCGATGGGAGCAGGGCGTTCCTCTCGCCGACCTCGTGGAGGTCGTGAACTACTGGCGCACGGAATACAGTTGGCGGACCTTCGAGGAACAGCTCAATCGGATCGGCCAGTTCCGTACGACCATTGACGGTCTGGGCATTCACTTCCTGCACCGCCGGTCCGCGCGCGCCGATGCCACCCCGCTGGTCCTGACGCACGGCTGGCCGGGCAGCATCGCCGAATTCGTCGACGTGGTGGACGAGTTGGCGAATCCGCACGACGCGGACTCGCCGGCGTTCCACGTCGTGGTTCCGTCGCTCCCGGGATTCGGTTACAGCGACAAGCCGACCACCACCGGCTGGGGAACCGAGAAGATCGCGGCCGCGTGGGTGGACCTGATGGAAAGGCTCGGCTACAGCAAGTTCGTGGCCCACGGCGGCGATTGGGGAGGCAATATCACCACCGTTCTCGGCGGCAGGTTTCCCTCACACGTGCTCGGCATCCATACGTTGTTCGCGGAGGCGCCGCCCGGGTTGACGACGGACGGGCTGACGGCGGCCGAGCGCAAGTGGACCGAGGACACCCGCGACTTCTGGCGACACCGCGCGGCGTACGCGAAGCAGCAGGCGACCCGGCCGCAGACCATCGGCTACTCGCTCGTCGACTCACCGGTCGGACTGCTCGCCTGGATCCTCGACAAGTTCGCCGAGTGGTCGGACACCGGGGACAGCCCGTTCGAGACGCTCTCCTTGGACAGGGTTCTCGACGACGTCACCCTGTATTGGCTGACACGAACCGGCGCCTCGGCGGCCCGCATCTACTACGAGAGCCACAACTCGCTGGACCCCGGACTCCGGGTCGATGTCCCGTCGGCGATCACCATGTATCCCCGCGACATCGAGAAGTGCCCACGCCCCTGGGCGCAGGAGCGGTACCGACGGATCGTGCGATGGAGGTCACCCGAGCGCGGGGGGCATTTTCCGTCGCTGGAGGTCCCCGAGTACTTCGTCAAGGATCTGCGAGAGGGCCTCGCCGCCGTATTGGCCGCACCGCGGTGATTCCGGCGCCGCCGAGCGGTTCATTTGACGGGGCTCGGCGCCCGGTGGTGGTACCGGACGGCGTGGAAGTCGCCGAAGTAGGGGGAGTCCTCGTCGACAGGTTCGAGATCGCGCAACACCCCGTCACCGCGCGGGTCGTCGCGCAGGAACAGCTGGATCGCCGCCGTCACCCGTACTGCCTCGACCTCGTCGTGGAGACGGGCGGCGAGGGCGTTCGAAGGGGCGGGAGAATCCGGGGCCGCCCGTGCGACGGCCCGGCAGGCCCCTGCGCGCACCAATGCGTCCGCGTCCCGGGTGCACGTCACGACAGCGGCCAGTGCCTCGGGAATTCCTTGCGCGACCGGCTCGTGCAGGCCGGAGAGCGCCCATAGCCGGACCTCCCGGTCGGTGTGCCGGGTGAGTGCCAACAGCGGTTGCCGGGCCCGGGGGTCCATGGCCTGGGACAGGCCGGCGGCCAGCGCCCGCATCACCCGGGGATCCTCCTCGGTTGCCGCCCACGGGAGGAAGAGGTCGACGAGTGGCACGTCGAAGGCACTGTGCTCGTCCTCGGTGAAGCTCTCGTCGAAGAGATGGATGAGACGGATCACCTCGGCTCCGCAGTACCGTTCCAGGGGGTTCGGGCGGGCACGCAGGGCGACGGCCCGCGGCCAGACGTCGGTGGCACGGCGCGCTTGGAGCGCGAGCGTCGTCGCCACCCACACCGGCTGCTCGACGTCCGGCTCGGCGAGGGCGCGGCCCATCAACTCCTCGAAGTCCGGCTTGATTCCGTAACGGGGCTCCAGCTCGGTGAGGAGCGCGGTGTGCCCGTTGCGGACCGTCAGGCCGCCGAGCGACAGCTCCTCGCAGACGTTCCCCCAGCCGTCGACAGCGGCCTTGCGCACCATCGGTTCCGATGCGCCGCCGCTCCTGCGGCGCAGCTCGGTCTCCGGACCCGTGCGGTGCCAGTGCCGTGCGAGCTCCAGGGCGTTGCGCCCCTCGGGGTCGGTGAACCCCGGATCGGCTCCCGCGCAGACGAGCACGGACGTGATCTCGCAGGCACCGAGATCGACGGCGCGCAGCAGGGGCGAACGGCCGTCGGCGCCGGGCTGGTCGAGGTGGACCGGCCGTTCCGACATCGTCAGCTCGTCGATCACCGGGAGGTCGAAGGCGTCCACGGCCAGACACAGTGCCGGCGTGCCGTGTTCGTCGACCGAGTTGGGATCGGCGCCCTCGGCCAGCAGAGCCTTGACCACCTTGGCGCGGCCACTCCGTACGGCCGCGATCAGCGGAGCCCCACCCATGTCTCCGTACCCGCCTCCCGCCCCATCCAGGGCCCGCACCCACATCAACACGACAACTCTGTGCACCCCGAGCCCGTGTTTCCCCAGGTCAGGAATGAGAACCGTCAGCGGGCGATCGAGATCGCGAAGGGCGCGAACCCGCTGGAACGCATCACGTGCGGTACGAACAATATCGCCGACTCCGTGGCGCGGGCGGTCCGGATCCCGCCGAGATCGGTGATCCACTCCTTGCGCCAGCCGAGGTCGATGAGCAGGTCGCGGACCGTCTGCTTGGCCTGCGGATCCTCGCCGGAGAGGAAGGCGTCGGGGGCCTGGGTGAGCGCGGTGGGCGCGGTCATCACCGGGAAGAGCATGGTGTTGAGCGTCTTGACGACGCGCGTTTCGGGGAGCGCTTCCTGGAGTTGCTCGGCGAGGCTGGACCCTGGATAGATCAGGTCGGCGGGCAGGCCGTCGGGTCCGTCGACGGTGGCGTTGGACACGTCGACGAGGATCGTGTCGCGCAGCTCTTCGCGCAGGGCCACGAGCCGCTCCAGCGAGCCTGCGCCCGGGGTGGCGTTGATGACGATTCCGGCTGTCCGGGCAGCACCTGCGGCGGCGCCCGGCGTGCGGTCCGCCACGGTCACCTCGTGCCCCGCCCGAGTGAGGGCCGTGGCCAGGTTGCCGCCGACGCGGCCGTTTCCGATAACTGCGATCGTGGTCATGATGATCTCTCTGTGGGTGTGGGTGTACGTGCGCGAGTGAGCGTGTGCGTGCGCGCGGGCTGTGGTGTGCGATCAGCGCGAGAGCGTTGCGACAGCCTCGCCGTGGACGCCGGGCGCGGCGGCCAGGAAGCTCTCGCTCAGCGGGGTCCAGGGGCGGCCCTGCGCGTCGGAGATCCGTCCGCCGGCCTCGCCGACGAGCAGAGCCCCGGGCAGCAGGTCCGCGCGGGCTCCGGCGAACTGCCAGAAGGCGTCGATCCGGCCCGCGGCCACGTTCACCAGATGCAGGGTCGCGGGCACGGAGGTGCGGACGACGAGCGCGTCGAAGAGCATCGAGGTGATCGAGGCGCCGACGCGCCGCACGACACTCTCGTCCTCGTCCGGCCGGGCCTGGCTGGTGGCCACGATGCCGAGGCCGAGGTCCGCGGTCCGGGAGACGTGCAGGGGACGGCCGTCGAGGTACGCGCCCGCGCCCTTGAGTGCCGTGTAGGTCTCGCCGGTCAGCGGCAGGTGGACCACGGTGAGCACCGGCTGGTTGTCGCGTACGAGGGTGGCCGTGACCGCCCAGTCCGGCAGCGCGTGCAGGTGGTTGACGTTGCCTTCGGCCGGATCCACGACCCACCATTCGCCGGCCGGCAGCGCTCCGCCGTCCAACTCGTCCTCCACCCAGCCGGCTTCGGGCCGCAGTCGCGTGAGGCGGGGCCGCAGGATGTCGAGAGCCGCGTTGTCGTTGCCGGCGAGAGCGTGCATCAGCTCTTCGCGGGTCTCGTACCGGACCACTTCGCCGAAGCGCTCGCGCAATGCCGAACCGGCTGCGCGCACCGCGCTCTCGGTCTCGCCGAGCAGGTCGGCGTCGGAGATGGCTACATCAGTGGTGTGAAGCGTTTCGGACATGGTGGTACTCCCTTATGAAGTGGGGTGATGAGGCCAGTTGGGCCGAACCGTGTGTTCCGTCTTGCGCGTTCACCACGAAGGTATAGAGCCCGTGGATTAACTACAACTGCATGTCAGGCACCTATAGGATTACTCGCATGCAATTGGATTTGAACCTGCTCACCGCACTCGACGCACTGCTGGAAGAGGGAAGCGTGGCCGGGGCAGCCGCGCGCCTGCACGTCACCGCGCCCGCGATGAGCCGGAGCCTGGGGCGCATTCGACGCGCGACCGGCGACGAGATCCTGGTGCGCACGGGCCGCACGATGACCCCGACGCCGTACGCGATCGCCGTCCGGCAGCAGGTGCACGAGCTGCTGCACCAGGTCCATGGCGTGCTGGCGCCGAGTCGCGAACTCGACCTGGCGACGCTGGAGCGCACCTTCACGCTTCGCTGGCACGATTCCCTGGTCGCCCTGAGCGGCCCCGGACTGCTCGCGTCCGTACGCGAACGGGCGCCGGGCGTGCGATTGCGCTTCGTCGCGGAATCCAGCATCGACACCCGGGAGTTGCGGCGCGGCGAGGTCGATCTGGAGGCGAACGCCAACCGTCCGAGCGCACCCGACATCCGTGCCGAGAGCGTGGGGGAGACCCGCCTCGTGATCGTCGTGAGGCACGAGCACCCCCTCACCCGCGTCAAGGCTGTCACCGCACAGCAGTACGCCGCCGCGGAACACGTCACCGTCTCGCGGCGCGGAAACCTCAGCAATGCCCTCGACGACGCTCTCGCCCGCATCGGGCTCACCCGCCGCGTGGTGGCGACCGCGCCCACGGAGGCTGCCGCGCTGGAGTTCGCGCGTGGCTCCGATCTGCTGGTCAGCGTCCCCGAAGCCACCACGCGGTCAGCGGTCGCGGACCTCGGCCTGGTCGTGCTGCCGCTCCCGCTCGAACTGCCGTCGGCGCCGATATACCTGTCGTGGCATCAGCGCTACGACACCGACCAGGCCCACGCCTGGCTCCGCGGCCTGGCGCGTGCCGCACTGACCGTGCACGAAGCGTCGTAGTCGGCCTCGGCCGGCCGCTTCAACCGGTTGACCAGCCACGCACCTCCCCAGAGGCCGTATGGTCGGCCGCCGTGCGGATTCGTGCCACTTCACCTTCACCGGCGGGCAGTTGCCCATGCCCGACGCGGTGGGCGCGTTCGAGAAGGCCGACAGGGATGCGCGGCCGGTGCAGGGAGCATTGAGGCGACGAGGGACAGCACTGAGCGATCGCTGGGGCTTGGCAGCCCTGGAGCGAGGGTTGAGGAGCGCAGCGGAATGCGCGGGCCATTTCCCGTCAACCCGTAGGTGAGGGGCACTCGTTGGAGTGAGCGACCAATCCCGTTGCTCGCGGGCTCCGAATACGTCCCGTGATGAACATTCCGAGCAGCGGGACACGCCTTCCGCTCGCCGTCCGGTACGGACTGCCTGCCGGGGGCGCGGCGCCCGCCATCGCGGAGCCCGTGCCGCCGCGATGCGGCCCGGGGCGAGTCCGGTGGTCGCCGCCGGCGGGGTCGCGACAGACCGGCGGAAGCGGCCCTCCGCACCCGTGCGTACTGGCCGCCGTGCCTGCCTGTAGCGGCGCCGTACCTGCCCGTACCGGGCGCCGTGCCGGTGCGCACCGGCCACCGCCCCGGGCGCACCGGCCACCGTGTCGCTGCTGAGGGACTGAAGCTCACCGCCGTCTCGATCATCCCCTGCGCCTCTGAAACGGGCGCGCCCAGCCCTGTCGGACATCACCTCCTGTTGTCGAACCACCCTCTTCTTGGAGCAGTCATGAACGCCCTGCGTTTCCGTCGTACCGCGATCGCCGTCACCGCCGCCGCCGTCCTGCCCTTCGCGCTCAGCGCGTGCGGCGGCGGTGACAGCAAGAAGGACAGCTCGGCCGCCACGGAGGCGGCTGCTCCGCCGGCCTCGGAGTCGTCCACCGGGAGCGACTCGTCGATGACGGACAAGCCCTTCGGCTCGGCGTGCGCGTCGGTGCCGAAGGACGGTGCCGGTTCGTTCGACGGGATGGCCAAGGACCCGGTGGCCACCGCCGCATCGAACAACCCGGCGCTGTCCACCCTCGTCACCGCGGTGAAGAAGGCCGGCCTGGTCGACACCCTCAACAACGCCCAGAACATCACCGTGTTCGCGCCGACCAACGACGCCTTCGCGAAGCTCCCGAAGGCCGACCTCGACAAGGTCCTCAACGACAAGGCCATGCTCACCAAGATCCTCACCTACCACGTCGTGGGTCAGAAGCTCGCGCCCAAGCAGCTGGAGAACGGCTCGTTCGACACCCTGGAGAAGGGCAAGGTCACCACGACCGGCTCCGGCACCGCTTACAAGGTCAACGACTCGGCGAACGTGGTGTGCGGCAATGTCCCCACGGCCAACGCCACCGTCTACATCATCGACAGTGTCCTGATGCCGAAGTAGCCGCAGCGGAAGGCAGGTTGAGCTGTCGTGAGGTCGGGGGTGGGCTGCGCCGCAGCCTGCCCCCGACCGTAGGGTGAACGCATCCGACGAGGAGGGGCCGACCGTCGCTCCCGACGGCACGCTCTTCTGGAAACACGTAGCGCTGCTCGGCGCCGCCTTCCAGAGCGTGGACACCCTGACGCGCGAGCTCGCCCGCCTCCAGGAAGGCTGAGCCGACCGGTCGCGATGCCCGCGGGACGCTACTCGTTCTCCCATCCCTGAATGCGGCCATGCCGCTTTTGTGAGGGTATGGGGGAAAGGTATCGATCACTGGTCACTCGGGTAAGGAGCGTGACGCGATGTCCACGACGGTTCCGGCGCTGTCCACCAGCAAGGCCGGCTCCCCGTTCGAGAGGGTCACCCTGGAGCGCAGGGACCTCCGGCCGAACGACGTGCGGATCGACATCCGCTACGCGGGGATCTGCCATTCGGACATCCACCAGGCCCGGGACGAATGGGGTGTCGCGATCTTCCCGATGACCCCGGGGCACGAGATCGTCGGCACCGTCACCGAAGTGGGTCCGGAGGTGACCGCCCACCAGGTGGGTGACGTGGTCGGCGTCGGATGCTTCGTCGACTCCTGCCTGGAGTGCGAGGCCTGCCGCGACGGCGAGGAGCAGTTCTGCTCCCGTGGTGTCGTCCAGACGTACGCCCAGAAGGACTACCAGGGTGATGTCACCTACGGCGGATACAGCCGACAGATCGTCGTGCGTGACCACTTCGTCCTGAAGATTCCCGACGGAGTGGACCTGGCCGCGACCACTCCGCTGCTGTGCGCCGGGATCACCACGTACGCCCCTCTGAAGCGGTACGGGGTCGGGCCCGGCGTCAAGGTCGGCGTCATCGGCATGGGCGGCCTGGGCCATGTGGCCGTGAAGATCGCGGCCGCGCTCGGCGCCGAGGTGTCGGTGCTGAGCCGGACGGACTCCAAGAAGGAGGACGGCCTGGCCTTCGGCGCGCAGCACTACTACGCCACGGACGACGGCAGCGCCTTCGAACGCCTCGTGGGCCACTTCGACGTCCTGCTCAACACCGTCGGCGCGGGCATCCCGCTGGACAAGTTCCTCGGCACCCTCGGCCGGGGTGGCACCATGGTCAATCTCGGCGCCCCCAGCGACGCGCTGAAGATTCCGGCATTCGCGCTGCTGACCATGCGCAGGGCGGTGGCCGGTTCCATGGTGGGCGGTCTTGAGCAGACGCAGGAAATGCTCGACTTCTGTGCTGAGCACGGCATCACCGCCGTCATCGAGCTCATCTCAGCCGACCAGGTGGACGAGTACTACGAGAAGGTGGTCAGCGGCGATGTCCGCTACCGCGCCGTCATCGACACCGACACGCTCGGAAGTGCCGCGTCCTGACGCCGAACGCCATCGCGGCCCGGGCCCCGAGCGGGGGCCCGGCCGTGGCCGTCACATCGCTTTGTCGAGGTTGACGGTCGCGCTGATCAGGGCGAGGTGGGTGAACGCCTGCGGAAAGTTGCCCAGCTGCTCACCGGTCGTGCCGATCTGTTCCGCGTAGAGGCCGACATGGTTGGCGAAGGTGAACATCTTCTCCAGGGCGAGGCGCGCCTCATCGGTCCGGCCGCTGCGAGCCAGGGCCTCCGCCCACCAGAACGAGCAGATGGAGAAGGTCCCTTCGAGCCCGTCCAGGCCGTCGGGTGCCTCGCACGGGTCGTAGCGGAACACCAGAGAGTCGGCCACCAGCGAGGCTCGCACGGCTTTCATCGTCGACAGGAACCTCGGATCGGTCGGCGACAGGAACTTGACCATGGGCATGATCAGCACGGAGGCGTCGAGCACCCGGGAGCGTTCCGTGCCCTCGCCGCGCAGGCGCTGAACGAAGCTGCCGAGCTCGTCGTTCCAGCCTTCCGTCATGACCTGCCGGTACATGGCGTCGCGGGCCGCGGTCCACCGCGCGAGGTCGGCCGGCAGCCCCCGCTGGCGGGCCATCCGGACCATGCGTTCCACGGCCACCCACGACATGATCCGCGAGTACGTGTGACGTTGGCGCCCCGCGCGCGTCTCCCAGATCGACTCGTCCTCGCCGTCCCAGTTCTCCAGGAGCCAGTCGAGGATCGTGGTCAAGTTCTGCCACGCCTCATAGGAGATGCCGGAACCGTGCTTGTTGAACAGGTAGATGGCATCGACGAGTTCGCCGTACACGTCGAGTTGCAGCTGGCCCGCGGCCCCGTTGCCCGTCCGTACCGGAGCCGAGCCCCGGTAGCCCGTCAGATGCTTCAGCTCACACTCGGGCAGTTCCGAGTCGCCGTCGATCGTGTACATGGCGCGCAGCGGCCCCGCCTCGCCGTGGGCGCAGGCTTTGTCCAGGCAGCGGGTGAGCCAGCCGACGAAGGCCTCGGCCTCCTCGGTGAACCCGAGCCGCAGCAAGGCGTACACGGAGAACGCCGCATCGCGGATCCACACGTAGCGATAGTCCCAGTTGCGGCTGCCGCCGATGCGTTCGGGCAGACCCAGCGTCGGCGCGGCCAGGACCGCGCCCGTCGGCTCGTGCGTGAGCAGTTTGAGGGTGAGCGCCGACCGGTGGACCATCTCGCGCCAGCGCCCGCGATAGAGCGACTGGCCCAGCCATCCGCGCCAGTACGCCACGGTCGCGTCGAACAGCCCCTCCGTGGCGGCCTGTTCCAGCGGTCCCTCCTGCTCCGCCTCGCCGTCGACCTCCAGGACGAACAGCACCTGATCGCCCTCGTCCAGGCTGAACTCGGCCTGTGCGTCGCCGCCTTCGACGGTCAGGCCACTGTCGCTGCGCAGCCTCAGGACGAGGGAGTCCGAGACGAACCGGACCCCGCCCTCGCACTCTTCGGCCCGGTGCCTGGCCCTGCCGTAGTCGAGCCGCGGCGCGATCCGGGTGCGCATCCGCATGCTGCCGCGCACCGACCGCACCCTGCGCACCAGGCGCTGGCGGTGGCTCTCGTCGTGGGCCCGCAGAACCGGCATGAAGTCCTGCACCTCGACCATGCCGTCCTCGGTCAGGAACCGGGTGATGAGGATCGCCGTGTCGGGGAAGTAGAACTGCTGGCGCGACGCGGTGCCGCAGCCGGGCCCGATCTCCCACACGCCACCGCGTTCCGCGTCCAGGAGCGAGCCGAAGACACTGGGTGAGTCGAACCTCGGGGCACAGAACCAGTCGATCCGCCCGTCCGTTCCGACCAGGGCGGCACTGCGCAGATCGCCGATCAGGCCGTGCTCGGCGATCGGCAGGTACGCGGGGGGCTCCTGCGCCTCGTCACGGATCATGCCTGGTGCTCCCGTCCGCGCCACTCGCGTGCGCCGGCCGGTTCGGCGCCTTCCCTCGGCCCCCAAGGGCCCAGCCGGTAGGCCGAGACCGGGGGAGGGGCCGCCAGCACGGGAGCGTGGACCACCCACCGCCGCTCCACCCCCTCGGCCCCGGTGAAGAAGGTCTGGTCACCGTTGACGGCATCGGGGAGCAGCCGCTCGTACGCCTCCCACGGAACGCGCCGGGACGCGGGCAGCGGTCCGCGCCGGTGCGGGCCGTACAGGGCCAAGAGCTTGCGCGGGGTCAGGTTGCCCGCCCCGCCGAACAGGACGAGGACCGGCGGAGAGTCCCCGGCGGTGTCGGAGCCGCGCTGTCCGCTCATGAGTCACTCGCTTTCGGTGAAGACGTGCTGGGCGCACCGCCACCCGAGCCGCCCAAGGACGGGCGTCCTGCACGTCGGGAGCCGCACGGTCCGTGCTCGGGTGGACACCGTGCTCGCGCACCACTCTCCACCGGGAAACGCGCATGCGCCCGACGAACCCGCCGGGGAGGGTGTGAACACGGGCTCACGGGCTACCTATGGTCCATGTCGCATTACGATCTGGTCGTGCTCGGCGCGGGCACCGGCAACGCCCTCCTCGACGACCGCTTCTCATCCCTGCGCGTCGCCATCGTCTCGGAGGGCCCCTTCGGCGGGACCTGCCTGAACGCCGGCTGCATTCCCAGCAAGATGCTGGCGGCCACCGCCGAAGTCGCGGGGTCCGTCCGCCACAGCGACCGCCACGATGTGCGCGCCCGGCTGGAGGGCATCTCCTGGCCACAGGTGCAGAACCGAGTCTTCGGCAGGCTCGACGCCGACGCGCGTGACGGAGAACAGGGACGCCGCGACGCCGACTGGGTCACCGTCCTGCGGGGGCGCGCCCGCTTCACGGGCGAACGCGAGCTGCTCGTCCGCACCGAGCGGGGAACCGAACGCCTCACCGCCCACAAGGTGGTCCTCGCCGCGGGCGGCCGCCCGGCCGTACCGCCGGTGATCGCCGAGTCGGGCGTGCCGTACGAGACCTCCGACACCGTCATGCGTGTGGAGGCGGTGCCCGCGCGGCTCCTGGTCATCGGCGGCGGGTACATCGCCGCCGAACTGGCACACGTCTTCCACGAGGCCGGAGCCGCCATCACCGTCGTCGAACAGAGCGACACCCTGCTCAGTCAGCAGGACGAGTCGATCGCCGAGGCCTTCACCGCCATCGCCTCGTCCGTGTGGGATCTGCGCCTGGGCCGCGAGGTGACATCGGCGGAGACGGTGGCCGCGGCTCGGGCCGAGGGCGGCGAGGGCGGCGAGGGCGGCACGATCCTCGTGACCCTGGACGACGGGTCCAGGATCGAGACGGACTTGTTGCTGGTCGCGGTGGGACGCCGCCCCAACAGCGACACCCTGGACCTGGAAAAGGCCGGCATCGACTGCGACGACCAGGGTCTCGTCACGGTCGACCGGCAACTGCGCACCAGCGCCGAGAACGTCTGGGCGCTCGGAGACATCGCCGCCGACGGGCCCCAACTCAAGCACGTGGCCAACCGCCAGGCAGCGGTCGTCGCGCACAACCTGTTGCATCCGGAGGACCCCCGCACGATGTCCTACGACGTGGTGCCCTCGGCGATCTTCGCCCACCCACAGATCGCCCAGGTCGGTCTCACCGAACAGGAGGCCCGCAAGAGCGGACTGGACTTCCTGACCGGAACGCGCCGCTACGAGGACGTCGCGTACGGCTGGGCGCTGGAGGACACGGAGGGCTTCTGCAAAGTTCTCGTCGAGCGCGACTCGGGGTGCGTGCTCGGCGCCCATCTGCTCGGTCCGCAGGCCCCGACGCTGATCCAGCCCGTCGTCGTCGCCATGACGTACGGCCTGACGGCTCGACAACTCGCCGATGGCCCGCTCTGGATCCATCCGGCCCTGACCGAGGTGGTCGAGAACGCACTGCGAGAGTCGCTGCCGGACTGAGCGGACGAGTCGGGGCGGCCGTTGCGCGCGGCGGCTGTCGGTCGCGTCCCCGCCGATACCGCAGGCACCGCAGGCACAGCAAGCAGCGGGGAACAAGGAACAGAGATCTGGGCAACAGGCCGGGGTGGCTTCAGACCCTCCGCACGCGACAAGATGAGCGAGTGCCCAGACCTCGCACAACAGGAGCGAACCGCATGTCCCCATCTCCCCGCAGCCCTGCCCTTCTCGTGCACCAGTACGCCCGGAACGAGAGCTGGGTGGTGGCAGCCGAGGGCGAACTGGACGCCGAGACGCTGGCCCCCCTGAGACAAGCCCTGGAGGAAGCCGCCGCCACGCGAGAGATCGTCGTGTTCGACGCTTCCGCTGTGCCCTTCGCGGACTCCTCCACCCTGAACCTCCTTCTTCAGATCCACCGCCGCACTTCACTGCGCATCGCCGGCGCGCAGCCCCAACTCCTACGCGTACTGGAGATCACGGGCGCCGACATGGCCCTCGCTCTCTTCCCGGACCTCACCGACGCCTGCAAAGCCGCCGCCTCTTGAACTGCTCCCGAGGGCAGGCTTGGGATGCTCAGCCGGCCAAGGGGGGCGGGCACGGGCACGTACGGCGGGCAAGCGACGGCTGTTAGCGTCCATCGCGTGAACGACAGCGTGTATGTGGGCAACGCGGGCAAGGACGCGGCACTTGACCGAGGGTGGCTCCTCGGGCACTTCAAGGACGCCGGCGATCCGCGCCACAGCGAAGCCGTGGAGATCAAATGGGGCGTACACCCTCGCGCCGATGCGCGGTCCCAGTGGGTGAGGGGCGAGGAACGTACGGCTCTGCTGGTGCTCATCAGCGGCCGTTTCCGGGTCGAACTGCCCGGTCGCAGCGTCCTGTTGGCGGAGCAGGGTGACTACGTCGTGTGGGGGCGCGGAGTCGATCACTCATGGTTCGCGGAGGAAGAGTCGGTGGTGCTCACCGTCCGGTGGCCGTCCGTACCGGGCTACGCGGTCTGACCGCTCCCGCTCCGCAAGCGCGGTCTGCACGGCGTTCCGCTCCGCCCCGGCTCGATGGGGTCGGCGGATCCAACTGGGGACACGCGCGGCAGAGCGACTGCCACCTGGCCCCGGGACCTTCAGCGCGGGTCGGCGCGAAGGGCCCGGGGCCCGGCCCACGGCAGGCGGTCGGTGTCCGCCGGGCGTGGGCCGTGGACGGCACGAGGGTTCCGCCGTGTGGACAGGCGTGGTCAGGGCCTGTCTCCGGTGCCTCCCTCGGTGGGGGCCGCGGTGTTCCGCGTGCCGCCGGGGCGCGGCGGCTGCCGGGTGTCGTGGATGCTGTCGTGGGCCGCTGCGGCGATGGCCCGCGGGGTGATGCCGAACTCCGTGTACAGGCGCTCGTAATCGGCGGATGCGCCGTAGTGCTCCAGAGAGACGATCCGGCCGGCGTCGCCTACGATGTCGCGCCAGCCTTGCCCGATGCCTGCCTCGACGCTGACGCGGGCGCGTACGGCCGGCGGCAGGACCTGGTCCTGGTAGTCCTGGGGCTGGGCGGCGAACCACTCCCGACACGGCATCGAGACCACCCGCACGGAGAGTCCGTCGGCCGTCAGCAACGGGCGGGCGTCCAGGGCGAGATGGACCTCGGAGCCGGTCGCGATCAGGATGACGTCGGGGTCACCTCCGTCAGCCGTGTCGGCCAGCACGTAGCCGCCTCGGGCCGCTTGCCCCGCGGGCGCGTACTCGCCGTCGCGGTCCAGGACCGGCAGGTTCTGACGGCTCAGGATCAGACCCGCGGGCCGGTCGTGGTGTTCGAGGATGGCACGCCAGCACGCGGTGGTCTCGTTGGCGTCGGCAGGTCGTACTACGTCCAGGCCGGGAATGGCGCGCAGCGCGGCGAGGTGCTCGACGGGCTGGTGGGTGGGGCCGTCCTCGCCGAGACCGATGGAGTCGTGGGTCCACACGTAGGTGGCCGGCAACTGCATCAGGGCGGCAAGGCGTACAGCGGGCCGCATGTAGTCGGAGAAGGTCAGGAAGGTGCCGCCGTAGGGCCGGGTCAGGCTTTGCAGGGCGATACCGTTGAGGATCGCGCCCATCGCGTGCTCGCGGATGCCGAAGTGGAGGGTGCGCCCGTAGGGACCGCCCTTCCAGTCCTTGGTCTGGCGGTCGGCCGGCACGAAGGACGGCTCCCCGTCCATGGTCGTGTTGTTGCTCCCGGCCAGGTCGGCGGAGCCACCCCACAGCTCCGGAAGGACCGGCGCGAGCGCGCTGAGGACCTTGCCCGACGCGGCGCGGGTGGCCATCCCCTTCGCATCGGCGGGGAAGGCGGGAAGGGCGTCCTCCCAGCCTTCGGGCAACCGCTGATCCCGCAGCCGGTCGAGCAGCGCCGCACGCTGCGGGTTGGCGGTGCGCCAGGCGGTGAAGTCCTCGTTCCAGGCGTCGTGTGCCTGACGGCCGCGGTCGCGGGCCTGGCGAGTCCGGGCCAGGACGTCCTCGTCGACGACGAAGTGCTGGTCCGGGTCGAAGCCCAGCACCTTCTTGGTGGCGGCGACCTCGTCCTCACCGAGCGCGGAGCCGTGCGCCTTGCCCGTGTTCTGCTTGGTGGGGGCTGGCCAGCCGATGAGGGTGCGCAGCATGATCAGGGAGGGGCGGCCGGTCTCGTCCCTGGCGGCGCGCACGGCGGCCAGAAGTGCGTCGACGTCCTCGACGTACTCGCCGGTGACGGTCCAGTCGACGGTCTGCACGTGCCAGCCGTACGCGGCGTACCGGGCCGGGACGTCCTCGCTGAAGGCGACGTCCGTGTCGTCCTCGATCGAGATGTGGTTGGAGTCGTAGAACACGGTCAGATTGCCGAGTTCCTGATGGCCCGCCAGGGAGGAGGCCTCGGAGGTGACGCCTTCCATCATGTCGCCGTCGGAGGCGATGACGTAGACGTGGTGGTCGAAGGGGCTGGTGCCCGGCTCGGCGTCGGGGTCGAGCAGACCGCGCTCGCGGCGAGCGGCCATCGCCATCCCCACCGCGCTGGCGAGGCCTTGGCCCAGCGGACCGGTGGTGATCTCCACGCCCCGGGTGTGTCCGTGCTCGGGGTGCCCGGGGGTGGCGGAGTCCCAGGTGCGGTACGCCTCCAGATCGGAGAGCTCCAGTCCGAATCCGGCCAGGTAGAGCTGGATGTAGAGGGTCAGGCTCGAATGCCCGCAGGAGAGTACGAAACGGTCCCGCCCGAGCCACTGGTCGTCGCTCGGATCGTGGCGCATGACGTTCTGGAACAGCAGGTACGCCAACGGGGCCAGACTCATCGCCGTTCCCGGGTGGCCGTTGCCGACCTTCTGCACCGCGTCGGCCGCCAGCAGCCGCACGGTGTCCACGGCCCGGACATCCACCTCGTCCCAACCCGCCTGCTCAGCGACGGGGTTTGCCACGGACCTGACGGTTCGTGCTCCTGGGGACTGCTCGTTCGTCATGGCGCTACTCCTTCGTCGAATGCGTCGAGTTGGTTCGCGTTGGTCACAAGGGCGGGCTGGTGCACAGGCTCCGTGGGCCGCTCGCCGGTGGACGCGGCTTCGCCGCGGTGGGGGCGGTGACGCGCGGAAGTCCGGGCACGCGCGCCGGCCCCGGCCGACCTCACCGCGGGTGGGAGGGCTGCGGGAGCAGGGCTCGGACGGCTGCCGTGGAGCGCAGTTCCTCCAGGGTGGCGCTCTGCTGTTCGGCGCGGTCCAGCAGGGTGTCCAGGTCGTCGGCGCTGAGGCGTTCGTCGGATTCGGCCAGGATGCGCAGGGTCCGCCAGCAGGCGGCCTTGCCCAGGACTCCGAGGAGCATGGACTCCGCTTCCAGGACATCGCTGAGCGGTGAGCGGGCGAAGAGGTGGCCGTTGGCCTTGAGGCGGCCGGCCTTCTCGGCGAGCCAGCCGATGGCCGCCTTGGACTGGCTCCGGGGCAGATCCAGATCGGCCATGATCGCGGCGAGTGCGTCACGGTCCTCGTCGACCTGCTGGGCGAGTTCGGTCAGGGTCGCGCGGCCGGGCGCGTCGGAGCGCGCTTCCGCGGCTCGGCGGCACAGTTCCAGACCGCTGGTGGCGCCGGTGTAGTGGTCGTCGAGGTAGGTCGCCAGTAGAGCCGCGCTCTCGGAGGGGCCGTCGTCGCCCGCGTCCAGGGGGCCGGCCGCGGAGTGCATTGCGCGCTCCACGCTCTCTCCCAGTTCGGCCCAGCTGTCCTCGAACTTGGCCAGCCCTTCGCGCTCCAGCGTTTCGGTGACGTCCGTGAAATCGACGCCGATGTGACGCAACTGCTCCAAGTGGGCGGCGGCCGCGGCGAAGTCCTCCCCGCTCGGTGCATGGGCGGGGAGGGTGCCGTGGTCGGCGAAGGCGGCGAGCGTGGCCCCGGGCATGGTGTTCACGGTGCCCGGGATGACGAGTTCGCTGACGTACATCGTGTCGGGGTAGGACGGGTCCTTGACTCCGGTGGATGCCCACAGCGGGCGTTGCGGACGGGCTCCGGCCGCGGCGAGGCGTTGCCAGCGGGGTTCTGCGAGCACCTGCTCGTACGCCCGGTGGGCGAGTCGGGCGTTGGCGACCGCGGCCCGTCCCTTGAGTTCGGTCATGCCGAGTGCCTCAAGGCGGCGGTCGACTTCGGTGTCTACGCGGGAGACGAAGAACGAGGCGACCGAGTGGATGTCGGCCAGTTCGTGTCCGGCGGCCCGGGCCTGCTCCAGGCCGCTTTGGTAGGCGTCCATGACCTCGCGGTAGCGCTCCAGGGAGAAGATCAGCGTGACGTTGACGCTGATGCCTTCGGCGACGACGGCGGTGATCGCCTTGAGCCCCTCGCGGGTGGCGGGGATCTTGATGAAGAGGTTGGGGCGGTCGACGGCGTCCCACAGCCTGCGGGCCAGCGCGGCGGTGGCGTCGGCATCCTGCGCCAGCCGGGGGTCGACCTCGATGGACACACGCCCGTCCACGCCGTTGGTGCGCTCGTAGACGCTGCGGAAGGCGTCGCAGCCGCTGCGAACGTCGTCCGTGGTGAGGGCGAAGACCGCGTCATCGACACTGCTGCCCTCGTCGCCCAGGCGGCGCAGCTGTTCGTTGTAGCGGTCTCCCTTGGAAAGTGCGGAGGCGAAGATCGTGGGGTTGGTCGTCACGCCCACGACGTGCTTGTCCGTGATCAGCTTCTTGAGCTCTCCGCCGGCCAGGAGCTCGCGGGAAAGGTCGTCGAGCCAGACCGACACTCCCGCGGCGGACAGAGCGGCAAGTGGACCGGAGCCGACGGGTGCGGACATGCAAAACCTCCTGAACGGGGCGGCGCCGCCCGCGCTGAGGGTGCTTCTCGCCTGGGGCGAGACTGCTGGCGGCGGCGCTCGACACGGTGCTTCCCCCCTCGCGTGCCCGAATCGCCCCGCGACAAGCGCATTAACCGAAATGACAGCGGGTTCGTCTACTGAATGGCGCATCTTCGGGGGAGTGCGGGCGCCACCGGACCGGGCAGCCAAGGGGAGCGGCGGGAGATCGGCCGGCGGCTGGTGTCGGGGGACGACGCGGAGGGCCCTCCGGGCCGCGGTGCCGGGCGGTGCGGCCCGGCTAGCGCGGCACCCGGTAGCGGAGGTGGATCACCTTGGAGCCGAAGGTGCGGGTCTCGACCAGTTCGAGATCCACCCGGCGCTCGTGCTGAGGGAAGAACGGAACGCCACCGCCCAGCAGCACGGGACAGACCCTGGGACGGTATTCGTCGATCAGTCCCAGCGCGGCCGCCTCGGCGGCGAGAGTCGCGCCGCCGATCGCGATGTTGCCGTCCCCCGGTTGGGCCCGCAACCGCTCGATCTCCTGCGCCAGGTCGCCGGAGGCCAAGCGGGCGTTGCCCTGTACCGACGACAGCGTGGTGGAGAAGACCACCTTGGGGAGCGGCTTCCAGACCGCGGCGAACTCACGGGTGGAGAAGCCGAGTGAGGGGTTCTGGTCGACCGTCTCCCAGTACAGCATCGACTCGTACAGGCGGCGTCCCAACAGGTGGACCCCGGCCCCGCGTACCTCGTCAGTGGCGAAGCGAAAGACTTCCTCGTCGGGCGTCGTCCAGTCGACGCCGCCGTCCGGCCCGACGATGAAGCCGTCCAGCGAGATGTTCATGGAATAGGTCACGCTGCGCATGGGAGGCCCTCCTCGGCACAGGTCCGACACTACGGCGGTCGGACGCCTAGGGACTGGTCGCGGCGCGCCGGATCCTGTCGGTCGGGTGCGGCTCGGCAGGCACGGGGCCGGACCGAACCCCGGACTGGGCGGGGCCGGCCCCGGACTGGGTGGGACCGAACCCCGGCCGTCGACCGGATCGCCTACGGAATTCATCCGCTGTGGTGGCGGCCGGGCAATCCTGCGCCGAAGCGCAGAAGTGCAGAAGAAGGGGGCCTCTCGCCGGGCGACCCGTCAGCGGGCCCGACCCGTAGTAGGCCGTCCCGTCGGCTCCGACCTCGTCGCATCACACGCTGGTTCCTTGGCACACCCGTGCCTCATCGTCGGGCGAAGACTCCCGGGGGGAACGCCCCTGCCGACAGAGCCTGGCCCGTGAGGCGTACTCCGATCGCCGTCAGACGCTCAATCCCACGTTCTCCAAGGTGTTCGTAGGGTGCCGCAGCCAGCCGATCGGTCATCTCCTCCACCTCGTGGCGCAGTTCGACGCCGCGCGGGGTCAGGGATCCCTCGGCATCGAGCAGGCCGCGGTCGCGCAGCCGCTCCTGTGCCGCCTCCCACTGCTGCTCGCTCCAGCCGCGGCTGGAGCGAGCGAACTCCGCCGTGAAGCCGTTGCCGGTCGCGGTGTGACTGACCAGTGCCTCCGGGCCGTCGAGTCCCGCCGCCGACAGGGCCACCAGGTGGCCATCGCCGCGGTGCTCCCGCAGCAGGGTGATGGCGTGCCACAGGGCCAGGTGTGGCTGGGCCGGCGTGGACAGCGCGGCGTGCGCCGCGTACAGCGGCCGGCCCGCGGCCCCGCACGCCTCGGCAGCCGTGCCGGCCAGCTCGGCGGCTTCCGCCACCTCGGGATCCTCGGCGACGGCCGCGCCCAGGAGGCGACGCAAGGAGGCGTCCGCAGCCGCCAGTCGGGCGCCGAGCACCGCTTCCGGTGAGGCCAGTTGCCAGGCGCGCGGCAGGTGACGGGCCACCAGGGTCGGGCTGAAGTTGTAGAACGTGGCGGCCACCACGCCCGCTCCGACGGCCCCCATCGCCGCCGCGCGACCCGCGAAGTAGGACATGCGGCCCGCTTCGAGGCCGACCGCGGTGAACTCGCCTTCCGCTTCTGGAGCGAAGTAGATCTGGGAGTGCAGGGGATTGAGGGAGTCGTGGCAACGCTTGCCCAGGCGGGGGAGTGAGGTCATCTCGGCAGCCTAGTCTCACGACCCGCGAACGGACCGGGCCGCGGCATGGACTGGGCCGCGGCATGGACCGGTCCGCGGCCCGGCGAGGCGGCACGGAGCGGGCGGCCCGGGAAGCATCGCATCCCGCGTCGCGACATCTTGGCCCAGCTGCCGATCACTGACCGCCCCCTTTTGCACCGGATGCACCGGGTGCTTCAGAACGAGATCATCGCCCCGGTCTGTGCTTGGCGAGGCGCCAGGAAACGTCCGGGCGTTCACCGAGGAACGTCCGCCGACCCGGCAAGGCCGCCGGCCCGCGAGCGAGGCGCCCGGTGGCGACCGATCCGGACGCGGCGCTTGCGCCGAACGGCCTGTCGGGCCGGCGAACTGCCCGGTATCAGGCGGCAGTTACTCCTCCCTCGGCGGAGTCGGTGGAGCGGCTGAGTTCCTCCCAGGCGTCGAAGTCGTCCTGGACGCGTTGGCGCCCGGCGCTGACCAGGCGGAGGGCGTCCGAGCCGAGCAGGACATGCACGGGAGGCTTCTCCGCGTCCAGGAGCGTGAGGATGGCGTCCCCCGCGCGATCGGGGTCACCGATGCCCTGACCCGCGAGGGCCTGGCGGCGGGTCCGGATCGGATCGAACAGCGCGTCGTAGTCGGCGATGCTGCGCGGTGCGCGGACCAGTGACCGGCCCGCCCAGTCGGTCTTGAACGCGCCGGGAGCCACGGCGGTGACCCGCACGCCGAACTGGGTGACCTCCTGCGCGAGGGTGTCGGTGATGCCCTCCAGGGCGTGCTTGCTGCCTTCGTAGAAGGCCAGACCGGGGAAGGTGGTGTGCCCGCCCATCGAGGTGATGACGAAGATGTGGCCGCCGCGCCGTTCCCGCATGCCGGGCAGGACCGCTTTCACGGTCGCTACCGTGCCGAAAACATTGACCTCGAATTGGCGGCGCAGTTCGGCCATCGAAGACTCTTCGAAGGTGCCTTCGAGCCCGTAGCCGGCGTTGGCCACGAGCACGTCGATCGGGCCCAGTTCCGCTTCGACGGCCCGCGCTGTGGGGTCGATCCGGTCCGTGTCGGACAGGTCGAGGAGGAACGCCCGGGCGCGGTGGGGGTGCAGTGCCTGGAAGGCCCGCGCGTGCTGTTCGGTGCGCACGGTGCCCGCGACCCGGTGCCCCGCCGCCAGGGCTCGTCGGGCGATGGCGAGGCCGAGGCCGGTGCTGACGCCGGTGATCAGGAATGTCTTGCTCACTGCGGGTCTCCTTGCGTGGATGTGTGCCGGGCCGCGGGACGTGCGTGGGCACGGCGGCATCGGCCCGCGGGGAAGGGCGGGCCGTGGCTGTGTGGAGTGGTTGATGTGGGGCGCCGGTTCGGGCGGTGATCAGGACCCGGCGGCGGTGTCCCGGGTGGTGGCGGTGGCGGGTCCGCTGCCCCAGCTGGCCAGGAGGCGCAGACGCTCTTCGGCCGGGGAGCCGGAGGGCGCACAGTAGACGACCAGCGACTGGCCCGGTTCGGCGACCGAGGTGAAGATCTCGTACTGCAGTTCCAAATCGCCCACGACAGGGTGGCGGAGGCGTTTGAGGCCGGTGCTGCGCTCCTTGACGCGGTGCTCCGACCACCACGCCGGGAACTCGGGTGAGCGCATCAGCAATTCGCCGATCAGGGTGGCGATGCGCTGGTTGCGCGGCTGGGCGGCGGCGGCCAGCCGCAGTCCGTGCACGTAGTCGCGGGCGACGCGTTCCCAGTCGCACCACACCAGGCGGGCACGCGGATCCAGCAGCGTCCAGCGCGCCATGCTGCGTTCCCGGCGCGGCAGCTCGGCCACATCGGGGAAAAGCAGCGCCCACAACCTGTTGCCCCCGACGACAGTGAGGTTCCGGTCGCTGACGAAAGCCGGAGCGAGATCCATCGACTCCAGCACCTGCCGTAGCGCCGGTCGTAGCCGTGACGACTGCTCGGCCCGGCTCCTGTGCCCGGCCGTGGTGCCCGCGAGGGCGAACAGATGCCGCCGCTCGATGTCGTCGAACCGCAGCGCGTCGCAGAGGGCGTGCAGTACCTGCTCGGACGGCTGCCTGGCCCGGCCCTGCTCCAGCCGGGTGTAGTACTCGGTACTCACCCCGGCCAGCTGCGCGACCTCACCGCGCCGGAGGCCGGCGACCCGGCGCCCGGCGCCGAATTCGACCGGCAGACCGGCCTCGTCCGGAGTCAGTCCAGCACGGCGGGCCCGCAGGAAGTCACCCAAGTCGTTAGTGCCCATGCGGCAAGTCTGCTGTTCGCCCCGCCGATCACCAAGGGGGTGGCTGGCCCTGCCAGTACTACGCAGGACCGCCCAGTACCACGGAGGATCGCCCAGTACCACGGAGGATCGCGCAGTACTCCGCACCAGGTCGTGCGGCTCCGCACCAGGTCCTGCGACTACGTGTCGGCGGAGGTGCTCGGCACCCGGGCTCGTTGGCAGTGCACGAAGAGGTGCGGTTCCGGTTCGGCGCCGGGGCGGGACGGCGTGAACATCAGGGCTTGCTCGCCGAAAACCTCGTGCCCCGCGGCGGCGAGCGCCTCCGCGGTGGGCCGGCCCGTCCCGCTGCCGACGTCCAGCACCCGGCTCCGGGGGGCCAACTCGCCGAGCAGCCACCGCAACGACGCCTGGTGCGCCTCGGAACCGGCGAACGCCTTCTCATAGGCGATTCCCAGCACGTCGAACAGCACCCGCTCAGGCTGGTGCGAACTGCGATCCTCATCGTTCACGTCGACTCCTCCGGTCCCTTCCACGTGTCCTGTCCACGTGTCCTGCCGATCCCCTCCATGCTCTCGGTCGCGAACCCTCCGGTACAGAGACGGGGGACGCGGACGGGATGGAGCCGCCGACGCGGGCAGTGACGGCGAGGAGTGCCTTGCCGTCACCGCCCGCCCGCATCTGACATGGAGCCCCGCGATGGGCGGCCGCTCAGGGAAGCGTGTGGCCCGCGGCGCTGAAGAGGCGGTACCACTCCTCGCGGGTGAGCGGGATGTCCGAGCCCGCCGCGGACTCGGCCACCCGGCCCGGATTGGTGGTGCCCAGCACTACCTGCATGTTCGCCGGGTGACGGGTGATCCACGCGACGGCGATGCCCGTCGGAGTCACCCCGTGGGCCGCCGCCAGTTCGTCGAGGGCGGAGTTGAGTTCCGGGTAGTGCTCGACATCGCCGATGAAGACCCCGTCGAAGAACCCCTTCTGGAACGGCGACCATGCCTGGAGCGTGATGCCGTGCACCCGCGCATAGTCGAGCAGTCCGTTGTCGCGGTCGAGTGACTGGTCGAGCCCGCCCATGTTCGCCGCGATACCCGTGGCGATCAACGGGCAGTGGGTGATGCTCAGTTGCACTTGATTGGCCACCAGCGGCTGCCGTACCGCGGTCTTGAGGAGCTCGATCTGGCCGGGCGTGTGGTTGGAGACCCCGAAGTTCACGACCTTGCCCGCCGCGTGCAGCTCGTCGAAGGCCTCAGCCACCTCGGCGGGCTCGACGAGGGTGTCGGGACGGTGGAGCAGCAGGACGTCGAGGTAGTCGGTGCGCAGGGCCGCGAGTGACTCCTCGACCGTGCGCACGATGTGCTCCTTCGAGAAGTCGAAGAAGCCGGGCCGGATGCCGACCTTGCTCTGGATGACGATCTGCTCGCGCTCGGCGGCGGAGAGCTTCACGGCCTGTCCGAAGCGTTCCTCGCAGGCGTGACGCGAAGGCCCGTAGATGTCGGCGTGGTCGAAGGTGTTGATCCCGGCGTCCCGCGCGCTGCCGTAGAGGGTTCGGATGTTCTCGTCCTCAAGTGCGGCGATACGCATCAGGCCCAGGACGACGTTGGAGGACCGCAGTTCGGTCTGGGGGAAGGCGATGGTCTTCATGGAGACCATCCTGTCCGACTCCCTCCGCCACCGCTCCCCGCCCCGGCCGACATATGGACGTGGCGCTGAACAAGGCCGGTCATCGGGACATGCCGGTCGTGGTGACGGAGAAGGATCCCGCCGTCGGCCGGCACGCCGGGATGATCCCGCCTTCGGCCGGCACGCCGCGCCGGAGATCTGCGAGGGCCGGTCGGCCGGGGCGCCACCCGACACCTGTGCCGATCTCCCTGCCCCGCCAAGTATCCGCCGCTGAACCCGGCCTCGCTGTCAGGCCGTTGGCGAAGTGGGGCCGGTTCCCTCGGAGCGGGCCCTGCCACCGCCCAACGGCATCAGACGCAACTGGAGCATGGCGGCGAACCGCGCGGAGGGGTCCTGAAGGTCGATCTGACCCACCTCGGCGACCCGGCGGATGCGGTAGCGAAAGGTGTTGGGGTGGACGAACACGTTGGCGGAGGCGGCGCCGACGTCTCCGAAGGCGTCCAGCCAGGCGCGCAGCGTCTCGACGAGATGGGCGTTGTGCTTGGCGTCGTACGCCGCGAGGCGGGCGAGCGGGCCGGAGAGCTCATCGCGGTTGCTGATCGCCAGGTCGCGCATCTCCAGCATGAGGGCGTCGACGTACACGTCGGCGATCGCCGCGACGCGCGGGAGGCCCCGGCCGCTGAAAAGCACGCGCAGGGTGCGGTCGGCGTTGGCGCGGGAGCGCGCGAGCGCTGCCGGTTCCAGAGCCACCGACCCGATGCCGATGACGGCGCCCGTCCGGTCGCCGGTGCGCTCAAGGAAGTTGGAGGCGACCTGGCAGGCGCGTTCGCGCACGCGGGGGCTGTCCCCGGCCACCGGGAACAGCGCGTAGGCCACGTCGCCGAGCAGGGCCACGGCGGACCGGGGCTGGACGGCGCTGAGATGCACGGCCAGGGCCGCGGCCAGACGTTGGTGCTCCGCGGTGGTGTGCGCGTGGTCCGCGCCACGGCCCGGGGGCAGGCCCAGGGCCATGACCAGGGTCGGCTCGCCGGCCAGGCCCAGGCGGCCCAGCGCCGCGATGGCCCCGGCGCCGCCTTCCAGCGCGGTCGCCACCAGGTCGGCACGCAGCCGGTACTCGGCGTCGGTGCCGGCCCGGAAGCGGAGCATGTGCAGCGCGGCGAGATTGGCCGCCTCCAGGAAGGCCGCCTCGCGCTCGCGGGTCAGCGGCTCGCGCACGGCCGCCCACACCGAGCCGAGGATCTCGTCCCCGGCCCGAACCGCCACCGCGACCCGCGGCAACGCCACCTCGTCCGCCACCGTCGGCGCCGGCACGTGCACCAGGCCCTCGCTGCGGTAGAGCTCCTTGAACACGCCGTGCTCCTCGTGGAGGCGCAGATACCGCTCGGGCACCTGACGGGCCAGGATGCTCTCCACCCGGACAGCGTCGGCTTCGTCCTGCCCGCCGGAGAAGGCGAGGATCCTGGAGCGCCGGTCCTCGATGGTGACCGGAGCGTCGAGCAACGTGCCGATGGCATTGGCCAGGGCGAACAGATCGCCGGACGGCACCCCGCCCAGGGTGTGCCCCGGGGCCTCGCCGACATCTCCCTCGGACAGCAGCGTCCGCAGCATGGCAGCCAACTGGGCCCAGGACGCCCCGCGCGTCAGAGCCAGCAGCGCCACCCCGGTCTCGGCCACTGCCCGCTCAAGACGGGCCGCATGGTCGACCGGGCCCCGGACCACGAGGGCCGCTGCGCCATGCGGCCGGAGGCCGTACAGGACCTCGGCGATCTCTTCCGCGCCGCGGACGCCGGTGCCGAGGACGATCGCGTGCGGCGGGTAGTGCTGCTCGTCGTGCGGATCGTGAATGCCGACGCCGCCGATCTCGACGGCCCGCTCCCAGTCGCCGTACAGCAGATCGAGGAGCGTGGAGCCGAGGTCCGCGACCACCCGGCTGAGACTCCTGGCGGAGTGCGTCGACATGTGCCTGATCATCTCCGCAGGTTAGGGCCGCGAAAGCCCCCGGAATTCGTATGCGCGGACGAGAATACGTCAGGCGTCCGTTGGGATGGACGAACCGGGATCTCGCCCGCCGCTGCTCGATGACGACTGCCGCGCCCTGCACGACGTCGCCCCATTCGCCGCTGGAAAGCCATTCGCCCGCTGGAAAGCCGCCCCGCCGCCGAGGTGCGAGGCAGCCGATACCGAGCCGGCGACGCTCGAAACCTGCGATGTTCGAACGTCTGATGTTCGGAGGGTGGTGTCCACGAACGCATCCGTGCAGCGAGCAGGTCGGCGAGCCTGGCCTCGCCTCTCGTGGACAGCCGGCCTCCGTTCGCATGTCGAAGCAGGTGGATGGGTGGTGGGGACGCGGATTCAGGCCCGGATGGGGCCGGCACGTACGTCCGCGACTTGGGCGCTTCTCGGACGGGTGAACTCGGGAACGCGGCCGCTTCCCCATCCCTGTAAGGCAGTTGGGCCGGGCGGTCGTTCTGGATCATCACTCTTCCGGTCGTCCATCCCCGGCTCATTCCTGTGCACGTGCTTCGAGGAGACGTTCCCTTGGTCACCGCTGATCTTCCTGGTCCTGAATCGCTGCTGCGCCGCACCCTGGGGGAGTGGCGGATCGGGCTGGTGGCATGGCGGCTGCTGGTTCTGCAGACCGCGGACCCGGCGGTCGCCGCCGGCATGACCAACTTCTCCACCTACCGCGCTCACCCGTGGCGGCGCATCGAGCACACCATGGACAGCGGGAAGCGGCTGTTCTTCTCCGACCGTGAAGGGCTGCGCCGCGAGGTCGCCCGGCTGGAGCGCACACACCGGCGCCTGGCAGGGACCGACGAGCAGGGCAGGCCGTTCACCGCGACGGATCCGGCGGTGCGGGTGTGGGTACTTGTCACCCTGTACGAGTGCATGACGGCGATGCGGGAGCTCTCCGGACATCCGCTGACGGCCTCTGAACTGGACCTGATGTACGCCGAGTTCCGTGCCGTGTGCAGTGAGTTCGACCTGCCCGACGACCTGTTCCCGGCCACGGCCGCCGACGTGCCGGCATACGTGGACCGGACGATCCGCGAGCGTCTTGAGTACGGCGAACCCGTGCGCTATCTGCTCTTCGACATGCTCCGCGAAGCATCCGCACCCCGCCGCCTGGGCCGCCTGACGCCGGCCTGGCCGCTGGTGCGCACGCTGGCCGCGCACGTGATCGGGGCGCTGACCGTCGCGGACCTGCCGACGGCGTTCCGTGAGCGCTTCGGCTTGGTTCGCACCCGCCGCGCGGCCCTGCTCTCCTTCCTCCTGCACCGCGGGATGCGGGTGCTGATGAACGCCCTGCCGGAGCACCGCCGCTACCGCACCCCCCTGACGGGCATTCCCTCGGCGTTGCCACTTGCCTCCACCGCCTCCGGCGACCCGACTTCCGTGCCGGACGCGGGCCCTGCCCGGGTTCCCGCACCCCGCCGCCGCAAGGGCGCGGATTCCCGTGCGGTGCGTCTGCGGGCCTTCTTCCGCCAGGTCCTGGACCAGACCGGTGACGGGCGGATCACCTCGGCCGATCTGCAGGCCATGGCGCACAATGTGTGCTGGCCGCTCGAACTCGGCCCGGAGCGGGAAGCCCCTGTCTATGCCGCCTTCGAGACCTGGTGGCAGCAGCTGCGGACCAGTATGGATGCCGATGCGGACGGACAGGTGAGCTGCGAGGAGTTCGTCACGGCCATGCTCGCCGGCATCGACGCGAGCCCGGTCTTTCTTGAGCAGGGACTGCATGTCGCTATGCGGGCGGTCTTCCACGCGGTGGACAGCGACGGCAGCGGACACCTGTGCGCCGACGAATACCGCACGATCTTCGGCGGCTCGCGGGTGCACCCCGCCGAACTCAACCATGGCTTCCGCCAGCTCGACCACGATGGAGACGGCCGCATCACCGAAGAGGAGTTCGTCCAGGCGTTCACCGACTTCTTCACCGCCCGCTCCGACAGCACAGCGGGAAGCCAACTCCTCGGACGGCCCTAGCGGAGCCGGCGGGGCCCGTGGCGCACATGCCGGGCGCGGCAACCGTCGAGCCGCCCCACTCCGCCTCGGCACAGCACCCCACCTCGATGACGTCGTCCGTCATGTGTGGCGCACGTGACGACAGCAGTTGGTCGGCTTCCTCCGGCGGTGCGGTCCGTGCCGCCTCGACGTGAACACGGTGGCTGTCCGGACGCCTGCCGGACAAGAGAAGGCTCGCGAGGACGGGACCGGTGCATCGCGGTGGCCGCCTCTGGTTGAAGCGGGTTGAAGCCGGCTGAAACCGTGGTAACGCCCTGTTGAAACCGGCTCGGCGCACTGTCTTCATCAACGCGGCGGACAGCCGCCGCGCCGGAGACAACGAGTCGCAGGAGACCACCGTGATGCAGAAGTTCGCCACCACCGCCCCGATCGCCGTCATCCTCGACGTCCCCGCCGGGCGGGTCCGGATCGTCGCCGCCGACCAGGCGCACACCACCGTCGCGGTGAAGGCGGCGGACCCCGCCAAGAGCCGTGATGTGAAGGCGGCGGACCACACCACGGTCCGCTATGACCACGGGGTCCTGCGCATCGAGGCCGCACCGGCGGGGAACCAGTACTTCGGCTCCTCGGGTGCCCTCGATGTGACGGTCGAAGTTCCCGCCGGCTCGCGGATCGAGGCGAGGACGGCCAGTGCGGAGTTGCGTACGGTCGGGCGGCTGGGCGATGTCGTGTTCGACGGCGCGCACGGCACGGTCGAGCTGGACGAGACGGCGGGCCTGCGCCTGGGTGTCCACGCCGGGGATGTCTCGGTCGGTCGCCTGGCGGGGGACAGTGAGATCCGGGTCGCCTCGGGCGACATCACCATCGCCGAGGCGCAGCACGGCACGCTCAAGCTCCGTACCGAGTCCGGCAGGATCACGGTCGGTGCCGCCCGGGGAACCTCCGCGACCCTGGACGCGGGCACCTCCCACGGCCGCATCCACAATGCCCTCACCCACACGGAGGGTGCCGCTGCGGTCCTGAACATCCACGCGACCACGGCCAGCGGCGACATCACCGCCCGCACCCTGTAAGGCACATCCTGACGGCGACGGCGCGGTCCGCTCAGGGTTGGGCGGGGTGGCGACGGCCGGGCGTCAGGAGGTAGGCGATCGCCATGTCGCTGAGTTCGTCCGCGTACGTGCGCGTGGCCGCATCGCCGGTGACGGGGTCGGGGCGTACGGAATTGTGGAAGCAGGCCCCCAGGATTGCGCGGGCCACGGTGTCCAGTGCCGTTCGGGGGTCGGAGCGCCGGATCTCCTCGGCATAGGGGGCCGCCGCTTCCAGCAGGAGCCGGTGGATCTCGGTGATGGTGCGGGCGCCGCGGTCCAGGGACTTGGCGCCTCGCGTGCGCAGCAACTCGGGGAACAGGTTGCTGCTGTCGCTGAACGATCGCAGCAGGGCGTGCGCGTAGGCGTCCATGACGCCCGTGAGCGAGGGCTCGGCCGCACGCAATCGCTCCGCGACGTACTCTTCGCGCCGTTCGAGCATCCGCTCGCTCAGGGCAGTGATCAGCTGTTCCCTGTCCTGGAAGCGGCGGTAGAGCGTGCCGACGGCGACGCCCGCACGTTCCGCGACGCCGGTCATCGTCATGTCCTCAAGGCCCGACGAGGAGGCGATTTCCTCGGCGGCCCGGAGCACGCGAGCCAGCGTCGCGGCGCTGCGCGCCTGCCGGGGCTCCCGGTAGAGCGCTGGACGGTCTGGGTCGTCGGTCATGCCAGGCATGGTAGCCGCGGGGGCCTGACCTGGTGTTTTTGACAAGTGATGCATCCTCGGGGGTACCTTCCTTATGCGAATGTGAATTCACATTCGCATCATTCAGGAGGTTGGATCATGACCGACAAGCAGACTTCTCCGCCCGTGACCGTGACGCTGGAATCGGGGCCCACCGGATCGGGGAGCATCGACGACTTCGAGCTGTTCTATGCCCGCCGCGCCCTGGACCGCTTCCGGACGCTGCTGGGACGCCAGGGGCTTCTCGACCTTCTGGCCGCGGACATCGAGAAGGGCAACGCCTTCCTGCGCGAGAGTGCGCGGACGTCCGACGGCAGGTTCAAGGCAGGCACCACCGTGCTCGCGGTCAAGGGCCTGACCTCGGGTGCCTTCCTTGCCTGGATGGACAAGGCGTTCGCGGGTGACGAGAGCGCCCTGCTCGCAGCGCACCCCGAGCACTACGTGATGGGCACCGATGACATCGGAGCCCGCGTGGTCGAGAACATCGGCCCCCACGTCTGCTCCTTCTACATGGGCGGCTGGGGCACCGACGCCATGGCCTGGGCCGAGGACGCGCAGGAGCTCCTCCCGGAGTCCGAGTTTCCGCGCAAGATGTCCTCGAACCTGTTCCTGGCCGACGGCACGGTCGTGGGGCGGGCGCTGATCCAGTTCGGTGACACCGCTGAGGGCTTCACGGCGAACCTGACGGTCTACTTCCCCGTCATGTGCCCGGACGAGGTTGTCGACCACCACCTGCGGCACTACGCCGTCGAGTTCAGGAACTGGATCGTCGCCGCGGCGGCAGCCCGAGCCTGAGATCCGTAATGGCCGCCGAGTCTCATCGCCCGTGCAGCCGACCGGTGTTGGGCCGCCCCGGCGAGGGGTGGCCGCGTCGACGCGCGATGCGAACCCGGTATCGCGCCGGACGGTCAGGACGGCTGGACTTGGTCGAAGACGGCAATGGCTTCGGCGGGGTCCGCGCTCACGAGGCGCTCCAGACCGGCTGTCGTGATCTTCGCCCACCTGGCGGCCCGCGCCCACATGCGCTCCTCGAAGGCGCGGACCGCCTCGTCCAGGTTCTCGCGGCTTGAGGCGATGGACTCGGCGAGTTCGGCGCCTTCCAGCATCGCGAGGTTGGCGCCCGCGCCCAACGGGGGCATCAGGTGGGCGGCGTCGCCCAGGAGCGTCACGCCGGGGACATGGGTCCAAGTGTGGGACACGGGCAGTACGTAGAGGGGGCGGTGGACGAACGCGTCGCCGTGGTGGAGGAGGTCGAGAAGGGGAGCGGCCCAGCCGTCGAACCGTGCCAGCAGGCTGGACCGGACGGCATCGGCATCGGCCAAGTCGAGGTTCAGCTCCTCGTGCCAGTCCCGCGGCGCGCGGAACTTGGCGTACACCCTGACGTGGCCGCCGCTGTTGCGCTGCGCGACGAGAGCGCGGTTCACGCCGTACACGGCCATGGAGCCGTCGCCGACCAGTCGGGCAAGATCGGGGTGGCGAGTGTCGACGTCGTTGAGGAACGTCTCTACGTAGGTGACGCCGGTGTAGTGCGGGGTCGCGGTTGAGACGGCCGGGCGGACCCGGGACCAGGCGCCGTCCGCGCCGATGACGAGGTCGAAGCTCTCTTGGCGCCCATCCGCGAAGTGGAGCAGTACGCCGTCGCCGGTCCCCGGCGTCACTTCGGTGACGTCGCGCCCCCACTGGACGTCGAGCGGGCCGAGTAGCAGGTCGCGGAGTTGACCCCGGTCGATCTCGGGATTGGCACGCTCGTCCGGGTCGGGATGCCAGTCGCGGAGGACGGTCCCGTCGGTGTCGAGGATGCGCATGGCCTGCCCCTCTGGGCGGGACAGCACCTGGAACTCCGCCAGCAGGCCGGCCTTCTCCAGCGCGAGTTGGCCCAGACCCTCGTGCAGGTCCAGGGTGCCGCCCGGGGGCCGTGCGTGGGGCGCGGGATCACGCTCCATCACAGCGACGGAGTGACCGTGGCGGTGCAGTACACGTGCGAAGGTGAGCCCGGCCGGGCCGCTCCCGACCACGGCGATACGATGTCTCATAGCGATACACTGTATTTCTCCCTGACGACGCCTCGCAAGAGAACGGTGTGACCATGACTGTGTGGGACCGCCCGGAGCCACCGACTCCGCCCGTGCCGCTCGACAGGAGGCGGATCGTCGCCGCCGCCGTCGCGCTTGCCGACGAGGGCGGTCTGGAGGCGGTGTCGCTGCGGAAGGTCGCGGCGCAACTCAACGCCGGCCCGATGCGGTTGTACGGATACATCTCCACCAAGCAGGAACTGCTCGATCTCATGCTCGACGAGGTCCACGCAGAGATCCTCCCGAAGGAGCAGCCAGGTGACTGGCGCGCGGCGCTGTGCGCCCTCGCCCACCGGACCAGGCAGGCCGCACTTCGACACGTATGGCTGGCCGACCTGCTCGGAGGCCGTCCGACCCTGGGCCCGAACGGCCTTGCCGTGACCGAGGCCAGGCTGGCCGCCCTCCACGGGCTCGCCGACATCGACACCGTCATGCGTGCCGCGGAGACCGTCAGCGCGTACTGCACCGGCGCGATCCGACGAGAGGTCGCCAACCTGCGGGCCGAGCGCACCACGGGTCTTTCCAAACGCGATTGGCAGCGCGCCCACGGCCCGCATGTGACGCGCATGTTGGCCACGGGCCGATTCCCGGCGCTGGCCGAAGCCGTGCACGAGGGCACGGACGTGGAGGCCGAGGAGTCCTTCACGACCGGCCTGGACTGGGTCCTCGACGCCGTCGCCGCCAAGCTGGACCCGCCGCAGGCGTGACGCTTCGGCCAGGGACGGCCGCCGGAACTTCTCCCAGGACATCCGCGGGGCGCTGCCACCGCTGGTGCCGGGTGCTTCCCGGGGCTCGCCGTCCGGTGCTTCCCGGGGCAAGCCGCCGCGAAGAGCCGCCACGCTGCTCCGCCTGGCGTCGACGCTGCGGGAGAGCTTGGGCATCTCAGGCCGCGTCGAACTACCGCAGGACGATGGAGTGCAGGACGGTGCCGTGCCCCCGCTCCGTCGCCGAGCCACGCGAGCGCGGACTCTGTGATGGCGTGTTCCAGCTCGCTCAACGCGTTGAGCTCCGCCAGCGCGTCGAGCTCGGCCAACGCATCGAGCCGGGCCAATGGGCAGGGGGACCGTCGGCGCCACGCCCGGGAACACGTCCACCACCTCACGGTTGCGCCGGGGGCGATGGATTAGGCAGTTCCGTTTGGTGAAAGGGTGGAGTACGAAAGCCCATTTCGCTGAAGGAAGGATGCGGATATGACGGCCGTACGAGGCAGCGCTGTCGAAATCCCGACGCAGGATGGCATGGCGGACGCATACTTCGTCCACCCCGAGGGCGACGGGCGCCACCCTGCGGTGCTGCTCTATCAGGACGCGTTCGGTCCACGCCCGGCTCTGAACGCGATGGCCGACCGGCTGGCCGCCGAGGGCTACGCCGTGCTGGTGCCCAACGTCTTCTACCGCCAGGGCCGCGCTCCGCTGGTGCCGCTCCCCGAGCACATCGACCACGACAACCGCGGTGCGCTGTTCGCCACGCTGATGCCACTGATGCAGAGCCTGACACCGGACCTGGTCGTTGCCGACGCACACGCCTACCTTGGCTGGCTCGCCGACTGCCCGCAGGCAGCCGACGGACCGGTCGGCATCACCGGCTACTGCATGGGCGCCCGGCTCGGCCTGTACACCGCGGGCTCCTACCCGGACCGGGTGGCCGCGCTCGGCGGTTTCCACGGCGGCCGTCTCGCGACGGACCAGCCCGACAGCCCTCACCTGGCGGTCGCCACGATGACGGCGGAGGCGTATTTCGGCCACGCCGATCAGGACGGTTCGATGCCCCCCGAGCAGCAGGAGCTCCTGGAGAAGGCGCTCACCGAGGCCGGTGTCACCCATCGCTGTGAGGTGTACGCGGGCGCCGGCCACGGTTACACCCAGTCCGACACCTCCGAATTCGACGCCGAGGCGACGGAACGTCACTGGACCGCCCTTCTGGACCTGTTCGCCCGGACTCTGCGGGTTGACGGCTCCTGATCGTCCCCCTCATCCCCCTACTCCAGCTCATCCCCCCACTCCAGAGACCGGGAGTGGGGGCGGCCGCCCGCTCTGGAAAAGCGCGGGGGCGGGGTCAGGCGGCTGTCCGGCGTGCCGGACGGGTCGAGACGGGGTGACGTTTTGCGGTAGCACCTGCGGACCTGCGGCGCGCGCGGGAACCTGTACGAGCCGTCACGTGGTCCCCCTCCCGGCCATGCCCGTCGACCGAGGCGCTCAACTCGCGCCGACCGCAGGGCCTTTACCCCATAGAGACTTGCCACGTCCGGGCACGTAACGTCGCCCACCTCCGCGCTGCCATCGGGGCCGCTCGCCCCATCGGGCCGCGCGCGTGCACCGAGCGCACGAGGTGTAAGCGACACCATTGACAACCGTGGCTTCCGTACGTGAATTCCCCTTTCCGGTATGACATTCCTCCACCATCAGCAGCCTTCTCGCCACGGGTTTCGCCTGGGCATACTCCATCCCTGTTCCGCCTCAAATCATCGATGAGCGCGGGCTGTTGCGAAGGGGCTGATGGAAGAGATGACACGGGAGACGGTCTCTGCGGGGAGCGCGGGCACCTGGCAGCTGGGGGACCTCACGGTCAACCGGATCGGATTCGGTGCCATGCGCTTGACCGGCAGGGCCGCATTCCACCAGGGCGTCGCACGTGACCGAAGCCGAGTCATCGGCGTACTGCGCCGTGCGGTGGAACTCGGCGTCAACCACGTCGACACCGCGGCGTTCTACTTCTCGCGGCTGCGCTCTGCCAATGAGCTGATCAATTCGGCACTGGCTCCGTACCCGGACGACTTGGTGATCGCCACCAAGGTCGGTCCCGCTAGGGACGCGTCCGGTGAGTGGACGACCCCGGCCCGGCCCGATCAGCTGCGGGGCCAAGTCGAGGAGAATCTGCGTCAGTTGGGCCGCGAATACCTCGACGTGGTCAACCTCCGTCGCATGGGCCAGGACTCGATCAGCGAGCACTTCGGGGCCCTCGCGGAACTGCGGGATGCCGGGCTCATCCGCCACCTCGGTATCTCGGACGCTCGCCCCGCCCACCTGGCCCAAGCCCAAGCGATCGCACCCGTGGTGTGTGTCCAGAACTCCTACGGCATAGATTCACGCGCCAGCACCGAAATGCTCCACACGTGCGCAGCACAAGGCATCGCGTTCGTCCCCTTCTTCTCCATCGCCGGCGAGGGCCGCGAAGCGGGCGCCACCCACACCGAGAGGGAACAGATCCTTGCCGTCGCCCGTGCGCACGGAGTGTCGCCGGCGCGGGTACGTCTGGCATGGGTCCTGCGGCAGGGCCAACATGTCCTGGCCATACCCGGAACGGGCAACCCGGACCACCTCACCGACAACCTGGCGGCGGGCGCACTGTGTCTGACGGAGGAAGACGTCGAAGTGCTCGATTCGATCAACTGCGCCGCACCCTGACACCGACCGCCAGCAACTGCGTGAGCAGATTCAGCAGCGGTCGCGCTCAGAGAAAGAGAGCCGACGCCGGAGTGGCCCGCCAGTACTGCCGACAGGGGGCAAGTGATCGTTGAGTAGTCTCCGGGCCATGTGGAGAGAAGCGGCCCTCGAAGCCTTTCCCGGGACAGAGTTCCTGAGCCCCGCGTCCGCGGCTGCCGTCGTTGACGCGGAGCACCGTCTCGGACGCGAGTTGCCGGCCGAGCTGAGGCAGTTGCTCCTGGAGTGTGGTGGCATCATCGGCCACTTCGGGGTGGACACCGTCTGGTCAGTCGAGCGGATCGTCGAGCAGAACCTTCTGTTCCGCACCGACGGTTCCTTCGCCCGGCTGTACATGTCCTTCGACGCTCTGCTCTTCTTCGGCGACAACGGAGGCGGGGACCAGTTCGCCTTCGTGCAGGCACCGCTGCGGCCAGACATCTTCGCCTGGGAACACGAGACTGACAGCCGTCGCTGGGTGGCACGGGATTTGACGGACTACCTGTGCCGGTCACTGGCCGACGGCGACGACGACTGGTACCGGTAGCCCATCGACGTGGTCGAGGAACGCGGACCGGGCCTCGGACCTCGGACCTGGGGGCTGACGCACTCGGTGCCGGCGGCAATGTCCTTGGTAGCGCCGCCGGCACCAACCACCGCCGCCTCTGCGGTAACGGAAGCCTGGTCAGCCGCCGAAGGGGCCAGGGATCAGTCTGGTCGCACCGTACGGGGGCCGACGCATTCGGCGCCGTGCGCCCGGACTCGCTCGCGCAGCGCGCGATCGGCGGTCACGACCGTGCAGGGACGGTCGGCGTTGGCGGCGGCGAGCTCCACGATCCGGTCGTCCCCGCTGCCGGGTGCGGACTCGACGCGCACCCCGGGCACGGACTCGATGCCCCGGGCCGCTCCTTCGACGACGAGGATCACGTCCTCGCCGGCGTCCCGCAGAGCAAGCCGGTCGCGCAGTCGCTCGGCCGCACCTCTGCGGTCACGCCACCAGCCGTCGGGCACGGACCCGACGACGTTCGCGGCGTCGACGATCAGCACCGGGAGCCCAGTCATGTCCCTCCCCGGCCTACCCGAACCTGGCACAGTGTCATGCGCTTGGCTCCTCTGCATCACGTGGTGCGATTCTGTCACGCCGTATCCGCCGTATCCGCCGAGCTGATTGGGCGGGCCTCGTTCAACGGTCCCGGTTGTGCGGCCACTCCTCGGAGGCCCGTGACTCGGGGACCATGCGTCAGGTGCCGAGCGGCGTGCCGGCCCTCCCGGGCAACCGGGGGAGTGGAGGGCGAGCCGGCGGAGTTTTTGCGGTGCCTTGACCTGGGCTTGTGACGGTCAAGATCACGAATCCCCCAAGAGAATCGAATTTTCTGGGTATTCTCTGGTGCGCCGCACCTGGGGGCGGAGCGGCGGGGGACCAGCGCACGTGTTGCGTAGCAACTGCGGCGGTAGCCGCGTCCATCGACATCAGAAGCAGACAGCACAAAGGGGTGGGGACCGTATGTCCGACAAGTCGCGCAAGCCTGCGCACCGTCTCTCGAAGAGAAACCGCTACATCGGGTGGGGTGTGGCCGGTGTCGCCGTGGCCGCGACGGGTGGCCTGATCGCGCAGAGTGCGTCGGCTGCTCCGGCGTGGCCGGCGCAGAAGACGTTCACCGGTCTCGCCTTCGATACCTGCGCTGCTCCTTCGGCTGCTGCGATGAAGGCGTGGAAGCCGGGTCCCTATGGTGCGGCGGCCGTGTATGTCGGTGGGAAGAACCGTGGTTGTTCCCAGCCGAACCTGACCGCGCCGTGGGTGAAGACGGTGACTGCCCAGGGCTGGAAGCTGATTCCTCTGTATGTGGGTGCTCAGCCGTCCTGCCAGAAGGGTTCCAGCCCGGAGAAGATGACGGCCGCCAACGCCTCCTCGCTCGGTGCTTCGGACGGCGCGGACGCGGTGGCCAGGGCTTCCGCGCTCGGGATGAAGCAGGGCAGCGCGATCTACCTGGACATGGAGCCGTACGACATCAAGAACACGTCGTGCAACAACGCGGTCCTGGCCTACGTGCGCGCCTTCACCAAGACCCTGCGCGCCAAGACGTACCGGGCCGGTTACTACGGGTTCAGCACCTCAAGTGCCCATGCCGTCGCCACCGCTGCTGACCGGACGGACCTGCCGGGCAACCTCTGGTATGCGAAGTGGGACAACGTCAACACGACGACGAGTGACTGGCCCTGGTCGAGCAAGCTCTACACGGACCACAGCCGTGGCCACCAGTTCATGGTCAACAGCAAGGAATCCCGCGGCGGTTACACCATCACCGTCGACCGCGACGCTTGGGACGGCCCGGTAGCCATCGTCGGCTGACCCGCCCGCGCAAACCCGGATCGTGTACTGGCCACCGCCTCCCCCCGCGGACGCGGTCGCACGCTTTGGGCTGGCCACCACGGACGGGCTGGTGGTCGGTGAACGCTGGGCCACCAGGCCGGCGCTGATCCTCCCGACCGTCCAGCCGGGTGGCCACACAACCTGCGGCGCCACTTGCGTATGTGCCATGCCCCTGCCAGAAGCGTGCCAGCCGGGCCGCCCCCGTCAGGAGTGCGCGAGCCGGGCCGCGAGATAGGGGGCGGTCACGCTGCGGCGGGCCTTTGCCACCTTGGTGGGTGGGCCCGCCGCGACCACCCGGCCGCCCGCGTCGCCGCCGCCCGGCCCGAGGTCGATGACCCAGTCGGCGGTGGCGATCGTGTCCAGGTCGTGCTCGACCAGCACGACCGTGTTGCCGGCGTCGACGAGCCGGTGCAGCTGGCGCAGCAGCAGTGCGATGTCCGAGGGGTGCAGCCCCGCTGTCGGCTCGTCGAGCAGGTAGAGCGCGTGCCCACGGCGGGCTCGCTGTAGTTCGGTGGCCAGTTTGATGCGCTGCGCCTCACCACCGCTGAGTTCCGTTGCGGGCTGGCCCAGCCGTAGGTACCCCAGCCCCACCTCGCGCAACGTTTCCAGACTGCGGGAGGCGGCCGGGACGGCGGACAGGAACGCGGCGGCGTCGTCGACGGACAGCGCCAGCACTTCCGCGATGTTCTTGCCGCGGTAGGTCACTTCCAGCGTTTCGGCGTTGTAGCGGGCGCCCTGGCAGGTCGGGCACGGCGCGTAGGTGCCGGGCAGGAACAGCAGTTCCACCGCGACGAACCCTTCGCCCTGGCATGTCTCGCACCTCCCTTCGGGCACGTTGAAGGAGAACCGTCCGGCCGCATAGCCGCGCGCCCGGGCCTCGTCCGTCGCCGCGTACAACTTCCGCACCGCGTCGAACATCCCCGTGTACGTGGCCAGGTTGGACCGGGGAGTCCGGCCGATGGGCCGTTGGTCGACCAGAACCAGCCGGTCGAACGATTCGAGGCCCGCCGCGTCCTGGACGTCCACCTCCAGCCGCGCCTCGTCGGGCTCCTCGGGTACGAGTCCGAGGTGGCCGCGGACGACCTCGGCGAGCACCTGCGTCACCAGCGTCGACTTTCCGGAACCGGACACGCCGGTCACCGCCGTCAGTACGCAGAGCGGTAGGTCGACGGACACGTCGCGCAGATTGTGACGGGAGACCCCGTGCAGGCGCAGCCAGCCCTGCGGGGGGCGCCGGCGGTGTTCGAGCGGCTGGGCGCGCCCGAACAGGTACTGGCCCGTGGCCGACTCCTCGACCCGCTCAAGCCCGGCGACCGGGCCGCTGTACAGCACGCGTCCGCCGCCCTCGCCCGCGCCGGGTCCGATGTCGACCAACCAGTCGGCCCGCCGTACGACGTCCATGTCGTGCTCCACGACGAACAGCGAGTTGCCCGCCGCCTTGAGCCGGTCCAGCACGTCGAGCAGCGGTTCCGCGTCAGCCGGGTGCAGACCCGCGGAGGGTTCGTCGAGGACGTAGACGACGCCGAAGAGCCCCGAGCGCAGCTGAGTGGCGATGCGCAGGCGCTGTGCCTCGCCGGGCGACAGGGTTGTCGAGCTGCGCCCCAGGCTGAGATATCCGAGGCCCAGGTCGAGCAGTACGTCGACCCGCGCGACCAGATCGCCACAGATCCGGACCGCGACCTCGGTCGTCTCCCCGGACCGGGCGGTCGACGTGGTGGCGTCGGCCTCGGACCGCCCCGCGACGGGCCGCAGCAGCGCCGCGACCTCGCTGAGCGGCATCGCGTTGATCTCGGCGATGGAACGTCCGGCGAAGCTCACGGCGAGTGCCTCGGGCCGCAGTCCGCTGCCACGGCACTCGGGGCAGGGCACACTCCTGACGAACCGCAGCGCCCGGTCGCGCATCTTCTCGCTCTTGGAGTCGGCGAGAACGTGCATGACGTGTTTGCGGGCGCTCCAGAACTTGCCCTGGTAGCCGTAGTCGATGCGGTCCTCCTCCGGCTCGATGTACACGGAGGGCTGCTCGTCCGTGTACAGCAGCCAGTCCCGGTCCTTCTTCCGGAGCCTGCGCCACGGCCGGTCGATGTCGATCCCCAGACCGCTCACGACACTGCGCAGGTTGGTGCCCTGCCAGGCACCCGGCCAGGCGGCGATCGCCCCCTCTCTGATGCTCAGCGAGGGGTCCGGAACGAGCAGTTCCTCAGCGACGTCGTGCACGACGCCCAGCCCATGGCACTCCGGGCAGGCACCGGCCGCGGTGTTGGGTGAGAACGACTCGGCTTCCAGCCGTGGGGCCCGGGGCGGATAGGTGCCGGCACGGGAGTACAGCATGCGCAGCAGATTGGACAGCGTGGTGAGGGTGCCGACCGTTGAACGCGAGCTGGGCGCCCCACGGCGCTGTTGCAGCGCAACGGCCGGTGGCAGGCCGGTGATCTCCTGGACGTGCGGTGCGCCGACCTGTTGCAACAGCCTCCGGGCGTACGGCGCCACGGATTCGAAGTAGCGGCGCTGGGCCTCCGCGTAGAGCGTGCCGAACGCGAGCGAGGACTTGCCCGAACCGGAGACGCCGGTGAAGGCGACCAGCGCGTCGCGCGGAACATCGACGTCGATGTTCCGGAGGTTGTTCTCACTGGCGCCCCGGACACGCACGAAGGGATCGCTCGCGTCTTTGTCCACCCTTCCTGGGTACCCGATCGCGCCGGGAACCGCGCGATGGGCGCGATCGCCGGGCTCGCTCAATGAGCTCGTGGTTGCTCAGGTGGTTACTTCCGGCGGGATATCCGGGCCGGTCACCCGGGCCGGTCACCCGGGCCGGTCACCCGGGCCGGGTATACGGGCTGATTACTGTAGGCGGGCTCGATGTGCTGGCCGACGGGAGAAGACACCGTGGAGGACAGGCTTGCGGGCACGCCGCGGGGCAGCGGCGGTCGGGCCTGGGAAGCGGAGCCGGCTTTGTCGTGCGAGCCTGGGGTGAGTAGTGCCGACAGGCCTGCTCAGTGGGCCTGAGCGACTCCCCGGACCGTGGAGGCACCTATGGCCGACAACGTGAATCAGCCGCACGCCGGGCGGGCCCGCGACGCGGGGCCGCAGGTATCGCAGTCGGGGTGGGTCTTCTTCGCCGCGGTCATGATGATCATTGGCGGAGCCATGGCCATCCTCGAAGGTATCGCCGCCATCGCCAAGGACGACCTGTTCGTGAGAACGACGAATTACGCCTTCACGTTCAACCTGACCAGCTGGGGATGGATCCATCTCATCGTGGGAATCGTCGTTCTCCTCGCCGGATGCGCTCTCTTTTCCGGCGCGCTGTGGGCACGGGTGGTCGGGATCTTCGTCGTCGGTGTGAGTTTGATCGCGCACTTCCTGTGGCTGCCGTACTACCCGTTCTGGTCGGTCATCCTGATCGCCATCGACACGATCGTCATCTACGCCCTGTGCACGGCGCATCCTGAGAGGGCTGCCACCCGCGCCTGACGTCGGTGGCGGGGGTGCGGGTTCCGAGTAGCGCCACTCCGCCTGGCACGCACGGCGCTTGTCACCGGCCCGCACCCATGCCTTGAGCCTTCGATCGACGGCGGGCTGCGGCCATGATCTGCCGGTAGCCGATCACCGAGCGGACCAAGACTGTAGACAGGACGGCACCGGTCACAGCGAGGGTGCCTCGTTCCCACCACGTGACTCCCGGGCCCCAGGCAGTGAACGCATGGATCAGCATGAAGGGACCCAAGAGGAGCAAAAGGAACGTTCGCCAGTTCGTCCATCCGGACCAGGACTGTCGTGGAGTACCGGCAACGTCCACCGGGAAGATCCGGGCGGCAAGCCTCATGGACCTCGATGGCTTGGAATCGTAGGGTCGGGCATCAGACATGGAACAAGTGTCCCAGACAGCGCAAATCGGAAGGCGAGCCGTCGCGCCACGGCAGGCACGTGAGACGCCTACGATGGGTAGCCGCGGGCCGGGGCTCTGAACGTCCGTGCGTGGGGAGGCAGTTGTGGCTGTGCCGCTGAATGCCGAGGGGGACGGATGCCGTCCGGACTATCCGCCGAAGACTCCACCTCCTCCGAAGCGGCCCGTCGAGCGGCCGCGCCCTGACAGCACCCTGTCCAGCGCGGTACGCGTGCGACCGCGGCTGTCAGCGCGAATCGCGAACCGCAGGGCGGCGAACTGGACGCTGGAGAACGCCCCTTGGACACCTGCGAAAGCAGCCCGGCACATCACGGTGAAACTGGGGGAGTGGGGCTACCTCCTCACGGCGGCCAGGAACGACGACATCACCGCCCTGACGGAACTCCTGGCTCGTGCGGCGCTGAGGGACGGTGGCCGCCGCATCAGTCTCCACCTCGCCGATCAGGACCATCAGGCCCTCATCCTGCTCTTTTCCCACCAACGCGGCCAGGCGCCTGACGGCGAGGATCTGCTCCGTCAGGTGACAGCCCTCGGGGTGGTCTCCTGCGGGACGGACACCGACCAGGGTGACGGCGGCTGCCGAAGGTGGGCGGTTACGGACTTGTAGGTGTGCGCCGGGGATGGCAGTGCCCCGCTTGGCGTTTGGCGGTGGCGATCAGACCGGGACTGCGGAACAGTACGACGTCGGCGGATCCCCCGGATGCGTGTTCATGGGCGTTGGCGAGGGCCTCGCACACCCCATGATGTGCCGTACGCCGCCCGGTCAGAGCCGGCCGGCGTTGCGGAAGCGGGCGCTGCACTAGGGCGTGCGGTTGGCTCTGGACGGTGCGGCGCAGCGAAGTCGCAGCCGCTGGGGAATTACCCGTTGATGACCCGATAGGCGCTGACCCACGCTCCGATGCTGCTGTAGCCGGAACCGTCGATGATGATCGCGCCTCCGGTGCAGTCGTAGTTGTCCCACAGCTCCACCCTTCGGGTGGCAACGTCGGTGCGGGCGGATCGGATCCTGTCGTTCCAGTTGTCGCCCACGTACTTGCACTCTCCAGGGTTTCCGGAGAAGTAGGTGTCCGGACCCGAGAACCCCGTCGAGGCGAAGGCGTGCCAGGTAGCGGCCGCCGGACGGGCGGAAACGGCGGCAGATCCGGCGGGTGAACCGGGCGACGAGGGCGCGACGGACTGCGCGGACGACGGTTGAGCAAGGACGACTGTGCCGGCCAGGGCCGCAGCCGTGAGCAGAAGTTTACGGAGGATGGACATGACGTCTCCTTCGACCATGCGTAAGGGAGGGTGTCCGCGCTGCGTGGACACGGCCGGCGGCTGTTGCCGGGCTGAGGAGGCCATCCCCGGGGCATGCCACCGTGAAGCCTGTTTCCCGTTGCCTGGTGCGTACGGGAAACAGGAAACAGGCTTTGAAGTGCCCCGGCGTCTGGGCCGGGGCAAGGCCGAGGCCCTTCTCGCTGAGCCGCACACCGTCACTGCGGCCCGTGACTGCCGCTCGACTCGGAGCGGACCACAAGCCCTGGGCACAGCGATCGGTCACGGCAATCGGTCACGGCGATCGGGCGCAGTGACGGGCGACTGGCCGGGCACCCGACAGCACCGATGTAGAGCGCGGGCACGGCGCAGAAGTGTGGCGATCCACACACCGTGCCTCGCTGCCATAGGTGTTGGGCGTGCACGTCCACCACCCTCTGCGGGGAACGTGCTTGTCGGCTTCCTCACGGATCAGTACGAAGCGCGGGATGGATCGGCTCTGGATCCTGGACGGATCACTGGGGGAATGACGGGACAGTGGATGGGTGGGCGTCCGGAGTTATACGTGAAAGGTGTCCTCACCAAACTCGGGACCGTGCCGTGAATGCACATAGGCATCTTGAGGATTTTGGGCGAAGGGTCCGTGGATGCTGGGACGTCCAGTTGTGGGATGCCGCCGGCGAGTCCGAGTAATGTGCGGCGGATCCGTCCCTCTCCGGTGACTTGCCGGGCATCCCGGCCGAGGGGCGACGACCCCTGGGACGTCCGGGACGTCTCTGGGATGCCGCTCAAGGCTCTGAGGTGCCTGAAATGGCGGACCTACCGGGTCCCCGCTGGTTGCCGTCAGCGTCCGTCCCATGTCAGGACTGCCGATGGTGCGTCCCGTCCTCCAGGCTTCGAAAACACTAATCGCGGCTCCCGTCCCGAACTCGTCGGCGGCGCACGGGTGAAGCCGTCCGGATCAGAGCGTCCGGCGGCGAATCGAAGCGTTCTGCCCTGTGGCCCGGAGTAATTCCGTAGGACCCATGCGTAAGCCATCTACTGCCTCCAGGTGCGAATCAACGCGCGCCGACGGTGCGAAACTCTAGAAATGCCCGAGCGGAAGGCGGTGCCTGACTCATTCGTTCCGACTGGCGCTCGTGCTCAATTCCCAGCTGGCAAGCAATGACGGGCACAGCGTCGTCGCGCCCGACACATCCCCTCCAGGTCGCGGCAGGACCGGCCCCGCAGGTGTCGGGAAACGGTTCGGTGCTGCCTTACTCTTTGGTCCGCGCGATGGCCAGGGGAGATGCCGTCCGCCGCGAGTCATGACGGGGGTGGCACATGTCCAACCAGGCCGATGCGTCTGCGGACACGCTGGAGCAGCTCTTCGTGGAACTGCGCCGCATCAAGCAGGCGTCCGGGTTGAGCTACGGGCAGTTGGCGGACCGGACGCACTACAGCCGCTCCTCCTGGGAACGCTTCCTGAACGGGAAGCAGCCTCCCTCCAAGGTCGCTGTCGAGCAGTTCGCGGCCGCCACCGGAGTCGATCCGCGCCCTCTGCTCGGCTTGCTCGAACCGGCGGGGCAGCCGGCGGCCCGGAACCGAGAACTGGCCACGGGCGAGGCAGCCGACGCGCTACCGTCCGCTGCGTCGTCGGCCGTTCCTATGCCGTCCGACGCTTCCGTCGGACCCGTCGTTCCCGGCGCTTTCGAGTCCGCAGAGACGACGCGGAGCCCCTTGACGGCACAGGCGTCGCTGGGCACCGCGATCGCGGTGGTGGAGGTGCCGGAGCCTGCCCTTCCAGCTGAGGGGCCGGGCCAAATCGCGCGCCGTGCACCGCAGTTGACTCGGCGGTTGCTCGCTCGACGCGGCGTCGCCGCCCGCCCGTCGTGGCAGCGCCAGTTGAGGGCTGCGGGTCTCATTTCAGTCGGCGCGGTCATGGGGGCGGTTGCCGCAGTGCTGGCCATCGGTTCGGGATCCGGCGCTCACGTTGGTTCCGCCCATGCCACCGGTGCCCAGGCTTCGAGTCCCGCCATCGACCGCGGGGCGTCGGTGGTGCCCGCGGCAGGGAAGGTCGACGTCCGCTGCTCCGGGGACACTTGTCTGCGGCGCGACCCGCAGGCCATGGACTGTCAGTGGGACGCGACCACCGCGCACGACACCTGGCTGCGCGGCATGCACATCGAACTGCGCTACAGTCCCGCCTGCCATGCCGTGTGGGGGCGGATCGAAAACGGTGCCGTGGGGGACGTCGTGACGATCAAGGACCGGACCGGACTGGAACTGCAAGCCACCATCCGGACGGACCGGGACACGTACACCCAGATGCTCGCGGTCGCCGACGACGCTCCCGCCGAGACCGTGACGATCTGTGGAGCGATACCGAGCCAGAAGCAGGTGGAGTGCTCGCCGAGCTCCAGCGTGCAGCCATAGCCTGTCGCTGCCCTTGTTACCCCTTGCCCTTGGCCCCTGGCCCTGCCTTCCGGGCCGACCAACCTGCCATGCCGTAGTGGCTTCGATGCTGTAAGTCTCTTGATCGTCGCCCCCGGGTCCGACTGCCCGTGGGGCAGGTAGTCATCTGCCGTCTGGTCGCCCGCCCCGTGGCGCTGATGCCCGGGGCGCCGCGGACCCTGCCGAAGCCGCCGAGCCGCATTCGAGCCGCATCCGAGCCGCGGCCGGGTCCGGCCGTACGGATCGCGGCCGCGCCCAGACGGAGGGCCAGGGTCTGCGGGAACAGAGTCGGACCCCAACTCGCCTTTCTTCCCTGGTGGATTTCAGGGCTACGGAAGTGTGCCTTCCGCGCTCGGCGGTCGGCGCTCTTCGAGCCGGAAAGGGGAGGCATACGGGCCTCGGGAACTGCACGGGCCTCGCTGCGTAGCTCCATGGGGATGCGGTGCGGAGTGGTAGGCGGGGCGATGCAGGCAGGGCGCGGCGGGGCGAAAATACCGTGCTTATGACAGCGGCCGATAGCCGGTGCCCCAGCTCCGTTCCGGCATCTGTCCCGGTTTCCGTCCCAGCTTCCGTCCCGGTTGCCGTCCGGTTTCCGTCCCGGTTGCCGTCCCAGTAGCCATCCCGTCAACGCCCCTGTTCCCAGGCATGTTTCGGGGACGTACGGGACGCGCGCAAGGCGTAGTCCCGGGGCTAGCGTGCGGTTCGCTTGGGACCCCGAAGGACGCCGGCTCGGTGCTTCGGGTCTCAGCTCTCCCAGATCAGCGGCAGGGCATGGCTCTGCCGCTGATCTGTTTTCGATGGCTCTCCCCGCGTACTGCCAACACGCCTACTCCTGACAACACCGGGATTCCCTTTGAGACTTCATAGACCCACCCGCACCGCGCGGGTGCCGTTGCTCGTGTCGGCAGCTCTGGCCGTGGTGGCCGGGCTGTTGCAGGGCAGCGTCGCCTGGGCAGGACAGGCCGGGGCCGCCGCCCCGCAGCCCGCTGATTCGCAGCCCAACACGGTCGCTCCCGACCAGCGCGCCGACGTACTCGGCAAGGACTGGAAGAACTCCACCGACCGTGCCTGGACGACGGCAGGCGACTCCACCGGCTTCCACGTGCTGGTCGCGGACGCCAACACCGGCTACACCTGGCGGACGGTGGCCACGTTGTCCGAGCCGGGGCTTGAGACCGATCAGTGGATCGGCAACGCCTGTGTCACCGGATCGGGCAAGAGAGCCGTGGCCGTGTACGCGCCCCGGGCGTTCACGAACCGGCCCGAGCTCTTCGACCGCGGTGCCTTCACGGCAGTGGTGGACCTGGAGTCGGGGAAGGTGACCAAGCTGGCCCTGAACGCGAGCCTCGCCTACTTCGACCCCGGCTGCGGCGTCGGCGAGAACGTGGTGGTCACCCAGGCGAGCTCCGAAGCGAAGGGTGAGCAGACCCACCTCCAGACGGTCGATGCCACCTCCGGGAAGGTCGTCTCCACGAGTGCGGTCGACGGCCAGGCGACCTCCGCGATCCCGATGGGCAAGGAGGTCATGGCCGCCGCGGGGCCGCACCTGATCAAGGTCGCGCCGGGCGGCAAGGCGCAGGTCGTCGCGACCACGCACGGGACGGCGACACGCCTGCACCCCGACGCCGACGGCAACGTCGCCTTCCTGGAGCCCGCCCGCGGTGGGACAGTCCAGGTCCAGCATCTCCAGGGGCGCACCGTCACCACCCTGGCCGAAGGCGGTGTGGGGCAGGTCGGCCTGGCCCAGGGCGCGGCCGGCAAGGTCTTCGTGACGGGCCGGCCGAAGTCCGTAGGCAAGCTTCCCCACTCCGTGCGGCGCCTCTCCTCCGCGCCGGCCCAGGCCGAGCTGTCCACGGAGGGCAGGCTGGCGGTGGTGCAGTCAGCCCCGCAGCACCTCGCGGACAAGGTGGCCTCGCCGCTGCGAGCACGTACGAAGACTGCCGAGCCCGTCGACATCAAGGCGACGGCCACGGACGCCGGCAAGCCGCTGGGCTTCACGGTCACCACCCAGCCCACCGCCGCCCAGACCGCCACCGGTGCCAAACCCTCACCGTTGCTCCCGTTCATCGCGGGAGGGCGCACAGTCGTGAAGAGGGCGCTCGTAGCATCGGGGGCGAAGAGCGCGGCCGCCGGAGACAGTGCCGCCGATCCGGTGGACGGGGAACGCTCTTGCTCGGTTCCGCGCAACGACGTGAACACACAGGTCTACCAGCCGACACCCGCTCAGGTGGAGTGGGCGGCGGACATGGCCATCCGTGGGCTCCTCACCTCCGACCACATCACCCGTCCCGCCAACTGGCACAACTCGGGCCTGTCGGCCTGGTCGCCCCAGGGCATGTTCCCGCCGCTCCCCGTGGCAGGCGGCGGTCGGATTCCCGCCCAGGTCATGCTGGGCATCCTGACGCAGGAATCAAATCTCTGGCAGGCCAGCTCGCACGCCGAACCGGGTGAGTACGGCAACCCGCTGATCGGCAACTTCTACGGGACCAACATCTATCCCGGGACCACGGGGTACGACCCCAACCGCGTCTGGAAAATCGACTGGGACAAGGCCGACTGCGGCTACGGCATCGGCCAGGCCACCGATGGCATGCGCCTGTCCGGGCACCCCAAGCCGGGCGAGTCGCTGCTGCCTCCCGACCAGCAGCGGGCCGTCGCCCTCGACTACGCCACCGGGATCGCGTACTCGGTACGCATCCTCCAGGACAAGTGGAACGAACTGCACACTGCCGGAACGCAGATCAAGCTCAATGACGACGACGCGGCGCGCCCGGAGAACTGGTTCGCTGCGGTCTGGGACTACAACGGCGGCCTGAACCCGCGCGGAAGCAACACGGACGACCCTTCCGCCTGGGGCCTGGGCTGGGCCAACAATCCCTCCAACCCCAAGTACCCGATGGACCGCGGGGCGTTCCTGGACAACAACCACTACGCGGACGCCGCCAAGCCGCAGAACTGGTCCTACGAGGAGAAGGTGATGGGATGGGGAGCGTTCCCCATCGACACCGGGCACTCCTACGACGACAACGGCAACCTGAACAAGGGCAACACCCACGGCTTCGCCGCGGCATGGTGGGTCAACACCTCTGAGCGCACCTACGGCATCAAGCCACCCGTCACGACGTTCTGTGACACCACCAATGGATGCGACCCGCTCAACCCTCCCGTGTGCCACACCGTGGCCTGTTACAACCAGCACTGGTTCAACCACGACGTCACCTGGAAGAACTGCGGTACCAAGCCCACGGTTCCGGGCGGCCCGGTCGGCGAGTGCGGCAACGAGTACCTCACCTACAAGACGGTGCGCGGCGAGCCCGGAGACGCCCATCCGAAGCTCGGGCCCTGCGACTCGGGGTCGCTGCCCAGCGGCACGGTACTCGTCGACGACGAACCGGACGGGGCCCCGCAGAATCGCTGCGCCACCCGGGGCTGGTCCAGCAACGGCTCGTTCTCGTGGGAATTCCGTCCCGATGACATGGGACGGTACGAGGCCAAGGAGGACCTGCACCAGATCGGTGGCGGCTTCGGGGGGCACTACTGGTTCTCCCATGCCCGTCAGCCCAACAACTGGGACAACTACCTCACGACCAGCGGTACGTGGACGCCACACCTCGGCGATCACATCTACCGGATTCAGGCCTTCGTCCCCTACCCCTCACACACGACGAAGAGCGCGCACTACGAGATCACCACGAAGGACGGCAAGGTCCGAGAGCGGGTCATCGACCAGTCGAAGGCCAACAACGACTGGGTGACCGTCGGCTATTTCCAGCTGGGATCCAACGCCAAGGTCTCCCTCACCAACGTCACCGGCGACGCAACCTCCGGCGACCTCGACGTCGCCTACGACGCGCTGGCGTTCGTTCCGGTGGCGGGGACGTACGAGCACCACACCTTCGACGCCGCCGCGATCTTCGAGAGCAACCAGAATCTGGACACCGACACGCCCTGGCTCATGAACACCCCCATGCGCACGCGTCGGACCATCTACGACTGGGCGCACTCGCGCACCACGGGCGGCCCGACCTACGACAACCACGGCAGGCTGGTGGGTCTGTCCAACTTCCAGGTCTGCAACAACGCCGTGTACAACGACCTCTGTCTCGGCACCAACGTGTCCACCGCCGTCAAGGCCTGGGGCGCGGACGTCGAAAAGGCGGGAACGGACCCCAACAGCCATCCCTCCCAGTCCGACTGGCTCGGCTTCGCGATACCCGCGCCGCCGGCCACGATCGACGAGCACACCTTCGACGACGACCGCTCCTACAAGATCAAGACGCATATCGACACGTCATACGTCGTCGGCCCGGACGGAAAGATCATTCCAGGGTCCGAGGAACTGAAGGACTCCGGCAGGACAGGGAACACCGAAATCGCCCCGTTCGCCCGGGACTTCGTCCAGGCCACGGTCAAGGACTACGGATCACTGGGCGTCACCCTGCCCGACCTGTCCTTCGACGCCAAGGACGGCAACGTCACCGGTCAGACGACCCATGTCGCCAATCCGCTGGAGACCGGCGTCACCCCCGGCCAGGCCTACCGCTCGGGTCAGCAGCCGACCGCCATCGACTCCACCGGCACGTGCCTGACCACCAAGTACGTCAGCGGCGGCAGCATCGGCTACCGGCCACTCGATGAAGCACCCAACACCGATGCCCAGATGAGCGCGTGGGTGAGCAAGCTGAAGGGTCTGGCGGACCAGCGCTCCATCCCCGCCGAGGTCGCGGACACGGCCGGCGACATCTACAGCCTGTTCTTCCGCAAGCCCGCACTCGACGGCGGTGGCAACCCGCAGGGGTCGCTGTTCAACATGGCACCCCCGATCTGGCAGAACGTCAGCATGGGCTTCTGCGCCGGCGGAACGGTCAAGTCCACCGCCGCGGCCAACATCGACGACACTCCGGCCACAGGGCTCGTATACCAGAGCTACATGCCCAACCTGTACCTCTACCTCGACGGACACATGGTCGACCAGAACGGCCGGCCTACGAGCGGCCCCGTCCAGCGCGGCGACTTCCGGTCCTTCTCCAACCTGCCACTGGGCGACGACCACCACACCGGATACGGATCCTGCGGCACGGAGGTGAAGGGCAACGGCGGCAACCCCTGGAGCCTCAAGGCCGTACCCTCCGGCTTCCCGGGCGGCACCTCCAACATTCCGATGTTCTGCGACGACGGGAGCCACGCCAGCTCCTGAACCCGTTCCTGCGGGGCCCGCGCCCGAGGGCCCCGCAGGGCCGCACTCCCCTCGACACCTTCCCGCCGTCCTCCTCGTCCTACCCGTCATCGCCGTCCCCTGCCGTCCTCGCCGTCCCTGGGACGTGGTGAGGAGAAAGCGGTGCCGATGTGGGAAGGGCGGGCTCGGAGTCTGTGCCTTGGCGTCCCGGTAGTTGGTGGGACGGGCGGGACGGCTGGGACGGGGCGGAAGAGGGGAGACGGCGGTCGGTGATGCGTTGTTAGCTTTCGGTCGTCGCCCTCCGGCGGCACCTACCGATGACGCATTCCAAGGGGAGCCCAGTCATGAAGCGCATACTCGCCAGCTTCGCCGCCATCGCCACGATCGCGCTCGGCGCGGTCGCCACCGGCGCCGCGCCGGCATCCGCCGCGATGCCGGTCTGCTCCAGCTTCGCCGGATACACCGACGCCGCCGGTTACGTGACCGTGGTGCCGCTCGACGCAGCCCAGAGCAACTTCTGCTCGTTGCAGGCGGGCAACCGCGGCGAGAGCGTCCGCGCCCTCCAGCAGACCCTGAACGGGTGCTACTACGACGGAGTCACCCGCCTCGCCGAGGACGGCGACTTCGGCCCCGCAACCACGAAGGCCCTCAAGCGGGCCCAGCAGATGGCGGGCGTCACCGCGGACGGCGTCTACGGTCCGAACACCCGCGACGCCATCCGCTGGTACTGGAGCCAGAACTGGCAGCCGCGCTGCCTGCGCCTGAGCGCCGCGCCGCAGCCGGTGCGCTAGGGCCTCTCCTGCTCATCAGGGTTCAGGTAAGTCCCAGTAGGCCCCGTCGCCGCTGGGGGAGCGGCCTATCGGAGGACCGCCGAGATCAAGCCGCCGGGTCCTTCCTCGTGCTGCGGCGGGGTGCTGATCGGTCGGCCATAGGCGGCGGCACGTTCACGCAAGGTGTGACTGGTGGCCTGCCAGCCGTGCCCGGCCAGCCAGGCCACCGGGTCGTCGGGCATCTCCGAGACCCACATGGACGCCGCCGATCCAGGCGCGGCGTCCGCTCCGAAGCGTTCCAGAACACCGCGCGAGCCCAACGTCAGCCCCAGCCGACTGCCGGCCGCCGACTGCGCGCCGATCCGGGTCAGCAGCAACTCGACTGCGTCCTCGGGCAGGTAGATCAACAGCCCTTCGGCGATCCACACAGTCGGGACGGCCGGGTCGTGCCCTGCGGCGGCCAGTGCGCCGGGCCAGTCCTCACGCAGATCCACCGGGACGGTGATCCGCTCGCAGCGCGCGACGGCGCGCTCCTCGCGCAGCACCGAAGCCTTGAAGTCCAGTGGCGCGGCAGTGTCGACCTCGAACAGCCGGGTGCCGTCGGGCCAGTCCATCCGGAAGGCCCTGCTGTCCATGCCGGCGCCGAGCAGTACAACCTGCCGCACCCCGGACGCGGAAGCCTCCCACAACAGGTCGTCGAGGAACTTGGTCCTGATGACGATGGAGAACGCCACGGCCATCCGACGCCGTTGCGCGGCCTGGTCATCGGCGAGAGGCTTCGAGGAGGGCCACAGGCCGCCGGCGGTGGCGAAGGCCTGGGCCAGCGGGTCGCGGAACAGCGCGTTCTCCCGCCCGGTCTCCAGCGCCCGCACCCGGGCCACCCCTACCGCCGTGGCCCACACTCCCGACGGCTGCACCCGCCCCTGCTCATCAGTCACCATGCCAGCCTAGAGGACCGATGACGCGGCTCCGGATGAGGGGAGTGAGCTGCGCGTATCTCAGCGAAGGATGACGGATCCGACCAGCCCCTTCGAGGGCGGGGTGCGCAGGCCGCGCACTGCCGCAGCGAGCCGACAGCCGGTCCCTTCCCTTCTGTACGGGAAGCGTCTGTACGGGAAGCGCAGCTCAGTATCGAAAGTACAGCCAGACCAATACCAGGCCGAAGAGCGCGAACAAGCCGGTGATCATGATGCCGAACAGCTGACCGAACAAAGGGGACCAAGCTCCGCCAGGACCCATGACGGTCGCGGAGCGCGCGGGGTTTTCCGGGCGATACCGGACCGTCAGCGAGTCGCCCTCAGCCAGCAGCAGGACGTCTTCCTCGAATTCCACGTACTGGCCCTCAAGGGTGGTGAAGCCATGCACGTGATGCCATTGAGTGCCACTGTCCATGCTGTCCGTGGAGTAGCGGCGCACACACCGGCCCTCCACGGCGATGCCGCTGAACACCGAGCGCAGCCGGTTCATCAACTGCCATGACAGATAGGCGCATCCCGCCCCGGCCAAGACTATGAGCAGGATCCCCGTAACAAGCATGCTGACAGACTATCCACCACGACGAAACGCCCGCTCCGCAGCCTGCGATCAGGCCCTCGGGCTGGAGGTAGGAGTGGGGGTGCGTCGGAGAGCTCGCGTATGTGGGTGAGTTTCCTGGCGGAAGGGGAAGCGACGCGATGACGGAACGTGCCGGGCGGGCCGGGTGTGCCGAGCAGTCGGTGCTGGACGCGCTCGCGGCGGTTCTCGGCGCGGTGCCGCCGGTCGGTACGGGCTGGACCGATGAGCTGTGGGACCTCTATGAGGTGTACGAGGAGAGCCGGTCGGGGCGGGGGCAGCCGCCTGACCTCACCGCCGGGCAGTCGGCCCGGTTCGCGGCCCAGTGGCGTCGGCAGGAGCTTTCCGGCGAGGCCGCAGGGCTGGTGCGGGAGCTGCGCGAGCGGGCGGAGCGGGCGCGGCTGGTGGCGCCGGCCGCAGCGGCCGGTGTGGCCGTGCGGCTGGTGCGTGCCGGACTGGCCGCGCACGAGGCGGTCAACCTGCTGTCCGGGCTCGGGGCCCCGCACGGCGAGCGGGGGCTGCTCGAACTCGCCCGGGACCGGGGGATCGGTGAGGGGGACAGGCTCTGGGCCCGCGAGCGGCTGTTCGCGCTGCGCCGGGAGGGATACCGTGCCCGGGGTCTGCTGGCGGTGGACGGCGAGGAGCCGTTGCTTCCGGCCGCCGCGCGCGCACTGCCCACCGCCGCCGGGGGAGCCCTGGCTGTTCCGGTCGATGCCGTTCGGGCGCGGGCGGCACTCGAAGCTCTGCTGCCGTCGGCCCCGCTGTCCGCACCGGAGCCGCCGCCGGAGTGGACGGCGGGCTGGGACGGGCTCGACGACAGGGGCGAGTACCGTCCCGACTGGCTCGAAGTCCGTTTGCTCGTACGTGAGTTGATGCCCACGGCGCGGGAGGTGACCCGGGAGCGGATGGCCGGGGCGGAGCGGGAGTGTGTGCTGCTCGGGCTCGACGGCGGTGAGGGGGATTTCGCGGCACTCTGGACCACCCGCCTCGCCGCCTGGCTGGCGGGAGAGGTCTTCGACGCCCTGAGCCGTGACCCCGATCCGTCCGCCCTGGCCCCGTGGTCGATGGACCTCGCCGAGCAGTACGTGCGGCGCGGCATGGCCGCCGAGGACGCACACGTCTTCCTGCGCCGGACCGCAGACGACGTTCCCTACAGCCGACTGGTGCTCCTACGGCTCACGACCGAGACCTCCCAGGCGTCTGCCTCCTTGGACCGGCCTCAGTAGTGAACGTGAACAATGTCACGGCGAGGAGCACCGGCACCCAGCACACGCGTCGCGATGGCGTAGTTGGTTCCTTGGGAAGGGCTTCCGGGGACACGCATCTTCAACTTGGGCGTCGTTGAAGCGGGCGGCAGCGTACGGCGGGCGGCTGGATGGCGGATTGTCGCCTGTGGGCCCGGGGGCGGAGGGGTGGTGTGGTGACCGTAAGGTGGCCGCATGTCTGAGGTCTCTCCCCTGATCCGTAGCTTGCGCATGGCCGTTGAGGCGGCACCCGACGACGTGCCGCTGCGGCTGCACTTGGGTAGCTTGCTCCTGGACGCCGGACAGCCGGATGCGGCGATCATCGAAGCGGCCGTCGCGCTACAGCGCGTGCCCGGTGATGACCAGGCCAGAGCGTTGATGGCACGCGCGATGGGGGTGCCGCCCGCTGCCGCGAACCTCGCGGGTGAGCTGCCGCCGGGTGCGCCAACTCCGGTTACAGAGAACGAAGTTGATGCTGCGTTCAACTGGGACGCCGCCACTGACCAGGTCAAGGATGTGATTCCACCCCGGTTCGTGGAAGCACCCCTTGCCACCGACGGCAGCGGCGACCCCGGGGAGTCTCCCGCCTGGGAGGTGGATGCTCCGGGCACGGTGCGCCTGGCCGACGTGGGCGGCATGCGGGACGTCAAGGACCGCCTGGAGGCCGCGTTCCTCGCGCCCTTGCGCAACCCGGAACTGCGCAAGCTGTACGGCAAAAGCCTGCGTGGGGGCCTCCTTCTGTACGGGCCTCCCGGCTGCGGCAAGACGTTCGTGGCACGCGCCGTGGCGGGCGAACTCGGCGCGAGCTTCCTGTCCGTGTCGGTCAACGACGTGCTCGACATGTGGATCGGCAACTCCGAGCGCAACATGCACGAGCTCTTCGAGACGGCCCGCCGGCAGGCCCCCTGTGTCGTGTTCCTCGACGAGCTGGACGCCTTGGGCGGCAAGCGCAGCCGCACGCAGAGCGCAGGCATGCGCAACACCGTCAACCAGCTCCTGACCGAGCTCGACGGCATCAACGCCGCCGCGAACGAGGGCGTCTTCGTACTCGCCGCGACGAACGTCCCCTGGGACGTCGACATCGCCCTGCGCCGCCCGGGCCGCTTCGACCGCACCCTTCTGGTGCTGCCGCCCGATGCTCCGGCACGCGAGGCGATTCTCCGCTACCACTTGCGCGAACGCCCCATCGAGAAGGTCGACTTGGGCAAGCTCGTCAAACTGACCGAAGGCCGGTCCGGCGCCGATCTCGCCCACCTGTGCGAGTCCGCGGCCGAGACCGCGCTCCTCGACTCGGCGCGCACCGGTGTCGTCCGCATGATCGGCATGAAGGATCTCCTGGATGCCGCCAGGCAGACGACGTCCTCGACCGAGCCCTGGTTCGCCTCGGCGCGCAATGTCGCGATGTACGCCAACGACGGTGGCATGTACGACGACCTGGTCGCCTACCTCAAGAAGCGGCGGATGCTGTGACCGAGCTGCACCCGACCGTCGAACAGGCCCAGGCCCTGATCGAGTTCGAACGGTACGACCAGGCCCTGGCTCTGCTCGGGCGCCGCGTTGCCGAGGCGCCCGACGACGTGCGCGCCTGGGTCAAGATCGGCTACTGCCGCTTCCACACGGACGGTCCGAAGCAGGCGCTGGAAGCAGCCGACGAGGCTCTCAAGATCGCTCCTGAGGACTACGGCGCGCTGATGCTGCGTGCTCAGGCGATGACGGACGACGAGGGCTGGCTCAACGTCGAACCCGTACTGCGTGAGGCAGTCCGGGTGGCTCCTCACGACTCCTACGCCCGGGCCATGCTCGCGGACACTGTATGGCGAGTCGCGTTGGTCCGATTCGCCCTCGCAAGAGGCGGTGGCGGGAAGCTGAGTGCCAGCGACACCGATCGGGTCTCCCGCGAGGCGGCCGAGATCGCGATGGAAGCACTGCGTCTTGGCCCCGAGGACATCTACGCCCACGAGGTCGCGCAGCGCATCGCCTCCGCCTGCGGCAATGAGACCGTCTCCGACCAACTCGACGAGGCCATCCTCCGCATCGATCCGACCCACTACGAGGCTGTCGCCCGGCAGACGAGGAAGGCCGCCCAAGCGCCGGGCGTGAGCGCCGCGGAAGCCGCCGAGCTGTACGCGGACGCGCTCGCGGGCCACCCCGATTCCCCGTCCATGCAGCAGCAGCTCGACCAGGCCACCTACCGCCTCCTGCGGGGCACTCGATGGCTCGCACTGCTCTGCCTCATCGTGCCGGCCGCGATGATCAACCTCTTCCCCTCGGACGACCAGCCTTCGCCCGAACTGCCCCTGCCCATCGGCCAGCGCCTGTGGTCCATCGTGATCATGGCCGCGATCTGGGCCTTCGGGGCCTGGCGTCGCTACCGCAGACTTCGAACCGGCACGCGACTCAACATCCGCTCGTTGATGCGTCGCGGCCGCTGGGCCCGCGTCGTCGCCGCCCAATCGGGCTGGGCCATGGCCTGCGCCCTACTGATGGCCGGTTTCCCTTGGACAGACCTGCCCGGACCTCGGCTCCTGTTCTGGGCGGGGCTTGTTCCCATAGCGGCCACCATCTGGTTCGACAGGAAGAAGGCCCGCTAGGCAGTCTCCTGGCGACCACGGCGGGTCGGGCACCCCCGCATGAGCAACAAGTCAACGCCTGCTGTCCACGGCGTCTGGAGCACATTTCTCCGCGCCGCGGCATGCCCGTACCGGGCTCGGACCCGCTGCGGGCACCCCGGGCCGGGGGAGGGATCGGCCCGGGGCGCTGGTGGATGATCAGCCGAAGTCGGGAGCCAGGGTCGTCGCGTTGAGCGCCGTCACTATCGTCTCCTCCTCGTACCTGAAGTGGGACTCCAGCTGGTTCGCCAGCCGCTCCAGCTCGGCGCGCAGCTGCGCGGGGTCGTCTTCACCGGGTACGAAGCCGGCGACGAGCTGCTGGATGTCGTCCTGTAGGCCTGCCACGACCTTGTGCTCCTCGCCGAGCTGGGCCAGCGCCGGAGCAAGTGCGGGGAATTGCCTGGCCAGCATCGGGAACATGGCCATGTCCTCGCCGCCGTGATGCTTCCTCAGCGCCCCGCAGAAGTTGAGGCAGTGGGAACGCATCTGCTGGGCGAGATCCGGTGGGGTCCCCTCGATGGTGCCCGCCCCACTCTCGATCACCTGGTCCGCCTGGGCGCGGAGCGTCTCAAGCTCCTTGCGCAGCCAGTCATGCACCTCAACGATCCAGTCGCCCATGCCCTTGAGCCGCTCCTCGTCGGGCTTGGGGCCGATCCGATGCAGTACGACGACCGGTATCTGCCGGGTCGTCTTGGCCTGGTGGTCGGCGTATCCCGGCGCCGCGGCGATCACGCGGCGGAAAAGCTGGTCGCGCTCCTGGGCCGGTGGGATGCCGGCGATCGCCTGATAGGTGTCGCTACCCGTCTCGACCGTCACGATAGGGTTCTTGCGGATGTTGTAGTACCACGACGGGTGCTTGTCAGCGCCATTCGAGGACGCGACGACGATCCCTTTTCCGTCGAATTCGAGATAGCCCAGGATGCTCTCCCTGCGCAGGCCGCTCTTGGCTCCGACCGTGGTCAGCACGGCCAATGTCCAGCCCTCGAACATGCCGCTCACTTTCCCGTTGTTCGCCCGAAACTCGGCAATGACCTGCCGCTGGAATTCGTTGACGTCGAAACCCGTCCATGTCTCGGCCTGTGCTTCCCATGTCTCGGCCTGTTCCTTGCTCATGCACTGCCTTTCCGCGTCGATTGATCGCGAAGGAGGGCCATGCCATCGGAAATCGACACAGAAATACCCCGCATGCCTACGCAGTGAAGACGGACGCAGCAATCCCAGGAATGGAATTGACGAGCTGCGAGAGACGGAACGTGCCGATCTCTGCAATGGCTGAGTAGCCGCTACCTCCATGCGTAGGCCCATACGGGGCTCGCTGGGAGCGTAACATCATCGCTCGCTGATCGAACAGTCACCCCGGGTCGTCCAACCCGTCGGCGGGCGGCTGGTGTTCGCGGACAACGGTGTGGCGGGCCACGCCCGCATTCAGCCCCGGACTCGCGCGACGGGGCTGATCCGATATCGATATGTTTTCAACTGCTGGTGGTGATCGGACCACTTCGGCACGCTTGTCATACTCTTCGTATGGAGATACAGGCGATGGTGGATGCGCGGCGTTGGCTCGCCGAGCGGGGTGTTGTCGAGCTCGGGGACGGGTGGGTCGACATCGAGGCGGAGCGTACGCTCACCGCCAACGAGGTCGCGCACGCCTGGGCTTGTGAGGTGTTCGCCGACGAGAACCTGGACAGGGTGGGGCAGACCCTCTTGGCCTTCGGTCTGCTGGACCTCCTCGACGACTACTGGGTTACGTGCGAGATCCGCTGCGCGGACCGTGGTGCGAAGGGGCCGCTGCCCGCCCACGTTCTGTGGGACGGCTATCGCCGACGCCTGGAGGCGGCGCGGGACCCCGAGGCCATCACCTACTCGCTCTGGGTCGACTGGTTCGAGGATCACGACACCAGCACGGCGGCCTTCGCCGAGGTGCTCGGGAACGACATCGACCGCATCGTGCCCGGGGCGCCGGACGGTCTGATTCGTCGCGCCGGCCGAGTTCTGGCCTGCTCGGGCCCCGTGCCTTGGGACGTGAAGCAGAGGGCGTACGACGCAGCCGTGCGCCTCCCCGCACTGCACGGGCCGCTGTTCCAGGGTCTGTTGGCCAGCCATCACGATGTGTACGGCGACTTGGAACCGACGGCCGCGCTGGCCCTCCTTGAGCAAGTGGACCTCACCGCGAACCTCCCAGATCTAGTGGAACTCCGCTCAGTCGTGCGGAAGTTGGCGTCGGGTTCCGGAGTCACGTGTTGATCAGCCGATTGGCGAGTGTCGAGGGGGGATGACGGCACTGCCGAGGGGGTGTGAGGGCCACGGGACGGCCAGCCATCCGTCGGGCGTCTGGCGGTCAAGCCAGGTAGCGGCGTAGCGGACGCGGTGTCACTGAAACAACAGAGCGAGTAAATCCTTCGCGTTGTGCTCGGCGAGTTCCGCCTCATCCTGCGGCGCGGGAAAATCGTCATCGAGCAGGCGATGGGGGCCGGCCCCCAGTGAGAGACGCATCGCGAAGCAGCGCGCCGCATTGGCTTGCGGTCGCGACGGTGTGTACGCAAAAGGCCCAGGGGTTCTGAGCGGGTCGGATGTGAGATCGTCCGCAGCGAGCCCCGTGCCTCTCGCTGCGGTGAGGTGCCAACGCGCGCCGCGTCGAGGCCGGTCGGGCGGCATCCTGTGGGCCTCCCCAGGAGGGGAAGTGCGTCCACCCGCCGCCAGGAGCGTGCCGGAGTGCCGCTCACGTCACTCCCAGCGGACCTCGTCGCCACCCTGGTCCGCCACCTTGTGCAGGGCCTCCGCGATCACCATCGCGTCCTCGTCCGACAGATGCGTGGAAAAGTGCCGGCGGATGCTGCGCAGATAGACGGGGGCGGTCGCGCGCAACGCCCGCGCACCCTCCTCCGTGATCGCCGCCCAGGACACCCGCTTGTCCTGGGGATCGGCTGACTTGGTCACGAGGCCGGCCCGCACCATCTCGTCGACCAGGCGGCTCACCCGCGTCCGGCTCAGTACGACGCGGCTCGCCACCTCCTGCATCCGCAGTCCGCGCTCACCTGCCGCCTTGAGCTCCAGGAGGACGTCGTACCACGTCAGGGGGATGCGGCCGTCGCGCTGGACGTCGCTTTCGATGGCGCGCACCGCACTGTTGTGCGCGAGGAGCAGAGCCCGCCAGGCCTCAAGTTGGTAATCCCGCTCAGTCACGGCTCCAGTCTAATGCCTGTTGCATGTGTGCGCACGCACTTGTTAAGGTGTGTGCGTACGCACTCATTAGGCGGTGTGGCGCCCTCGGGGTTCGCACCGATCACTTGGAGGTTGGCGACATGGCGATTCAGAACCTTGGCCGTGACGAGGTCAAGCGCAAGATCGAGGCAGGTGGGGTCAAGGTGGTCGAGGCCCTTCCCGAGTCGTACTACAAGGAGGCGCACCTGCCGGGCGCGCTTCTGCTGCCGCACGACGAGGTGGACGAGCGCGCCCCGGGCGTGCTGCCCGACAAGCAGGCCGAAGTGATCGTCTACTGCGCGAGCAGCAGCTGCGCGAACTCGGGGATCGCGGCCAGGCGTCTCGACGAGCTGGGCTATGCCCACGTCTACACGTACGAGGACGGCAAGGAAGACTGGCAGGCCGCGGGTCTGCCCACCGAGTCCGGCGTCTGAGCCTCGCGGCCGACGTGCGCCTCGCAGTCAAGGGACAGAGATGGGACAGGGACGATGACCAGTAACGCAGCAGCGCCGACTCGCATCGTGGACGGCGTCGAGCTCCCCGCCGCTGGGGCCTGGAAGGTGGACCCCGGACACGCCGAAGTCGGTTTCATGGGGCGGCACTTCATGCTCACCAAGGTGCGCGGGCGGTTCACCGGCGTCGACGCCACGCTGCACGTCGGGGAGCGCCCCGAGGACAGCAAGGTGACCGCGGTGATCGACATGGCCTCGGTGGACAGTGGCGACAAGACGCGGGACGACCACTTGCGCTCCGGCGACTTCTTCGATGTGGAGAGCCACCCGAAGGGTGTCTTCACCTCGACGGCCGTCAAGTGGGACGGCAAGGCCGGCAAGCTCACGGGAGACTTGACGATCAAGGACGTGACGCGCTCGGTCACGCTCGATGTCGAGTACCTCGGCTATGCGCGCGACCCGTGGAACAACGACCGCACGGTGTTCTCGGCCCGCGGCAAAATCAACCGGGAGGACTGGGGCCTCACATGGAACATGGCCCTGGAGACCGGAGGCATCCTGGTCTCCAAGGAGATCGAGCTGTCGCTGGAGATCGAGGCGATCAGGGAGGTCTGATCCGCTGAGCCGACCTCTGGCGGATGACCTGTATGACCTGTATGGCCTGTAATGACCGGACCTCGGATGCGCTGCCGCGCCGGGGTCCGGTCGGCATGCCCTCGGCGCATCCTCGGCGCGACCGGCGACCGGCGACCGGCGACCGGCGACCGGCGACCGGCGACCGGCGACCGGCGCCCCGCGACCCGCGCCGCCCGCGGCCGGCGACCCGTGATCCACAGCCCGGGCCCCGCTGCCCGCCGCGGCCCGCGGTCGGTGATTCACCCTGCGAGTACCCGCCGTACCGTCTCGGTCAGGGCATCCCGGGCCCGTCCAGGGCTGAACTCGCTCTCGCGCAGGGCGTGATGGAGATCGGCGTCGAGCATCCCGAGCAGGAGATGGGCCGTGCACTCGGCGTCGAGGCCGGGCTGCGCCTCGGCGAGCAGAAGGCTCAGGTGCTGCTGCCAGAAGCGGTACGAGCCCACTTGGTATCGGACGCCGGGGGCCGTGGTCTCCGACAGGCGCACCAGCTCCAGGTTGGCGTCGAGCAGATCGAAGTAGGCGTCGAAGAAGGCGGCCACGCGTTCCGGCGCGCCGGCGCCGGGCCCCAGCGGTGGCGGGCCGAAGAGGATCTTCTCCTGCAACTCCCGGTCCTGCGCGTCCAGAAGGGCCACGGCCAGCCCCGCCTTGCTGCCGAACCTGCGGTACAGCGTGCCCTTGCCCACCCCGGCGCGTGCGGCGATGGCGTCCAGGGAGACCGAGTCGACGCCTTCCTCGCTGAACAGCTCCGCGGCGACGGTCAGAATCCGGCTGCGGTTCCGCGCGGCATCGGCCCGTTCGCGGGGTGGACCGTGTGATATGTCGGTCAGTCGACTGACCTGCTGGTCGCGCACGTGGTTGTGTCCGAGACGTCGGAAGCTGTTTCCCGAGGAGTGTACAGATACCAGTCAACGGCCCATGCAATCGGTAAAGGCGCGGGCAACTCACTGATCCTGCTTGCCTGTTACGGCTTCGATGTGTCAGTGTGAAAATGCGGACCACGGTCCGTTTACGGGGGATGTACGGAGGAAACATGACTGGACTCAGGGGCCGTCCACGTTCCGTGCTGTGTGCCGGAGTGGGCCGCCGTCGACCGCGCACAGCGCTCTCGGTCAGGCCAGGAAGAGGCTGACGCCGCCGTTTACCGCGCGCACTCGGAAGTGCCTCGCGACGCCCGTCCCGCAACCCGGCCGATCGGCATGTCCGGCCGGGGCCCGGGGCCGCTTTCCGGGAAGACACAGCACCCGGACCATCGTGCACCCGCGCGGCAGGTCCGTGGCCGCATGACGGCCTCTGCCCGCCTTCGCTGACTTCCATCTCAGAGCTCCGACGTCCCGGCATGGGGCGCCGGTGAGGTTCTGCGTGCGCATTCCCCATGGCACCTCTGCATCTGATCTGCATCTGACCGGAGGAAGCATGAACCCGCACAGCACCGCGACCGGCTTGGACAGCTCCGAGCTGCTCGATCTGACCCAGCACGAGATCCAGGCACTGCGCACCAGGTTCAATCTCGCAGACGCCCACACCCACCAGCGGCAGTCGGCCGCCCAGCGCGAGATCGTCGCCCGCCTGCCCGAGCTCTGGTACGAGGCGGAAGAGGGGCTCCAGGCGACGTACGAACAGCGGTTCACCGAGGCGTTCTTCCGTCTGCACCGCCAGCCCACGGCGCTCGCGAAGAACAAGACCCTCCTCTCGTACGCCGCGTCGATCTCGACGATGGTCGCCGGGATGTTCCTCAAGCGGCACCGCAAGTCCGTCACGCTCGTCGAGCCGTGCTTCGACAACCTCTACGACGTCCTGGCGAACATGGGCGTACCGATGTACCCCATCGAGGAATCCGCGCTCCACGACCCGGACCGCATCTACGCCGAGCTCAAGCGGAAGGTCCGTACCGACGCACTGTTCCTCGTCGACCCGAACAACCCCACCGGATTCACCCTGCTCCAGTACGGGCGCAAGGGCTTCGAAGAGGTCGTCCGGTTCTGCAAGGACCACAACAAGCTCCTGATCGTCGACTTCTGCTTCGCTTCCTTCACGCTCTTCGAACCGGGCCTCGCGCGGTTCGACGTCTACGAACTCCTGGAGTCCTCCGGCGTCTCCTACCTCGCCATCGAGGACACCGGCAAGACCTGGCCCGTGCAGGACGCCAAGTGCGCCATGATCACTGCCAGCGACGACATCCGTGAGGACGTATACAACCTGCACACGAGCGTCCTGCTGAACGTCTCGCCATTCGTCCTGAACATGCTCACGCAATACGTCGAGGACGCCGCCCGGGACCGTCTCGGCTCCGTGCGCGAGGTGCTCACCGTGAACCGTGAGTCCATCCGCAAGGCGCTCGACGGCACCATCCTGGAGTACCAGGAGCCGGTCGCGCCGGTGAGCGTCGCCTGGGCGAAGATCAACCACCCCGAGCTGACGGCCAGCGAACTGCAGAAGATCCTCAGCGAGGAGGAGGTCTACATCCTGCCGGGGCGGTTCTTCTACTGGAGCCAGCCCGACAAGGGCGAGGCCTACGCCCGGTTCGCGCTCGCGCGCGAGCCGCGGATATTCGCCGAGGCGATGGTGCGGATGCGCGAGGTGGTCGAACGCCATGGCCGCTGACGGCTCCTTCACCGCGGAGTACGCGGACGCCGCACTGTTCCTCGGAATGAACAGCGCCGACGACGAGGTACGCCGCGCCTGCAAGGCCTTCTTCGTCGCCCGCTGCTCGGGGCATCTGGTGATGAGCCTGGAGCAGGTCGGCCGCTGCGACGACGTCATCTGGGGCTACAGCCGTGAACTCCAGGACGCCTACTACCCGTTCATGGACCACCTCCACACCGTCATGGACATAGAACGCGTCGGATACGACGAGGCCGACGTGCGGCGCGGCACGGAGGCCGATGCACCAGATCATCTGCCCATGCACGAGCGCCTGTTGCTCGGCATGGTCCACAACCGCGAGGGCCTGCTGCACACGGTGAGCGAGCGGCTGTTGGGGCACGGCGCGCTGCCGGTGCGGGCCCCGGACCCGGTCGTCGGACCCGAGCCGGCGTTCCCGGAGCCACTCGAAGTCCTCTACCGGCAATCCCTGGTCCTGCGCATCCCGGCCGGCGCCCTGTGAGCGGCCCGCGGCGCCTGCTGGCCGGCGTGACGGTGCCCCTGGTGACGCCGGTCACGGACAACGGCGAGGTGGACGGGGCGAGTGTGGCGCGCCTGGTCGCCTCGCTGCGGCCGGGCGTCGACGCTCTGCTTCCCGCCCTCAGTACGGGGGAGGGCGGGTTGTTGACGGACCGTCAGTGGCGCACCGTGGTGGCGGCCGTCGTCGCCTGCGCGGACGGGCTCCCGGTGCTCGCGGGCATCCTGCGGCCCACCACGGACGAGGTCGTCGACCGGGCCCGAAGCGCCGAAGTGCTGGGCGCCGAAGCGGTGGTGGCCACGACTCCGTACGGCACGAGGGTGTCTCAGGACGATATGTACCGGCACTACGAGCGCATCGCGGGGGCCACCGGTCTTCCGGTGGTCGTCTACCACGAGTGCGCCGTGTCGCAGAACGTCATCGGGCTCGACACCCTGCTGCGCATCTGCCGCATCCCGGGGGTGGCGGGCGTCAAGGACTCGACGGGCGTGAGGGGTTCCACGCAGGAGCTGATCGCGGCCCGGCCGGGTGTGCCCGTGGCGCAGGGGCTTGAGCATCTGCTCCTGGACGCGGGCCCCGTCGACGGGTGCGTGCTCGCCCTCGCCAACGTCGAACCCGCCCTGTGTGCCGCCCTGTTCGCCGATCCTGGCGAGCAGGGCGCGGCCGCGTTGAAGGAGGCGTGCGAAAAGTACGGTCTGGACCGGGACGACTGGTTCCGTGCGCTCAAAACCGAACTGATGCAGCGCGGAGTGCTCCGGTCGGACAGGGAAGTGCTCCGCATGGCCGGCCAAGTGCCCCGGCCGGACAGGGGGATACCGGCATGATGCCCGCACCACGGTCCACCGACAGCGCGCCCAAGCGCCTGTTCCTGCTCAACCGCTGCCGACCTACCAGCGCGGCCGTCGCGGCGATCGAGGAACTGGAAGCGGACTGGATCCACTTACTGGTCGCCCGGATCACAGCGGACGCCCCGCCCGTCGCCTCCCGGGCCGACTGGCGACGTCGCCTCGATGGACTGCTCGCGGAGGAGCGCGCGGGCAGCCCCGCGGGAAGCTACCTCGCCGAAAAGGCCACGCTCGACCAACTCACGTACGTGGTAAGAGAGTTCGCGCTGGACGGGCTCACCGAGGCGCAGAACTTCTTCCCGGCGATCCCGCGCCTGCCGATCAGGGCGCAGATGGCCGTGATGCGCGTCCTCATCGACGAGTTCGGCTGCGGCAACCTCCAGCAGGCCCATTCCCAGCTGTACCTGGACCTCCTCGCCGAACTCGGTCTGCCCCAGGACCTGGAGAGCTTCCTGGACACCACCGCCGACGAGACCTACCACTTCCTGAACGTCTTCTACTGGCTCACCCAGCGCGCGGAGCACGTCGAGTACTTCCTGGGCGGTCTGGCCTACCTGGAGGCCAGCATCCCCCATGCCTTCACCATCCAGGCCAGGGCCTGCGCACGGCTCGGCGTCTCCAACGGGCGCTACTACACCGAGCACCTGCACATCGACACCTTCCACATGGAGGAGATGCAGCTGGCCATCAAGGAGTACGAGGCGGCGCGCGGCCTCGATCCGGCCAAGGTGTGGGTCGGGGCGGTGCTCCTGTCCGAGCTGATCGGCGGCGCGTTCGACGCGGCCGTCGAGCGCGCGAAGGAGGCGGCGTGAACGAGGCGGTGCTCGAAGAACTGACCGGTGACCGGCTGCGGGTCCGTGTCGCGGGCAAGGAGTTCGTGATCGACGCGGCCTGCACCCACCGCAAGGGCCGCCTCGTCCACGGGTACGTCAACTCCCGTACGCTGCGCATCACATGCCCGCTGCACCGCACCGGCTTCGACCTGGCGACCGGCTGCCCGGTCGCCGGGCCGGCGGCCGATGCGCTGACCGTCCACCGGGCGGGCGTAGTCGGCCAGTTCTACGAACCGGAGCAGGTCTGGCTTCCCGCTTCCGAGCAACTCCTGGACTGGGACGACGGCTTCCACGACCTGATGCTCGGCGACCGCCTTCGCATGGACGCCTACCGGGCCGCGATCAGCGAGGCCGTGCGTCCCGGGGACACCGTTCTCGACCTCGGGACTGGCACCGGCATCCTCGCCCAGTGGGCGCTGGAGGCCGGGGCCGCCCGCGTGTACGGCATCGACCTGAACGAGCAGGTTCTGGACACCGCGTCCCAGCGCCTTCGCGACGCCGGATTCGGGGACCGTTTCCGGCCGCTCGCCGGGCACTCCTTCGACCTCCGGCTGCCCGAGCCGGCGGACATCGTCATCTCGGAGATCCTGGGCAACCTCGCGGACAACGAGAACTGTGTCGCGATCCTCGACGACGCCCGCCGCCGCTTCCTGCGCCCCGGCGGCGCGATGCTGCCGAGGACCGTGGAAAGCTACCTCGTCCCGGTGGCCGCCGAGAGCGCCCATGCCCAGCTGCGCGACGGCGCGCCCCAGGACTCCGGTGGACGGGTGGAGTTCGCGGCGATGCTGCGTGCCCGCGGCGCGCGCGACGCGTTCGACCTCTACTACGACACGGTCATCCCGGCCGCGACGCGGCTGGCCGCCCCACGCCTCCTACGCCGGTACGGATTCCAGGACGCGGACCACGTGAACGGGCAACACACGCAGTACGCGTGCGAGTTGGTGTACACGGTGCAGCGCGACGGGCTTTTCACCGGATTCCAGGGCTACTTCGTCGCCACCCTGTCCGACACCGTCGCCCTGGACATCTCCGGTGACGACATCTGCGGTGACGACATCGCGTGCGACGGCGTCACCGGCGGCGGTGCCCGGACGCGCACGACGTCGGACAGCTGGAAGCACGCCTACGTGCCGGTCAGGGAGCCGGTGCCGGTGCGGCGGGGCGACCGGATCGCGGTCACTTTCAGCAGGCGACACCGGGGGGACACGTCCGCCGGAAGCTTCGGGCAGGTCTACCGCTGGAAGGGCGAGGTGGTCTCCGGAGACCACACGATCGCCCGCTTCGATCACACCACCCGGCCCTGAGCCGCATTCCGACAACGACGGGGGACTACACCACATGAGCACGGAACTGATCCCAGCCGAGGAGACACGGGACGGGCACCCGGTCCGCACGTACGACGTCGTAGCGCTCCAAGTGCCCATCGCCTACAACGAGTTCGGTGACCACGACCGCAATGGCGCCCTGTTCGTCCTGGAACAGGATGCCGAGGAACTGCGCGAAGTGCGGGCGAACTGGCCCGTAGTCTTCCCCAGTTACCTGGACGAACCCGACCGGGTGCCCAAGCCGCACCCCCTCGCCCGGCCGCTCGTCCTGCGCGTGCGCCGCGGCGAGCGCCTGCGGGTGCGTCTGAGCAACGAGTTGCAGCGCCCGGCGGGCATCACCATGCAGGGTGTGCGTTACGACGCCCGCACCATGGACGGCCTCGCCGCCGGGGCCAACCCCGACAGCAGCGTCGCGCCCGGCGAGAGTCGTGTGTACGAGTGGGTCGCCGAGCACGAGGGCGTCTTCCACTTCGGCGACCTGGCCGACGCTCGTGGCGAGGGGACGCAGAGCCACGGCATGATCGGCGCGCTCGTCGTCGAGCCGCCCGGCGCCACCTGGACCGACCCGGAGACCGGCGGCCGGCTCGACGCCGGCCTGTACGCGGACGTACACCTGGAGCACCGCAGCTTCCGCGAATACGTGGTCGTGATGATGGAGTACCCGAGCAACGACAACCCGGTGACGCCTCCGATGTCGGGCATGCCGATGCCGGGGATGCCGGGGATGCCGAGCCACGGCGGAGAGGGCGGCAGCCGGGACGGGCACGGGATGCCGGTGGTCCGACGTCTCGCCGGACCCGGATCGCCCGCCGGCGCGCCGGACGAGTCCGACACCCCGGACGACCTGACGCCCCCCAACAACGCGATGCTGCCGGTGAATCTGCGCATCGAGCCGATGGACTGGCGGATGTACCGCTACCAGAAGATGCTCGACGCCGGCGAACTCGACCCGGTGCGCGACAAGGTCTACGGCGAGGAGATGCACCACAGCTCGTGGATGTTCGGCGACCCGTCGACGCCGGTCCTGCCGGGCTACTCGGGCGACCCGGCGGTCATCAGGCTCCTGCACGGCGGCATGCGTGACACCCACGTCTTCCACACGCACCTGCACCAGTGGCACGTCGACCCGGACGACGAGAACTCGCCGATCGTGGACTCCGTCAGCATCAGCCCGCAGGAGGGCAGGACGCTGAACCTGATCGGCGGGCTCGGCTCCCGGCAGGGCGCGGTCGGCGATTCCATCTGGCACTGCCACATGTACGTCCACTTCATGATGGGCATGTGGGGAATGTTCCGGATCTTCGACACACTCCAGGACGGCAGCGGGAGTTATCCCGACGGCCGCCGCATCCGCGCGCTCACCCCCCTCCCGCACCGCGCGCCGCCGCCGCGCCCCACGCCCGGCCACCCCGGATTCCCGGGCTTCATGGCGGACGCGGCGCACTACCCGCAGAAGAACCCGCGCCCGCCGCGCACCCCGCTACAGCCGTCGGGCATGGGCCGCGAGCCCACCGCCCTGGAAGCCGCGGCGTTCGTGGACGACCCTCAGCCGGGCGAGGCGTTCACCAAGGTCGGACCGGCCGGCGCGCCCGTACGCCGCTACCACGTCGTCGTCACGAACGGGACGCTCTACTACGCGGGCGACCCCGGGGACGAGCACGCCGTCACCTGGCACGACCACAACGGCATGTTCTACACGCTCGCGGAGGAGATCCAAGAGGCGGGCGGACTGGACGAGTTCAAGCGGCAGATCGCCGCGGGGGAGCGCACTGTCGAACCCCTGGTGATCCGCGCCAACAAGGGTGACATCGTGGAGATGACACTCACCAACGCCCTGCCGTCCGGCCCTCAGAAGGGCTCCGCGTTCGACCCCGAGCTGCCCTTCCAGCCCGAACTCGGCCTGCACACCCACCTGGTGAAGTACGACCCGCTGGTCGCCGACGGCTCCGCGATCGGCTGGAACTACCTGTCGGGCACCACCACAAGCGACCAGGGCGACGAGGCGTTCGCCCAGTACAACTCCTGGACCTACCGCTGGCACGTCGACGAGGCCTTCGGCACGGTCCTCTTCCACGACCACCTGATGGCCAACTTCCGCCAGCGGCACGGCTTGTTCGGCGCACTGATCGCCGAACCGGAGGGTGCCGCCTGGGTGTCGCCCACCGACCACAGCAAGCCCCTGCGGCGCGGCAGTCAGGCCGTCATCACCCTGCCCGACGGGCGCGAACACCGTGAATTCGTGCTGGCCATCGGGGACTTCGTGCCCATGGTGCAGCACACGGGGGAAGGCGACCATCACGGTGGCCCCATCAACCCGCCGCCCGCGCCCGGGGCCCCCGACGACCAGGGCGTCATGGGCGTCAACTACCGTTCCATGCCGCTCTCCCTGCGGGGCGGCGATCCCGCCGACTGGTTCTCCAGCACCGTGCACGGCGACCCGGGCACCCCGTTGCTGCGCGCCTACCCGGGCGAAGACGTCCGGGTGCACCTCGTGCAGGGCTCACAGGACCTGCAACACAGCTTCACGCTGCACGGGGCGCGCTGGCGCGAGTGGGCGCGGCGTCCCGACACCGCCTGGCGCAACCAGCAGACCCTCGGCATCTCGAACGTCGCCGAACTCGCCCTGCCCCAGGACCTCGGCCCGGGTGACCACCTCTGGTCGTTCGCCGCGAGCAACGACCTGTGGCTCGGCTGCTGGGGCCTGATGCGGCTCCACGACGAGCCGTGCCACGACCTGCCCGCGCTGCCCGGCGCCCACGCGGCGAGCGCTCTGTCCGCCGGGCGAACCACCCGCCGGTATACCGTGCGCGCCCGCTCCCGCCTCATCGAGTACAGCGACCGGCGCACCGATCCGTACGGCCTCGTCTACACCGTCGACGGCGACGACGGCGAGGCCGGGCCCCTGGTCCTGCGCTGCCGGGCCGGCGAATGGATCGAGGTGACCCTGATCAACGAACTCGACGGGCCGCCTCCGGCCAATCCCGACGACCCGAAGGTGATGGCCGAGGACGACCCCGGCGCGCGCATCGTCTCCGGCCGTGTCTCGCTGCACCCCACCCTGCTCGCCTACGACGTGCGCACCGACGACGGCACGCACGTCGGCCGCAACGAGGACAGCACCGTCAAGCCGGGCGGTGCCCGCACCTACCGCTGGTTCGCGGGCGAGCCCGGCGTCGTGCTTCTGCGTTCGTACGCCGACGTGCTCTCCCACATGCGCCGCGGTCTGGTCGGCGCGCTCGTCGTCGAGGATCACGACGCGACGCCGTACGACCCGGGGACGGGGCGGGAGCGCTGGACCGGTGCGGGCAGCGTCGTGCGCCGCCCGGACGCCGAGACGGTACGGGAACTGGTCCTGGTCAGCCAGGACGGCCTGCGCCTCTACCACGACGGTGATCTGACCCAACCGGTCAAGGACCTGTTCTCGGACAGCCCTGACGACGCGGGCCAGAAGGCCTTCAACTACCGCACGGCGGCGCTGCATCCGCTCGACCCGGTCCTCAGTGACCCCGAGCCGCCGACCCCGCGCCTGGACTGCCGGCCCGGCGACCGGATCGCCCTGCACCTGGCGATCGGCGCGTCGAGGATGCGGAACCAGTGCATCACCGTGCACGGACAGTTGTGGGATGCCTCCGAGACGGGGCTTGGCCATTACGTCTCAACGGTCGGGGCGCTCGCCTGCGGCAGCACGCGGACCCTCCGCTTCCGGGCCCAGCACCCTGGCGACTACCTGTACCGCACCGGCAACCTCCACTGGGGCGTCAGCGAGGGCTGGTGGGGCCTGATCCGCGTACAAGAGACACCATGACGCCCGACGCGACAGGAGGCACCGTGACGCACGAGCCCGCGAGCCCATCCCCATCCCCGGCCCCGGCCCCATCCCCGACCCCGGCCCCATCCCCGGCCGCGGCCCCGTCCCCGGCCCGGGCCCCGGACCCGAGATTGCCCGAGACCCCCGGCACGGTCGCCGTTTTCACCGACCTGAACTGCTCGTTCGCGCATGTCGCCGTGCACCGGCTGCACAGGACGCGGCGCGAGCTCGGCCTGGAGGACCGCATCCGGTTCGACTTCCGGGCGTTCCCGCTGGAGCTGTTCAACCGAGAGGTGAACGCCCGCCCCGGCGTCGACTCGGAGATCTCCGTGCTCGGTGCCGTGGAACCCGCCGCGGGCTGGCGGCTGTGGCAGGGACCCGACTGGACGTACCCGGTCACGACCCTGGCGGCCCTCGAAGCCGTCCAGGCCGCGAAAGCGCAGAGCTGGCACGCCAGCGAACAACTCGACCTGGCCCTGCGCCGCGCCTTCTGGGCGCAGGGCCGCTGCATCTCCCTGCGCCACGTCATCCTCGACATCGCCGAGGAGACGGGCGCGGTGGACGTCGACGCGCTCGCCGGCGCGCTGGACTGCGGGTCGGCGCGGGCGGCGATCATGGCGCAGTACGAGGCGGCCCGTGACGGCCGCGTCACCTGTAGCCCGCACGTGTTCCTGCACGACGGCACGAACAGCGCCAACCCCGGAATCGAGGCCCACTGGGAGAACGGTGGTTTCGGCACGGGCTACCCCGTCATCGACAAGGACCGCCCGGAGATCTATGCGGACCTCCTGAACCATGCGGCGGGTCTCGCCGGGGTGGGGGGACCGGGAGCATAGGAGGCCTGTGAAGCAGCCTTGGCCGTGTCCGGCTGAGTCCGGCCGTGTCCGGCCGGCCGTGTGGGGTCGACCGACCAACTCCACCCGGGCACGGTTGACGGCTGCGTGGTGCAGGCTCTGCGGTCGCCGCCCTCGTGGACATCGAGACTTCACAGAGAGAGGGGGCCAGGCAGCCCCGTCCAGGCGGTTCCGGAGCCCGGAAACGCTGGTGACGCCGACGACAGGGTGTCCGTACCCTTCGGTGGGTGAGTGTGATCAAGGTTGTTCCAGGACAGGTAGAGGTCGTTGTGCGGGGAGCGGGAGCGCTTGGGCCCTCTGTCCGGTTGTCCGACGCGAAGAGTAGGTGACGCCTGGTCACCCCGGTCCGGGCCCGGTCGGTCGGCGAAGGTCCGGTGTGCGTGCCCGTGCCATGTCCAACACTCAAGAGAGCTCTGGGGCGGAGTGCTAGCGGCACATGTCGCGATACCTGAGGAGTTGGGGCGAGCGTACGGCAGGCAGTCTGGCCAGGGTGTCCTGGAAGGCTCGGTGATGGGGCGTCAGTGGGTACCGGGGGTGCGGAGGCAGGGGGTAGTCATCGCGCAGGACGCCCTCGGGGAGTACCCCGGTCGCGGGCAGCGGTGAGGTCTCGTCCGGGCGGGCAAGGTATGCCCAGACTCCGCTGTCCAGCGGCACCACGGTCCCCTCGTCCGACCGCCAGGGTGCGCCCGTGAGGGGGTGGCGGGGGACGAGGAGAATGTCGGGGCGGGGGTGGGACGGGCGGATCCCCGGGCCCGCCAGTGCGACAGACCTGGCCTGCGGTCCAGCGGGAAGATACCGGCCGATGGCATGGCGGAGCAGCTCGGCGACGGGGCCGGCGGGGAGAAGCACCGGGCATCCCTCGGTGGCTGCCACGAGGTGGGCCAGTGCAACGCCGAGTGCGGCTTCCCAGCGGCGGCTCCACCTTCCGTCGGGTTCGACGGGTGGGATGCGGTGGTCGGCGTGCTCCAGATCGTCCCAGTCGGGGGGCGAAAGGGTGGACAGCCCTGTGTGGTGTCGTACGACTGCCTCGGGCTCCAGCCACACCGTCTGCCACGATCCGCAGTCGTCCACGCGCGTTGCCACGGCCTGCCCGCACCCTTCGCAGGCCAAGTTGGGTCCGGCCCGACCGTCCACACCCCGGCAGTAGCCCTCGCACTTTTCGGGTATCAGAACCATGTTCCGGGAGTCACCCGGGGCGATCACTGTTCTGTTCCGTGCGCCGAAGGAGACGGAATACGTCGGCGCGTACACGCCCTGCCCGGCAGCCGTACCTTCTCCGACCTCATCCCACAACTGCCAGGGTGGTCCGGTGGGCTGGGGGTCCACGGCATAGGTCGCGGGTTCCATCAGGGGAGGATGGAGTTCTTCCCACCCGCCGTGGTGGGTGTGGACGGGGAGGGCGACCCGGGACACCGGCGCCGTCAGTTCCGTGCCGCACCCGGAACAGGCAAACACATGCAAGCAAACTCCCCTTGGGCTCAGTTCTCCGGAGAGTGTGCCTCTCCCTCAAGGGGAGTTCCACCGAATTTCTGCACGGCTTCGGGGTGCTGCCTCCGCTTCCGAGGGAGCCGGGGCGGCGGCCGGGTGAGGCGGCGGACCGTCAGGGTGATCGAGGTCCAGGCCATCCTTCGCTCACCCCCGCATGGTCACCACAGATGACCGGAACCGCCACCGGGACCGAGGTCCAGCTCAAAGGGGCGCCGCCGGGCCGACACACCAATGCCCCCAAGCCGACACACCAGTGCCCCCAAGCCGACACACCAGTGCACCCAAGCCGACACACCAGTGCCCCCAAGCCGACACACCAGTGCACCAACCAGCCCCGCCGGGACCTCCCCCCGGGCCAACCCTCGCTCCCGCGTCACACACAAGCGCTGTCCCGCGGTGGCGGCCCGGTCAGCCACGGAAGCCGTCCCGGCCGACGATGCCGCCTCAGTGGACGGCTTCATTCTGAAGCGATCAGTCAGTCCTGCCGCAGGACAGCCAGCGCGAAGGCCAGGCGCCGGTCCAGCCAACTCGCTTGCGGGATGTACGACTTGATGCCCTGGGTGTGACCGGCGGTCAACGCGACCATGTCGTCCGCGCACCAGGTGACCGGCTTGGTCGGACGCACGGAGCTGCGGCTGTCGGCCGCCGTGTCTCCTGTGATCACGGAGTCGGCGACGCTTGCGACGAGGCCGCCCGCACCCCGCACGCCGGCCTCCCTGCCGCGCGCCGCGATGTCCTTGGCGCTGCCTCTGGCCCAGTGGTAGCGGGCCACGATGTCGGGGTGCCCCGGCTGCCGCAGCCACCAGCCGTGCTGCACCGCGCGTTTGGCTGCCGCGGTCCGGAACACCAGACCCAGCTCCCGCCCCGCCTGATCCCGTACCTCATACCGCTCACCGCCGCCACCGCCGCTCACGGGCGCGATGGTGCACAACAGCTCTTGAGCCCGTCTGGCGTCGTACAGCTGGTACGACCGGACCTCCGGGACCCGTCGCTCGACGTACGCGGCGGCGGCGAAATACCGCACCCCATCGAGAGTCACCGACATGCGCACCGCGCGGCGCCCACTCAACCCCTTCTGCCGGTAGGCGGCCGGGCGCACCACATCCCCGACCACGAAGGGGCCCTCCGTGTCCCAGGGCACAGGGGCGATCTGCGGGTCCTCCCTCTTCCTGCCGAACACAGTGATCTCCTCCCCAACTCCCGTTCCTGCGGCGGGTTCAGCGCAGAGTTTCGATGAGCAGGGCGAAGCCGGCGAACACTCCCATGGCCACCACCATGACAAGACCCGCGTACAGCGAGCATGCCCACCCCGTCAGGATCGAGGCGAGCGCCCACCATCGGCCCGGCAGGCGGTGGCGCTTGGCGCGGCGACGGGCCACATGACCCGAGACGATCGCCGTCCACGCGGACAGCTCCACCACCACGAACCAGCCGACCGTCGCCGGCATGTAGACACTCGCCGCAGAAGCCCACATACTGCCGCTCGCCACGATGACCGCCACCATGGCCGCGCCCATACTGATCCCGGCAGCCCGGTTCTCCGGCTGTATCCGCACCTCTTCCACCACGTCAACCACGGTGCGAAGCCTAACAATCGCCGCACATGGTGGGAGTGGGCCCTCGGCTCCTCACTCCACGCCGCCGTAGTGGACTTGAGCATCGACCAACCCCCATCTACCGACGACTCCTGTCCCACGGGTCCCACGGGCGCGGGTCGATAGGCTGTGGGGATGAGGTTCCAGCGCAGGGCGGGCGATCCCAAGGAAGAGATATCGGGCTTCGAGGAGGAGACCTCCGGCTTTGAGTTCGAGATGCGTCCCTACTCGACGAAGGCGGAGTGGGGGGTCGAAGGCATAGCCGGCCGTTTCGGCCGGGTGTCGACGAGCCGCACCAAGTACAGCCGGCGGCGGAAGAAGGTCTCACCCGGTTCCGAAGTGCGTCTCCAGGGTGACCACATGCCGGCGACTGTCTATCGCGCCCTTGTCCTGAACGATGACTTCCGGGAGAACACTTCGCTGACAGTCGACGGTGTGCCCGTCGTATTCGACTACAACCGGCGTGCGATCCGGTCCCGTTCGAGGGCCCTGCGCATCACCTACCTGGACCGCTCGTATCGCTATACCGTGCTCCACCCCCTCCGGGAGTTCGTCCTGGAGCGTACGGGGGTGACGGTCGCCCTTGAGGTGGTCAAGGATGCCGGAGGCAGAAGGGGGCGCCCCGGACGCCGGGTGACCGTAACCGGGGATGCGGATGCCATCGACATCGCGCTGGCTGTCGTCCTGCCCGATGCCGACACCATCGTCCTCACCTCGTTCGGCGCGGTCCTCGCATGCGTAGGTGCTGTGTCGGACGTGCTGGATTCCTACCCACGGCGTTCCATGGGGTCCGCCGACTACAGCGACTCTTCCGATTCCTCGGACTGAGCCGACAGCCGACAGCCGACAGCCGACAGCCGACAGCCGACAGTCCTGTCAGCGTCGTCGGTCGTCGGGACCAGCGGCGCCGTATCAGTCGGCGCCAGCGCCGGTGGAAGTCAGTGGAGCCGTAGTTCGGAAGCGGGCATGATCCGCTCATGGAGCGCATCATCGATCTCGACCAGGCAAACGCAGCAATCTCCGAGAGGGCTGTGCGATGGCTGGCGGCCGGTCTTGAGGTGGGGCAGACAACGTGGCGGGACGGAGCCGCACCGTGGCCTCAGCGGCTTGAGACCGACAGAACTCTCGTGCGCGATCCCGACTCCGTCGGCGTACTCATCTCCGGCCCGGCAGACACTGTGCTGTCCGTGGTGCTGTTCCGGGGCGGCTGGGCCGATGTGGACTACTTCTACGGCCTCGACGAAGCAGGGCCGATACCGGCGTTCGACATCGGCTCAGCAGCGGCCTTCGGTGAGCAGCTCGATCAGTGGGTAGCGCGCGTCTTCGGCAACCTCGGCCAGGACGCCGTGGCGGACCGCCCATGAACGGCATCGGCTGGGGTCGGGCGTCGACACCTGGAAGCGCAGGCTCCATCCGAGCGCTGACGATTGTTGTCGCCCCGGTGCCGTTGTTGCTGCCGACGTGACCGCACTACTGCACGCCAGCGGGCCGGAGCAAGACTCGATCGGCTCAGGGACCCCGACCGCTGTCCTCGGAGCGTGCCGATTGACGGCTGCGTGCGGCGCGACGCCAAACACTTCACCAGGTCCTTCGTCAACGGCCGCTGCGCCGACGGCATCCCCTCCACCTCCTGGTTGGTATCAGGCTCCTGGGTGGTATGAGGGGGTAACGCCGGTTGCATGAAGACCGAGGCACCGGTGGCCACCGGTGTTGGACGCGGGATCGGCCGGCCTATCCCTGATCGACCTCCCGGTCGTTGGCTTCGTTGGCGCGATCGATCTCGGCCATGTGCTCCTCCGCCCAAGTCCGCAGCCCCGCAAGCGCGGTCTCCAGGGAAAGGCCGAGTCCGGTGAGTCGGTAGAAGACCCGTGGCGGGACGGTCGGTTCGACCCGGCGGGACACCAATCCGTCGCGGGTCAGGTTTCGCAGAGTCACGGACAGCATCTTCTGCGAGACGCCGGGCATTCGGCGTCTCAGCTCCGCGAAGCGCACTTCGTCCGGTGCGGCATCGGCGAGCGTCTTGACGGCCATGGACGTCCACTTCGTGCCGATGCGATCCAGCAACTGCCGTGTCGGGCAGCGGGGATCGAACAGATCGCCGCGTACCCCGTGACCGGCGGCCGGGGCTCCTCGGGTGGTCACCTGTGGCTCACCACCTTTCCTGAAAGTGCCGTCTAGGAAGCGGCCGGACGGTTACTTATCGTTCTGTGGTCACCAAAGGTAACCAGCCGGAGGATCCATCATGCCGCACACCGCCGCACACCAACTGCGCCGCGTCGTGACGAACGGCGTCCAGCTCAACGTCGCCATCGCCGGGGACGGCCCCGCGGTTCTCCTGCTGCACGGCTTCCCGCACACCTGGCAGCTCTGGAGCGGCATCATGGGGCAACTGGCCGAGCAGTACCGGGTCATCGCGCCGGACCTCAGAGGCTTCGGCGCCAGTGCACGTGCTGTCGACGGTTACGACGCCGGCACCCTCTCCGCCGACGCCGAAGGGCTCCTCGACGCCCTGGGCGAGCCCTCGGCAGCGGTGGTCGGCATCGACGCCGGCACGGCTCCGGCCGTCCTGCTCGCGCTGCGCCGGCCCGGCCTCGTCCGGCGCCTGGTCGTGATGGAAGCGCTGCTGGGCCCTCTGCCCGGAGCCGAGCACGTCGTCGCGGGCGAAGTCCCGTGGTGGTTCGGTTTCCACGCCGTCCCAGGCCTCGCCGAGACCGTTCTGGCCGGCAACGAGGCCGCGTACATCGACTGGTTCCTCGACGCGGGGACCCTCGGGCGAGGAGTACCGGACGACATCCGCGCAGCCTTCGTCCACGCGTATACCGGGAGCGAGGCCCTGCGCTGCGCGTTCTCGTACTACCGGGCCCTGCCCACCAGCGCACAGCAGCTCCAGGATGCCGCCGCGACGGCTCGGTTGACCATGCCCACCATGGCCGTCGGCTCACACCCCGTCGGCCGCGGGCTCGAACTCCAACTCCGGTCCATCGCCGATGACTTGGTCGGGCATCACTTCCAGGACTGCGGCCACATCATCCCCCTCGACCGCCCCGACGCGTTGTTCGCGCTCCTTGCTCCCTTCCTCGCCCACGAAGCCCACGATGCCCACGATCTGCCGACGTGAGCCGATGCGCGGCCGGGCCGGAAGGCGTACTACGCGCCGACACCGACTGGCGATGCGCCACTCCAACTCGGGTGCGGTGGCTCTCCGCAAGGTCCTGCCGGCGGCCCCTTGCTGAGATGGCGCACGATCGGCAGTGACCACTTGTCACCGACAATGGCGAGCACTTCACGGGCCTGGCAGGGGTTCTCCGGCGGTGCCGGCCGCATCGCGTTCACCCGCTGTGCCGCTGATGATTGCCTCCCGAAACGCAGAGCTCCTTGATCGGGCGGACCGTGCCGCACCAAGCCGGTCGCACGAGTCCGTTTCACGGCCTGGCGACGCCGCACAGACGTGGCTCCACTGCCCGGGCCCGGCGACCGTATACGGGCAGGCAATGCCGGCATACGGGCAGGTGGCGTCGGCGCCGTGACCGAACCGGCCGATGAGGTACGAGACATGGGCCGGTTCAGCCCGACCGGATGTGAGACATCGGGGGCGTTGTTTGCTCGGACAAGTAACTCGCCTAAATCCAGGGGCATTTGGCTGAGCTTTCGGTGACTATGGTGCTTCGGATCACAGGCGCCGGATCGACGAGGCCTGTGCGCATCGCTGCGGCGGTGCCGGACGATGGGGGATGTTCCAGTGAATCTGCGAAGAACCGTCACCGTGCTGCTCAGCGCGGCCCTGACGGCCGCCGCGCTCGTGACCCCGGCCGGGGCACAGACGGCGCAGACCGGGGCTTCGGTCACCTATCAAGTCAATGCCAGGCATGACGGCACCCTGGTCGACTCCGCTGTGGGCGCGCCGCCGCTCGACCGGAAGTGGTCCCGCGATCTGGGTGGGAGCGTCTCGTATCCGGTCGTGGCGGCCGGGCGCGTGTTCGCCACCGCCGCCTCGCCCAACGGATACGGCACCCGGCTGTACGCGCTGAACGCGGCGACCGGCGAGGACGCCTGGGCCCCCGTGGACCTCGGCGGCACCTACTGGTGGTCGGCGCTCGCCTACGGTGACGGCCGGCTGTACGCGCAGAATTCCGACGGCGTCCTGACGGCGTTCAACCCGGCCACGGGGAAGAAGATCTGGAGCGTGACGCTGCCCGGGCAGTCCTCGTTCACCTCGCCGCCCACCTACTCCGGCGGCACGGTGTACACCGGTGGCTCCGGGTCGGGCGGCACTCTGTACGCGGTGGACGCCGCCACCGGTGCGGTGTCCTGGACGCAGCGGGTCGCCAACGGCGACAACAGCTCGCCCGCCGTGTCGACCGGCGGGGTCTACGTCTCGTACGCCTGTGAGCAGACGTACGCTTTCGACCCGAAGTCGGGTGCTCCGGTATGGCACCACGACACCGGCTGTTCCGGCGGCGGTGGCCGGACTCCGGTTCTCGCCGATGGCGGCGTGTGGGTGCGGGACGACGCCGGGGCGGCCCCCGCGGTCCTCAACGCCGCGGACGGAAAGGTCCGCGGGACCTACGAGGCCGGCGGCTGGACACCGGCTCCGGCCTTCGACGGCCGCCAGGGCTACTTCGTCGACGGCGGCATCCTCCAGGAGCGCCACAGCCGTACCCTGGCCGCGCGCTGGAGGTTCGAGGGTGATGGGCACATCACGACGGCACCCATCGTCGTCAACGGCTACGTCTACGTCGGCTCGCGGACCGGCCGGCTGTGGGCGCTCAACGGCGCCACGGGGCAGGCCGTTTGGTCCACGGACGTCGGTGCGCCCATCAACGCGCCCGACGAGCACAACGCGTCCCAGCCGTTGACCGGACTCGGCGCAGGTGGCGGCCTCGTGGTGGTTCCGGCCACCAACCAGCTGACCGCGTACGGGCGTTGAGGCACAGGCTCCGAGCGTGGCCCTTGATGTTCTGATGCTCATCCAGCCGTTGGGCGGTGGGCTCACTTCCAGCGTGTGCCGGGCACGGGTTGTCGTGCCCGGCACGCACTGAGCGCGGCTGCCGAGACGCTGGGCCAGACTGCGGCGGTGCCCGGGCCTTCTCGGCCCATCGATCGGTGGGGGCAGAGCGGCCCGCCTCGGTGCTCGGACCGTACACCCGGATGTTCGCCGGGCGATTAAGCGGCCCTCGTTTGATCATGCGCTGTGCCCCAGGGCACACACGTGATCACCACGAAGGGCCGTGAGGGTGCGGTCAGGCTCCCGAGAGGAGCTGTTCGACTGCGTCCTCGCACGGGCAGACGGCGAACTGATGGAGACGGGCCGCCGGCACGCGGGCGACCGCGTCATCCTGGTCGCCTTCGACTCCGGCTACGACGCCCGCGCGCATGGCCCGCCCCCCGCTCCTGGGCCGCCCCCGCGACCGCCTTCCGTGGCAGACGGACCTGCCGGGTCGAAAGGCCTGGCACGTCGGGGCGGGGGGCTGCGGCCGCCTCTGGCCCAGGCGGGAAAGTGGGTGAATGGGTAGAATTCGGGTTGTGGGATCGTGGCGGCCAAGTGCGGCGACTGCGCCCGAACTCGTCCTGGAGACGGACAACGGCTCCACGGTGATGAGTCCGAGCCGGGAGTATCACGTGGGGCGCGACCCCTTGTGCGACATCGTCTTCGAGGACGCCCGCGTCTCGTGGCATCACGCCGTCCTCCACACGGAGCTCGATCACTGGACGATCGAGGACGAGCACAGCACCAACGGCACGTACGCCGACGGACGGCGCATCCAGGAGTGGGACATCGGGCCGGGCAGCGTCATCCGCTTCGGCAATGTCACGGACGGCCCCCGTGCGGTGCTGGTGGGCCGTGCTCCTCCCCAGCCGGTCGCCGCCGAGCGCCCCTCGGCCGTCAGCATGCCCTCGGCCACGGGCACCTTCCGGCAGCCGACGACGGTGCGCCCCCTGCCCGACCGCACGGTCCTTATCGGCCGCGCGGACGACAACGACGTGGTCATCGACGACCTGGTCGTCTCCCGTCGGCACGCCGAGCTGAGAGTCCTCTCGGACGGCACGTACGAGATCGTCGACCTCGGCAGCCACAACGGCACCTACCTCAACGGCCAGCCGGTGACCCGAGCCCCGGTGGCCCCGGGGGACATCGTCGGCGTCGGCCGCCGTGCGTACTGCCTCGTGGGTGACGAGTTGCAGGAGTACGTCGACACGGGTGAGGTGTCCCTCGACGTCCAAGGCCTGACGGTCACAGTCGACCGGGGCCGCAAGACACTCCTCGACCACGTTTCCTTTCCCGTGGGCGAGAAGTGTCTGCTGGCCGTCGTCGGGCCCAGCGGCGCGGGGAAGTCGACCCTGCTCAACGCCCTCACCGGGCTGCGCCCCGCGGACGGCGGCACCGTCCTCTACGACGGCCGCGACCTCTACCGCGACTACGCGGAGCTCCGTCAGCGCATCGGTCTCGTACCGCAGGACGACATCCTGCACGCCCAGCTGACCGTGCGGCGCGCCCTCGGATACGCCGCCGAACTCCGGTTCCCGCAGGACACCGAGCGGGCGGAGCGCCGGGCCAGGGTCGACGAGGTCATCCGCGAACTCGGCCTGGAACAACGTGTTGACCAGCCCATCCACAGCCTCTCCGGCGGTCAGCGCAAACGCGTGAGCGTCGCACTTGAACTGCTGACCAAACCGTCGCTGCTCTTCCTCGACGAGCCGACGTCCGGACTCGACCCCGGCATGGACCGCTCGGTGATGCACATGCTCCGCGGCCTCGCCGACGACGGCCGCACGGTCATCGTCGTCACGCACAGCGTGCTCAGCCTCGATGGGTGCGACCGGCTCCTGGTGCTCGCCGCGGGCGGCAGGATCGCCTACTACGGGCCGCCGGGGGAGGCGCTCCCGTTCTTCGGCTTCACGCAGTGGCCGGAGGCCTTCGAAGCCTTCGAAGGCGACCGGGACCGGGACTGGGCCCGCGACTACCGGGAATCGCCGTTCCACCAGCAGTACATCGCCAACTCCTCCGCGCAGCCGTTCCCCGCGCCCCTCGCGCGGACCGGCGCGGCCGCGCCCGCATCCTTCGCGCCGCCGCCGAAGCCGCAGAGCTGGGGGTCCCAACTCCGCACCCTGGTCAGGCGATACGCGGCCGCACTGGGTGCGGACCGGACGTTCCTCGCCATCATGATCGCGCTGCCGTTCGTGATGGGCGCCATGGCGCGCGCCCTCGCCGGGAGCAGGCTGACGCAGGAGACGGCGATGAACGCACTGCTCATCCTCTGCGTGGGCGGAGTCCTGACCGGTGCCGCCAACGCGGTCCGGGAGCTGGTCAAGGAGCGTGTCATCTACCGGCGAGAACGGGCAGTGGGGCTCTCCAGATCGGCGTATCTGATGTCCAAGGTCGTCGTACTGGGAACGATCACCGTGGCGCAGGCCGTCGTCCTGACCCTGGTCGCCCTGCTCGGTGTCGACCTCAACGCACCCGGCGGGAAAGGCGTGCTCCTGCCACCGCTGGTGGAGATCACCCTGGCGGTGGCCCTGCTGGCGTTCACCGCCATGATGCTGGGGCTCCTCGTGTCGGCACTGGTGCGCAAGGAGGAGGTGACGATGCCGCTCCTGGTGCTCCTCGCCATCGTCCAAGTGGTGTTCTGTGGCGCACTCCTGAAACTGCACGGGGTGCCCGGCGTCGAGCAGCTCGCGTGGCTCGTGCCATCGCGCTGGGCACTGGGTGCCATGGCGGGGACCATCGGCCTCGGCCGGATCGTCCCGGGGGATCTGACCACCGACCCGCTGTTCGGGCACTCCGCGAGTGTCTGGCTGCTCAATATGGGCATGCTGGTCGCCCTCTCGGTCGTCTTCGGATGCGTGGTCGCGAGGCTGTTGCGCCGCCATGAACCCGCCGTCATGCGGAAGTAGGAGCGTCGGCGATGACCACTGCGGACTTCCGCCCCACACATGTCGTCCCGCAGGTCGGGCTGCCCGCCTGGGAGGCACCGGACGTGAACCGTCCGACGGCGCCGCTGGACGCGCTGCTGCCCGTACAACTCGTCGACCGGCTCGGCGACTGGGGCCGGATCGTCTGCGCCAACGGCTGGTCGGCGTGGGTCGACGGCCGGCTCCTGGTCGCGGTGCCGCAGGATCCGCCGGGCGCGAGCGGTCCGCCGGCCCGGACGGCCGACCCGCGCCCGCTCCTGGCCAGGACCGAGGATGCCCTCTCCGGCTATCGGCGCGCGGCGGAGGATCTGGCGGGCGGCAGGGCCGACGGGGAGTCCTTCCGCCGCCGCACGCGCGGACTGCGGGTGGGGGTGGTCGTGGACGGCGAGTCGGTGTGGCTGTACGACACCGAACATGAGCGGTGGGTGTATTGCGACGGTGTGCGGCTCAGTACGTACGCGGCGGGGGCGGGGCCCAGCGTCGTGGGGCGTGGTGGCGGGGACGGTGGGACGGCGGTTGTGGACGCTGGTGCTGGTGCTGGTGCTGGTGCTGGTGCTGGTGCTGGCGCTGGCGCTGACGGGGGTGCGGGGGTCGGGGCCAGGGACGTGGGTGTCGGTGGCGGGACGGGGACGGTGCGGCCGGAAGCGCAACAGCACTCACAGCCGCCGCCATCACCGCCCGATGGCTCCCCGGTGCAGGTGGTCCAGCCGGGGGTCCCTTCGCCCGAGGAGGAACCCACCGCCGTTGTCCCGGCTGTGCCGGGTACGACCGAGGGTGGCGGGGGTGGGGCGGGGCCGGGGGAGACGCGGGTGGTCGAAGCGGCGGCAGCCGGGTCGGGGACGGCGCGTGCTCCGGTCGGGGAGGCGCCGGACCGGCGTGGCCCGGGTGCGCCCGGCGCGAGCGCCGGTGGCAGGGCGGGGCCAGAGCCGACGCAGGTGGTCGCGGTCGAGGCCGATCCGGAGGAGGCACCCGGACCGCGCGATGCACGGCCCGCCCCGCGCGGTGGGCGGCGGCCGGCTCCGCTCCTCCCGCCCGAGACGGCCGATCCCGCTCCGCCGCTCCGGCCCAGTGACGGCTGATGGCACCCGCACCGGGGGAGCCCGGCACGAGCCCGCACTCCGGGCGAGCCTCCGAGCTGATCGGGAAGCAGATCGCGGGCTACCGGGTCGAGGCCGAGATCGGCAGGGGCGGCATGGCCGTCGTCTACCGCGCCAAGGACCTGCGCCTCGACCGGACCGTCGCCCTCAAGCTGCTCGCCCCCGAGCTCGCACGCAACGACACCTTCCGACAGCGCTTCACCCACGAGTCACGCGTGGCCGCCGCGATCGAGCACCCGCACATCGTGCCGGTCTTCGAGGCGGGGGAGACGGAAGGGGTGCTCTACATCGCCATGCGGTACGTCCCCGGCCGGGACCTGCGCCACCTGCTCGACCACGCGGGCCCGCTCTCCGTCGAAGCCGCCCTCCGCATCGCCACCCAGGTCGCATCCGCGCTCGACGCGGCACACGACCACGGCCTGGTCCACCGCGACGTCAAGCCCGGCAACATCCTCGTGGCCAAGGGCACGGACAGCGACCACCCGGAGCACGCCTACCTCACGGACTTCGGTCTCACGAAGAAGTCGCTCTCGCTGACCGGGTTCACGACCGTGGGCCAGTTCGTCGGGACCCTCGACTACGTGGCCCCGGAGCAGATATCGGGCCGCCCGGTGGACGGCCGATGTGATGTGTACAGCCTCGCCTGTGTCGTGTACGAAACCATGGCGGGCGGGCCGCCGTTCCAGCGCGACGACGACATCGCCCTCCTGTGGGCCCACCAGTACGACGAGCCGCCCCGCCTGACGGAAAAGAGGCCCGGTGCCGCCGCCCTCGACGATGTCCTCGCACGGGCGCTGGCCAAGAGCCCGGAGGACCGGTACGGCTCCTGCCTCGCCTTCACCGCCGCGCTGCGGGCCGCGGCTGCGGGAGGCACCACGACGGGCCACCCTCCGACGCGGGTGGACCGCCCTGTCGTGGGAGTGCCGGCCGGTCCCGGCGCGCCTCCCGAGCCGCCCCCTTGGGCTCGGCCGGTCTTCCGGGACCTGGCCGGCTGAACCGCGCCCGGCTCAGGCGGGGCCCGCCTCCACTTCGCCCCGCCGGTGGATCCGCCGCGCGAGCAGGCCGCCGAGGAACCCCGATACCAGGCCCCAGGCCACGGCCAGGACCAGGGCCCGCCACAGCTGGGGCCGCAACTCCACCAGGCCGGACAGACCGCCGCCGAGATCCCCGATGCCGAGGAGCGAGAGGCCGTAGTGGGCGGACACGCCGGCGAGGAGGCAGACGGCGAGCACCGTGAGCGTCAGTGCCACGGCCATGTGCACGGCGTGCTGCCAGGCCCGCATCCGCCCCGGGGAGCGGGCCGCCATCACGAACGCGGAGCCCAGCACCAGGACCGCCGCCACGACGAGGAGCCACCACACCCGGCCATCGTGATCGGCGAGCGTGTTCAGGCTGAGCCTGGTGTCGTCCGGTGTGCGCAGCACAGCGCCGAGGACCTGCGGCATGGGCAGCCCGAACGGCCCGTCCACCCGGCCCTCCCAGGACGCGCCGATGCCGACGGTCAAGGCGAGCCAGACGAGGTTGGGCAGCCCGAGCAGCAGTACCGCGAGGGTCTCGGCGGCATGTCCGCGCGTCACCGCCACGACGAGGCCGACGACGAAGCCCACGGCGACGTAGGACAGCAGCAGAACCACCATGGCGAAGGCCGCGGGGCGTACCGACTCCTGGAAGCGCAGCAGGCGCCCGGGGAGCGGCGCCCCGCGCGAGACGAGCAGCACCACGGCGAGGACGCCCGCGAGCCACAGCAGCCCGAAGACCAGGGTCAACGGCACGTCGGTCTCGAACCCGACCTGGGGCGAGGAATCCGTGAGACCGCCGATGTCGCCCGCGGGGCCGTTTCCGAGCGCGATCGTGAAGCGGTGCCGAGCCAGCAGGCCGAGGCCGGTGAGGAGCAGGAGCCAGAGCACAGCGACCCGGGCCGCCCAGCCGGCGAGTTCCTTCACGTCGGCGACGGCCCGGTGCCGCAGCGGCCGCAGGAATCCGGCGCCGATCGCCAGAGCCCCGGCGAGGCTGACGGAGAGCGGGAGAACCGAAAGCCCGGCATGCGACTCGGCGATCATCCCGGCGTCACCGGAGAGGCCCACGGAACCGCCGACCGCGAGCACGACGACGGCCGCCACGACACTCGGGAACGCCCCGCCGGGCAGGTCGGCGGCGCCTGCGGCCCACAGGCCGAGCCCGGCGACCAAGGCCATGGCAAGGAAGGAGACCAGCACGGCCATCAGAGCCTGGGGCCAGCCGTGGGGGGCTCGTCGGCCCTGGTCCAGGCGTGGGGCCGCTGTCCGCCGAGGAGGTGTCTGGTCGCTCACGGTGTCACGCTAAGCAGCGTCGGCCCGGCCTGCCCGTTGGTGGGGCCGACCGCGTCAGCTTGCGGCCCCACGGAAGCCGAGGCACACAATAGGCGCGTAAGGGAAGAAAACGTACGCCGCAGATGGTGTCCCACGCCAGATCCCCTCCGCAGGGAAGAAGTGTCCGTGAGCATCGAGCCGCCGTCATCAGGACGCCCCTCAGGACCGCCTTCGGGCCCGCTCTCGGGCCCCTCGCAGCCGAGCCCCGCCGGGGCTGGCGACACCGAGGCGGGCGCGACCCGTGCCGGCTCGGCTCCGCCTCCGGGGGCCGAGCGGCCGTCGGGGCCGCCGAGCAGCGGCCCGCCGAGCGGCCCGGCCGGTGGAGGGGGGCGCGGCGACGAACCTGCGGAGCCGGGCGGGGGCTCCGGGGCGAGCCCCGGACAGTCCCGCCCGTGGTGGAAGTCCGCGCCCCGCGTCGCGGCGATCGCAGCCGTCGTGGTGGCGGCGGTGGTGCTGGCCGTCGTCCTCACTCGCCCCAACGGCTCATCGGAGGCCGGTGGCGAGGTCTTCCTCCAGCCCGCGGGAAAGTCGGGGCCCGATCCCTTCACCCCGTCGACGGCCCGCCTCGACTCCGCGTCGTCTTCCCCGAGCGCGCTGCCGAGTGCGTCCGCTTCGGCCAATGTGACGCGCGGTGTCGACGGCGCCGCACCCGGCCTCTACGGCGGCACGCGGAACGTCAGCAGCTGCGATGTGCAGCAACAGGTCGGCGCTCTCCAGAAGGACCCGGCCAAGGACAAGGCGTTCGCTTCCGTCCTCGGCATCGAACCGTCCGGCGTCCCCGGCTATCTGCGCGCGCTCACGCCTGTGCAGCTGCGGTTCGACACCCGCGTGACCAACCACGGCTACCGCGACGGCGCCCCCACCAGCTACCAGGCCGTGCTCCAGGCCGGAACCGCGGTACTCGTCGACGACCGCGGCGTGCCACGCGTGCGCTGTGCCTGCGGCAACCCGCTGCTGCCGCCCGTCGCCCAGAAGGGCACACCGAAGCGAACGGGAGAGGCGTGGCCCGCGTACCGGCCGTCGAACGTCGTGGCCGTGGCGCCCGCCGCGCAGGTGGTGAACAAGTTCGTCGTGTACGACCCGCACAGCGGCGCCTGGTTCGAACGGCACAAGGGCGACACGGGCACCGGCGACACGAAGACGAAGCCGCCGGTGGTCGCCCCTTCTTCGCGCCCGTCCGACTCGCCGTCCGCCGACCAGTCGTCCTCGACGGACAGTCCGTCGCCGTGTGATTCGCTCGCCGTCGGCACGTCCTCGGCGGGACCGTGCCCGCCCGCGTCGGTGTCACACTCCGCCCCGCCCTCCTCACCGGCCACCAAGCCCCCTTCCTCACCCGCCACCAAGGCCCCTTCCTCGCCCGCATCGAAGCCTCCCTCCGCACCCGCTTCGAAGCCCGCCTCCTCACCTCTCACGAGGTCGCCCTCCTCCTCGACCGTCACGCAGCCACCCGCCTCGGCCACGGAGGAGTCGCCCGCGTCGTCCGAGCCCGCACCACCGTCCTCGTCTCCCGGGACGGGAGGTTCGTGACCCAGGAGGTGCGGACGGGCGCCGACGTGATCGCGCTTCGCTTCGGTACAGGGCGGGGACCGTTCGCCCAGCGGAGTTGAGGACCAGCTCGCGGCATCCGACCCCCGGCACGCAGTGGTTTCACCGGGATGAGGGACGAGGCGGTACCGGACGGGAAGTCCCGCGGTCGGCCGGGCCGTGCGGTGCCGCCCCGGTCCGAAAACCGATCGGAACGCCCGGTGCCGGAGCTCCGGGCTCTTGACCTGCGTGGGCACAGCAACTACCTTGCGGTGACTATCGGCCAGAACCACAAAAGGAGGCGACCCGCGGATGCACACCAACTCCGATCTCGGTCGCCTCGCCCAGCACGCGGCCTGGGCTCCCGGCCGCATCGCCCACGGCTGCTGAGCTCGCCCCTCCGGCGTGTCCCGCGGGACACGCATCTGGTTTCTCCCCTTCACCTTTCACTTTCCGGTACGCCCTTCCAGGGTGCCGTTTCGCGCGCCCGCCTCGACCCGGCGTGACCGCCCACAGAAAGCTGCCTCACATTGGCCCACATGACGAATCGGACCGAACACGTACCGAAGGGCGAACCGGCCGTGGTGGCACCGCAGTTGACCGTCAACGGTGACACCATGCCGATCGCGCCGGCTCCGGCCCACACCACGGCCCTCGACTTCCTGCGCGAGCGCGGACTCACCGGCACCAAGGAGGGTTGTGCCGAAGGCGAATGCGGTGCCTGCTCGGTGCTGGTCGCCCGGCCCGGGGTGAACAGGCCCACCGACTGGGTCGCGGTCAACGCCTGCCTGGTCCCGGTCGCGGCGCTCGACGGACAGGAGGTCGTCACCTCCGAGGGGCTGGCGACCGACGGCGGGCCGGGCAGGGCTCCCACCCTGCACCCGGTGCAGGAGGAGATGGCGGTCCGCGGCGGCTCACAATGCGGTTACTGCACACCGGGGTTCGTCTGCAGCATGGCCGCCGAGTACTACCGTCCCGACCGCTGTGCGCGTTCCGCCCCCGACTCCGCCGCCGGCACGGTCCCAGCGGACGCCGAGCACGGCCCCAACGGCTTCGACCTGCACGCCCTGAGCGGAAACCTGTGCCGCTGCACCGGCTACCGCCCGATTCGGGACGCGGCGTTCGCCGTCGGGGTACCGGATGATGAGGATCCGTTCGCGCGGCGCCGCGAACAGGCGCCGCCGGCGCCGGTCGCCACCGCATACCTCCAGGGCGACGGTGCGTTCCTGCGCAAGGAAACCCTGGCCGAGACGCTGCGGGTGCTCCGGGAGCGCCCCGATGCGGTGGTGGTCGCCGGGTCCACGGACTGGGGCGTCGAGGTCAACATCCGTTCGCGCAGAGCGAGTTGCGTGGTCGCCGTCGACCGGCTGACCGAACTGCGGGAGCTGCGCGTCGGGTCCGACGCCATCGAGATCGGCGCGGGCCTCACGCTCACGGAGATCGAGCGCCGCCTGGACGGCGACGTCCCGCTCCTGGCGGAGCTGTTCCCGCAGTTCGCCTCCCGTCTCATCCGTAACAGCGCGACCATCGGCGGCAATCTCGGCACCGGGTCCCCCATCGGTGACAGCCCGCCCGTACTGCTGGCGCTGGAGGCGTCAGTGGTGCTCGCCGACGAGGACGGCGAGCGTTCGGTCCCGCTGGCCGAGTACTTCACCGGATACCGGCAGAGCGTGCGCCTGCCCGGTGAACTGATCCGCGCGGTCCGCATTCCGCGCCCGCTGTCACCGGTCGTGGCCTTCCACAAGATCGCCAAGCGGCGGTTCGACGACATCTCCAGCGTGGCGGTCGCCTTCGCGCTCGACATCGCGGACGGTGTCGTGCGCAAGGCCCGGATCGGCCTGGGCGGTGTGGCCGCCACCCCCGTCCGTGCCCTGGAGACCGAGGCGGCCCTGGAGGGCCGGCCGTGGTCGGCGCGGACCGTCGAGGCCGCGGCCCAGGTGCTGCGGTCCGCCGGCACGCCGATGGGCGACCATCGCGCCAGCGCCGAGTACCGCTCCGCGATGCTCGGCCAGAGCCTGCTCAAGCTGTACGCGCAGAACACCGAGGCGGTGCCGTCATGAGTCAACTGTCCGAGCGTCCCGAAAAGCCCGTCGTCGGCGTTCCGCTGCCGCACGAGAGTGCCGTTCTGCACGTCACGGGGACCGCCCTCTACACCGACGACCTGGTGTTCCGCACCAAGGACGTCCTGCACGCCCATCCGGTCCAGGTGATGAAGGCCCACGGCCGCATCACCGCGATCCGCACCGCGGCGGCGCTGGAGGTGCCCGGCGTGGTCCGCGTCCTGACCGGTGCCGACGTACCCGGCGTCAACGACGCGGGGATGAAGCACGACGAGCCGCTGTTTCCCGACGAGGTCATGTTCCACGGCCACGCGGTCGCCTGGGTGCTGGGCGAGACCTTGGAGGCGGCCCGGCTCGGGGCGGCGGCGGTCGAGGTGGACCTTGAGGAACTGCCCTCCCTGATCACCCTTCAGGACGCGATGACGGCCGAGAGCTTCCACGGCGCCCGGCCCGTCATGCTGTCCGGCGACATCGAGGCCGGCTTCGCCGACTCCGCGCACGTGTTCACCGGCACCTTCCAGTTCTCCGACCAGGAGCACTTCTACCTGGAGACGCACTGCGCGCTCGCTCACATCGACGAGTCCGGACAGGTCTTCGTCCAGAGCAGCAGCCAGCACCCTTCGGAGACGCAGGAGATCGTCGCGCACGTGCTCGGGCTGCACAGCCACGAGGTGACCGTGCAGTGTCTGCGCATGGGCGGTGGCTTCGGCGGCAAGGAGATGCAGCCCCACGGCTTCGCGGCCGTCGCCGCGCTCGGTGCCCGGCTGACCGGCCGGCCGGTCCGGCTGCGGCTCAACCGTACGCAGGACCTGACGATGTCCGGCAAGCGGCACGGCTTCCACGCCACGTGGAAGATCGGCTTCGACGCGGAGGGCCACATCCAGGCCCTGGACGCCACGCTCACCGCCGACGGCGGCTGGAGCCTGGACCTGTCCGAGCCGGTGCTTGCCCGGGCGCTGTGCCACATCGACAACACGTACTGGATCCCCAACGCCCGCATCGCCGGCCGCATCGCCAAGACCAACAAAGTCTCCAACACCGCCTTCCGGGGCTTCGGCGGCCCCCAGGGCATGCTGGTCATCGAGGACATCCTGGGCCGATGCGCACCCCAACTCGGCCTGGAAGCGCGGGAGTTGCGGGAGCGCAACTTCTACCAGCAGGGCCAGTACACGCCGTACGGGCAGCCGGTCACCCAGCCCGAGCGGATCTCCACCGTCTGGCAGCAGGTCAAGCGGAACGCCGCGGTCGCCGACCGCGACCGGGAGATCGCCGCCTTCAACGCGGCCCATCCGCACACCAAGCGGGCCCTGGCGATCACCGGCATCAAGTTCGGCATCTCGTTCAACCTCACCGCCTTCAACCAGGGCGGTGCCCTGGTGCTGATCTACAAGGACGGCTCCGTCCTGATCAACCACGGCGGCACCGAGATGGGCCAGGGCCTCCACACCAAGATGATGCAGGTGGCCGCGACCGCCCTGGGCATCCCGCTGCACAAGGTGCGTCTCGCCCCGACGCGGACCGACAAGGTGCCCAACACCTCGGCCACCGCAGCCAGTTCGGGCGCGGACCTGAACGGAGGTGCGGTCAAGAACGCCTGCGAGCAACTGCGCGACCGCCTGGTGCAGGTCGCTGCCACCCAGTTGGGAGTGAACGCCCGCGACGTACGCATCACCGAGGGCGTCGCCCGTGCCCTGGGCACCGAGCGGGAACTGCCCTGGGACGACCTGGTGCGCACCGCGTATTTCCAGCGCGTCCAGCTGTCGGCGGCCGGCTACTACCGGACGGAGGGGCTGCACTGGGACGCGAAGGCGTTCCGCGGCGCGCCGTTCAAGTACTTCGCGCATGGCGCAGCCGCGACCGAGGTGGAGGTCGACGGCTTCACCGGCGCGTACCGCATCCGGCGCGTGGACATCGTGCACGACGTCGGCGACAGCCTGTCCCCGATGATCGACATCGGCCAGGTCGAGGGCGGCTTCGTCCAGGGCGCCGGCTGGCTGACGCTGGAGGATCTGCGCTGGAGCACCGACGACGGGCCGCAGCGCGGTCGGCTCCTCACCCAGGCGGCCAGTACGTACAAGCTGCCGAGCTTCTCGGAGATGCCGGAGGAGTTCAACGTCACGCTGCTGGAGAACGCCACCGAGGACGGCGCGGTCTACGGATCCAAGGCCGTGGGCGAGCCTCCCCTCATGCTGGCTTTCTCGGTGCGCGAGGCGCTGCGGCAGGCCGCCGCCGCGTTCGGACCGGGTGCGACCAGCGTCGAGCTGGCCTCGCCCGCGACCCCGGAAGCGGTGTTCTGGGCGATCCAGTCGGCCCGCCGGGGCGGAGCCCACGGGCACCGCGACGAACCCGACGGGTCGACGGCGGACAGCGTGACGTGCGTCGGCACGGAAGCGCTCAGCGGTGCCTGACTTGACGTGGATCGCCGCGGTCGCGCGGTTGCGGACACGCCGGGAGTCCGGTGTGCTGGTGACCGTCGCGACCGTGCGCGGCCACGCCCCGCGGGACGCCGGCGCGAAACTCGTCGTGGGACGCGACCGGACCTGGGGCTCGATCGGCGGAGGCAACGTAGAGGCCGTCGCGATCGACCGGGCACGGGAGATGATCGAGGCGGGCAAGCCGGAGCCGGAGCTGATCGACTTCGCCCTGAACGACAAGGTGACCAACCAGCACGGCGTGCAGTGCTGCGGCGGTACGGTCTCGGTGCTGCTCGAACCGCTCCCGGTGGTGCATGCGGTGGCGATCTTCGGCGTCGGCCACGTCGGTCTCGAACTGGCGCGCATTCTGGCCCGGCAGGACCTCGACCTGCACCTCGTCGACAGCCGAGCCGACACCCTCAGCGACAAGCGGCTCGGGGTGCTGGCGGACGCCGTGGCGCAGGTGCATGTGCATCACACACCGCTGCTGCCGGAGGAGGTGCTGGAGGAGCTGCCGCGGGGCACCCACGTCCTGATCATGACGCACGACCACGCCGAGGACGCCGCGCTGTGCGATGCCGCGCTGCGCACCTCCCACCTAGGCTCCATCGGGTTGATCGGCTCGGCGGCCAAGTGGGTGCGGTTCCGTAGCCGCCTCGCCGCCGAGGGCGGTCATGACGAGGCCACCATCGACCGGATCAAGACACCGATCGGGCTGAGCTGCATCACGGGCAAGGAACCAGCGGTCATCGCCCTGAGCGCCGCCGCCGATCTGCTCCGCTCCTTCGAGGCGGAGGGAAGTTGATCCCGTCGGCGACGTCACGACCGAGGACCTGAGCCGGACCCGCCGGGAAGGTCACCCGGCATGGACGGAGCCGTGGCTCCCGCCGTTCCTGCCGACGGCGGCAGGTGCAGCGCCTGGAGAAGCGGCGCGACGAGTGTCCGCGCGGTCGCTCTCATCTCGTCGGCCGCTTCCTGGCCGGCGAGCCCGGGGCGAACAGGGAAGGGGAGGAGCCACCACCCGTCGCTCCGGGGCGCGGGGCCGGCCGCGGCGGTCCGCGGACCGGACAGGTCGTGGAAGCGGCGGTCGGACAGGGCGTGCATGTCCCGGTAGACCTGGTACAGGCGGTCCAGCGGGAGCCGTGCCGCAGCGACGTTGAAGCCCAGACGCAGAGGTGACCGGCAGCCCTCAAGGCCCCAGTAGGTGGTGGGCTCCAGGCAGACGGCGAGTCCCGACCACGCCGTGCCGAATCGCTGGCCGTACCAGTCCCAGAGTCCCGAGGACGGCAGCACCGCGCTCCTGCTGGGCGTGTGCCATTGCGGGGCGTGCGCGGTGCCCAGTTCCTCGGCGACGATCCGGCACAGCACCCGCGTGCTGTGCAGTGCCTTGGCGAACGTGGCTCCCAGGCCGCCCGAGGTCAGCTCCTCCGGTGTCCAGCCCAGCAGATCGTCCTCGAACTTCGCCACGATTCCCTCCAGTTGGTGCAGGTCCGACGTCATCGGCCGGTCGGTTTCGGGTAGGGCGTTGCCGAGTTCGGCGAGCAGGCTCGGCCAGGACGTGACACCCATCCGGCGGTCCTCGGCGAGCGCGAGCCACTCGACCCCGGCCGGACCCGACCGCCACACCTGGCCCGGGGCGGACTGCCCGGCCTCCGTCGTCCTGGCGGCCAGTTCGTCACGGAGGCGGGGGATGCGCGGGGCGGGACACACGAACAGGAGGGAGCCGCCCTTCTCCAGTTCCCTGATGTATGCAACTGGTTGACGGGGTGTCAGGGGCGCACCGAACTTCCCCTCGATCGACAGCCACGTCTTGCGGTCGGCCTGCCCGGCGATGTCCACACGACCGCTGGTCTCCGCGCCGGAGACCTCCCGGGACGGTTCCCGCCGCACGATAGCCCGGCCGGAACTCGGACGGATCGATTCCGAGGCAGCTCGGCGAACGCCCTTTCACCGTGGGCCACTTGGTCGTGACCTCGCCCTGCTGCCCAGCACTGGTTGTTGCGGCGGACAGGCTGTGCGGTACCACGGGATGGTTCATCCCTCTCGTCCTCGCGGTTATGATCACGCCCGCACCAACGATCAGGGAGGGGGCTCCAATGACTGTGCCCGCGGGGGTCGGCTTCAGCGCCGACCGGGAGTGGATCATCAAGAACGCGAAGGGCAAGAAGTTCGCCTACGATTCGGCGGCCGAGGCCTTCGAGGAGTTGCCCGAGTACGGCGAGGGTGCGGCCGTCTTCACCCGGCGCGTGTACCGGGCGATGTTGCGCACGAAGCCGATCGAGGACTGGCAGCGGATGGACGCTCCCGCGTCCTGAGGGTTGCCCTGGGCGTGAGACACACCTGCCAGCCAGTCGCCGCACACTGCGCCACCAGCGGTGAACGCCCCCCTACGGCACCGTCACCGCGCGCCACATCGCCCTGATGGGCCCGGTGCCGGTGCTCAATCAACCCGCGGTCCTGGGACCCACACCACGCGACGACGCTCACGCCCTCCTCGTGGCGGCCATCGCCCGGGCGGACGTCGAGACCGCGGGGCGCACCTTGCGGGAAGAGCTGAACCAGCTCCTCGAACGCCTCCGGGTGATCTGACGTCGTGTCCGACTTCGCGCCGCACATCCGCCCCCTCTCCGCTTGGCGTTCGCCGGTTGGGCCCGTAGACGGCCGGCCGCTCGTGTGCGGGCTCGCGGCTCTCGTGTGCGGGCTCGCGGCTTGAGAGGCGAACTCGTCATGGCCGTGGCCATCTCTCCAGCGCCCTCCGGGGGCGGGACGTACCGTGACAGGGGAACCGAACGGGTGTCGGCGAAGATGGGGTCTGCCTGTCGCCCGTTCGACCAGAGGAGTGCTTGCGCAGATGCCCGCTTCCGGTTCCGCTCCCGGTTCCAAGCCACCGACGATCGCCGACGTCGCGCGCGTCGCGGGGGTGTCGCGTACGACGGTCTCGCACGCGCTCAACGGTTTGGGCAAGGTGGACCCCCGGACCCGGGAGCGGATCAAGAAGATCGCCCTGGAGCTCGGGTACCGGCCCAACCTGCGTGCGCAGCGGTTGCGTACCGGACAGGCGAAGGCCATCGCGCTGGTGTCGTCCATGCCCTTCGCGGTGGCCGGCGGGCCGTCGCGGCTCGGGTTCTACATGGAGGTGGCCGCGGCCGCGGCGGAGAGCGCGCTCGTCCATGGATACGCGCTGGTGCTCGTGCCACCCGTGCAGTCGGTGTCGGCCCTCTACTCGCTGGACATCGACGGGGCCATCGTGGTCGAGCCGGATGTCGATGACGCGGCGGTCTCACAACTGCGCGGGCGCGGGCTGCCGTACGTCGCGCTGGGCCGACCCGTGGCCGCGGACGACGAGGCGCCGTACGTGGATCTGTGGGGGGACCAGGTGGCGACCGTGCTGCTCACCCATCTTCGGGAGCAGGGGGCCAGACATCCGGCGCTCATCGTGGGCTCCGGGGCGAGGCATTCGTCGGTCGACGCCCGCGCCGCGTACGAGCGGATGGCCGCGGCACACGACTGGGCGCCCGTGGTTGAGGCGTGGCCCGAGACGGGGGGCGAGGAGGGCGCGTACGAGCGGTGTACGGCGCTGCTCGCCGAGCATCCCGAGATCGATGCGATCTGCGCGCTGGTGGACGCCTTCGCGGTGGGGGCGGCGCGGGCCGTCCAGGACAGCGGGCGCTCCGTCCCGGACGACGTCATGGTCGCCACCCGCTACGACGGGCTGCGGGCCCGCACCTGCCAACCGCCCCTCACCGCCGTCGATCTGCACCTGGACCGGGCGGCGTCCGACGCGGTGGAGCTGCTGCTCGCCGGCCTGCGGGGAGCAGCGGCCGCCCCCGCGCCGACGGCACCTCAGGCGCCGACCGCCGCCCCAGCGCCCACCCTGGTCGCGCGCGCGTCCTCGCTCAGGGACCCGCGATGAGCACGGTTCCGGACACCAAGGCGAAGACGAGGACGAACAGGCGCATCCTGCGGGCGTCGATCCGCTGATGCACCATTCTGCTCAGCCACGCCCCCACGGCGATCGCCGGAAGCAGAGCGGCCGCCCAGCCCAGATCGGCGACGTGCCCCCGGCCGGTGGCGAACAGCAGGATCAGGGAGGCCACTTCGCCCACCAGGAAGCAGGCCGCGACGGTCGAGCGGAGCTCGGCGGGGGGCCGGTGCTGGTAGACCAGCGCGAGCGGAGGGCCGCCGACCCCGGTCGCGGTCTCCGTCAGGCCGGTCACCACGCCCGCCCCGACGTAAGCGGCGCGGCCGGGCGCGAAGGCCGGCGCGGCGAGGCTGACGAGCGCCGCGAGCACGGTGGAGACACCGACGAACAGCCCGATGCTGCGGTCCGGGATGAGCCAGAGCAGCGCGAGGCCGCCCGGGGTCGCGGCCAGCCGGGCCGCCGCGATCCAGCGGGCCCCGCGCAGATCGAGTGAGCCGCGCTCGCGCCAGGTGATGTACAGGTTCAGCGGGATCATCGACGCGAGGACGAAGACGGGAAGCAGAGAGGGGTCGAGGATTCCGGCCACCGGGGCGACGACCAGCGCGAAGCCGAGCCCGCTGCCGCCCTGGACGAACGCGGCGATCCCCACCGTGACGGCGAGGATCACCAGTGTCTGCGAGGTCACTGTGCTGTACTCCGGTTCTGTGCCGTCGTGTTCTGTGCCGTTGTGATCCGCACGGTCGTGTTCGGCACGGTCGTGTTCCGCCCGGCCGTGCTGCGTGCGGTCATCGAGGTCGGGTGTGCGCGGACGACGGGCGCCCGGGCCACGGCGGTCCGGGCCAGGCCCATGGCACGGCGTACGAGTGCGGGGCCGTCCCAGTCGGTGGGAAGGCCGCGCCACATCCGCAGGCGGCCGGCCACGAACACGGCACTGATCTGATCCCGGTTGCCCCTGCGCACCAGCTCCCAGGGCAGGTCCCAGGACAGGGCGAGTTCGGGGGTGGCGACGTCGACCAGGAGGAAGTCGGCCGCCATGCCGGGGGCTATGGTGCCGGTGCGGCCGCCGAGGCCGACGGCGTCCGCGCCGCCCGCGGTGGCGTGCTCCAGCCAGGTCCAGCCCGCCCCGCAGGACGAGTCGCCGGTGGGTAGCCCGTACGCCAGCCGCTGGGCGAACTCGGCGGCCTCGGTGAGCCGGAACCCGTCCCCCCGGGTACCGTCGGTGCCGATCCCGAAGCGGACACCGCGCTCGGCCAGCGTGGTGGCGGGGGCGACCGCGTTGCCCTTCCAGGCGCTGGCAACGGGGTTGTAGCTGACGGCCGTGCCCGTGTCGGCCAGCAGCGACACCTCGCGGGGGGCCAGCAAGGTGGTGTGGGCGGCCAGGATGTGGGGGCCGAGCGCCCTGATGCTTTCCAGGTGCTCAAGTGGCCGGAGGCCGTGCCGGAGCAGGGAGCGTTCGATCGCCGCCAGATGCTCGTTGACATGCATCTGGACCACCGTCCGGGCCTCGGTGGCCAGGCGCCCGGCCGCGTGCAGGGTGGCGTCGGTGGCGGCCTCGGGGATGGAGATCGCGAGCGAGGGATGGATGAGCGGGTCGTCGGTGTAGGCGGCCAGGTGCTTCTCGGCGCGTTCCAGCACCGCCGCGGAATCGGTGTCCGCGCCGGTGTCGTCGCAGATCAACCCGAGGACGCAGCGGACCCCGGCATCGCGTGCCGCGCAGGCGACGACATCGGTGTCGACATCGGCGCGCGTCCCGGCGTCGGTGACGGTGGTGAAACCGCCGCGCAGCGACTCCAACGCGGCGAGTTTCGCCGCCACATAGGCCGACTCCTCGTCCAGGGCGCCCTCCAGGGGCACCCACACCCGGCGGAATATCTCCGAGGGCTCACCGAAGGCGAGGCTCGCGCCGAAGCTCTGGGTCAGATGGTGATGGCTGTCGACGAAGCCCGGCATGAGCAGGTGGCCGGGTAGACGAAGGGCCCGAAGATGCGGATACGTACGCTCCAGTTCCTCGGTCGGTCCCACTGCCTCGAACGAGCCCGCGGAGACCACCACCGCGTACAACTCCATGACTCCTTCCGGCAGCAGGACCGCGTCGGGGATGAGGAGCAGAGGGCCGCGCGTGCGCAGCCGCTCCTTGGTGAGCTGGTTCATCGGCTGCCTTCGGTGCGCAGGTCGTGGCGTACGGACAGACGGGCTGCGAGGGCCGGTCCGACGTGGTGGAAGAGGACGTTGAGGACGGCCGCGACGAACGCGCCGACCGCGACGCCGCTTTCGAGGAGGATGCGGACGGTCGAGGGGAGCCCCTGGTAGACATCGGGCACGAGGATGGGCAGCAGGCCGAGCGCGAGCGCGACGGCGCAGATGAACGTGTTGGTGTGCCGGTCCAGATCGCAGCGGGCGAGCATGTGCACGCCGAGTACGGTGATCACGGCGAAGACCACCATGGCGGTGCCCCCGACGACCGGGGCGGGCACGACGCTGATGGCCCGGGTCACCGGCGCGAGGAAGCCGATGGCGATGAGGACGACCCCGGCGGCGGCCGTGACGAAGCGGCTGCGTACGCCGGTGACGCGGACGATCCCGATGTTCTCCCCGCTCGTCACCATCAGCGGCATCCCGAACAGGCCGCCGAGCGCCGAGACGAGAGCGTCGCCGCGGATCGTCCTGGGCACAGCCACCCGCTGGTCGATCTCCTTGCCCACCGCCTCGGCGTTGATGACGGTCTGGCCGGTGGCCTCCGCCATGGAGGCAAGGCTGTAGAGCATGAGCGGCAGGGCGGCCAGCACATCGAACTGGGGCGAGCCGAACGGCATGAGCCGCGGGACGTCGACCCAGCCTCCCTGGCCGAGGTGGCCGAGGCTCACGTCCCCGAGGCACAGGGCGAGGACCGTACCGGCGATGAGGCCGAGCATGACGGAGAGCTGACGCAGGACTCCCCGGAAGAGCAGATGGAAGACGACCGTGAACCCGATGGTCGCCATGCCGAGCGCGAGACGGCCAGGATCGGCGAAGCCGTGTTCCCCCGGGCGTCTCGTGACCAGGAGCGCCCCGACCTTCACCAGGTTGACGCCGACGATCACGATCATCGTGCCGATGACGAGGGGCGGGAAGAACTTCAACAGCCGTGCGAAGACCGGCAGTACGGCGAAGGTGAAGACGGCGGTGAGGACGACCGCGCCCGCCGCGACCCGCAGGCCGTGCTGGCCGGCGATGGAGAGGAACAGGAGCAGGGGCGCTCCTCCCGGCAGCATGACGAACGGCAGCCGGGGCCCGAACTTCCAGACCCCGACGGACTGGATCAACGACCCCACGCCGGACAGCACGAAGGCGGCGGACAGCAGGTCGACGGTCAGCCCCGCGTTCAGCCGCAGGGTGGCGCTCATCAGGAAGATGGCGGAGATGGGGGTGGCCGCCATGACCAGTACATGCTGCACACCGAAGAGCACGGTTCGACCCAACGGGCGGGCCTCGTCGACGGGATGGGGCGACGGATCTCTGGATTCCGACCGAGAGGGGGCAGCGGGGGACGAGTCCCCAGCCTCCGTACGAGACGCGGCTGCGGGCGTATCCCGGGAATCCGTATGGGGTGGGGAGGCGGGGGCCAGGTCGGGGGTCGTGACTCGCTCAGGGGCGGCGGGCGGGGAGCGGCGGGGACGGGACACGTGCGAGCTCCGTTCGGGTCGCGTGCGCGGAATTCAGCCGTGGGCCGGCCCGGACGGGAGCCATATACGATCGGCCAAATCGATTTGGCCGCCAGTATGGGGAGCGCGGAGAAGTGGCGTCAAGGGGTGCGGGCGTGGGGAGATGAGCCGGGGGTGACCGGGGTCCTCCCTCCCGGCGCGCCCCGTCGGCGGACGAGTGGGCGGCCGTAGCGCGCAGTCCGTTGAGGACGCGGATGAGGAACTTGACCCGGCTGGGGCGGAGAGCCGCGGCCGGTCATGGCCGGTGCGGCTGCCACCAGAGCCCGGACGGCTGTCGCCCTGGAGGCGCAGTCCGCCTGTCCGGGCTCGGCTGTCCTGCCATGCCCACCGGGCGGCCCGGTCGCTGGACACCCACCCGAGCGCATCGCCACGACCACCCGCGATGAAGACGCCGCCCTCGACACCCACGCCCCGGCTGCTTCCTGCTCCTCGCGGACCCGCGGGAGGGCCGTCGGCTGCGCCGGGGCCTTGAGCGTCGGGCAGGTGGTCAGGTCGTGAGCCGCGCCAGGAGGGCGGGGTGGTCCGCCAGCGCCGATTCCACCATGGACCGCGCATGGGGCTTGAAGAAGTCGAGGTCGGTGGACCCCCAGTCGATCCCGCCCAAGGGCGGCTGCGGGTCGTACTCGATGAGGAGCTGGACCGTTCGGGCGGTCCGCTCGCCCGCGAGGCGTTCGACCAGGTGGAGGGCCATGTCGACACCGGCCGACACCCCGGCGGCGGTGAGTACGGGGCCGTCCTGGACCCAGCGCTCGGCGACGGGCGTCGCGCCGAACTTGGCCAGCAGGTCGCGGAAGCCCCAGTGAGAGGTGGCCCGACGACCGTCGAGCAGACCGGCGGCGCCCAGGATCAGTGAGCCGGTGCACACCGAACCGACGACCTCGGCCGTGAGCGCGGCCTTGCGGATCCAGCTCAGCAGGGGTTCGTCGGCCAGCGCTGCCAGAGTCGGCTCGGTCCCACCGGGCACGATCAACGCGAACGGCTCGGTGACCTGGTCGAACGTGTGGCTCGGCGTCAGCCTCAGCGGGGTGTCGGTGTCCAGGAGAGCGAGATCCTGGCCGACGACGACCACGTCGAAGGAGCGGTCGATCTGGGCCAGGGCGGACAGCACTTGGAGGGGCCCCACCATGTCGAGCGGGGTGATGCCGGGATAGAGCACGAAGGCGAGCGTCTTGGTCATGCCGTCACCTTCGGGTCCAGGCGGGGTGAGCGCCAAGGGCGGACGGCGACCAGGTCGGAATCCTTGGGATACAAGTCATTCCGACATAGGGTCGCGGTCATGGAGGACCGACGGATGGTCCTCGTCGGTTACGACGGGGCCGAGTTGCTGGACATCGCCTGTGTGACGACGAGCCTGACCCTCGCCAACCGGCTCGGAGCCCATCCCGCCTATGAGGTGGGCGTCGCCACCCCGGGAAACCGAGCGATCGCATGCGACTCGGGGCTGACGCTGGAGGGCCGGCAATCCCTGGAGCGGCTCAAGGGGCCGCTGGACACACTGATCGTCTCGGGAGGCCTCGGCCATGAAGCCGCGGCGGACAATCCGCGGATCGTCGGCCATGTCCGCCGCCTGGCCAGGGAGAGCCGCAGAGTGGCCTCGGTCTGCACGGGGGCGACCGTCCTGGCCGCCGCCGGCCTGCTCAACGGCAAGCGTGCCACGACGCACTGGTGGTACGCCGAGCAGCTGGCCGCCGCCCATCCGGACGTCACCGTGGATCCCGCGCCGATCTACATCCGCGACGGACGCGTGTCCACCGCGGCCGGTGTCACCAGCGCCCTGGATCTCACCCTGGCCTTCATCGAGGAGGACCACGGCGCCGAGTTGGCGCGCGCCGTGGCCCGCGGCCTCGTCACCTATCTGCAACGGCCGGGAAACCAGGCGCAGATGAGCATGTTCACAGCCACTCCAGCCCCCACCAACAGCCTGGTCGGGCGGGCCGTCAACCACATCGCCGGCCACCTGGCCGGCGACCTGACCGCCACCACGCTGGCGGTTCAAGCCGGGGTGAGCGAACGCCACCTCACCCGGTTGTTCGTCGAGCACCTGGGCAGGACGCCCGGCCGATACGTCCGCGACGCGCGCACCGAAGCCGCCGCTCACCTCCTGACGTCCACCTCTCTGTCCGTGGCGAGCGTGGCCGCGCAGTGCGGCTTCAAAACCGCTGAGACGCTCCGTCAGGCATTCGTCAGCCGCTACGGAACCCCGCCATCGCGCTACCGAGCGACACAGAGCACCCCGGCCACCTGACGTAGGAGCGCCGGGCACGGTGCGCCCTCCCCGCTTGTTCGTTGACGGACGCGCTGAAGGGGGCACGGACCACGTAAGGCGCCAGGCGTCGGGTGATCCCGGCGGTGACGTCTCGGTGTTCGTCCAGCCGGGGCAGCGCTGCGTCTGCCGCGGCTGTCGCCCTTACGGCAGATCCCGGCGCATCAGGTCGGCGTAGGTTTCGCGGCGCACCACGGCGCGGTGCGCGCCGTCGCGGACGAAGACCACCGGAGGGCGGCGCGCGCCGTTGTAGTTGTTGCTCAGCGCATAGGTGTAAGCACCGGTGACCGGTACGGCGATCACGTCCCCGACCCGCGGATCCGCGAGCCGGACGCCGACGCTGAGGCTGTCGCCGGACTCGCAGTGCCGGCCCACCAGGTGGCACAGCTCGCCCCCGCCGGTCGGACGGCCGGCGACGGCGGCCTCGAAGCGCTGCTGGTACAGGGAGACTTCGAGGTTGTCGCCCATACCGCCGTCGACGGCGACGAAGGTGTGGCCTCCGCCGCGCTTGACGGAGACGACCCGGTACAGCGAGACGCCGGACTCGGCGACCATGGAGCGGCCCGGCTCGATGAGGATGCGCGCGTCGGCGGGCAGCAGGCGGCGGGCGGTGTCGGCAACGGCGTCGAGATACGCCTCCACCGTGGGCGGCCGGTCGGCGTAGGTGTAGCGGGATCCCAGGCCGCCGCCCAGGTCGTAGACGGTGAACTCGCCGAGGTCGGCGACCGCCTCGACGGCCTGAGCGAACGGCGCCAGGTCCAGGATCTGCGACCCGACGTGCACATGAACGCCGTCCAGCCGCAGCCGGTCGCCGGCACGCAGCCGCGCGATCGCCGCCCGCGCCTGCGCCGGCGGCAGGCCGAACTTGGAGCCGTTCTGGCCGGTGGACACGGCCGCGTGGGTGTCCGGACGGATGCCGGGGGTGACCCGGACCAGTACCCCCTGCTCTCCCGTGCTGCCCGCCAGGATCTTCTCCAATCGGTCGATGTCGTCGAAGTTGTCGACGACTATCGTTCCGGCGCCGGCCTCGACGGCCAGGCGCAGCTCGTCCTCGGTCTTGGCATTGCCGTGGACCACCAGGCCGGCCGGGTCCGCCCCCGCGGCCAGGGCGAGGGCCAGCTCGCCGCCGCCCGCCACGTCGATGCCCAGGCCCTCCTGCGCGAGCAGCCGGATCACGGAGGTGCAGGGGAATGCCTTGGAGGCGAAGACGACGCGGGAGTTCGGCCAACGGGCGGCCAGGCCGTCGGCATAGCGGCGGGCGCGGGCGCGGACCGACGTTTCGTCGAGGACCAGAGCGGGAGTGCCGTAGGACTCGGCCAGTTCTTCCGCGGGTACGCCCCCGATCACCAGCGCGCCGCTCCCGTCCCGGGCGGTCCCGGGCGGGAACAGCCCCAGCAGTTCCCGGCTTGCGTGTGTCTGCGTCACTGCCATCCGCACTCCTCGTGCCGCTCATCGATCCCGCTCTCCTGCCATCCTCCCGCTCCGGCCCCTCCGGATCCTCGTTGACAGCGTCAATGAAGAGCTCCCAGACTTGACGCACACAACAGTTCGTCGAGTCGGGGGTGCGGCATGCGGGAGCCGAGTACGCGGGGGCACCTGTCCGTCCGTCAGCTCGTGGACAACATCGGGCCGGCGCTGCTGCGCCTGGTCCACGAAGGGACCGGCAGCGGCGGACCGCTCACCGACATCGTCATCCACGCCCCGGGCGCGCCGACACAACTCGGGCCCGGGTGCGTGGTGCTGGGGGTGGGCGTGACCACGGAGGCCGAGCTGAGCGAACTGACCGCGGCCATGCGGCAGGCCGGAGCGCACGTGCTGGCTCTCAAGGGGCCGGTGCCGCCGTTGTCCGACGAAACACCCGCCGTCATCGAGGTCAACCGCGACGCGTCCTGGATGCACGTGGCGACGACCGTCCGTGAACAGCTGCTTGAGTTCGCGAGGACGCGTGTACGCTCGGCCGACAGCGGCGCGGAACTTTTCGCCTTGGCGAACGCCGTCTATGAGGCCGTCGGCGCCCCGGTCACCATCGAGGACCGCTTCTCCGCGCTGGTCGCCTGGTCGGAGGGGCAGGACCGTACCGACTCGGAGCGGATCGAAACCATCCTGGGACGGGCGGTGCACCAGCGGACGCTCGCCGAACAGCGCGAGCGCCAGGAGTTCGAGCGGCTCCATGCCAGCACCGAACCGGTGTACATGGCGGCGACCGGGGCCGATCAGCTGGCACGAGTGGCCATCGCGGTCCGGGCCGGCTCGGACGTCCTCGGCTATATCTGGGCCGCCGTCCCCGGGCCGCTCGGTGAGGCGGCCACAGCCCGGTTGCGTGAGTTCGCGCCCGTGGTCGCGCTCCAGCTGGTCGCCCTGCGCACCGAGACCAGCTACGCCCGCCGGCAGCGCGGCGAGCTGGCCGCCGCCGTACTCGGCGGATCGGCCGACCCGGTGGAGGCGAGCCGGTTGCAATTGGGCTCCGGTCCGGTCTGCGTCCTCGCCGCGGCCCCGCGGATGGCGGGGGACCGGAGCTCCGACGCGCTGGATGCCGCCGGGCTGCGCCGCTTCGCGGACACGCTGGAGTACTTCCTGGCGGCCGTGCATCCCCGTTCAGCTGTGGTGGCGGGCACCGGAGCGGTGTACGTACTGGCCGCCTGGCCTTCGGAACACGCCGCGCCCCTGGAGTCGGCCGTCGCCCTGGCCCGTGACTTCCTCGTGCGGACCCCACTGCCCGGCGACTACGTGGTCGCCGTCGGCGGCCCGGCCGGATCGACGAGCCGGATCGCCGGTGTACGGGCTCAGGCGGACGCCGCGCTGCGGGCCCTGCGGCATCCGGCCGTGCGCGGACCGGCCGTGCGTACCGTGGAGGACATGGCGCTCGCGGTGCTCTTGCTGCACCTCGCGGACGTGACCGAGACGCTCGGCCTGTCGGACGCCGGAGGCGCGCTGCGCCGGCTGCGTCAGAACGAGGGCCAGGACGGGCCACTGGCCGCGACCCTGGCCGCGTATCTCGCCGCCGCGGGAGCCACCGACACCGCGGCGGAGACCCTGCACATCCATCCCAACACCATGCGCTACCGGCTGCGCCGTATCCGCGAGGTCTCGGGGCTGGACTTCGCGGATGCCGACGCCATGCTGCTCGCGCACCTCCAACTCCGGGTGCGCGAGCTGCGGACGGGCGCCCGTCAGGGCTCCGGGTGATCCCGGAACGAGCGCGTGTAGCGGCACCCGTCCAGGTCGACCCAGAGCACCGCGCCGTCCAGGGCGGGCCCCGGCGTCATGCGCTCCGGCAGCCGGGGGTCGGCTCCGACACGGAACGTCCCTTCGCCGAGCGGGACGAGCTCGGGTTCGTCGCAGGGCGCTTCCACGCCGGTCGCGGCGATCATGTGCAGTCGTCCCGCCCGCTGCACGATGCTGAAGCTGGGATACCAAGGGGTGTAACTGCGGTAGCGACCCGTCAGCGGATGTGGGGGAGTGGCAGGTCCGGAGGGGCCCGTGCCCAGTGACTCGGACCCGTAGAGCCAGCGTCCGTCCAGAGAGTGGTGGTAGGCGGACCATCCCGGGTGATCGCACACCAGCCGCCCGTCGCCCGCGTCGTACAGCCTGCCGCTCACCCCGTCCGCCGTCAGCGAAAGACGGTCGTCCCCCCTGGCCTCGACGCGGATCTGACGCGGTGTCGTTCCGTGGATCCCGACGTAACGCTGGGCGTCGGGGATCCGCTCCGGATCGAACAGTGCCGGGTCCGCCGGGGCTCCCTGGACGACGTCGAGCACATGGCGGGCGAAGCGGTCGATGATCTGACTCTCGCCGGGCGCGTTGGTCAGCACGGAGACCCCGTGACCGCCGTCGATGTCGACGGCCAGGTACGAGCGGTATCCGACCATCCCGCCGGCGTGCGTCAGCCAGGTGCGGCCGTCGATGACTTCCACGTCGACGCCGAGGGCGTAGCCGGAACTGACCGCTCCGGCAGGCAGCGTGACGATCTGGCGGAAAAGCTCAGGCCCGATGATTCTGGTGCCGTCCAGGTTGCCCCCGCCCAGCAGCATGCGGGCGAACAGGCCCAGGTCGGAAGCGGTCGCCAGCACATGTCCGTCGGCCGCCGAGTACTCGAAGAAACCGGCCGGCGCGATCGGGGCCGAGGGCAGCGGCGGGCGGTCGTCGCGCAGGAACCGGTACCCGGCCGCGAGTTCGGCGATGTCCTCATGAGTGATCCGCGCCGCCGAGTCGCCCATGCCCAGGGGCCGCAGCAGCCGTGCGGCCATGGCGTCCGCCAGCGGTTGCCCCGTCGCCTGCTCGACGATCAACCCGAGCAGGTTGTAACCCTCGTTGGAGTAGTGGAACAGCTCACCCGGTTCGGCCCAGGTCCTGGCATCGCGCAGCGCGTAGCCGCGTGCGGCGGCATCGGGCAGCGCGTCGGCCCCGGCCACCAGGCCGGAGGTGTGCTGGAGGAGGTGCCGGACGGTGATCGCGCGGGAGCCACCGTTCGGGGCGAACCAAGGGAGGTGATCGGCGACCGCCGCGTCGAGGTCCACCTTCCCCTCCTCCGCCAGTATGCCGAGCAGGAAGGCGGTGAAGGTCTTGCTGATGGAACCGATCTCGAACCGTGTGCGACGGGAGACCGGCACCCGGCGCTCCGCGTTCGCGAATCCTGCGGTGACGAACGCCGACTCGCCGGTCCTGTCGACCACACTGATCGCGATTCCCGGCACCGGCCACCAGTTCCGCAGCCGCTCCGCAAGCTCAGTAAGTTCCTGCTGCACTTCCATCAGACGCCCGCCTTCCGCGAACCGAACCCCGCGAACCGGTCCGGACCCAGTTCGAACCGGGAGGAGTCGATCTCCGCATCCGGCCGGTCGCCTTTGACGAACCGTCGGCACAGCGGATAGAGGAGCACGGCCAGCAGGGCCACCGCGAGACTCGTACCGAACGTCACGGCCTCGTCAACCGCGGTACTCCACATCAGGTACACGATCATCGCCGTAGGCAGCACGACGACCAGGACCGCGCCTGGCCAGCCGCCCGGCACCCGAACGGGCCGGAGCATCTGCGGATACCTCCAGCGCAGAACCAGGAAGGCCACGAACTCCAGCAGGATCGAGGCCAGCGTAAGCAGGACCGTGGCCCGCAGGATCGAGCTGAAGTCGACGGCAGAGAGCACGACGACAACGGTGGTGCTCGCCAGCAGCGCACCCACCGGCGTGTTGAACCGTCTGCTGTCCCGGGCCATCCAGCGGGGCAGGTACGCGTCCGCGGCCAGTGCCCGCGGCACCCGGGTGCTCGTGAGCAGGATGGCCATGAACAGCCCCACCAGGGAGAGCGCCGATCCCAGGGAGATCAGCACCTTCAGCCAGAGTCCGCCCAGTGCGTCGCCGACCACGACGAAGTCCCCCTGCACCCAGTCGCCGGGCGAGCCCTGGTGCAGTCCGCTGCCGATGGCGGCCATGGTGGGCAGCAGATACGCGGCGATGATCAGCGGAACCGAGACCATCAGGGCCCGGGTGTAGGTCCGGTGCGCGTCGGCGACCTCACCCAGCACCGTGCTGGGGCCGTCGAAGCCGAGGTACAGCCACACGATCACGCTGAGCGCGCCGGCCACCGACGAGTGGACGCTCTGCCCGGGCACCATGAAGGGCGAGAACACGTTGATCCCGTTGCCGACCGCATGCCAGAGGCCGAGGACGGTCAGCACCGCGAACGGAGCGAGGATCAGCAGCATCATCCCGACCGAATACTCGCTCACCGCTCGGGAGCCGCGGTAGTTCAGGTACGCCATCGGGACGACGAGGGCGACGGTGACGACCCAGTGCAGGTCCACGACGAAACCGCCGTGGAACAGATCGACGAGCACCAGCCCTTTCCCGCGGGCGATGGCAGGGACCCAGGTGCCCAGGTAGTCGACCAGCAGAATCGGATAGAGGGCGAGGTTCAGTACCGAGCCGATCGAATTCCAGGCCCCGAACACGAAGGCCGCACCCCTGCCGAGCGCGATCTTCGTCCAGTAGTAGTAGCCGCCATCGACGGGTATCGCGGCACTCAACTCCGCTGCCACCAGTGCGTTCGGCACGCCGAAGACCACGGGGACGAGGGCGATCATCAACACGGTCATGCCCGGCCCCGCGCTGGAAAGCGAGGCTTCGAGCCCGAAGGGGCCGCCGGACACCGTGAAGAAGAAGATTCCGACCAGGGCCAGCACGCCGAGCTTGCGTCTGCTCGCCCCGGGCACCGACCGTATGACTTCCGACGGGTTCAGTTCGGACATCTGGGCCCCACTCTCCGTTCGTGCCGCCTGGTCGGCACAACGTACGAGGCGTCACGGGGACCGTCCTCGTCGTGGGCGTCAAAGCCGGGACCCGTCGCTTGTCGCGGCCGTCAACGTCGCGTCGCCTCGCGGGGCGCGATCATCCTCCGTGCCGGCCCTCGTTTCCTCAAGGCACCCGCACCTCATCGGACGCTGAGACCGGACGAATCGCTGTCCCGCCGGACCACCTCGGCGTCAAGCGGACTGGCGACAAGGACATGCCTCTGGATGGGTGCGATGGGTGCGATGGATACGCGGACACACGTGCAACACCACCATGATCCGGTGCAGTTCACAGGTGGCGACTTCGCGTACGCCGGCCCCGAGCCCTACGACAAGGTGGCCTGCCACCTACGACAAGGTGGCCTGCCACCATGGCCGTGGCACACCCCGGGCTGCTGCCAAGGGGTACGCCTTCGAGCCCCGATCCCCCACAGGCCATGCGAGCATAGGCGGCGCCTGCCCCGGGCCGACGGGACCGTACAAGCAGATCGCCCTCGCGCGCAGCCACGACGTCCTCATCCACGTGCACCGCGTCAATCCGGCCCACCGGCTGTCCGCCCCGGCGGCGCCCGCCGGGAAGTGACGGTCGCCGCCCGTGCCGCATGCCGGGCCTCGGCGTGGTCAGCGGGCCGTACGGGGAGTCTGCCGAAGCATCCTTCGGGCCGAACCCGATCTCCTGCTGTGGCCGCAGGCCGCCGCAGGGCGGCAGCCCCCCTGCTCCTGGGGTTGGCCGACGGAAGGTGACGCCGCGAGCCGGCTGGTCAGTCCTTTTGGCGTCCGTGCCAGTCGAGGCAGACGACCATGGCGTCGTCGTCGGCGTCGATGGGGCCGCGGTGTCCCGCGAGTTCGTGCAGTACGGCTCGCGGGACCTGGGAGGCCGGCAGGAGGCGGGTGTTGGCCAGGGCGCGGATCAAGGCCTTCTCGCTGTATCGCTCGCCGGCCGGAGAGGCGACGTTGTACACGCCGTCACTGACGAAGACGAGGCGGTCCCCGGGCCGCACTTCGAAGGGCTCGGTCGTGTAGGGGGTGTCCTCGAACATACCGAGCGGCATTTGGGCCTCGGGGTGAATCTGTTCGGCCTTGCCGTTTCGCACGCGCCACATCCGAGGGGACCCCGCGTCGACGATCTCGGTCTGCCCGGTGTCGAGGTCGAAGCGGAGCAGCAGGGTGGAGAGGTAGGCGTCGCCGTGGTAGTGGCCGTAGACGGCCTGGTCGGCGAGACAGGCCTGGTCCGACAGGGACAGGCCCGCGCGGCGGGCGTTGCGCAGTGCGTTGACGGCGAGGTTGGTGAGGAGTGCGGCTTCGATTCCTTCACCCATGCCGTTGGTGACGACGAGAGTGAGGTGGTCGGCAGAGGTGGACCAGTCGAAGTTGTCTCCGTAAATGGCGTAGGCGGGCTCCAGCTGGGCGCCGATTTGGTATTCCGGGCGGGCGCAGGACCTTCCGGGCAGCAGCTGCCACTGCATTTCGGCGGCCAGGGTCAGACGGTTGGCCCGTCGCGCCTGGAGGTAGACATCGGTATCGCGTTCACCGACGACGATTTCGTGGCCCAGCACCTCGGCGACGTCCTGGAGTTCCTGCTCCGCCGCCGCGTCGAAGCACTCCTGTGGCAGGGTCACGGCCAGGACTCCGATGCGGTCGCCGCGGACGCTGACGGGCAGATGGACGGTCAGCCGGCCGGTCCGGTCGTCCTTCACCACGTACGGTTGCTGCCCGCCGAACGCTCTGCCCGGGGCGCTGCCGTGGACAGGGACGGGTTCAGCTGTGTACGGGAGCTCGCTGACCGGTTGCAGTATGGTCATCGCGTAGTCGGCCATGAGCAGGTCCACGGAAAAGGCTCCGTAATGCACGGCGAGAGCGTCCTGCACTGCTTGCAGCAGAGCGTGTGGCGCTGCCCGGCGCAACGCGCGTTCCGTAGCCGTGAATCTGTCCACTGTTCGGATACCGCCTGTTCGAGAAGATAAAAGCAGAGGAGCGGGAGGGTCTTTGTTGTGCCACAGCGACTGCCAAGACGGTTGACGACCGTGACTGTGGGGGCCGCGGACTCCGATGCCGGCCAGCAAGCGGCCGCGCTGGCGGCCCGTGAGGCCATCGAGGTGCTTGAGGTCCTGTGGGGCCAGAGCAGGGAGTTGGCGCCGACCGCTCCCGTCTCGATATCCCAGCTGCGGGTTCTCTACATTCTCGCGGACAACGACGGGATCAACCTGCGTGCCCTGGGCGAGCGGCTGGGTTCGACCCCGTCGTCGGTGAGCCGTATGTGCGACCGCCTCCACGCGCTCGACTTCATCGCGAGGAAGCCCAGTTCATCCAGCCGCCGAGAAGTCGAACTGCGTCTGTCGGACAAAGGGACGCGCTACCTCAGTGAGCTGAGGGCGCGCCGAGAAGAGTCCCTGGCCGACGTCGTGGCCACCATGACACCCGGCGAACAGATCGCATTCGCCCAGGGTCTGGCGTGCTTCCGTGCGGCTGTGCTGCGCGGAACGGACAGCCCGCGTTCCGCGTACGGAGAGGCAGCGGGTACTGCCTGACCACGTCATGAGGCCGGCGCGCCAACAGGTTCACCGTTCTCCGTCCTCCAGGGGAAAGTTCAGTGCCCACGCCGACCACGGCGTGAGCCGGGGACTAGAGTGCGACCACCGGGCATAGTTGTCAAACGACAAGTGTTTCCTTCCGGAGTCGCCCCGGGCTCACAGCGGTACCGCGGTCACACCTCGGCGTGCGGGCGGGACGATGACGACCAGGTGCTCCTCCGCGACCCCCGCGGCTGCCAGGTGAGTCGCCCCGACTCTTGCCGCGGTCCTGTGCTCCTCCAGCCGCCTGCCCGGGCGCGGATCCGGTCAGCTCGCGGGGATCGGGCCGGTCAGCTTTTCCATGCGCAGGAGGTCGTGGGGGGTGAGGCCGGACAGCGCGCAGATCGCCTCGACGTCGCCTCCCGCACGAAGGGCGGCAACCGCTTCCAGTTCGGCATCGGCGCGTGCTGCATCCAGCGCCTCTTCGGCGTCGCGCAGGCGGTGGACGGCCAGCTCCAGTGCAACGAGTTCCATGCGCGGATGATGCCACGGCCGCTTCACCTTCCTCTGGTGGCGCCGGGTCCGCCTCGGCCGGGTGGGCGCAAGCGGCAACGCGGAGGGCCGTGATGGCGCCTCCGCGGCGTACGCGAGTCTGTCGCGGGTGCGGCCAACTGTTCCCGGTCCCGGTGCGGGCGCGAACCCCGTCCAGCACCAGCCCGGGCGTCCATCCGTTCTAGGGGTGGCACGCCAGTGGGGCGTGGACGCGTGGGGCTTTCGTGTGCACTTCGCCCGTGAATATATTTGTCACGTGACAACAGTTAGGGTGGGCCAGCATGTCCGGCGCATCAGTGCCCAGGAGCGCCGTACGGAGGGCCGACGAGAGGGATCCCGATGAGTGTCAGCGAGGCCGTGGCGCGACGGCGTCGGGCGAAGGCGTCGCGAGCGAGCGCCGGAAACGGCGGCCGACCGGTCGTCGGAGTTCCAGCTGGTGCGGCAGAAGCCTATGGCAGGCGTCGGCGAGCGCGCCTTGCGTAGAGGAGAGGTCGACGAGCATCGACGCCCACTGGCCCCATGCTCCCAAGGTGTCCTGGCTGCCCTTGTCGCTGCTCACGCAGCGGTGACGCACCACGACCGAGACAGCCGCGATGACCGACGTTCGTTGCGCTCAGATCCCAGCAAAGGCACCCATGAACGGCACTTTCTACGCCCTGCCCGCGCTGCGCAGAGCAGTACGACACGCTGCCCACCGCTACGGACTGTCCGCCGAAACCCGCTCCCGCCTCGCCCTGTCCGTGTCCGATCTGGCTGCTGTCGAGTTCACCGCTCAACGACCGGTCACCTTTGACGTCGGCGTAGAGGCGGACCCGGACAACGGCGGAGCCGTCCTGGCCGCCACACTGACCGCCTCGGGAACCTGCGTACCGCTCACCACTGCCGGCCTGCCGCTGCCCGGCGCCCCCGGGACGCAAGCGACGTCGGTGACGTGGCGCATCCCCGTCTCCCCGCGAGGTGCGGCGCAGAGCGTCCGTGGCCCGCTGCCGGGCGGCGCCCTGCACAGTGGCGCGGACTCCGAGGAGGAGGAACTGCGCGCCGCGCTCGCCCGGATCGACGCTCTGACGGCCGAGCGGCGACTGCTTGAGGACGAACTGGCCGAGACCAACGGCGGTGTTCTCGCTCTCTACGTGCAACTTGAGGAGCGCGACGAGCAGCTGCGCAAAGCACACGGTGTCATGCTCCAGGAACTGGAGGACGCCCTCAGGCCGGCCCCGCTGCACGTCGAGGGCCTGGAACTCGCCGTCCACTACGAACCCGCCGACCCTCTCGCTCCCACCGGCGGTGACCTGTACGACTGGTTCCTCCTGCCCGACGGCACCCTCCACATCACCGTCGTGGACGCGCTGGGTCACGGCGTGCGCAGCACCAGAAGCGCCCTCGACGTGACCCACGCCGTTCGCACACTCGCCCTTGAGGGCCACCCCCTGCAGTCCATCGTCGCCCGCGCGCACGAGTTGCTGATGCCGCTCGCTCCCGGCCTCATGGCCACCGTGCTGCTCGCACGAATAGACCCCGCGACCGGAGACGTGCAGCTCGCCAATGGAAGCCATCCCCCCGCCCTGCTCCTCCAGGCCGACGGCGCGGCCGGTTACCTGGAAGTGCCCGGAAGAGGCATCGGCTTCCCTCTGCCGGGCAGCGAAAGGCTGCTGCGCACCCGCATCGACCCCGGCGACCTGCTCGTGCTCTACACCGACGGCTTGACCGAAAGCCGAAGAAACCCCATCGAGGGAGAGCAACAGCTCATCGAGTCGGCACGCCGGCACGCAGCGAAGCCGCTGACCGCAGTCCCCGGCGCGATCGCCGCCGACCTGCGCCATCACGTCCTGCACCCCGACGACACCCTCGCCCTGGCGATTCGTATCCCCCGTCCCTCACCCCAAGATCCCCACCGGCCGGCAGGAGCGTCGTGACAGTAGGGTGGACAAGACGCATATGCCCCGCGAAAAGGACCCGACGGTCCCGGGCATATTCGAAGAGCACCGTATTTCCGGGCGGGACTGAGGAAGAATCAACCGCGACCGGCTGATGGCAGCACCGCTGCGCTCTATGGCGCGGGTTCATTCACGTGATGAGGGAAGAAGGCCGTGGAGAGGCACTCGACAAGCTGGCTCGGCGTCGCGGAAAGCACCCTGCGACTGACACCGCCGACCGCACTGCTGTCCACCGCACGCTCCTTGCTGGCCGAGCACGTCCACGCCCGGCACGTATCCCTCCTGCTGGCCGACTACGGGCTGAGTGTCCTGCAGCCCGTGACCCACCTGCCGGAGACGGGCGAGGTGACAGCCGTACGTGACGGCAGCCCCGCAGGCCGCGCCTTCACCTCGCAGACCCCGGTCGTGGAAGTCACCGACCAACCCGGCATCGTCCGGACCCACCTGCCGATCACCGCCCGAGGCGACCGGATCGGAATCCTCTCCGTCGACCTCCCCGAATCCGCCGCCCAGGGCACTCGGGGCGTGCTGGACCTCGCCACCTTCGCCACAGCTCTCGGACACGAACTCCTCGTCGCGGACCACGTCACCGACCTGTACCTCCAGGCCCGCCGCCGCAGAAGGCTCACCCTCGCGGCTGAAATGCAATGGCAGCTCCTGCCCGGACGCGGCTTCGAGACCGACGAATTCACTCTCGGTGCCCACCTCGAACCGGCCTACGCGGTAGGCGGAGACAATTTCGACTGGAGCGTGACCGATGAATCGCTCACCGTCACCGTCACCGACGGTCAAGGCCATGGCATTCAGGCAGCCCTCCTCACCAGCCTCACCGTCAACGCCCTGCGCAACGCCCGCCGCGCCGGCATCTCCCTCGAAGACCAGGCATGCCTCGCAGACCAAGCCGTCTACGGCGAATACGCCGGACAGGTGTCAGCCCCCACCCTCCTGCTGCGCGTCGACCTGGCGACAGGACGGGCCCGCGCAGTCGACGCCGGGTCCCCTCAGCTGTTCCGCCACCGTCAAGGGACAGTCGAACAAATCGAGCTCGATGCCCAGCTGCCGCTCGGCATGTTCGAGGAAACCCAATACCAGGAAGAGCAGTTCACACTTGAGCCCGGCGACCGTCTGATCATCGTGAGCAGCGGCGTGCACGCGTCCCGGAACACGGCGGGGAGTTCCTTCGGGGAGCTGGCTCTTCGGGAGACCGTCGCCGCTGCCCGCGGCGCGTCGACGCACGAGGCCGCGCGCGCCGTGGTCGACGGACTGATGCAGCATCACGGCGACGAAGAGCTGTCTAGCGATGCGGCGGTCCTCTGCCTGGACTGGAGAGGGAGAACGACACCGGCAGCGTAGGGGGCCGGCCGGCAGAAGGACAGGGGACCGGGGTACGGGGGACAGGGGACTCAGCGTTCGGGGCCGCTGCTCTCGGCCGCTTCGACGGCCTCCGTGAAGGCGCGCAGGCCGACAGCGAGCGCCTCGGCCTGGGCCGAGGGGACGTGCTGAAGGATCTGACCGATTGCTTCAGCACGATGTTCGGACAGCGTTTGCAGGATGACCTGGCCATGCGCAGTGAGGAGCAGTTCGACTTCGCGGCGATTCGTCGAGGTGCGTCGTCGTTCGAGGAGACCCGCCGCCTCCAGCCGGTCGCACAGCCTGGAGGCGGCGGGAGGGGCAGCACCCATACGTTCGGCCAGCCCGGTGAGGTTGATCCCCGGAACCCTGCGGGCGATCAGCAGAGCCTCCAGTTGCAGGCTGGACAGGCGTGGCGACGCGGATTGTGCCGCAGCGTTCCAGGTCACGATCAGCGCCTCAGCGGCTTCCGACACCCGGTGGGCGAGCATGCGCAAAGAATCGTCACCTGCGGATGCCGCGCGGTCCATATGGCCGTCTCTCCCACTGAGCTGGTGCACATCCCCTTCAGATCCCACCGTCTCGCCACGGGGCCCCGAACGGTCTCCACCTAATATGCCCTCGCTGGCCAAACTATGCCTGTCCACGTCATCTTCCGAGCCGGACGGTCCAAGACGCCCTGGCAGCACCCGGGCGGCGAGTTGGACGCCGGGCCGGGGAATCTGAGCATGAGCTCAGCGTCCGGGTGCTGAGGGAAGGCATCCTCGGCCGCCCCCGTGAAGTCGTGGGGCGGCGGTGCATGCGGCCGTCAATTGAGGCAAGAGGGCCGACATCTGCTGGCCCGGTGCGCCCTCTACCCGCGGCCGCAGGTGGGCGTAGTCGTTGCGGAAGACGCGTCGCCGAGCCGCTCGGCCTGGGACGTGATGCCGCGCTTGCGGCCGGCCTGCCTGTGACGATGCCCTACGTGGTGGGTCGGACCGGTCGCCGGTAGTAGCACGAGGCTGCGGCGAGTCCGAGAAAGGCCAGGTGGATGGCGGGTCCATTCTTGACGCGAGCCGGTCTCCGGGCGGCCCTCCCTGCCGGGGGAGTGCTCCCAGGGTATGGCGGGGTGGCTGGGTTGCGAGGTGCTGGGGCCGTCGGATTCCGACGCGGGCAGAGGCGCCAGGTTTCGAGGGTGGGCGGATCAGTTGCCACCGCGCGTGGTGGTGCAGGTCGCGGGGGTAGGGCCGGGATGATCGGACGACGTGGGGTGCCGGTGCTCCGTATTCCAGCAAAGACGGTATGACAACTCTGTGGCATCGGCAGTTCAGAACTGCCTCAGAGCAGCGCGAATATAACCAGAACGCTCACCAAGGCGTCATCTCGTTTGGTTCCGAAGGGACGGAAGCTGAGCTCGGTGTATGGGGATGTATCAGGGGCACGGAGTGCCGTTGACAGGCGGCGTAGGGCGGTTTAGCCGCCAGATCGTGTCGATCCCGCTGCCTGAGGGGGCTGTGGGTGGTCTTCCCTGTTCACGCCGGACTTCGGTGAAGCCCAGCCGGCGTGGTATGGCGGCGCTGGAGGTGTTGGACAGGTCGTGCGCGATTTCCAGGTACTCCACTTCCGGCAAGGTGAACATTTCGGTGACCAGGGCCGCCGTTGCTCTAGTGGCGATGCCCTGGCCAGTGCCGGCAGGGTGCAGCCAATACCCCATGCGCCGGCCCTGAGGTTCGGTCCCGCGGTAGGTCTGGCACATGCCAACGAGAGTGCCGTCTTTGGCGATGGCGTAGTTGTACACGTCACCGCTTGCCCACTTCGACTCGGACGTCGCGAGGAAGTCTCGGGTGCTCTGCGCGCTGTGACGGGCGACCCACGACTCCCAGGGGCGCAAGTGTTCCAGAGACTCCTCGATCAACTTGAAGGCCGGAGCGAAGTCGCTCTGCCCCCGCCAGCATCGCAGGACGAAGTCTCCGCATTCGATGATCCGCCTTGGTCGGTCCATGACGGCCATGTTTGTTCGTGGAACTGTCCACTGCAACGGGATACGGACAACTGTATCGGCGTCTACTGTCTGCCTCGCAGACGGCGGCGGCAGAGCAGGGCGCCACCGTCGCGGCCTCGGTCGACGGTCTGCGCGCGGCCCGGACGCTCGCCCACCGCAGTGGCCGGGAGTTGCAGCGCAAGGTCCAGGTCAGCGGGTTCTCGCAGGGCGGACCCGCGACCATGCTGGTGGGCCGGGCGCTCCAACAGGCGGGCGCGGAGCGCTACTTCACGCTGGGCGCCCTCGCCCCCGTCAGCGGCCCCTACGACCTCTCCGCCTTCGAGGCGGCCGCGGCCAACGACAGGATCGAGAACTCCGGCCTCTACCTCGCCTACTTCGTCATCGCCTGGAACAGGATGTACGGCCTCTACACCTCACCCGGCGCGGTGTTCCAGCCCGGCTACGCCGGCGAGAGCGGCTACGACGGCGAGGGCGGCGAGCCCGGCGAAAAGGTGGACGTGGAGAGCCTCTTCGACGGCTATCACACGACCGACGCCATCGCCCGGGCGCTTCCGGCGGCCTCCAAGGACCTGTTCACGGAGGACTTCCTCAACAAGATCCGCAAGCCCGAGGGCATCCTGAAGGACAGGCTGCGCCCGATGGACAACAGCCGAGCGGCGCCTGGAAGCAAGCCGCTTTCGTCACGGCGGGCGACTTCACCGGCAGCGCCAACTGGGACACGTTGGTGCGCTGGTTGGACGGGCGGGTTTCGCAGCTCCAGAAGACCGGCCAGGGAGGTCTGTGCACTGAGGTCCAGAGGGCTCCGCCCCAGAGCATCTGGACCCATGACGTCGTGATGACGGCAGGCAGTTACGACTCCAACGGCTGGCCGGACGGCCTCACCATCCGCTGGTCCGTCGCGGGACGACGATGTACGCCCGCACCGCCGTGCAGTTCGGGCGAGGAACGCCCCCTCGTCCAGACGGCGGTCCTGTCCGCTGGGGAGGGGGCGGGGTTCGGCCGGACGCGTGAGGCGTTGATCGCCGGGGCCGTGGCGGCGTTGCGGGAGGGGGGCTTCGCGGGGGACCGAGGGGGAAGTCCTCCGTGACGCCGACCCCGGCCTCCACGTCGTACGGGACTGCGTAGACGCCGGTGATCTCGTTTCTTATCCGCCAGCGGGTGAGGGTCCTGACCGCTCTCCAGCCACCCTAGGCTTTCCGGCCGGTACACCCGTGTCCGCATGAACGCCGCGATCGTCGCCGCGTCGCGCGGGCTGGAGAAGTGCGGCAGCGCGGACTCGCCAGTGGTGTCGGTGTCGTCCTGCCCGTCGCCGTCGCTCTCGCCGTTGGGCGCGACGATCCGGCCGTCCTCGTCACGCTGGAGGTGCACCGTGCGCTTCTCGTTGCAGAGCGCGCGGGAGGCGCGCTGCTCGACCAGTCGTCAAATGACTGCGGAGCTCCTGGAGTACCGCTACACGGGGGCGGAACGAGGCACTGGCTACCATGTCGGTCGGGTCCTCGCTCGGCTCCAGGAACACCGGCACGATGATCCTGGCGACCTTGGTGGAGCCGTCCTTGTTGAGCCGGAGCGCCTGGTTGGTGCTCGGCACGATCTCCACCTGCGAGCCGCTACCCGGACGGCCCAGATCCGGGAGCGGCGCGCGTGAGCCTGACACGGCTGTCCCTGTGGACGGTCACCCACGACAGCGCCACAGAGACGGCCCGCGCGAGCTGTGGGACGAAGCGGAGACTGCTTACGGCCGCTGGGAGACTCTCGGTTGGCCGGCCGAAGACCGGCACGGCCTCACTCCCACCCCGGACGGCACCCATCGCACTGGATCGACCATCCCGACAACCAGGTCACCACTTTGCGGTAACCGCTCCTGTGCAACGTTGCTGCACGCTGGTCCGTCGCGCCTCCTGGCCGCTCTTCCACTACCGGCAGCGGCTCGGGCCGACCTGTTCAAGGAACCCCTGGACGGACTCTGCGGCAACCTCGAAATCGCCGAACCAGGATGCCGTGATCGACTTCCAGACTCGGCCACTGCCGGACACTGCGAACAGATGGCCGCCGCCGTCACTGGCGAACACGATGGCCGACGGATCATCATCAACCTGGACCGCGCCGTAGTCGCGGAAGTGGTCAGCAACCGTCGAGGCCGAGTGAATGAAGTATCCGTGCTCGACATCCGGCAAGGAGGCCTCGCCCATCACCCAGTAAAGGGTCGTGAGGTCCGAGGGAATCGGCGTGAGGTTCACAAGGGCGTCCGTCGCCTTACTGCTCTCATCGGTGGCGAGAACGACGGCGTTGTCGCCAGGTGGGAACCCATGCGTCGGCAGATGCGATGACATCACAGACTTGAGCGCAGCAGTTGTCTCCTCGCACCAACCTCGCACCCATTCCGAGTCGAGCCGCTCACCAGACACGTTCATCCTCCCGACGTACCACTAGCTCACGATCCGAGCCTCGGAGAGCCTATCGAAGGCGTCTCTGGCATGTCCGCGATGCATCGCCTCAGCTCAGAGCCCCTATGAGGTGCGCAGCATCCGCACCGGAGCTGACGGGGTGTCAGTGCGCCACATCTGCGCCTGCCGTGGCCGCGCGCAGCGTGTCGCCGTCCTGGCGGAGGACGGCGACACGCTGCGCGCAGCCGTGACCCGGGCGTGATGCCTAGCTCGGCGGCCAGGGTGGTGCGCGCGTCCCGGAAGACGGCCAGTGCCTCTGACTGCCTGCCGGTCCAGTACAGCGCCAGCATCAGGTTGCTTCTCCGTATGGGAACAAGCATCAGTTCGGGCTCCGAACTGCCCCTGACCGCCGCACAGTCGGGCATCTGGTACGCGCAGCAAGCGGAAACCTGACCCGCTTCAAGCGCTACTACAAGGAGCGTTTCCACGGCTCGAACAAGGGAGCCGTCGACGTCGCGTACAACATGCTGGCTCAGCAGGACGACAGCGTGATCATCGCGTGCATCACCTACCTGATCAACTCCACCGGTGGCTTCCCGACCATCGCTCCCGGAGCGCTCGCCTACAGCAAACTGGAGGCCTTCTTGCTGGGCTTCGCGGACCGGCTCCAAGGCCACGTCGGTGCCGAGGGGAGCCGGCGCGCGGCCTCCACGATGCGCCAGGGCGACCTCCGTAAGGTCGCCAAGTGAACAGCCATGACACCTCTTTGTCCTCGCGAACGCGGCGGTGCTGCCGGCGGTCTTCCTCCTCGGCGCCAAGCTGGCGCACCTCCTGGCCACCCGCCGCCTTTGGCTGTCCCCCCGGGGCGCGCGCCCCGGGCTGGAGCTGACCGTGCTCTCGGTGTGTGTCGCGGTCGCGGCCTACGTGCCGGGGCTGTGGATCGGCTTCAGCACCAAGGGGAGGGCAGAGGCATGCGTACGAGCCCTCGGCAACCCGATGCGGGACGAGGGCCCCGCCAGTGATCCAACTGTCGTGGAGCGCCTCTTCCCGCTGTCCCGGGAGTGCCGCTGGGGCAATGGCACCCGTATCGACCTGGTACCGCTCTGGCTGAACGCGGTGATCTGCGCAGCTCTCGCCGGAATGGTCATCGGCTGTGTCCTGGCCGTCTGTCGACTGATGCGCGGCCGGACCGGGATCCCAACCAACACCCCTTCACAAGGCGAGCAGTTGAAGTGACCAAATTCAAGACCCCGAGCCGACGCGGCATACTCACCGGCGGCCTCGGCTCGTCGGCGGCGCCATCGCGGTCACAGACCTGCCCGGCACGGCGTACGCGGCCGGTCGGCCGCAGCCCTCCGCAACGAACTCGACCTGGGCCAAGGCCACCTCGGCCAACGGCTGGCCGGTCACGGACCACGACGGCATCGCACCCCACAAGGTTGAGGGCTCGCCGATCACGGTCGCGCTGCGCGGCGGCGATTCGGCCATCGTGCTGCTCCATGTGGCCCGCAGATTCTTCTACGAGATCGACTCGGAACTGCGGACGGAGGACATCAGCGGGCACACCACCGACCGCGCCGTCGCCACAGCGTACGAGAGCAACTTGCTCTCCGACACGGCCCGGTCTCACAGGCGGGTCCCGGTCTCCTTCATGGGGCGACGCGGAGGGGGGATGCCAGGTGTTCCCAGCGGATGCAGGTTCCCCGCCCTGTACGCCCAGAGGCTGGATCCATGCCTGCGCTGAACGCGTTCCAAATGGAGCGGCGTATGTCAGGGCACCGCGTCGGGGAAACCGCCGCGTATCGGAGCCCCAGGCCCGGCCCCAACTCCTGCGTCACAGACGGGCCGTCACGCTGTGGGTGCCGGCCCTGGCCTGCTTCTCATTCCTCTCGCCCTCTATCTTGTGCCGGCCCTGTCCCTCTGCTGCGGGCTGGCCGCACGCACCACTCCGGCGGTCACCTTGATGTTCACCACGGCACGTTTCGTCCGGCCGGACGGGCTCATCGTCGCTTGGTGGGCGACCGGAACGGCCGCGCAACCACGTTCCTACTAGGACGAATCCAGGTCGAATCTAGGACGGATGAAGGAGCTGTATCGGTACGGTCGCAGACGCGCAGGGCGCTTGGACGGGAACTGTCTCCATGGCGGTCAGCTGCGCCAAGGGATGAAGGCAGGGGATCTTCATGATGAAACGATGGAAGCGGATGCTGACGGTGGCCGGTGCTGCTGCGGCTGCATTCGTGGCGCAAGCGGTGCCGGCTCACGCGGACTTCACGCAGGGGATGAACCAGAACCTGCGCGTTGTCGCGGCTGGATCGCCGTGCTTCGCACCGGAGTCGAATTCCTGGGGGGCGGTCGTCCGGGCGGTGCCGTGCGGGCAGGGCAACTGGGCCCTCGTCCGTCAGGGCAGCTACGACTCGCGCGGCGGGGCCTGGTACGTCCTGGAGTGGGAGCCCAACTATGGATGCCTGGTGCCCAATTGGACAAAGGTCGGGTCCCCGGTCGTCGTGTCCGGCCCGTGTGGTCAGGTGACCGGCGGTGACTACACGTGGTACGCGTGGCCGGAAGGCAACGGCAGGTACGAACTCGTCAATGGCGGCAACACAAGCCTGGTCCTGGACATGAACTCGAACGGGCGGCTGCAAGTGTGGAACGCCAACTACAGCGACAACCAGAAATGGTTTGCCTCGTAAAGGATGCCCCCTGCCGACGTCCACCAGGCGTGCCCTGAACTACGCAACCGGCCTGCGTTGAGCAGAGAGCAGCCCAACCGACAGGCCACGCTGCGGCTTTTGCTGCTCGCCCGTCGCACGTCGGTGCAACGCGCTGACTCGGGCTGGCTGTGGCCCACCATTCCGGCGGGGCGAAGCCCACGGCGTGCCCCGAGGAACCGCCGTCGTCCCGGTCGTGCACCACCACGCTCCAACTTGGTGTCCGCGGGCTGCGGCTGAGGAAGACGTGGCAGACAGATGGTCGGTCATGGGCTGCACCTCGCGTTCAGAGCAGGGATCACAGGAAAACATCGCTCAGCTCCGGTCGGAGATCCCCCGGCGTCCGTTCCCACCAGCGATGGACGACGGCGCAAGCTGTACGACAACTACGATCTCGTCGCCCTCGTGAGAAGCCACAGCTTCCCCACGGTGAACGCCTCCGCCGCGTCCTGCCGAGCGACGACCGCATGGGCTCCGGCGAGCAGCAGAAAGCCGCCCTCAACGAACGCCGGCAGCAGGCCGTCGACGTCTACCTCCGCTGGCTACTCGGGCAGAACCCCCGGCCTCCTCGGCCACGCAGGAGAGAGCAAGAACCGCAGGAGACCGGGGGCTCGGCGGTGTGGACCGGGTGCACGACGGAGGTCACCTGCCGCGGCAAGGCCGGCCCGAACTCCCCGTGGGTGCCCCATGTTCCGCACCGGGAGCGCGAGTTCGGCCGGAGGAACAGCGAGATGACCTGGTGCGCATGCCGCGGGAATACGCTGACCGGGACGTCTGGACCGAAGTCGAGATGGGTGTGGTCATAGCGGACGTGGACCTCGGCAGCCTCGGTTACGACTCACTGCGTGGATTGATTCACTGTCGCCCTCCTTCATCGGATGAGCGCCCCGGAAGCCTCTTCAGGATCGGTTGCCTCTCTTTTCACCTGGGCGAGGCGCTTGTTGTTCAGCACGGGCAGGACCGCGAAGGCAGTGATGGCCATGGCGGTACCACCGGCGTAGAAGGCGGCAGGGATTCCGAAGAATTTGGCCACCAGGCCGCCCGCTATACCCCCGACGGTGAAAGCGCCCACGGCGACGGACCGATAAGCCGCGGTGACGCGGCCTATCACGTCGTTCGGCACGATCTGCTGTCGAAGGGTGACGACCTGGATGGCCTGGATCAGGACGACGAAGCCGTCCAGCGCCATGAAGGCGACGGTGGCCGCCGGGCTGATCGCGAGTCCCATGCCGATGGTGGACCCGGCCGACAGCAGATTCGTCACCAGGATCAGCGTGCCCAGCGGTATCCACTCGCCCATCTTGCCGGCCACCAGGCCGCCGACAACCGCGCCGATGGCACCGGCCGCGAGCAGTGCGCCGTACCAGCTCGACGTGACACCCAGCACGTCCGTGGCAAGGAGTACGAGGATGCCGTAGGTGGCTGCGCTGACAGCATTACCCATCGCTGCGACGAAACTCAGCGACCGCAGGGTCGGCGATGCCCAGTACCATCGCGCACCAACGGCAATGTCCGTGGCGATGTTCTTCACCGTGAGGGGCTTCTCGGACGGCTTCCGCCGGTCCCGGGTGGCTGTGGGGATCAGCGCCAGCAGGCCGATGGCGGCCAGGTAGCCGCTGGCTCCGAGCACGAACGGGGCCGCAGCCGCGAAGGCGAAGAGGAGGCCGCCCATCGGCGGCCCCACGAACTCGTTGCAGATGACGAAAGTGGTCTGCAGGCGTCCGTTGGCCCGGCCCAGGTCATCCGGGGCCACCAGGGTCGGAAGCCACGCGGATGACGAACTGTCATACAGCGTCTCGGCCGTCCCGATGGCGAAGAAGAACCCATAGAGGAGCGGCATGGAGACGGAGTCGCCAAGGACCGCCAACGCGAGAGTCATGAACGCGGCGACGCGGATCCAGTTCGCCGCCTGTGCGACACGCTTTCGGTCCAGCCGGTCCGCGAGGGCTCCGGATATCGAGGCCAGGACCAGCCACGGGGTCCGCTGCGCCACGGTGATGCCGGCGATCAGCGCCGGGTCGCGAGTCACGGTGGCCGCGAGCAGAGGTGCTGCGGCGAGACTTATTCCGTCCGAGAGATTCGACGTGGTGGTGGCCGCCCACAGTGTGAGGAAGGGCCGCCTGCTGGGTTCGGGGTCCATGGTCAGTTCTCCTTCGATGAGGCTTCGCGAGCCACGGCTTTGGACAGAGCCGCTATGGCACGGGACTCGGCGAAGGGCATCGTCCACCCTCTCTCGCCGTTCACGACGCGATTGAACTCGTCCGCCATAGGGCGGTCCGAGTTGATGTCGGATCACGCTGTCTCCCCGGAGCGTACGAGGACGTCGAGAACGACTGGATCCGCACACTGAGCAACAATCTCGCGGGCGAGACCAGCGAGGCAGAGCATGACGCGGACCCGTGGGCAGCCCCCTCCGACCCGCGGGACGAATTCGACGGAATGGCCATCTGTGGCAACCTCGGGAGCATCTACGCCATCGTGGAGACCGGTCGAGAGCGGGCGGCCAACAGCGCCCCTCTGCCGTCCATGAAGTTCTTCCATCCAAGATCGCAGGAGCGCGACGTTGCGCGGACGCTCTGGAGAACCCACTCCAAGGAAGGTGAAAGGAGCTGATCCCGGGTGCTCAGCCCCAGACCGAGTCGCTGACGGCGCCCTGGGCGAAGTCCCACCGGCTGTCGCTGTCGGTCTTCGTGCGCATTGCCTCCCGCACGATTCGGATGTCCCGATCATGCAAGCCGGGCCGTTCAGCCCGCAACACCATTCCTGCCGCGGTGGAGTCAGGTCGGAGCCCCTTCTGGGTCGAGGGGCGGGGAGGGGGCAGGTGAGGGGGAGGGCGCGTTCACTGAGGCGACCGGTGAGGCGGATCTTGGTGAGCCACTCTGCCGCGGTCAACTGGTCCAGCAGAGAGCGGAGTTCACCGGCGGTGACAGCGACCAGGGGAGCGAGACGTTCGCGATCCTCATGGAGTGGGGCGCCTGCGGGGATGGTCTGCGCACGGATCCCACGCACGTTCAAACCATCGAGTTTCTGTTCTGCAACGGGTTACGCATGGAGAGCATCATGGTCTCCTGCTCGAACCACGCAGCTTGGGGTTCCGGGGCATACCACGGTTCAGGATCCCCGTCCCCGCGCTGGTCGTCGGTGTGCGGCGGCTGTCAGCGGTCGGTCCGTAGAGGGCGGCCCTCGGCGTGCTCTATCCCTCGCAGATTTCCGCTAACGTCCCACGGTCCCTCATGTACGCGGCGGCGTCGTTGGCTCGCTGTGTCGCCGCCGGGTCCTTCACGCCGGTGGTGTCGCGACGCCTGGGATCGGTTCCCTGCCGCTGCTCGGCGTAGTCCCGGAGCTGGTTGTCCACCTCTACCCGCTGCTTGTCGGCTGCCGCAGACTTGAGTGCGGACTTCAGCTCCGGGTCGGTCGCGCGCGAGGCCGCCGCCGTGAACTGCTCAGAATCTCCCCTCTGGTTCAGCACCTCACAGCCTGCGGGCGGGAGCGGGCCGCCGCTTCCGCCGGTCGTCGCTACGACGACACCTGCCGTGGTCGCACCGACCAGCGCGGCGGATGCCACAGACTTTTGGCCGGCCGACTGCGGGCGGGGCTGTGGGCAACCAGCCGATGACACACGGCTGAGAGCCGGATGGGCGGTCAGCCAGCAGTTGGGGGTGCTGACGAACGGGGGATCGAGCGGATCCTCCCTCGCAGCCGATGACGAGGCAAGCAGTGGTGACCGGACCGGATCTCGGGAGGACCTCTATGAGTGGGCCAGGGCTGCCGCCTCCGGCAGGAAAGCTCCCCTTACGAACGCGACGGCCGCATGGTCGGCTCCGCCGAACTCGACCCTCCGCGCCGAAGGCGACCCCGACAGCGGCCTCTACCAGCGCCGGGTCTTCTTCCACCTGCCGCACAACCGCGAAACCGAGCCCGACGACGTCTACCAGACCGGCGCACCCGGCGAGGCGATCGACCCGCGCACCGCGGAGCCCCAGCGTGCCGGCGAGAAGACACCCCGCTCGCAACAGGGCCCCGCCGTAGCCATAGCCGCCAGTAACTGGGCAGGCCCTGTCTCCCCGATCACGGGGATCTGCGGCGACGAATATCAGGGCGACGTCAGCCGCTTGTGCTGGACACAATGCGGCCATGGTTGATCACTTTCGAGACGCGTCACATCCGGGTTTCCTCAGCAAGCCGTCGCTACGAGGGGAACAGATACTGCTCCGGCCAGTCACGGTGGAAGATGTGCCTTCGCTGATGCCGATGTTCCTGGACACAGAGACGTCACGACTTACCGGCAGCCATGACGACGGTGCGCCCGATACGGGCCGAATGCTTACCTGGTATGGCAGTCGTCAGGAGCAGGATGACCGGTTGGACCTTGCCGTGGTCGAGCTGGCGACAGGGAACGTCGTTGGGGAGGCGGTCCTCCACGAGTGGGACCCGGGCAACGAAAGTTGCAACTTCCGCATCTGCCTGGTGCCCGGCACCCGCGGATCTGGCCTCGGGACGGAGGCGACCCGCCTGATCGTCGGGTACGGCTTCGAGGAACTGGGGCTGTACCGCATCTCGCTGGAAGTTTATGCGTTCAATCCGCGAGCCCGGCGGGTTTACGAGAAGGTGGGATTCGTCGCCGAGGGCGTACTGCGTGACGCGCTGCTCTGGGAGGGGGAGCGGGTGGACGCGACGGTGATGTCGATCCTGGCGCCGGAGTGGTTCGAGCATGGTGGACGTCCGGGAAATACCGATCATGTGCCGGTCTGAACGTGCCGCTGGCATCAGACCGCTCGTTGTTCTGCTCATGATGAGCCGGGGATGAGCCGGGGTGATCTGACCGCACCGTCGGCGGCCGGGGCGAGGTAAGGACACGTCGTCGACCGCCGACAGCTCAGGACGGATCACCGAGCACAGATGCCCGGCGATCCGCCGGCGCACCGGCACCCAGTTCCACGGAGTGCTGCCACCCCACGCCTGTGTGTCAGGCGCGCGAGCGGATCACGCCGTCGAGCAGGTCGGTGCCGACCATTCGACGACCTCGCCCGCCACGGGGACACCGGGCGCTGTAAGTGCGCATTGGTTGCGGAGCGCTGGGCGACGTCGTCCCGGTCCGTCGTCCGGTGGTCGACTGGGGCTCGATGAGACCGTTGCGCAGGTTCGCGACGAACGCGTCGATGTCGACGGCATTGATAGCCATAATGAATTCCTTTCCTTCGTAATTACTCCGAGCCAAAACATTGGACCAAGCTGCGGATCGCAGATTGCACATCGATGATCATGCGTCAAGGAGCTTGTTGTTTCGTGTGCATTGCGAATAATTGGACACTGAAACCCATCGCGGGCCATAAGTATCAATTCTGACATTGCGGCACCGGGGGAGTGATGTGAGTCACTCTTCCAACGCCAAGCTGCCGGGATTTGGCCACCGTTCTTACAAGCCTGTCACCTCGGGCTGCTGGACCGGCCAATTGAGGGTTACTGGAGCGGTGTGGAAAGTAGTAGAGTCGCGCAAATGATGCTCCATGGGTCGTTCTCCGTGCTGCGGCGCAGGCCATTTCGTCTCTTTGTCATAGCTCGCCTCATATCGATGAGCGGGTCCGCCATGGCGCCCGTCGCACTGGCTTTCACCGTGCTCGGTTTCGACAGTCACCCCGCGTCGTTGGCGATCGTCCTCGCCAGTAGCACGGTGCCCCAACTGGTCCTGCTCCTGGTCGGCGGCGTGGTCGCCGACCGGTTCTCGCGACGGCGTCTGATCGTGATCGGAAACGTGGTGCCGGCCCTCACGCAGGCCTGCGTCGCGGCTCTCGTGGCAGCCGGGGCCGCCACCACTGCGCGGATCGCCGTACTCGCCGCCGTCGCGGGCGGTGCGTCGGCTCTGATGCAGCCCGCGATGAACAGCCTGCTCCCGCAGCTCGTCGAGGCCGGTGAGCTCCAAGAGGCGAATACGCTGCTGCGGCTTCCGACCAATGTCATCAGAATCGTGGCACCAGCGCTTGGCGGCGCACTCGTCGCACTCATCGGACCGGAATGGACCCTGGGCTGGGATGCGGCGAGCTTCGCCATTGCCGCATTCCTGTGCAGTCGACTTCCTGTCTCGGGACGTGTGAAATCCGGATCTTCAGTACTCCGAGACTTCCGTGACGGTTGGAGTGAATTTTCCAGCAAATTTTGGCTCTGGTCGTACGTACTCTCCGGAACGGTTGTCGTCGCCCTCTGGCTCGGCGGATATCAGCTCCTGGGTCCTGTCGTCGTCCATGACCTGAACCTCGGTCCGGCCGTATGGGGGACAATCCAGGGCTCATTTGCTGCCGGTCTCGTTGTCGGGGGGATAATTTCACTTAAATGGAAGCCGACGAGAATTATGGTCGCGTGTGTGAGCGCGAACCTGCCCCTGGCCCTTCCTCTGCTGGCCCTGGCCGCGGGTGCACCACTCGTGTGGCTGTCCGCGTCAGCAGTGCTGGCCGGCATCGGACTCGACATCGCGATCGTGTGCTGGAACACCTCGATCCAGGAACAGCTCCCGGCGGCTGTGCTCGGGCGGGTCAGTTCCTTCAGCGCCATCGGCGAGCTCATGGCGGTGCCACTCGGATATCTCGTCGTCGGTGCCACCGCAACCACGGCGGGCCCCTCATCGGTCCTGGTCGTCAGCGCCGTGGTGATGACCCTCGCCACCCTCGTGCTGCTGGCCGCACCCAGCGTATGGGCCGTACGGCGCCTGCCCGCCGAGCAGCCCGCTCTCGAAGACGCCCGGGCCTGATGGGCTGGCCCGCGGACGCCGTCCGCGCCGGACCTCCCTGCTGCTGCACCTGCTGCCACCACAGCGGACGGGTCTCCGGGTTCAACGGCTGAGCCCGGCCCGGCGCCGGTTCCTGCGAGGGCCGACAGGCCGTGCACCAGAAGGATACGAACGCCACCAGGCACAGCCGCTTCCGTCCGATGACGATCGGGAAAGCGCCTCGCAGATACGGTCAGCCACCTGCTGGTAGCCGTGGTCGGTCAAGTGGATGCGGTCCCCCTGCGGTCCCCCTGCGGTCCCCCTGCGGTGGCAGGTGCCGCTGTGATCATGCCCGCGCCCGAGACCGCAGCCATGATCAGTACGGCTGGAGCGCTCTTGTTGGTCCTCGTCACCGGGCGACGCTCGCGAACGCGAAGAGGAAGGGCGGCGCCCAGTTGCGTAGGAGGAGCGTCCCTCAGCCGGGCGGTCGGCGGCCTCTTTGTTCGCGAGTTACGAGAGCGCCTGCGACTCGGCGGCGTGGGCGGCCTCTTCCACGGCGGAGCGATGTCGTCGAGTTTCGGCTCTGGTCCCTCTGGTCCACTTCGTGTGGAGTCATCACACCGCGTGCCCTCGGGAGGGATGTGATGCCAAGCGGGGTGAGTGGTGCCTGGCCGTACGCCAATGCGCGCTGTCCCCGATAGGCAGGAGGGTGGCGGCGCAGCCGTAGGAGCCGACCCGGATCATCGCGAATGATCGAAGGGGGTGGGGGAGTGGCCTTCCCAGATCTGGCGGGAGGCTTGTTCGGGGTAGGGCAGGGTCTTCGACTCGGCGTCGAGGACACGGGTCAGGTGCCCGTCGGGCCGGTGGGCGGACCAGCCCGCGTCGCCGGTGGTGATGAAGCGAACCCATGCCTCCTGGAGTTCGCGGGAGAGCGCGATGGCCTCGGGAGTGGGGTCCTCGCCGATGAGCTGGATGCCGGCAGGGCTGTCCAGCGTGCCGAACGCCAGGGGCACGTCGAGGCTGTGGCAGGCGCCCAGAATGCCGCCGAGGGCCGGGGCGACCCAGCGCAGTTCGAACAGGTACGAGGTTCCGCCGGCTGTGGCGTTCGCCTCGGCCAGCTTCTGTGACGGCATGCGGAAGAAGGCGTCGGAGTACACCGTCTCCACCAACTCCTCCGGGCCTGCCTGCGGGAACGCGGCACGGTAGGCCCGCGCGCCGTCCGGTTGCGGGGCGTGCAGGTCCAGAGCAGCGTGGGCGTTTTCCTCGGTGAAGGTGCCGTGCCGTCCGCTCACGACGCTGAAGTACCGGAATTCGTCCCGGGTGTGGCCGACGAGCAGCTCGGTCCCGCTTGTGCGCTGGCCGGCCAGTGCGGGCCAGGGCGTTTCCGGGAGGACCTCGCCGTCGACGACGGGGCACAGCGCGGTGCCGGTGTCCGTGAGGCGTCCCCAGCTTTGCCGGTGCGGGCGCAGGCCGGCGTTGAAGGAGGTGAGCTCGGCGGCCAGGCGCCATGGGTCGATGTCACGCAGCGCCGCGGCGGTGGGGGCCGCCGCACCGAGCCGGTCCGCGAACGCGGCGGTGACCTGCCGTGCCAGCGCGGGGGTGCTGTGCAGCCCCGGCACCGAGTGGGCGATGGCCCGCCGGAACAGGCCGCGCGCGGACTTCATCGTCAGCAGGGCGGCGACCGAGCCCGCACCGGCGGACTGCCCGCCCACGGTGACCCGGCCGGGGTCGCCTCCGAAGGCGGCGATGTTGTGGTGAACCCACTGAAGCGCCGCAATCTGGTCGAGGAATCCGCGGTTGGGCGGTGCGTCGTCGAGGAACGCGAATCCTTCCGCGCCCACGCGGCAGTTGATGGTCACCACGACGATTCCCGCCTGGGCCAGTGCTGTCGGGTCGTACATCGGGTCGCTCGACGTCGCTGAGAGGTAGCCGCCCACGGGGATCCACACCAGCACCGGCAGCCCCGCCGCGCCGGGATCCGGAGTGGCGACGTTGAGCGTCAGCCAGTCGGTGCCTTGCGGGGCCACGTCGATCGGCAGGGACAGCGGCACCACGGGGCCGAACTCGACCGCCTGCCTCGTCCCCTCCCAGCGGTGCGGCGGCGCGGGCGCGGCGAAGCGGAGCGCTCCGATTGGGGGCTGAGCGTAGGGGATGCCGCGGAACACCGCGTGTCCCCGCCGCCGACGCCCCTGCACCACACCTTCCGTGGTCCGTACCTTCGGCTGTCCGGACATGACGATTCCTTCCCTCGGTGGACCTTATGGTTATGGGTCAGGTGTATTATGTCGACTGTATTGGAACAGTTCCTCTGCACGGAAGGGGGCGGCGATGCCGAAGCAGGTGGATCACCGCGGGCGCCGCGAAGCGATCGCCCGGGCGCTGTGGCGAGTGGTCGAGCAGCGCGGTGTCACACAGCTGACGATGCGCGTGGTGGCGCAGGAGGCGGGGATGTCACTGGGGCAGCTGCAGCACTACTTCGCCTCCCGGACCGCCATGCTCTCGTTCGCCATGGATTTCGCGTCCGAGCAGACCTCGGCGCGAGTGCACCAGGGGCTCGAAAGGCTCGGTGACCGTCCGCACCCCCGTGACGTGCTCCGACTGACGCTCGCGGAGATGCTCCCCCTGCACGCCGATGCCCGCGCGACAAGCCGGATGAGCGCCGCCTACGTCCTGGAGGCACTGCACGACCAGGTCGTGCACGAGCAGGCGCGCCGCGGCCTCGTCCAGGGGCGGGCCCTCGTCGAGCAGCTGGTCCGCCAGGCGATCGCCGACGGACACATCGACTCCGGCCGCGACCCGGCGACCGAGACCAACCTGCTCCTCGCCCTCACCGGCTTCACCTCTCTGATCGAACTCGACGTGATCGAGCCCCAGGACGCGCTCGCCGCGATCGATGTGCATCTGGACCGGCTGTTCAGCGTTCCTCAACTTCGAGAGGGGGAGCAATGACCGTGCACGTGACCGTGTGGGACGACCGCGAGGGGGTGGCCGGCAGCCGGGCCCGGACGGGTTCGATGGTCCCGGTGACCACGGCGGCGGCCGCCCCGGCGCTCTTCGTCCACAACATCTTCACGTGGGGCAGCGACTCCACGTACGGGTTCGCCGCGCAGCGCCCCCTCGCCGACAGTCGGCCACTCCTCCTGATGGACCGCCAGGGATACGGAGACAGTCCCGACGTTGTGCGCAGTGACTTCGACGTCGATGCGGGGGACGTCGTGGAGGTCCTCGGCGACGAGTCGTTCGCCGTGGGTCCCGGGGGTGCTCATCTCGTGGGGCACGGGAACGGAGCCGTCGCCGTGCTCATCGCCGCCGCGCGCCGACCCGACCTCGTCCGTTCCCTCGCCCTCATCCAGCCCTCCGCGTTCACCGCCGCGGCGCATCATCCGGTCGTCGCCGGTCTCCTGGACCGGGTGCGCGACGGTGCACCGGACATCCCGGAGAGCGTCACGCCGGAGCAGTATCTGCGGGCGTCAACCGAAGGGTTGGGACTGGATATGCCCGAGCCCACGCCCCGCCGGCTCCGAGCCGTCGCCACCTCCATGAGGGAGCGTCCCATCTGGGAGGCGGACATCCCACTGGAGGCGATCCGGGGCGCCGCCCTGCCGGTCCTGGTGATCTGCGGAACCTGGGAGCACGCGCCGGCCGCGTACCGCGAGCACGTGGGGCTGCCCCTCACAGCCGTGGCCGAATCCCTCACCGACTCGCTCGGCGGCCAGCTACTGCGGGTCCCCGGGTACTACCCACACACCCAGGAACCCGCTCTCGTCAACGCGGCCCTGCGGGAGTTCTGGGACTGAGCCGGTCTCCGCCTGGAGCAGTGCTCAAGGTCTGTGGATCGGCCTCGGGTTGAACACGAAGGACGTACCGTCCCGAGTGATCGATGGATGGTCATCGAGTAGGCCGGTGCTGCGAACACCGGTCGGCGAGGGTGAAGTAGGCCGCCCGCTTGGTCCCTGAGCCGGTCGTTTTCCGACGGCCCCCCTTCCCCTGAACCGGGCGTGCGCTGATGACCGCACCTGGCTCTCCAGCGTCGTGCTCTGCGCGTTCTGCCCGGTCGAACGTTCGTTGTGGATGGCGTGTTGGCAACCCAAGGGTTGCAGCGGCGTGTGGCGACCGTGCGCCCGCCCAAGCTGGACACTCCCAGGTCGGGGCGGTTCGGACCGTGTTGGGTCGAGGTGCCCAGGCTCATGGGTTCGAGGCCGACTTGTGGACTCTGGAACGTGTCGGAGAGGTCGTTGTCCGGGTGACGGGGGCGGTGTTGTCGCGGGCGTCGGTGTGGCGGCTGCTGACGGGCCGGCTGGGATGGAGTCCTCAGCGACCCGAGCGGCGGGCGGTGGAGCGGGACGAACGGGAGATCGCCCGCTGGGTCGCTCACGAGTGGCCGCGGATCAGAAGGCCGGTGAACTCACGTGCCTGGATCCTGTTCCTCGACGAATCAGGCGTCTCGCTCGGGCCTCAGGTCCGTCGCACCTACGCGCCCCGAGGACGGACTCCGCTCCTGCGGCACCGCCTGAACCGGAAGCGGGCGTCGATGGCCGGGGCTTTGGGCCATCACTCCACCGACCCCGAACGCGGGGCACGACTGCGTTTCCACCCCAAGCCCGGCAGCTACGACACCGCCGGACTCATCGAGGTCCTGGAGCGGATGAAGGTGTTCTGCCGCGGCGACACCGTGGTTCTGGTCTGGGGACGGCCTGTCCGCTCACTGGGCCGGGCCATGCGGGCCTGGGCCGACGGACAGGACTGGCTCACACCGACCTGACCTTCCACCCACCACACCCACCGAACCAGCGAAAAGTTCAGTAGGGCCGCGATCGCACAGGTGCCGTGTGTCGTGCCGAGCGGGGTCCGCGCCTCCGGTGTACCCGGCAGATTGGAGGGCCGCTTGCCGAGCGCGGGTCGGCCACCTCCGGCGTCCCACGGCGGATCGGAGCCAGTCCCCGCACTCCGCGAGGAGACGATCAGCCATCACCCGAACTGCCCACGGCGGCACCCCAGGCGGGGGCGATGCCTTGTGGAGACAAGGGTCGGTCGGCGGCCTCTGGCCACGTCAGTGTGCAGCGCCGGGCGTAGCACGCCTGGTGTGCGTTCTGAGTCATGGTCCGGAGCGCGCAGGGACCAGACGGTGGCCTTCCTGGCCCATAGCGTGCGGAGCCCGGCGTCCGGACGGCCGGCGCCACGCCAAGAAGAGGGAACATGCTGAGAAGACTCTGCTCCATCGTGCTGTCGCTGGCGGTCGCCATGGGCCTGGTGACAGCCCTGAGCGGTACCGCCTCCGCGACGAACTACCAGGTCATCGACTGGCACGTCGACAGAATCACGGACGGTGGGACCGAACATGGCCAGCGGTACTGGAATCTGATCGACGCCATCCATCAGCACAGCTACGGCCGCCCGACCTACCAGGACGGCATCCGGCAGACCACCAACGAGCACCGACTGATCCAGGTCCGAGCCCTGGACACCGACAACCGCCACCTCGCCTCGGTGTACCTCTGGGCGGACAACCTCTATGTGGCCGGCTTCTACGCCCCCGCCACCAACACCCACCTCGTGTTCAGCGACCGGGTACAGGAGTTCGAGAACGCCCTCGGCATCACCAACGCCCGCATCATGCCGCGCACCGGCAGCTACTCCGGCCTCCCGGGCGGCAACAACCGGGAGAACCTGGTCCTGACCCCCCAGACCATGTACCACGCCATGCAGCAACTGAACAACGCGACCGAGTACAACGACAACGTCGGCCAGGCACTCCTGGTATCGATCCAGGTCTTCTCGGAGGCGGCCCGCTTCTCGCCCATCTTCAACCGGGTGGCACGCAACATCCGCGACTACCAGAGCACGCAGTTGGGCCCCGATTACGCCACGCTGGAGAACCAGTGGGGCTCCATCTCGCAGTTCACCTACGACGTCCGGCAGCGTGCCACGTCCATTCGGATCCTCGGATCCTTGATCCAAACTCTCGCGCAGCTGCGTGACGTGCTCGGGTTCGTCGAAGTCAATGGGTCTATCGCCAAGTTCTGACGCCCTGTTACCGGCCGGGCCGACCGGCTGGCCTGGTCGATAGCAGGGCTCGGCCACCGCTGCCCCCGGCCATCTCCGAGGCGGGTTGTCGGACGGGGGCAGTGCGGTTGGAAGCCGATGTCCTTCCGGCCGTGATCGTTGAGTTTCCGCTGTTCAGACATGGTCTTGGTGCCGTTGCGGGAGGGTCTGGGGCGGTCAGTTCGTCATGCCTCGACCCGGCCAAGATCACCCGCCCAAGGGCGATGTTCGACCAGCACCGTCCTCATGGCCGATAGGACAACGGCTGCTGAAGCGGCGCTGCGCGTAACGTCAGTCGGTGCAGGCGGCGGTGGCGGGCGTCGGACGACCGCAGACCCCATGCCAGCAGCATCCCGGTGGACAGCGCTGTCACGTGGCCCACGGGAGTGACCCCCAGCGTGGTTAGGCCGCAAGTGATGTGCGGTGCACGCACCGCGAGCGCGGCGAGCGCGGTCCATCGGTGCCACCGCCGGGCTGGCGCCACCGCCACGGCGGCCAGGGCCGAGATGATCACGTAGGACGGACCGACGTCCAGCGCCGCACGCAGCGCCGGGTCTGCCTGGCCCGCCGCGATCCGTGCTGCCAGCAGTCCTTCGCTCACCAGTGTGCCGAGGACTTGGCCGACCGAGACCAGCGCGACCGCCCGCATGTTGCCGAACCGGATGACGAGAAACGCCAGTATGGCCCCGTCGAGGGCGATGCCGCGCAGACAGACCCAGGGATCGGCGCCGAACAGGAAGGCGGAGGTGATGAGCGCCTCCACAGGATGATCACCCAGATTGGCCAGGTTGGTCGACGCCCAGGCGTTCACCGCGTAATCACCGCCGTACGTCAGGGACGACGCGCCGGCGAGCAGGGCGAAGCCCCAGGGCAACGGGGAAAGCCGTCGGAGAGCGGGGGTCCGGGAGAGATCCATGTGGCCGACCCTGGCAGAGGGTGCCCGCCCCGCGGATCTGGCCACGGAATGACCGGCTGATCTCTGTCTCTGGACAGAGGCGGATGATCACCCTCCCGGCTAGGGTCGGATGCATGCGAGTCATGAGGGTGGGGCATGACGCGGCGTCCCGTGCCAGGGGGCTGACGCCGCATCAGCTGATCGCGCTGGATGTGCTCTTGGCCGCGGTCCTGATGGCGTCGAACGTCTGGTGGTGGACGCTTGACACACATCGCACGGGCTGGCCGGCATGGCAGACCGTGCTGATGTGCTCGTTGGGCGTGGCTGTCGCCGTCCGGCGGCTGCTGCCACTACCTGCATTGGCGGTGGGGTCGGTGGTGATGGCCACCGACGGCGCGCTCAGCCTGACGGGGGTGCTGGCGACCGCCTTGCTGGTATACGGGGTGGCGGTCGCCCGGCCCACGCGTGTCGCGGCATACGCGGGCGTGATGGCAGGCGCTGCACAACTCGCCTTGACGATCCCCATGCAGGGCATAACAGGGCACGACTACTGGGGGTGGCCGGGGATGAGCCAAAGCCTCATTGTCGAGGCCGCCGCCTGGGCGATCGGATGGTCCACCAGACAGGGCCGCGCCTACACCCGAGGCCTGGTCGAGCAGACAGAAGAGCGGGCACAGCTCCTCCTCGTCGAGGAACGCATGCGCATCGCCCGGGAGTTGCACGATGTCGTCGCGCACAGCCTGAGCATCGTCGCGGTGCAGGCGGGCGTCGGCCACCACGTGATTGGCAGCCGGCCTGACGAGGCCGCGAAGTCTCTCTCCGCGATCGAGACGACGAGCAGGGATGCCCTGGGAGAGCTACGTTCGCTGCTGGGTGTCCTGCGCGATGACGACGATGCCGAATGGCTGCCCGGCGGCCTGGACGACCTCAACACGCTCCTTGAGCAGATCCGATGGGCCGGTGTCCAGGTCGAGTTGACGATCAGCGGTCACCCGCACGCCCTGCCCCGAGGTCTGGACCGCGCTGCCTACCGCATCATGCAGGAAGCCCTGACCAACGTCGTCAAGCATGCCCGCACCAGCCACGCCCGGGCCACGGTCGCCTACGCGCCGGGCGAGGTCGCTCTCACGGTCGTCGATGCCGGAATCGGGCGCACGTCCACCCCGATCACCGAGGGTCACGGCCTGCCCGGCATGAAGGAACGCGCCGCCCTCTACGGCGGCGAGGTTCACGCGGGCCCGCTCTCACCGCACGGCTTTCGCGTCGCCGCCCGCCTGCCGTACGCCGCGGACGAGCGAACAGCCCAGTTCCCCGTGGGCGCCGATCTGGAGGGCGCATGACGGTGCGGGTCGTCGTGGTGGACGACGAGACGCTGGTGCGCGCCGGGTTCCGGGTGCTGCTCGAAACGGAAAACGATCTCCAGGTCGTCGGCGAGGCGGCCGACGGGACCGAGGCGGTCAGGGTGATCCGCGAATTGCGCCCCGATGTGGCCCTGATGGACATCCGGATGCCCGGGCTCAATGGCATCGAGGCCATCCGCGCGCTGTTCGGCAGTCCGTCTCCGGTGCCCGTCCGGGTCCTGGTGCTCACCACCTTCGACCTGGACGAGTACGTCTTCGAAGCGCTCCGCGCAGGCGCCGCGGGCTTCCTCCTCAAAGACACTCCACCCGCACGCCTGATCGACGCAGTGCGGGTGATCGCCACCGGGGAGTCGTTGCTGTCACCCTGTGTCACCCGCAGGCTTATCGAGACCTACGTCCGCCGCCCCGGATATCCCGGCCCTGTCACCCGCAGTCTGGACGGGGTGACCGGCCGCGAGCGTGACGTGCTGGGTCTGATCGCACGTGGCCTGTCCAACAACGAAATCGCAGCCGAGCTCTATCTGACCGTTGGCACGGTCAAGACCCACGTCAGCCATCTGCTCACAAAACTCGGGGCCAGGGACCGGGCCCAGCTCGTCATCGCCGCCTACGAAAGCGGACTCGCCGGGCCCGCACGACGTTGAAGCAGGACGAGCAGGACCCAGTTGTTGGGCCGGAGGTTCACGCCTCGGCCGGTGTGATCCGCGCGCGACACGACACAGCCCAGCCACCCGCGGATGGGTCAACCGCCTTGGCGCCCGTCCCGGCGAGCCGGACGCACACCACCCCGCACCGGGTTGATCCGTCCAGCATCGCCGTGTTCGGCTACCTGCGCAGGCACCTGGTGCCGCTGCCGGCGGTCCTGATCGGGACCATGAGGGAGAGTGCCGGCGACGGCTGCCGGGCCGCATGGTCGACCTGGAGCCCCTGAACGATCGGGAGTCCCGGCAGTCGCTGCGGACCCTCCACCCGTGGCTGCCCGAAACGGCGCGCGGCCGCGCGCGGCCGGCGGAAACCCGCTCGCCCTGGACGAGCTGCCCGCGCGGCGTAGTCGCTGGCTCCGGACCACCCCGTGTTCCGGGCCCACTCCCCGACGGCTGACGCCGGCGCGGGGTCCCTCGGCGAGCTGCCGAAGGCGTGGTGCGCTGAGAACCGCTAACAGAAAGACGTCAGGCAACCTGGTTGTGCCTGAAGATCCGTTTCAGCACTATGAGCCCTGACAAGGCTAGGCGGGCAGGGACGAGGGTGCACGGTGGAACTGATCGGCCTCTCGGATGGCGACAACAGCTTCAGCGTGCGCGTGGTGGGGCGCAGGTCGCCGGGCGTGCTGCACCTTCATGACCTGCTCGACGCGGAGGTCCTCGTCACGAGCGGATTCGTAAGCGGCCGGCTGGCCATGGCCCTGCGGCCCTCCGACTTGGAGAGCTGGGGTCGCGCTCTGGACCGACTTTCAGCTGGTCAGGACATCTGCTGGAGGGATGACGACCACAGTCCCGAGATCAGAATCCAGCCTCACAACGAAGAGCATGAGACGGTCGCGGTCCGTGTAGAGGACCTCGGCAGTTCGTGCGTTTCCGTGTTCATCCCGTTGTGTCTCGAAGAGGGCTGGATCGACGAACAGCGGAGGCTGCTCGCGCAGGTACGACAGGAATGGCCGAGCGAGGTCCTCGAACCCTCATGGGGTGTCTATGAGTGGCGGCGCTGAGTTTCCGACAGCCGGCGCCAGCAGATAAGTGCGCATCCGAGGATCAGGAAGGCTTCGTGGATGTCGTCGCGGACCTCCCATCGGATCCGAAGGCGGCGGAACCAGTGGAGGTGGGCGAAGGCCCGCTCGACCACCCAGCGTTGAGTTCCCAGGCCGGAGCCGTGCGCAGTGCCCCGGCGGGCGATCATTGGCTTCACCCCGAGGTCCCAGACCAGGCGACGGTATTTGTCGTGGTCGTACCCGCGGTCGGCAAACAGGACGTCCGGGCGGCGCCGGGGCCGACCCCGTTTGCCCTTCACCGGCGGCACTGCCTCCAGAAGCGGGATCCGCTGGGTGACGTCGTTGCGGTTGCCGCCTGTCAGGGTTGCGGCGAGCGGGATGCCGGTGGCGTCGGTGATCAGGTGGTGCTTGCTGCCCGTCCTGCCCCGGTCAACAGGGCTTCGTCCCGTCTTGGAGCCCCCTTTAACGCACGGATATGGGAGCCGTCCACGGCTGCACGGGAGAAGTCCAGGGCGTTCGCGCTGCGGAGCTTGGCGAGGAGTGCCTTGTGCAGTTGCGGCCACACCTCAGCCTCGGTCCACTCCGCCAGTCGGCGCCAGCAGGTCATGCCGGAGCCGAAGCCGAGTTCCTGCGGCAGATGTTCCCAGGCGATTCCGGTGTGCAGGACGAACAGGATGCCCTGAAAAACGAGTCGGTCCGGATGCCGTTTGCGTCCGGGGTGCCGGGGCCGGCGCTCAACCTTGGGCAACAGCGGCTCGATCACTGCCCACAACTCGTCATCGACTTCCCACGGCTTCGGCCGAGCCACCCCACACCCCCGGATCGTCAGTCCCGGAGCGATCCAATCACCTCGAAGATCATTTCGTTAGGCGTTCTGAGAGCTCCTCCATCCGTGCCGCCCGCCCCGCGGCCATGTGCGCCAGCGCTTCCGCCGGCCGGCCGCAGTGCGGGCTGGGGACGGCGATGTCGTTGAACGGGAGATGGAACCAGGCCAGACCGTAGGGGAGTTGCCCCCAAGGCGCCCGTCGGCGGAGCGGGGCGTACGCCTCTCCGTACCGCCCGTGCGCCAGGGCGGCGAGCGTGTTGGGGCGGTCCAGACGATCCGTGACGAACCGCCTCCGGGCCCTGGACCCCGCCGGCGACCCCTCATGGCCGTCCTCACCGGGGCCTTCCATCCCGCGCGAACGCGCTCCCACAGCAACGCCCAGTGAATGACCCGCCCAGCCCGATCGGCGGCCACGCGCACGGTGAGTTGCGTCTCTCCGCCTACGGACAGTGGCCGGAACACAGTGCGTCGTCAGGCCAACTCCGGTGCACGGAAGGAAGGATCGACTGGTTGGAGCGGCCGTAGCTTCGGGATGTGTCGAGTTGGCAAATGCCACCGGCCACCTCACCGACTCCGCCGAGAGGACACCCTCATGTTCGACATCACCGCGGTGCAGGCCGCCCCGAGCGGCGACTTGCTCACCCCCGACAACGCGGTCATGGTCTTCGTGGACCACCAGCCGCAGATGTTCTTCGGCACCGGAAGCGGTGACCGCGCCGCGATCATCAACAGCACCGTCGGTCTCGCGAAGGCAGCCGTGGCATTCGATGTGCCGGTCGTCCTGACCACGGTGGCCGCCGACTCGTTCTCCGGTCCGCTGTTGCCGCAGCTCGCCGAGGTTTTCCCCGGCCACGAGGTGATCGACCGCACGACGATGAACGCCTGGGAGGACGATGCCCTGGTAGCCGCGGTCAAGGCGACCGGTCGCAAGAAGATCGTCCTGTCGGGTCTGTGGACCGAGGTGTGCCTGGTGCTGCCCGCGCTCTCCGCGCTGGAGCAGGGGTACGAGGTCTACGTCGTGTCCGACGCCTCCGGCGGCGTCAGCCCGGCCGCCCACGAGCACGCCCTGCAGCGGATGCTGGCCGCCGGCGCGGTCCCGGTCACCTGGGTACAAGTGCTCCTGGAACTCCAGCGGGACTGGGCGCGCCAGGAGACCTACGGCGCCGTGATGGAGATCGTCAAGGCCCACGCGGGCGCGTACGGGCTGGGTGTCGTGTACGCGCAGGCCGTCATCGGCGCCCACGCGGCCGGCTGACCCCCTTGGACACCGGCATCCTGGTCCTGCGTCTGCTGGTGGGCCTGCTCGTCGCGGGCCACGGCGTGCAGAAGATCAGCTCACATCTCGGCGGCAAGGGACTCGACGGCGGTGCCGAGGAGTTCCGCGCCGACGGCTTCCGCGGCGGAACCCTCACCGCACTCGCGGCGGGCGGCGGCCAGATCGGCTCCGGCCTGCTGCTCGCCGCCGGGTTCCTCACCCCGCTCGCCGCGACCGGAGCGATCGGGGTCATGACCGTCGCCCTCACCGTGAAGTGGCACAACGGCTTGTGGGTCCAGAACGACGGGTACGAATACCCGCTGGTCCTCATCGTCACCGCCGCCGCCCTTGCCGCCATCGGCCCGGGGGCCTGGTCCCTCGACGCGGCCGTCGGCCTGACGCCGTACCCGCTGTGGTGGACGGCCGTGGTGGTCGCGGCCGGCGGCGCCGCCGGACTGCTCACCCGGCTCGTGCTGCACCGTGCCCCGGCGACGGGCCCGGCCACGGCCGCAGCGACAGGGGCGGCCCAGGCCTCGGCCACCAGCCGCCCCTGAGCGCCGCGCGCAGACCGGGCCCGGCCATCCGCGCACACCCCCTTGGTCCGAGCGGCCGGACTCACCCCTCCCAGAGTCATGAACCACAGGAGCACCCGATGGAACCCGCACTCAGCACCACGTCTTCAGCCGGCGGAGGCCAGCCGCTGCTGCACCAAAAGGGCGCGGAGACCCAGCCGTTCGGCACCCTCAAGCAGCTGCCGATCGGCCTGGGACACGACACCCGCAAGTACGCCTGCCAGCGGCTGAACCGCGTTCTCGCCGACACACACATCCTGTACGCCCTCTACAAGAAGCACCACTGGCTCATGCGCGGAGCCACCTTCTACTCGCTCCACCTGATGCTGGACAAGCACGCACAGGACCAGCTCGCCCTCGTGGACGCGCTGGCCGAGCGGATCCAGAGCCTCGGCGGCGTCGCCGTCGCGGACCCCCGTCACGTCGCGGAGCTGACCTCCGTCCCCCGGCCGCCCGACGGCGTCGAGCCGGTGCCCGTCATGCTGTCGCGGCTCCTCGACGCGCACGAGCGGATCCTGACCGACGCCCGGGACGCCGCCGCGCGCGTCTCGGCCGAGGGCGACGAGGGCAGCACCGACCTGCTCGTCTCCGGGGTCGTGCGTACCGGTGAGACACAGGTGTGGTTCCTGGCGGAACACCTCGTGGACACCCCGCTGGTGCGCGCCTGACGGAACAGGCCCAGGACAGCCGGACGACGGCAGGGGCCTCGCCCGCGAAAGCAGCGACATCAGCCCGCACCAGCAACAGACGACATCACCACACCTTCAACAAGGGAGCACTCCATGCCGTTCATCAAGGTCGCCGAAGGCAATTCGGCGCCCGTCGAGCTGTACTACGAGGACCACGGGGCGGGACAGCCTATCGTGCTGATCCACGGCTGGCCGCTCAACGGGGCGTCCTGGGAGAAGCAGACCGCCGCCCTGCTCGCCGCGGGACACCGGGTCATCACGTATGACCGGCGCGGTTTCGGCCGCTCCGACCAGCCCGCCGACGGCTATGACTACGACACCCTCGCCTCCGACCTCAACGAGGTGCTCACCGCGCTCGACCTGCGCGACGCCGTTCTCGTCGGCTTCTCCATGGGCAGCGGCGAAGTGACCCGTTACCTCGGCACCTACGGCTCCGAGCGCATCGACAAGGCCGTCATGATCGGCGTCGTACCGCCCTTCCTGCTCCGGACGGACGACAACCCGGAAGGTGTGGACGGGAGCGTCTTCAAGGGCATCGAGGACGCCATCACGGCCGACCGCTTCGCCTTCATGTCCGCCTTCCTCGCCGACTTCTACAACGTCGACGTCCTGGGTGGCGAGCGCGTAAGTGACCAAGCGATACAGGCGAGTTGGAACGTGGCCGTCGGCGCATCCGCCAAGGGCACCCTCGACTGCGTCCAGGCCTGGCTTACCGACTTCCGCGCGGACCTGCCGCGCATCGACGTGCCCACGCTGATCATCCACGGCGACGCCGACCGGACCCTGCCCATCGACGCCACGGCGATCCCGTTGGCGAAGAGCATCGCGGGCGCGCGGCTCGACGTCGTCCCCGGCGGGCCGCACGGCCTGATCTGGACCCATGCCGCAGAGGTCAACTCCGCCCTGCTCGCCTTCCTGCGCTGAGACCCACCCACCCGTACCGCCTCCGAAGGAGCCCCCATGTCGAACCAGTCGAACCCGTCCAACCAGCCGAACCAGCCGAACCAGCCGAACCCGTCCAACCAGCCGAACCAGCCGAACCAGCCGAACCAGCCGAACCGATCCGACCGGTCGGGCCGGCCGCCGGTCCTGGAGCCCGCGGCCCAGGCCTTCGCCGATGCCACCGCCGAGCCGCCGTACCTCTACCAGATCCCCGTCGCGGACGGCCGCAAGGCCGTGGACGACGTCCAGGGCGGCGAAGGCGTCGCGCTGGACGCCGTGGACGAGGAATGGATCACCGTGCAGGGCGGCCCCACCGGAGACGTGCGCGCCCGCATCGTGCGCCCCAGTGGCATCGGCGGAACCCTCCCCGTCATCCTCTACATCCACGGCGCGGGCTGGGTCTTCGGCAACGCCCACACCCACGACCGTCTCGTGCGCGAACTCGCCGTCGGGGCGCGGGCGGCGGTCGTCTTCCCCGAGTACGACCTCTCGCCCGAGGCCCGCTACCCCGTGGCCATCGAGCAGAACTACAGCGTCGCCCAGTGGGTCTCCCGCGAGGGACACCACAAGCAGCTGGACGGCACCCGCATCGCCGTCGCGGGTGACTCGGTCGGCGGCAACATGAGCGCCGCCCTCACCCTCATGGCCAAGGAGCGCGGAGACGTCCGCATCGTCCACCAGGTCCTGTTCTACCCGGTCACCGACGCGTCCTTCGACACCGCGTCCTACCACGAGTTCGCCACCGGCTACTTCTTGCGCCGCGCGGCCATGCAGTGGTTCTGGGACCAGTACACGACCGACGAGGCCGAGCGTGCCAGGGTCACCGCCTCCCCGCTGCGCGCCTCCCGCGACCAGCTCACCGGACTGCCGCCCGCCCTGGTCATCACCGCCGAGGCCGATGTCCTGCGCGACGAGGGCGAAGCGTACGCGGCCAAGCTCCGTGCCGCGGGTGTCCCCGTCACCGCCCTGCGCGTGCTGGGCACCATCCACGACTTCGTCATGCTGAACGCGCTGCGCGAGACGCATGCCGCGACGCTCGCCATCGGCCTGGCGGCCGACACCCTCCGCAAGGCCCTGGCATGACCGGAGCGAAGACCCCGGACACCCTGGACGCCACCGCGAGCATGCCCGTGTCCGGCGTGCTCCCGGCACCGAACGCGGACCGGTCGGCAGCCGACCTCCTGGTGCGCAACGCCAAGGTGTTCACCGGCGATGCCGGGCGCCCCGAGGCCCGCGCCGTCGCGATCCGCGACGGCCGGGTCGTGGCCCTCGGCGACGACCACGACCTCGCGCGGTTCGTGGGCCCGGCGACCAGGATCGTCGACGCACTCGGCCGCCGGGTGGTCCCCGGCCTGAACGACTCACACCTGCACGTCATCCGAGGCGGCCTCAACTACGTCCTGGAGCTGCGCTGGGACGGGGTGCGCAGCCTCCGCCACGCGCTGGCCATGCTGCGCGACCAGGCCGGCCGCACTCCCAAGGGGCAGTGGATACGGGTCGTCGGAGGCTGGACCGCCGAGCAGTTCGCCGAACGCAGGATGCCGACCGTGGCCGAGCTGAACGCCGCCGCGCCCGACACACCGGTGTTCGTCCTGCACCTCTACCAGTCGGCACTGATGAACCGGGCCGCCGTGCGGGCCGCCGGATACACCCGCGAGACCCCTGACCCGCGGGGCGGCCAGATCGTACGCGGCCGGGACGGCGAGCCCACCGGCGTGCTCCTTGCGGCACCGAGCGCCCTCCTCCTGTATTCCACCCTGGCGAAGGCGCCGGCCCTCGACGCGGCGGACAAAAGGACGTCGACACGGCACTTCCTGCGTGAACTGAACCGATTCGGGCTGACGTCCGCGGTCGACGCCGCCGGTGGCTTCCAGAACTTCCCCGACAACTACGCCACGGTCATGGACCTTGCCAGGTCGGGGGAGCTGTCGCTGCGGATCGCCTACCACCTCTTCCCGCAGACGGCGGGACAGGAGATCGCCGACCTGAAGCGCTGGACCGAGATGGCCGAGCCCGGGGACGGGGACGAGTGGCTGCGCCTCAACGGCGCGGGCGAGAACCTGACCTGGGCCGCCGCCGATTTCGAGAACTTCTCCGAACCCCGGCCCGAACTCGCCGAGGGATACGAGGCCGAATTCGAGCAGGCAGTCCGGCTGCTGATGGAGAAGGGCTGGGGATTCCGGCTCCACGCGACCTACGACGAGACGATCCGGCGCGATCTGGCCGTCTTCGAGAAGCTCGCCGCCGAGGGGCTCTTTCCGGGCGGGAACCGCTGGCTCTTCGACCACGCCGAAACGGTGTCGGCCGACAGCCTGGACCGGATCGCGGCCCTCGGCGGGGCCCTGTCCGTACAGAACCGGATGTCCTTCCAGGGCAAGGCCTTCCTCGACCGCTACGGCGCCGAGGCAACCGCCGACGCCCCACCGGTCCGGGCCATGCTCGACCGGGGCCTGACCGTCGCCGCCGGAACGGATGCCACGCGTGTGTCCTCGTACAACCCGTGGGTGTCGCTGCACTGGCTCGTCACCGGTCGTACCGTCGGCGGGACCGTGCTCCACCCGGCCGCGAACCTGCTCAGCAGGGAGACCGCACTCGGCCTCTACACCCGCGGGGGCGCACAGCTCACCGGCGAGCAGGACGTCAAGGGGATCCTGCGCGAGGGCTGCTACGGCGACCTGGCGATCCTGTCGGACGACTACTTCACCGTGCCGCCGTCCGCCATACCCGACATCGAATCCGTGCTCACCGTCGTCGGCGGCCGCATCGTCTACGCGAGCGCGGAGTACGAGGGCCTCGACGAGGCCCTCCCTCCGGTCAGCCCGCCGTGGGCGCCGGTGGCCCGGTTCGGCGGCTATCAGGCACGTGGCCAACTGCCGGGCGCCCAGCGGTCGGACGGTGTGGAGCAGGCCCTCCGTGTGGCCGAGGCAGTCGCCGAGTCCGAGCAGCACCGCCAGTGGCGTGTCGCACGCGGCGCCGGACCCGATACGCCTGCGCCCTTCCTCGACCCCTGCTTCGCGCACTGAACAAGGGACCCCTTCCGATGCGTACACCCCCCGCCGTCGGCGGCGATCCGGGCGAGAGCCCGGACCCGGACAACACCCGAAGCCCGGAGAGCCGGGAAGGCCGGAATGGACCGGAAGCCGAGGCCGGTCCGGTGGTGACGGCCGCCGCCCGTCGTCACGAACCGGACCTCCGGTCGATGACGCGGATCAACCTGCGCCCCATCGCCTCACCCATGCCCCTCGGGTTCTTCACCGTGGCGATCGCGTCCGCGATGACGGGCTGCCTGCAACTGGGGCTCCTCGAAACGGCGGACCGCCGGGCCGTCGCCCTGTGCGTACTGCCCGCCTTCGCCCTCCAACTCCTGGTCAGCATGCTGGCCTTCGGCGCGCGGGACGTGCTCGCGGCGACCCTCATGGGCACGTTCGCCGGCAGCTGGCTGGCGTACTCCCTCGTCATGGGCACCGGCGCGCCCGGTGCCCTCCGGGTACTGGGTGTGTTCAACCTGGCCTTCCTGTGCTTCGGGGCGCTGATGGCGGCCGTGGCCCGGCCCAAGCGGGCGCTGTGGTTCGTCCTCGTCGCGTCGCTGCCGCGCTGGGCTGCCACCGGCCTTGCGGGGCTGACCGGGACGGCATGGATGACCCGCACCGCCGGCGCCCTCGGGCTCGTGGTCGCGCTCGTCGCGACGTACGCGGCCTTCGCGCTGATGCTGGAGGACATGCGCAGCGAGGAAGTCCTGCCCATCGGCCGCAGCGGTCCCGCGCACACCGCCGTCGAGGGCGACCTCGCGGTGCAGCTCCGCAACCTGGAGCGCCAGGCGGGCGTGCGCCGCACCCTCTGAACACTCCGTCGCTCCGGTACGCCGGAACTCTTGCAACCCCTCTACGAAGGAAAATAACTCCTGTGCAGTTCGGCATTTTCACGGTGGGCGACGTCACGCCCGATCCGACCTCGGGGCGGACTCCCACCGAGCACGAGCGGATCAAGGCGATGGTCACCATCGCGCTCAAGGCGGAGGAAGTGGGGCTCGACGTCTTCGCGACCGGCGAGCACCACAACCCGCCGTTCGTCCCGTCCTCGCCGACCACGATGCTCGGCTACATCGCCGCCCGTACCGAGCGGCTGATCCTGTCCACCTCCACGACCCTGATCACCACCAACGACCCGGTGAAGATCGCCGAGGACTTCGCGACGCTTCAGCACCTCGCCGACGGGCGTGTCGACCTGATGATGGGACGCGGCAACACCGGCCCGGTGTACCCGTGGTTCGGGCAGGACATCCGTGACGGCATCCCGCTGGCGCTGGAGAACTACGCGCTGTTGCGCCGGCTGTGGCGCGAGGACGTGGTGGACTGGGAGGGACGCTTCCGTACCCCACTCCAGGCCTTCACCTCCACGCCGCGCCCGCTGGACGGCGTGCCGCCCTTCGTCTGGCACGGCTCGATCCGCAGCCCGGAGATCGCCGAGCAGGCGGCCCTGCACGGCGACGGCTTCTTCGCGAACAACATCTTCTGGCCCAAGGACCACTTCCGCAGGCTGGTCTCCCTGTACCGGCGACGCTTCGCGGAGCACGGCCACGGTACGCCCGAGCAGGCCGTGGTCGGTCTCGGTGGCCAGGCGTTCATCCGCCGCAACTCGCAAGACGCGACAAGGGAGTTCCGCCCGTACTTCGACAACGCGCCCGTCTACGGGCACGGTCCGTCACTGGAGGAATTCACCGAGCAGACACCGCTGACCGTCGGCAGCCCCCAGGAGGTGATCGAGAAGACCCTCACCTTCCGCGAGAGCTTCGGCGACTACCAGCGGCAGCTCTTCCTGATGGACCACGCCGGCCTTCCGCTCAAGACGGTGCTCGAACAACTGGACATCCTCGGTGAAGAGGTCGTTCCGGTACTGCGCAAGGAATTCGCCGTAGGCCGACCCGCCCAGGTACCAGCAGGACCGACCCACCAGGCGCGGGTGGCGGCCCCCGCTGCCGGGGAGCAGCAGTGAGGCCGGTGCGGCTCGCGGTCGTGACCGCGGGTCTGAGCGTCCCGTCCTCGACCCGTTTGCTCGCCGACCGGCTCGCCGACTCGGTGGGCAAGCAGTTCGCCCATTCCGGAAGGGCAGTTGACGTTACGGTCGTCGAACTGCGCGAGCTGGCCGTGGACATCGCCAAGAATCTGGTCACCGGCTTCCCCGCCCCCGCGCTGCGCGGGGCGATCGAGGCGGTGACGGAGGCGGACGGCCTGATCACCGTCACCCCGGTCTTCAGCGCCTCGTACAGCGGTCTGTTCAAGTCCTTCGTCGACGTGCTCGACCGGGACGCGCTCGCCGGCAAGCCGACGCTGATCGCGGCCACCGGCGGCACCGCACGGCACTCCCTCGCTCTGGAGTACGCGCTGCGACCGCTCTTCGTGCACCTGCGCGCCCAGGTGGTGCCGACCGCCGTCTTCGCGGCTCCGGAGGACTGGGGTTCGGCCGGCGACGGCCGCACGGCCGCTCTGGCCGCGCGCATCGCACGGGCGGCGGCCGAACTCGCCGCAGCCGACGTCCCAGCGATCAGCCGACCCGACGACCCAACAGGGAAGGACTGCCGTGTCCCCAACGCCGATGACCTGCCGCAGGGCCGCTTCCCCACGCCCACGGGGAGCCGTCGCATTCACCGAGCCGGTCCTGGTCCAGACGCGTCATCGACCTGATCGGGTGAGCGGTAGGCACCATGCCCAACCTGACGGCCCATCAGTTCACCGTGCTGCTGGACTGCCACTCCCGGGGAGACATGGCGTAGGCGGCGCGGAAGGCCCGGCTGAAGTGCGAGGAGCTCACGAAACCCCATCGGTGGGCGACCGCGGAGACGGACGACGCAGCCCTCGACGGCAGGGACAGGTCACGGCGACACCGCTCCAGGCGCTCCCGCTGCACCCAACGGCTCACCGTGACCCCGTCCGACTGGAAGAGCTTGTGCAAATACCGCACCGAGATGTGGTTCGCCGCCGCGATCCGCTCCGGCGAGAGGTCGGGGTCCGCCAAGTGCCGGAGTGTGTACGCCTTGACACGCGCCAGCATCCCGCGGGCCACTTCCGAACCCTCGGGGTTCAGCCGGCCCTGGCGTTCGCGGACCAGTACGGCCAGCAGGTCGCTTGCGGTCATGGCGAGCTGCTCGCCCGTGTACGGGTCGAACCCGTCCGCCCACTCGGCCAGGCGCTCCAGATACCCGGAGACCAGTGCGGACGTACCGCAGTCGCTACCGAATACGGTCCCGGTGATCGCCCGCAGACTGTCCTCCGTCACGCCGAGCCCCTCCTTCGGCACCCGGAAGGCCGTGAAGCGGAAGGGGTCCGGCTGCTCGCGCTCGTAGGGCTGACCGGCGTCTGAGCAGGTGAAAGTACCAGGACTGACCAAGGCCTGACGGCTGTTCTGGGTGAGCTTCGCGGTACCCCGGTGCTGCATCGTGACGGTGATGAACCCCTCCCCGCCCCGGGCGATCAAGCGTCGGTCGCGCGAGACGGTCTGGGGGCCCGCCTCGACCACGGAGATCTGCATGGGGCCGAGCGATCGACTGGAGATCGTCGCCACCGAGGGCTTGCCCTCGTGCAGCACGACATCGAGCGGAATGAACGTGTCGGACACCACGCGGTGCCAGTAGTCCGCCCGTTCGTAGGGCGCCAGCGGCTCGGTGGACAGCACGACGGGCATCTGTCGGGCAAGGGCGGTGGTGCTGGAAGTCAGGCTCACGGGCTCTCCGGTGACATGCGGATCTCTCCAGACCGGTCTCGGAGCATCTGGCACGGACACTATCGGTCACATGACTTGAAGAGCGTCTGGTGGAGGTGATTGGTAGGTCGGTCGAGGTCTATGGCGGGGTGTCGGTCTGCGGCAGGAAGAGCTGCCCCTCCCGGGCTCCGAGGAGGCTCCTCGCAGCCGGGCTACGGAGGGGGAGTGGGCCATGTGGCGCGGAGGGGCGGTGGGTACGAGGAGGTCTCATGCGTCTCTTCCCTTTCACTCACCCGTCACTGCGGGGGCTCGCGCGGCCGAGTCATAAGCCCGGTGTGCTGGCGCGGCCCCTGTCGCAGGGCCCGGGCGCGTTCTGGGCGGTCCGGCTGCCTGCCAAGGTCCAGCCAAGCCGTCGGACGGTGCGACGACCAGGCACAAGACAGGCAGAAAAGGACGTGGACCGCGACAGGGACTGATACGCGAAGGGACCAGAGGTGTGCGCTCAGGAGCAAGAAAGCGGCCGTCCGGCACCGCTACGCTCATGGGACGGGGCAGCGTTCATGTGCGTCTGGGCGCACTGCAAGCGCGCCGAAAGTCTTCAGTCGGCCCGCATGGCCGGCCCCTCAGTCCCCTGCGAGACGGGCGAGCTGGTCACGAGCAGCTGCGACAGCCCTCGGGTCGGCGCCAGGATCCAGGCGGACGCAGCAGCTGAAGGCTTCGTATGCCTCCTGTGGACGTCCGGCGGACAGGAGGGCGGTGCCGAGATGGTTGAGGTGTCGGCTTTCCAGGGAGGTGTTGGCGGTGCCCCGACAGATGTCAACCGCTGTCTGCAAATGAGCCACGGCTTGTTCCCAACACTGTGTCCGGGCGTAACTGTTGCCCATCCCGGCGTGCAGTCCGAGCCGTGCGACATCGGCGACGTGGGGAGCGATGCGGTCGGCGAACTCATCGAGGAAGGTGAGTGTTTGCCGGAAGGACCCGAGGGCTTCTTCGAAGCGCCCCTGTTCCAGGAGGCTGAGGGCGGCGGCGTGCCGGGCTTGAAGGCTGCCGTGCAGATCCCCGGCGGCTTCGAAGAGCCGGCCGGAACGCTGGGTGTGATCGTCTGCCGCCGCGTAATCGCCGAGCTTGCGGAACGCCCAGGCGCGATAGTTGTGGGCCCAGGCCTGCTGGCCGGGATCGGCGGCGCGCTCCGCGGCGGCGAAGGCCTGAGCGGAGCGGTCGAGGCTCTCTTGGAACCGGCTTTCGCACACCATGAGGGCCCAGGCGTGGTAGTTGAGGTGGGTCGCCTCCAGGAGCGGATCGCCCAGCGCCTGCGCACACCGGGCCGAGGTGGCGAAGACCTCGGGCCAGTGACCCCAGAAGATCCACTGGTCGGAGAACCAGTGCAGGGCCTCGGCCACCTCCACGACCCTGGCGTGTTCACCGGCCGCGGCCGCGGCCCGCAGGGCCGCCAGCCAGTTGACGCCCTCGCTCTGGAGCCACCCTCGTGCCGCCTCGGCGGAGGAAAGGTCCGCCATTCCCTGCCAGGTGGGTGGCGGCGCACCGTGCTCGGGTTCGTACCATCGTCCTGCGACGACCGCGGTCTCCAGCAGCCACCGATACAGAGCCGAGCGGGCCCGGTGCGCGTCCGCCGCGCCCTCCTCGGCTTCCAAACGGGTGCGGGCGAACAGCCGCAGCAGGTCATGGAGGCGGTAACGGTCCTGGTCCGCGCCCAGGAGCCCGACCTCGACCAATTCCTCCAACACGTCCTCGGCTTCGTACAGTTGCTGTCCGGTCAGCTGGGCGGCGCAGGCCGCGCTGGTATCCGGCCCCGGGACGAGGGCGAGCAGCCGGAACAGGCGGGCGGCTGTGGGGGTGAGCTGACGGTACGACAGGTCGAAGGCTCCGGATACCCGAACGTCGCCGGCCGTCAGTGCGTCCAAGCGCCTCTCGTCGACCGCGAGACGGTCCGCGAGGCGCCGCAGGGACCAGCCGGTGCGGGTGGCGAGCCAATTACCGGCCACTCGGAGCGCCAGCGGCAGGTGACCACAGTGGCGGGCGACGTCGGCGAGGGAGAGGGGGTCGGCTCCGGCCCGCGTGCCCCCGACGAGGGTGGTCAAGAAGGCGGCGGCTTCCTGCGAACTCAGCTCGCCCAAGGGGAGCCGGTGAACGCTTTCCAGTCCGGTGAGCATCCGCCTGCTGGTCACCACGACCATCCCCGCGCCTGCACCGGGCAGCAGCGGGCGTACCTGCGCCTCGTCCCGAGCGTTGTCCAGCACCAACAGGCACCGCCGCTCGGCCAGCAGTTGACGGTACAGCCCAGGGTGGCCCTGCGGACCGGCCTTCGCAAGGTCGCGGTCCGCGACCTGGAGCGCTCTGAGTATGCCGAGCATGAGCTCCGCCGGCCCGGGCGGATCGTCGTCCATGCCGCGCAGGTCCAGCACCAGCTGGCCGTCCGGGAACCCGGGGGAGAGCTGACGCGCGGCGTGCAGCGCGAGCGTGGTCTTGCCCGTGCCCGGTGGGCCCGACACCGCGACGACCACCGGATGGACAGGTCGGTCCATTGCCAAGGCGTCGGAGGCGTCATGCGAGGACGCCCGCTCGGCGAGTTGCGCAAGGAAGGCCAACTCCCGGCTCCGGCCGACGAAATCGTCGATGCCACGCGGGAAGGTATGCACCCCAGAGGGGTTGTACTCCGCGCGGCGCCCACTGCGGGCAACCGCGAGCAGTCGTTCCCGGTCCGTCTCGTCGAGGCCGAGCCCGTCCGCCAGCGCGGCCACCGTCCTGCGTTGTGGAGCGGCCCGGCGTCCCCGCTCCAGATCCCCGATGCCCCGCACGCTCACTCCCGAGGCTTCCGCCAGGCCCTCGATGGTCAGCGACGCGGCCAGCCGCAACGCACGCAGAGCGCTCCCGAACGGCTCGTGCCCTTTCACCGCGCCGCCTCCTCTGGCCCACGAACGGCGCCCTCCCAAGGGTGATCGTCAGAATTATAGGAGATGTCCGAAGTGCCGCTGTCAGCTGTCACAGACCGGACACCGGCCCCGGACGGGTGTCTGGCAAGACATGTACGCGCCCCTTCGGCGCCTCTGAGCAGCCGGCCGAGAACTCGTCGATGATCGCTCCGAACAGGCACGGCGGCAGGACGTGGTGGATGGGAGTGCCTGCGGCCAGCGGTTCACCCGCTGGTCACTGTGCAAACTCGTCGCCTGCCCGCGGAAAGTCCACGGTCTGGCGATCTGCATCGGCCGCGAGGCGTACGGTGTCTGCTCGTCCGCCGCAGCGTCACTTTCCGGCGCACGAAGACCTGGAAGGATCCTCCGACCCCCAGCGCGACCCCCTGCACGACCCCCTGCGCGACGCCAAGCTCCGGAGCAAGCACGTGCTGGATCACATCCCGGACCGGGTGTTTGCGATCGACGAGTTCGGTCCGCTCGGCATTCGTCCCTGCCCCCGCGGCTGACCATCGACGAACAGGACCTCCGGGGAACAGAGTTGACTGACTGCCTACGGCCGATGGATATGGATCCCCACCCCCCTGTATGGGGACGGCATGGTCCTGGCAGGATCAGCGGATGCTGATCACGCCCCGTCACGGGCACGTGTCGGCCGCCCCGCGAGCAGGACGTCAGCTTTTCGCCAGGATCCGCTTCAGCCAGGCACGGCGGGCCTGGCGTGCTGCCTGGCTGATCTCCGCGTCGGGGACTACCAAGTCGAACGTGTGGAATCCGCCGGCCCACACATGCAGTTCGGCCGACCCGCCGGCTCGCCAGATCCCGTCGGCGTAGGCCAGGGCCTCGTCGCGCAGGATCTCCGCCGAGCCGACGTCGATGAAGGCGGGAGGCAGTCCGGACAGATCCGTGGCACGCGCGGGCGAGGCGTGGGGGGACACGGACGGGCCTCCGCTCGGGGAACCGAGCAGGGCCTTCCATCCGAAGCCGTTCCAGCTGCGGTCCCAGACATCGACACCGTCCATCTGATGGGCCGAAGCGCTGTCGTTGCGGTCGTCGAGCATCGGGCACATCAGCAGCTGCCCGGCCAGGCGAGGACCGCCCCTGTCGCGTACCAGCAGACTCAGAGCGGCGGCGAGGCCCCCGCCGGCGCTGGTTCCCGCGACGATGATCCGGTCCGCGGCCACGCCCAGTTCGTCCGCGTGCTCAGCGGTCCACAGCAGCCCGGCGTAGACGTCGTCGAGCGGTGCGGGATGCGGATGCTCCGGCGCCAGCCGGTACCCCACGGAGATCAGCGTCGACCCGAACCGTTCGGCCTCGTCCAGCAGCGGTTCCAGGAAGAACAGGTGCCGGGGATCGCCGGTGAAGTAACCGCCGCCGTGCATGAAGTAGATGGCCGGCCGAGATGCCGCCGGGTCGGCAACGGTGGCAGGCGTGCAGATCAGCAGCTCGGTCTCCGAGCGGCCGGACGACGACGGAACCCGGCGCGACACCACCTCGAAGCGCCCGCCCTGCTGCAACTCGTCGAGTGTCGGCACCTCCGCGGCGTCTTCGGCTCGCACCTTCGGCAGCCGCTCCAGGCTCATCGGAACCCCGGCCTCCTTCACCGCGCGGTATCCGTCCAGCAGCGCCGCGTCGATTGGTATGGCAGGCATTGCCGTCATTAGTCCCCAGTCCGCCTATTCGCATGTCACCCTCAGGGATGGCGGTCGTGCACTCCTCGCATGCGCCTGCGATCCCTCGCGGGAGGCGTGAACCTCTGCCACCGGGTGCAGTGTAGATCTTGCTCGACGCGATCCACCTCGCTTCCTGCCGCGGCTGCATCCGCCGCGGTGGTCGCGGGCCTCCTGGCGGAGCTGCGCGGCTGCGTGGGGGAGGGCGTCGATGCGTTGTACGGCCGTAGAGCAAATCCGATCGGCCGGGCACCGGAGGAGCCGACTGGCACGGAGGGAGAGCCGCCGCAGAGCGCGCCGGGGGAGGACGCACCGATGCTCCATCAGTTCCCGGGCACGCCAACCCAACCGAAGGGACAGACTGCGTAGGGGGACAGCCGCTCAAGCTGGTCTCCTACAAGGACGGTGTCGCGGAGGCGCCGTTCCTGATCCTCAAGGTGCCGGCTGACGGATCGACAAGATCGAGGGTTGCCGGAGAGTGATGTCTCGACGTTGGTGAGAAGCGATCAACGCCTGCACTCGGTACCCATCCCGAGGCAACGCACCCGGTGGAGGGAAACGCCGGTGGATGGCACGACTCGCAGCTGACGCCCGTCGGCGTCCGTGCGGCCCTCTCCATCGCCCAGGCTCTGCGGGCCGAGGTCACGGACGGCGCCGAGATGAAGCTGTCTTGAGTGGGCGGGACACTCAATGGGGATGTTGGGAGGGGCGTAGGGGGCAGCCTGTTCCTATGCGCTCGGTGAGTTCGGCTCGTAGGGCAGTGAGTTCAATCATGCGTGCGTCGACGACACGCACCTTTTCCTCGAAGAGTGCGGACAACGCTTCGGCGGTATCGGGCGCTTGACGGAGTGCATCGCCGGTGCGCGCGATCTCCGCCAGCGAGAAGCCGAGCGTCTGCGCGGTACGGACGTAGTGCAGCCACATCACGGTCTCGGGTGGGAAGTCGCGGTATCCGTTGGCCAGACGCTGACCGGAGACCAGGCCGATCTTCTCGTAGAACCGGATGGTGTCTTTGGTCGTCCCTGTCCGAGCGGCCAGTTCTCCGATGCGCATGGCTTCCCTCGCTGAGATCTTCGGCTTGACCTTGGACCGTACTCCACTGTTTAGCGTGAGGTGTCGCTGCCCACCAGACAGACAGGAGCCTCCCTGTGTTCCATCGCTTCGCGCCCGCACGCCCCGCCTATCTTCGTGTCGTCCGTGCGAACGCCTGGTATGACCTCATTGTCACGGCGGGATTCACTACACCGTGGACCCTCGCTCTGGTGCATGACGGCCTGTCCTGGGTGGGTGACTCCCTCGGCCTGGGTATCACGCCCGAACTCGACCCGATGCAGACCCTGTACGCGAATCTGATGGGCTCGGTCGTGGTCATCTGGGCGACCCTGCGGGTGGTCAGACCCCTTGCGGTGCACGGGCTGTTCGACGGCATCGCGCGCGCCCTGTTCGTGACATGGATGGCGTACGCCCTGGCGCATGGCGTCCCCCAGTGGCTGTGGCTGTTCCTCGTGGTCGAGGCGGCGCTCGCCGTCGTCGAGCTCGGGCCTTGGTTGCTGCACCGCAAGAACCGGTCGACGGACGGTTGCTCCGGCTCGGCTGATGGGCGTCTCCTCGGCTCGGCGAGTTAGAGATCGTCTCAACTGGCTTGATCACTAGGCCGACGGCCGTGATGGCGATGGTGGAGCGGCTGGTGCCGGACTGGTTGCGGAAGTTGTCCCAGCGGGTGGTTCCGGCTGCTCCGGTACGACCACAAGGTGGTGACCGGCGCAGAAATGGGGATCGGCAGGTGCTGGCGGCCATCATGTTCGTGGCCACGACCGGCTGTACGCGGCGCCAACTGCCGCCGGGCTTCGGCCCGTCCGCCGGGGCACGTCGATATCGCGGTGCGGATGGCGCAGGAATGGTTGGCTGCGTCCATTGTGCATGGCTAGGAATTGGGCAAGGGGCCGGCTGATCATCGCCGTATGCCCCGACAACCCGCACCACCCCTTCCGCCTCGTCACACAGTGAGCGGACGCCTTCCGGTCGGGGTGAACCGGCGGACGCACGCGATCAACACCGACGACATTGACCATTGATCGCTGTCTCACCCTGACCATCGCCCAATACGCAGCCCGGCCCGCCCCCGCCTGGCCGCCGGCACGATCATCGCCACCACGGTTCCCCAGCGGTGGGTGGGGTGCCCGGTCCGGGTCCTGGCGCTGTAGTCAGATCCTCAACTCGGCCGGATGCCCGTCCAGTTGGGCTTCATGCATGTTGCACAGATCGCAGTGAGAGCGCTTTCTTAAGGTCCGGCAAAATACGCGCGTTAACACCTGAAGATAGCTACTGGTCGCCGATTCGCGCCTGCGTTCTGAAAGGAATGCATCGGCAAAATCCCGTGAGACGTGCGCGTATGACGATCGCCGCGGCGGTTTCCGGAGCGGCGCTTTCGCTGTTGGGCTGGGGACGGAGAGGAAGGCCCACAAGCCGATGTGGGTGATGCCGAGGGCCCGGGCGACGACCGTGATGACACGGTCGGCCCGGGTGGCTGAAGGTGTGGTCACGGCGCCGGTCATGAGGCAGTAGGGCTCGTTCTGCTGGATCGGGCAAGGAGCGGACCTGGTACAGCTGACACGGACCACTGGAAAGAGCACTCCGGGGCAACGCTCCCATGACCGCAAGGAACGCATCACTCGGAGCGGTGATTTGGCCATGTCGGCATTGAGCCCATGGGTCGGCCGCGTACGCCACGGGCGGGGCGATCGCGGATCCGATCACGCCAGGACGAGCAATGGCAGAGGCAAAACGCCAAAGGGCGGAGCAATCGCCCCCAACAGAAAGCATCGGCGAGTATGCGATCCGACTGTGCAGTCGGATCGCATACCACTTTGGTAAGCAGGCCGACCGTCGAGTCGGATCGCCCACAACGGCGGTAGTGACCAAGGCGGTTGGCGCCTGGAGCCCATGCGTGACAGCGCTCATCGGTCTGTGGGGTGGGCCGAGCTACGCACCGAGCTTGCCATTCTCCGACTGGTGGATCCTCAGCAAGCTCAAGCTGGGGCTGTCGGCGCAGTCCTTCCACCCGAAGATGGGAGGCGCGCGCCTCTACGCGAACACCCTGGAACGAAAGTCGAAGGCGATGGGCGTGTAGCCCAGCCCCCACAGCCGGGGCGGCCGGCTCTCAGGGCCGACTCCGGCCTGCCCAAGGGCCCCAGCTGGATGAGTACCGTACGGATGGATGTCGTGGGCGACAGCGCCACTATGGACGCATGACTCTGAAGAGGGCACTGCCCGCCTTGACCGGCATGCGTGAGACCGTCTCGCGCGCACTCGGCGTTCTCCTGGTCCTCACGCTCTCGGCATGCTCTTCGCAGGACCGCGCCACGTCCCCGCAGGAGGTACGCAAGCTCGCGGGCAGTTCGCAGGCTCAAAAGTCCCGGAAGACCGCGGAAGACCACCTACGGGCCACAGTGAACGCGTATGCGCAGGGCACCCCCCTCGTCCTCGGGCTCGTTGCGGTCGACGACGTCTGTTCCGGCGGGAAAGCTCGCGAATGGTTCTTCCAGGACGGAGACGACGGCTACAAGATCCGGTGCGACCTGCAGGTAACCGCCTACTACGGCGCCGATCCACACCGGATCGCGGACGTCCTGGACGGAGTCCTCGCTGCTGGCGACCGCTACCTCAGCCAAGAGCACCCGGCCCCGTACGCCAGCATCCCCTTCAACCGCCAGAACGGGCCCAGCCCCCTGGTCGACTACTACCGAGGAACCGGCCCCAACCCCAACAGCCCGAGCACATTGGAACCGACCTACCTGTTCGCCGACGGGCAGAGCTTGTACTGGGACACCCGGCGCAGTAGCCAGAAGAAACTTGTCAGTGAAGCCACGCGTTTCGACAGTGACCCGCCCGTCGCCCGCTGCCTGCGAGAACCTTCCTCCATGACGGTAGAAGACATCCGCAAGAAGTACGGAATGGTTTTCAAGCTGGAACTGTCACAGGTGATCTATTACGAAGTGGCCAAAAACGGCACAGTCGTGACGGTGCTCTAAGTGGTCAACTCTCGAAATCCTTCGAAGGTTGCCGCGGTGGCGGGTGCCGTGCAGAGGACGGGGAGGATGCCTGCACGGTGAGCCGGAGTTCGCGTGCGTGGGGGAGGGCCTCATCGGTGGCGTGGGCTCGGGCTGTGGTGCGAAGTGGGCGATCGCGGCACTGCGGGATGGAGGCCGTGCGCCACTGGACGGATAGTCCGTGCGCAGATAATCTATGGATGGATCATCTAGTCGAGGAGACCGGTCATGTGGGAGTACGAGCACAGCATCGAGACCAGCGCCACCCCCGAGGCGGTCTGGCGGCTCTGGGCCGACGTTGAGAACTGGGGCAGCTGGAACGCCGAGATCGAGAAGATCGAGATCAGTGGCCCGTTCGCGGCGGGCACGCAGATCACGATGACGCCGCCCGGAGACGACCCGGTCCTGCTGCGCATCGCCGAGACGGTCGAAGGCGAACTGTTCGTCGACGAGGCGCGCTTCAACGGCCTGCTGCTGCGCACCATCCACCGGATCGAGCGGATCGACCAGCACCGGATCCGCGTGGTGTACCGGATGGAGATCACCGGCACCGGCGCGGACGAGACAGGCCCGCAGATCGGCCCGGGCATCACCGCCGACTGGCCCCAGACCATGGCCTCGCTGACCGAGCTGGCGCTGCGCTGATGGCCCTCAGCCCCGGCGGCAGCCCCGGATTCCTGCTGTGGCACGCCACTCTGCGCTGGCAGCGCGACATCGCCACAGCCCTGGCCCCGCTCGACCTCACCCACGTACAGTTCGTGCTGCTCGCCTGCACCTGGTGGCTCAACACCCAAGGCGAGCACCCCAACCAGCTGACCCTCGCGCGCCAAGCCGGCACCGACGTCAAGATGACCTCCCAGGTACTGCGCACCCTCGAACACAAAGGACTCATCGAGCGCGAAGTCGACCCGGCCGACACCCGCGCCAAACGACTGCGCGCCACCGACACCGGCGCCGACCTGGCCCCACGCGCGATTGCCGCCGTTGAGCGCGCCGACGCACGGTTCTTCCAACCGGTACCCCTCGACGACGCGGTAGCCCTGCTCGGCCGCCTGGCCCATCCCGACACCTAATCGAGGACGCGCCGGAGGCCGTGTGGACGTTCACGTAATTCCTCACGTCCACGGTCACGTTATTCCCCAGGGCGTGATCGTGTGAGGCCCGTTTCGACCCGATGCAGCATCTGGCCGAGCAGGTGGAGGGCTCGGGCTGGTGTCGGTGCTCCGCGAGAGGTGCCCTCCCAGTAGGCGTCGGTGAGCGACTCGACGGTCGCGAGAGTCTGGTCGTCGTTCTCGGTGGCCAGTACCAAGATGAAACGCACGTAGTCGCCGATGTCGGTCCCCTGTGGATGCTGCTCGACGAAGCCCCGAAGCCGTGGGGTCAGTGCCGGCAGCGTGCGGGCAGTAGGGAACACCACGGCGAGGCCAGCGAGGGCCAGCCGAACTGCCGGACATTCGGCTGCCCACCGGGCAAGCAGGTCCGGTGCGCAGGACCGGACCGCCTCGCGGGCTCGGTCCTCACTCTCCGGATCTGCATGCCGCGGTGAGTCGGGCCAGCAGTCGGCCAGGTGACGGTCGGTGACGGTGGCCGTGCTGACCAGCACGCCGATCGCCTCGAAACGCTGCTGTGGTGGCACCCGGTCATCGACGGCCAGCGCCGCCAGCAGGGGGACGCCATCGGCGGTGCCCGGCTGGCAGGTGTCTGGTGGAGGATCCCGTTGTAGAAGTCGCCGAGGAAGAACCTGTCGTCCGTCCAGAACGGGTCGACCGAAGACTGGAACAACATCGCGGCCTGCGGCGGCTGCGGGCCTGTCAGACGGTCGGCGATGACGTCGCGGAAGACCCGCCGGATTGGCGGTTCGTCCGGCAGGTCGTTCCGGTCTGCGATGTGCATGTTCATGGCCATCGCAGCCTACTGCTGTGTGAATCGGTCAGCCTTGGCTGCCGCGGCAGTGCTCGTCCTGGGTCGCTTGTTGGGGCGGTAGCTGGGTCCGTACCTGATCACCTGGTGGCTGGTGTTGATGAGCCGGTCCAGGAGGGACTCGGCGACGACGGGATTGGGGAAGAGGGGATACCAGTCGCTGGGCACCCTGCTGCTGGTGATGATCAGGGACCGTCCCTGTCGCTCGGAGACGAGTTCGTAGAGGTCGTCGGCCTGGGCCACGGACAGCTGGCGCATGGCGGAGTCGTCGAGGATGAGGACGTCGGGGCGGACGAGTTCGCGGATCCGTTTCTCCCAGGTGCGGTCAGCATGACCGCCGGCGAGGTCGGCGAGGATGCGGCTGGTCTTGGCGAAGCGGACGTCGGCGCCCTGGCGGACAGCGAGGTGACCGAGGGCCTGGGCGATGTGGGTCTTGCCGACGCCGGCCGGGCCGAAGAGGATGACCGACTCGCCGGCATGCAGCCAGCGCAGGGCTCCCAGGTCCCGGATCTGAGTCGCGGGCAGTTTCGATGAGGCGGTGAAGTCGAACTCCTCCAGGGTGACCTGCTGCTCGAACTTGGCCCGCTGTAGACGGCGTTGGAACGCGACGGTCTCCCGGCGGGTGATCTCGTCCTGGCAGAGGACCTGCAGGAAGTCGAGGTGGCCGAGTTCGCCGCCGTGGGCCTGGGCGAGGCGGGCGTCGAGGGTTTCCAGCATGCGGGACAGTCGCAGGAGCTTGAGCGACTCCCGCAGGACGGCGTCCATCACGGTCATCGGGCTTCCACCTCGGCTTCGTCGTGCACCTGGTCGTCGCGGATGTCGTCCGTCGTGTCGGGGGTCGCGACGGTGGCGAAGAGCCGGGCGGGGCCGTGGAGGAAGGCTGCGGCTCCAGCATCTCCGCTGGTCTCGGGATCGGGATCGGGATCAGAATCGGTGCCAGCGATGAGGATGCCCTTGATGGTGCGGTAGGACGGGTCACCGACCGCGATGGCCCTCGCGCAGGCGGCCTCCAGACGCGTCTCGCCGTACTTCTTCCGCAGCCCGAGCACCCCCTGGGCAGCGCGGAACCGATGGAGGACGTTCGGGTCAACGATCTGGGCGAACCTCACGAGGTACTCACCTCCCTGGACCGGCTGGCGGCCGGCACCAGCCAGGACAGCGACGACCTCCGTCCCGCCCTTGCAGAGCTCGTAGAAACCGGGGACGCTCAGGTGCAGCGGGGACAAGAGCCGGCCAACGCCGAACGCCTGGAGGCCCACCAGCGCTTCCACCTGATCATGAACTGGGCGCACCTCCACGAGAACCGGATGGAGCTGAACATCAAGGGCGACGACACGTGACACACGGCGCGCCGGGCACGACAGGAACGCCGGACACCCGCCTGATCGTGCTCCGCGGCAACAGCGCCTCGGGCAAGTCGTCCGTCGCGTCCGGCCTGCGCGAGTAGTTCGGCCGCAACCTCTCCATCGTCGCCCAGGACAACCTGCGCCGGATCGTGCTGCGCGAACGCGACCGGCCCGGGGCCGCGAACATCGGCCTGATCGACCTCACGGCCCGCTACGCCCTGGACCACGGCTTCCACGTCGTCGTCGAAGGCATCCTGTACGCCGACCGCTACGGCACGATGCTCCAAGACCTGGTTCGCACCCACCGGGGCGTCACACGGTGCTACTACCTCCACGTGCCCTTCGAGGAGACAGTGCTCCGGCACGCGACGAAACCAGATGCCCAGTACCTTGCGCACATCAACGAGAGCCACCTGCGCGACTGGTACCGGGAGAAAGACCTGCTCCGCGACGGCCTGGAGACCGTCATCGACGCCGCCAGCAGCCTGGACGACACGGTCCAACGGATCCTCTCCGAGAGCGGTTTGGACGGCATTCTCCCGATCGACCGCTGAGCCGCCGCGCCACAGGTGCGGTCGGCTTCACGGCAGGCAAGACGGCACACACCACCGGACCCAGTGGCCAATGGGCGTGGAGAACCGCACCTTCCCAGCTCGCGAAACGACCGTGTGGTCGGTGATCTGGACCGGTGCATCGCGTAGATGTCCGTGAGGAGCGCGAACGAGGTGCCCCAGTCTGTTGCCGCGATGGTACGAAGACGAGTCTGAAGGGCGTGGCCGGCCGCCCGGTTGGAAAATCTGGGCTTCGAGGTCGACGATGCGCATGAGGGCAGAGGGATCTGCTCCCGGCGCCGCAGCCGGTCCGGAGCCGGCCGATGCTCTTGTGTAGGTCGGTGAGACCGCCGAGGGGCCTGTCGGAAATTCGGTGGCAGGCTGGGTAGGGCGGCAACTGCGGCCAGAGGCCGCAGAAAATAGACCCGGGACCCCTGTGCCACCCACCGAACCGAGCCCGACGCGGACGCCTGCACTCCGACCCTGCTCGCCTTCGCCGCCACAGCCCCTCAAGCAGGGGGTCTGCTCGCGTTGCACCAGACACAAGGCCTTGAGCTGGCTCCGCGAGGCATCGGCCGACAGCGCCACGTGCACGTCGCGTGTGAACCGTTGAGTACAAGCGGTCCCGCAGCTCACCGACGGCGCTGTGCCGTACGATCGGCTCCGGCCGCGCGGCAGCCTGCGCAACGCTCATTTCATATCGACACGCGAACGGGGCATATTGACCTGTGGTGGTCGGGGTACACGGGTCGGCATGGCATCCAAGACCGAACTTCTCATGTCCCTCAGGGCCGTGCGGCAACTGCGCCGGGTTCGAGGCTTCTACGCTTTGGGCCTGATGCTGTGGGGCGCCTCGACCGCCTGGACCGCGTGGCAGTCTCCAGGCAGTCGCCAGATGTGGGCCTCGGCCCTGCTTCTGGGCATCTTCACAGGCCTCTTGAGTGTGACCTCGCTCTGGCTGCACCGTATGCGGGGTCGGGGCAGTGGGCGCGTGATCCATCATGCCGCCCCCAGCAGGACCGCGACGGCCGGTCACGCGCACGTCTGAAGCACATCCCGTAACTTGTTCAGCGCGGTCGGATTCTTCCGCGGATGACGTGGCGCGAGAGCGGCGACGTGCACCGCATCCGTTCCCTTCGGTCGATGCTGGCCATCCAAGGAGTGAGGTAACGACGATCGCTGGTGGGACTGTCAAACGAGTGGTGTAACTGGGGTTGTTGTACTTACTGGCGGGTCGCCGTCAGGCGGCCGTCGAAGGTGATGTGGAAGGCGTTCAGCGCGGTCTTCCAGCGCATGGTTCAGCGAGCCTGTCCCTTGCCGGTGGGATCGAGGGACATGATCGCCGTGTAGACGCACTTCAGGGCGGCTTGCTCGTTGGGGAAGTGTCCGCGGGCCTTGACCGCCCGACGGATCCTTGCGTTCACGGACTCGATCGCGTTCGTCGTGCAGACGATGGGACGGATCCAGGTGTCGAACCGCAGGAACGAGGTGAACTCCTCCCACGCGTTCTCCCGCAGCTCACCATCGCCGGATACTTCCGGCCCCAGGCACTGGCGAACTCCGCGAACCGCTCCAGCGCGGCCTCCTCGGTGGCAGCGGTGCAGACGGGCTTAAGCAGGCGGGCGATCTTGTCCAGTCCTGCCGGGCGGCATAGCGGAAGGAGCTCCGCAGCAGGTGCACCACGTAGGTCTGCACGATGGTGCGGGGCCAGACCGTCTCCACCGCCTCGGGCAGGCCCTTGAGTCCGTCGCGGACCAGCATGAGGACGTCGCCGACGCTGCGGTTCTTGATCTTGGTGAGGATGTGCAGCCAGTGTTTGGCGCCCTCGCCGATCTCTGCGGCCCACAGCCCGAGGATCTCCCGCCGGCCCTCGGTGGTGATGGCCAGGCCCCGTAGATGGGCCGGTTGGCGACCGCGCCGTCGCGGATTCACGTGGATGGCGTCGATGAAGACCACCGGATGGACGGCGTCGAGGGGGCGGCTCTGCCATTCGGCCGTGCCTTCGAGGACCTTGTCGGTGATGGTGGAGATGGTCTGCCGGGAGACCTCGGCGCCACAGATCTCGGCCAGGTGGGCCCTGGACCTCGCCGGTGGTCAGGCCTTTCGCGGCCAGCGAGATGACTATCTCGTCGACCCCGGTCAGGCGCTTCTGCCGCTTCTTGACGGTCTTCGGTTCGAAGGAGCCGTCACGGTCACGGGGCACCGTCATCGGGACCGGGCCGACGTCGGTCAGCGCCGTCTTGGAGCGTTTGCCATTGCGGGAGTTGTCGCCGTTCTCGCCGACCGGGTTGTGTAGGCGGCGACTTTGTCGAGGATCTCGTCGGCGGTTGTCATCCGGATCAAGGGGCGTGGGTTGTCGCTCCAGTCGGTGAGCCAGCCTCGGACGTCGCGTTCGAGGGCCTGGACAGAGCGGTGGACGCCGCGCTTGAGCTTCTTCTGGTCAGCTCTGCGAACCATCGCCGACCAGGTTCAGCCAGGACGCGCTGGTCGATGTGAAGTGCAGGTGGAACCGCGGATGGGTGAGCAGCCACCGTTTGAGGTCGGGTGTCTTGTGGGTCGCATAGTTGTCCAGGATCCGATGAACCTGGAGATCGGCCGGGACTTCCTTGCCGAGCTTGGTGAGGAACTTCTTGAATCGTTGGCTGCTCCGCCGGTCCGGTGGCGGTGAAGGCGTCGGGCAAGGGCTGGTTCCCCGGTTCCGGTCCACGTGTTCGGACAGCGGACCGAGCCGGCATTCTCTGAACGGCGCGCAACATGTCGATGGCTCCCTGCCAGTCCTGCGGGGAAGGCCGAGCCGACCGAGTCAGATCCACGCGCTTTCCAACTCCCAACCCGCCTCGCAAGGACGGGAGCACACTGCCTCTGGCCCGAACGGACCATGCCCCTCCTCGCCTTGCTGAGCGGCAATGAGCGGGACACGGCCGGTGGTGAGTTCCGGCGGAGCCGCGCCTCTCCCATGCGCCGGAGACGTCCTTGAATCCTTCGTCGTCGTCCGACCTGGCCCGTTGACCGCCGGGGCCTCAGAAGAAGGCGGCGAGGGCGCCCAGCTTGAGGGTGAGGGACTGGGTACCACCAGGGGCGCGCGACTGCCCTGAGCCACTTCGTCTCCGGCCGAGCAGTCGCTTACAAACCGCGCAGAAGAGCGGGTGGGGGTGCGACCATACGCGTCCGCCACCGGGTCGGTCAGCTGCTCCGTTTCCGTGCTGTCAGTTGGAAGGCCCGTGCGGTGTGCATGTAGGGCGGGCGTGCCGTGGTGGCGAGTTCCAGTTGTTCGAGGTCGGCGTAGAAAGCCGGGTCGTACTTGCGTGCGTCGTCAATGATGTAGTCGCAGAAGCTGCGGATGCCGTAGTGCTGTACGTCCTGACAGCCGAGGTCGTGCAAGACGGGGATGATCTCCTCGGCCGTGTGCAGTGTCAGCGCTGAGTTGAACATCTGGGTTCGGGCCTGGTCGGTGTCGAGCGCGGCCAGTGCGGCTGCCGGGTCCATCTGGCGGACGGTGATGTTCAAGGCCGCCGAATGCCGGTTGATCGCCATCACGGAGAACAGCCCGCCGTCCTTCAGCGGGGCGAGAACCGTGGCGAGGGTGCCCGGCACGTCATCCATGTACTGAAGGAGGTTGTGGCACAACACCACGTCGAACTGTCCGGCGGCAAGGTAGGCGGGCAGCGCAGCCACGTCGGCCTGCACGCAGGCGATCAGCTCACTCAGGCCGTCCGCTGCGGCTCGCTCGGTCGCGGCGGCGAGCATGGCGGGGGCGTAATCGACGATGGTGACGTGGTGCCCACGGGCTGCAAGGCGCAAGGCGTCGCCGCCGTCACCGCCGGCGAGGTCGAGTATGCGCAATGGCCCGTCGTTCTGGCTGTTCAGATGACGGGCCAGGTTGACCTCGGCGATAACGTAACGCAGACGACCCCAGGGGGCGTCCTGCCATTCCTGCCAGGTGGTCATTGCAGTGTCGAACTTCTCAGGAGTTTGAGGCATCTGGTGACGATAGCGGCCTGGCGGTGGCCACACTGGATACCTGGTCACCCGCTTCATCCGCAGCGACAACGAAAATGTCGAGTTCATCGCGCTGGACGCCGGGCGTTACGCGGCTGAGGTCCTCTACTCGAAGCCGGAGGTCCGCGGTCGGGGGTTCGCCACGCTGGTGCTTCGGCATGTGGATCAGTAGTGCCCCCAGAAGCTCGGCCTGAAGACGCCACTGTCGCCTGGCGCGGAGGCCCTCGCCAACAACCTGGGGTTGGTAGAGAGCGGACAACCGCCCGTACGAGGAGGCCAAGAACGAGGAAGCCCTGAGCGGTCGGTGACCCGCACTGTCGCCGCGTCGGGATCGCCCCAGGTCTTGGGCTTGGCGAAGCAGGACTCTTTGCCGTGCTTCGGCCGCCGCCCGCCCCTCGGACAGGCCAGGGCGTACTCCTTGCGCGAGGGTATCGACCGTCGTATGACCCGGTCCGAACGCATCCACCCCAGCACCTCGACGGGGAGGCCGTCGAGGAGGCAGGCCATGCGCGGGGCGTCGTAGCCGGCGTCGAAGGCGACCGGGATGTCGTCGTCACCGGCTTCCCACCGGCCCTGGCCGATCAAGTCGGTGACCATGCGGCGGACCTGGGCGGCGGTGACCTCGGTCGGCGATGTCGAGGTCGGGGCTTTGCGGTGATGAGGTACGAGCCCCCGCCGACCATGGAACCAGGCCGATGGGGTAGCCGCAGCCGCGGAGCCTGGGGCCTCGCACGATCGGCCCCGGGTCCGTCCGCACCAACCGGAGGCGCTACCGCCCTCCGCTACTCGGTGATACCGTATAGTGGTACTCGGTACTACGTAGTACCGCTAGGTCTGAGGAGGACTCGCGATGGACGACCTGACGGAGATGCTGAAGGGCACGCTCGAAGGGTGCGTGCTCGAAATCATCGGCAGCGAGGAAACCTACGGGTACGCCATCACTCGTCAGCTGAACGAGCTCGGCTTCGCCGACGTCGTCGAGGGGACCGTCTACACCATCTTGCTGCGACTGGAGAGGAACAGGCTCGTCCAGGTGACGAAACGGCCATCCGGGGTCGGTCCGCCGCGCAAGTTCTACTCGCTCAACGAGGCCGGACGCGAGGAACTCGCTAAGTTCTGGGCGAAATGGCAGTACGTCTCATCACGCATCAACAAGCTCAAGGAGGGCGGGAGATGAACTTCTGGGAGAAGATCACAGGCAGCGATCTCACCAGAGAATGGAAGGCGTTCGAAACCCGGGCCGAGGTCCTGCCGGAGGACTACCGGGCGGCGTGGGGACAGATCATCGCCCACCTCTTCCCGTATGGGGACTTCACCGGCCGCAACCTGATGCCGATCCTCGACGCCGCCCTGGGGCTGCTCGAAGTGGCAGCGGCCGACGGGCAGAGCGTCCACGAGGTGCTCGGCGACGACATTCCAGGCTTCAGCGCCGCGCTGGCCGGTGGAGAAGGGGCTCGAACCTATCGCGACCGGTGGCGCGCGCAGTTGAACAGGAACGTCGCCAAGAAGCTGAGCCGGCTGGGAGGCTGACGTGAGCATCCAAGACATCATCGAGGGCAAGAAGCAGTGGCGGGCGCACATGGCCCGGGTCAAGGTGCTCCCGCAGGACTACCAGATCGTCTATAAGGAGATGCAGAAGTACCTGTTCAAGGTGGGACCGATCGACCTGCCTGACGGGCCCCTGCTCCCCGGGATCGTCGACTTCTTCGAGGAGGGCGCCGCCACGGGCAAGGGGGTCCTGGAGCTCATCGGCACGGACATCGCCGCGTTCTGCGACGATCTGATCAAGGACTCACGCACCTATGCGGACGTCTATCAGGAGTCCATCAGCGGGGAATCCAGCACGGCCGAGAAGTAACACCCGTCGCCTTGCGCCAGTCGACTTAGCCCGCACGCGCGGTTCGTTCGCCACGCACGGCGCGAATGGAGGCGGGCCGACCGGCCACCAGATGCCGCCGCGGACCTTGCCCACCGAGGTGGTCGAGCAGGTCTCCGGCGGCGGGTCGCTCCACACCATTCCGAAAGGAAGTCACTATGCCTCTACCTGTCATGCCCACATCCAGGCGGGACAACGGTCACCCGTCGCCGACCGCCGTCTCCGCCGTCGGGCTACGCAAGTCGTACGGCGACAAGACCGTCCTCGACGGCATCGATCTGCGCATCCCAGCCGGGTCTGTTCCCAGCCGGGTCTGTGTTCGCGCTGCTCGGCCCGAACGGTGCCGGCAAGTCCACTGCCGTCAAGATCCTGTCCAGGCTCATCACCGCCGACGCCGGTACCTGCACATCGGCGGGCACAACCTGGCCGCCGACCCGCAGGCGGTCCGTGCCGTAATTGGTGTCCCGGGCAGTTCTCCGACGTTGACGGCCTGATCACGGGCGAGGAGAACATGCTCCTCATGGCGGACCTGCACCGCCTGACCAAAAGGGAGGGACGACGGGTCGCCGCCGAGCTCTTGGAGCGCTTCGACCTGGCAGAGGCCGCGAAGAAGCCCGCCTCGGCCTACTCCGGCGGCATGAAGCGCCGCCTCGACCTCGCAATGACGCTGGTCGGCAACCCGCGCATCATCCGACAGACGACCTTGCTGGCAGATATGGGAGGAGCGGGTCCTGTGTCGTCACCTTCCTGATGGCTGTGCAGCAGGAGCATGAGGGCCGGGTGGTTGGGTGTCAGAGCCAGTCCCTGCGTGCGGCCTTGATGCCCGCCTCGAAGCGGCTGCTGGCATCCAGGCGTTCCATGATGGAAGCCATCAGGCGGTTGACGGTGCGGGAGGAGACGCCGAGGCGCTGGCCGGCGGTATCGTCGGTGAGGCCGGAGCCGAGCAGGCGCAGGAGCTCGCGTTCGGTGCCGCTCAGGCCCGTCGTGGTGTCTTGGGTGCGAGTGGCACCGAGGGGTACGGCGGTGGCCCAGGCCAGGTCGAAGAGCTCGCACAGGGCGCCGACCAGGCCGGGTTCGGTCACGTGGAGTGCGCCCTTGCGGGTGTCTGCCGGATCGATCGGGACGAGGGCCTGTGCGCGGTCGACGATGACCAGGCGCTGCGGGATGACCGGGGCGGTCCGGATCTCACCGCCGTGGTCGAGCACCCAGCTCGCGTGGGCGACGGTGTGCGGGACGTTGCGGACGGCGTCCTGGTAGAGGCTTCTGATCACGATGCCGCGGGCCAGGGCTCCGGCGTTGGCGCCCTGGGCCGCGGCCAGGTCTTCGGGGCGGTGGCGGGTACCGGGGTGGACGCCGAGGCACTCGGCCCGTGCGCCGCGGGCCAGTTCTTCCAGACGTGCCTGGATGGCGTCCATGCCGAGCAGGCGTTCGCCGTGGGAGGTCCGGCTTTCGGCTCGGTCGGCGACCAGTTGGTTGACGGCGACGCGCGAGGCGGCGAGCTGGGCCTGGCGGGCGGCGAGTTCGGCCTCCTGGTGGGCCAGCATGTCGGCGAGGCCGACTTCAGGGCTGACCGCGCGCATCTGGCCGGGGTGTTGGCTGGAGGCGCGCACCAGCAGCAGGGCGGCGAGCTCCTCCAGGCCGGCGTGCACCTGGCCGGCGGTCAGGCTCAGGTTGGTGGCGAGTGCGGCGACTCCCGCACCGGGCCGGTCGAGCATCGCCTGGTAGACGGCTGCGGCGGCGCCGGACAGCCCCAAGGATTCAAGCATGGTGGTGTTGCCCCCCGTGAAGACGCGGTTGCGCTTCGGCATCGCGGCCATGATGGCAGGCCCTTCACGCCTCCTTCAAGATCCATTTTGGAGTGTTTTAGTACGAACAAGTCATTTGGTGGAACTGTTCGTTGCGCCAGGCTCCAGGACTTATATGCAGGTGTGCCCGAGACGATCCGGGCTGGATCGTAGGCGCTTCGCTCTGGTGCCCTGTCGGGATCCCGCCTGGCGCTTTGGCGACAGGCGGAAGTCCTACCGCTGCCACCACCGGGCGGCGAAGCTTGAGCCATCGCCACCGGGGAACACCCGCAGCGGCGAACGGACCGAGCGCCACCGCGGAGCGCCGTACCGGCCCATGTCCCGTTCCCTCGCCCTGTGAAGGACAACGACCATGATCCGCCTGTCTCTTGCCGTCGCCACCGCGGTTGCCGCTCTCACCACCGCCGCCCTGCTGCCCTCGGCCGTCGCCGGCCTCGCTGCTGCTCCCACCGCTGCCGCTCCGACCGTTGCCGTCGCTCCGGCCACGTCCGCGGCTCAAGTGGACCCGGACGAGTTCCAGTGGGGCTGAACCGCCGATGGACATCGTCTACCTCAGCCTTGACCACCGCCCCGGCACCACCCCTGACTCCCTGACCGAAGCCGCCGAAGCCCTCGACGCTTTGTGGGCGCACACCACGCCCGAGGACGGCCTGGAACACGCCAGCGCCCGCACCGGGCTCCGCCGCCTCGACCTGCTGCTCTTCCTGCTCCCGCCCGACGGGCCCGGAGGCCGGGCCGCCACCGGCCGCGGCGCCGCCCTGGTCGCCCGCAGCTACCGCAACTCCCCTTTGCTGAAACTGCGTTACCTACCGCCGGCCCCCGCGCCGAGCGTCCCCGGCCGCTGATCACTTGCGTCCGTCCGGCCGACGGCTGTTCCCGGAGGACAGCCGTCCATGTCACTCACCCCGTACGAACCGAACCACGCCGTGCCCGACCGGCGCCCGGCCGCTCCGTGTTCTCCACACACCCACGAGGTCATCCATGCCTGCTCGTAGGACCCGCCGCGTCTCCCTGGCACTCGCCACCGCAGCCGCTCTCGGCGCGAGCCTGCTCACCCTGGCCGCGCCCGCTCAGGCCACCAGCTCGACAGGCGGTCAGGTCTCCTCCGTCGAGATCCTCTCCCGCGCCCAGTCCTGGGTGGACAAGCACGTCCCCTACGACCAACAGGGCTACGCCGCCGACCCGCAGGGCCGCGACTACCGGGAGGACTGCTCCGGATTCGTCTCGATGGCCTGGCACCTGGACCAGAGCCTGGTCGTCACCGACGGCGGACCCGCTTTCACCAACGCCGACGGCTCTCCCAACACCACCTACGACACCGCCGTCGGTGACTTCGCCAACCTCCAGCCCGGCGATGCAATGGCCTACCCCCACGAGCACATCTTCCTGTTCGCCGGCTGGACCGACAAAGCGGCGGGGGATTTCCTCTACTACGCCGAGTCGAACACCAACGACCCCACCCACGGCCCGAGCAAGGCGAACATCCGCTCCGCGTCCATCGAGGGCCACCCCACCTCGGGCTACGTCGCCCTGCGCTACAAGAACGTCTCGAACGCTCCCACCACGCCGCCCGCGTCCCCCACGCCGCGCAGCAGCTCCTCCGGTCTGTCGGTGACGCCCGACAGCGGATACGTCACGACCTGGCGCGGTTCTGACGGGAAGCTGTGGATCGGCACAGGCGGCGGTACCTACATGGCCAAGCCCGCCTCGCCGTGGCTGCTCGGCGTCGCCCAGAACTCCAAGCCGTCCATCGCCACCATGACCGACGGCACCTGGACCGCCGCCTGGGCCGGAGACGACGGGAAGCTGTGGATCGGCACCGGTAGCGGCACCAACATGGCCAAGCCCGCCGCCCCGTGGTCGCTCGGCGTCTTCCCCGGTACCAGCCCGTCGATCACCGCACTGCCCAACGGCAGTTACGAGGTGGCGTGGAAGGGCGGCGATGGGAGGCTGTGGTTGGCCACGGGTAGTGGTACCAACATGGCGCAGCCTGCTGAGCCGTGGCTGCTCGGCGTGGCCGACACCACCAGTCCGTCGTTGGCGGCTCTGCCGGGCGGTGGCTGGGAGGTGGCGTGGAAGGGCGACGACGGGAGGCTGTGGATCGGCACAGGCGGCGGTACCTACATGGCCAAGCCCGCTTCGCCGTGGCTGCTCGGTGTCGGTACCAGCGGCAGTTCCTCCAGTCCCTCGCTTGTGACGATGGCCGACGGCAGTTACGAGGTGGCGTGGAAGGGCGGCGACGGGAGGCTGTGGTTGGCCACGGGTAGTGGTACCAACATGGCGCAGCCTGCTGAGCCGTGGCTGCTCGGCGTGGCCGACACCACCAGTCCGTCGTTGGCGGCTCTGCCGGGCGGTGGCTGGGAGGTGGCGTGGAAGGGCGACGACGGGAGGCTGTGGATCGGCACGGGTAGTGGTACCAACATGGCCAAGCCCGCTTCGCCGTGGCTGCTCGGTGTCGGTACCAGCGGCAGTTCCTCCAGTCCCTCGCTTGTGACGATGGCCGACGGCAGTTACGAGGTGGCGTGGAAGGGCGGCGACGGGAGGCTGTGGTTGGCCACGGGTAGTGGTACCAACATGGCGCAGCCTGCCGAGCCGTGGCTGCTCGGCGTGGCATAACCACTTCGCAGAGAATCAGACGGTCGGTGTCCTGTGGCTCCCGCAATGGAACCCGCAGGACACTGACCCTTTTGCGCACCACGGCATCCCCGCGGTCGAGGTTGTGGCACGGTCTTGCCCAAGCCCCCTGTGTCGGCGGCCAGTTGGATTGGCTGCCCCCACGAAAGGCCACCTGATGGGGAGCCGTCTTGGGAGTAGCTGCGAACTCCGCGGGTCAGGGTCCGGTGGCGTGGACGCAGTCGGTCACGACGCGCGGGCGGCGACGAACTTGGCCCACCGCTGGGCGGCTTCGGCGATCGCGGAGGCGCTGGGCGCCTGTTCGTCCGCGAGGTCGTGCCATCGGCGTGCCTCGGCCTGGATCAGTGCCGTCACTGCCTTCGGTTCTGCCTCGTTCCACCCGGGCACACAGGATGCCCAGGTCCAGGCCTGATCGGGGGTGTGGCCGCCGGTCGAGATGAGCCGCATGGCCCAAAGGGCCGTATCCACCCACGGCGGGCCGACCGCAGGCCAGGACCAGTCGACGAGATGAGCCCGGCCCTCGTGCATCACCACGTTGGTGGACGCCGGGTCGGTGTGCAGGAGGCGGTCGCCGGCCAACCGCTCCTCGTCATCAGCCAGGCAGTAATAGCCCCACCGGTCCCACGCCGCCGGGAGGCGGGGCGAGGCTGGGGCAGGGATCCGCCCCAGCTCTGCCAACACCGCGACTACGGGGGCCAGATCGGGGGAGCCGGGCGCGTAGTCGGCATCCCGCCCTTCCAGGCCCTCGAAGCCGAGCAGATGCCAGCCGCCGGCATGCAGTCGCCACAGGACACGGGGGGAGCCGGACGGCGTATACGGGTTGATGGCCTCCTCCAGGTCGAGCTCATCCACGGGCGACCATGACGGTCCCCACCACGTGCCGTGGTCCTCTGATGAGACGCTCGTGGCCGTGTGGGTGTCTCGCTGGCCTTTGACGAACACCAGGCCCCCGGAGGCTTTTCGGAGCACGGCGGCGACCCCAGACGCCGCGGCATGCTCCACATCGGCGGCCGTGAACTGCACACCGAGCTGCTGCCGGACAGCCTGTACCGCCCCGTCAGGCATCCGCTCCCAGGAGATGCGTCCGGACTTCACGTCACGCGCCTGGGGGGCGGGCGTGCTGTGGAGGTGACGGGGGATTCTTGTCCGGGGTCACCGGCCCCGGTGGGCGCCCGGGCGGCGTTGGTGTCTTCGGACCCCGGGGGCCCGCCGCTCGAAGAGGCATACCGGGCAGCTTAGGCGCCGACCGGCCACCGCAGGTCCCGGTCTGTCACAGCGGCCAAAACTGCCTGATGGGTGAGGGCCAGTCAATACGGAGCGCGACGTCCGACCCCGTTCTCTGTCGTCCCAACGGGGAGCCTCCCCGACCTGCGTAAGGCCGGTGGTCATGCCCCATAACAGCGGTCTGGCAGTAGCTTCGGAGCTGGTTCCTCTCCAGGCCATGTACTCAACAAGGGGAGGCGGTCATGCCAACTCCGGCAGCCGGTATCCCCGTTGCGGGGCTACGAGGAAGGGAATGGTAAATCCGGCCTGCCCAGGATGTGGCCGCAGGGGCCGCTACTACTGCGGTCCTGCGAGCCAGCGATGTTGCCCTGTAGACGAGTTGGGAGCCTGACGCGGTGGCGTGGTTCATCGTCCGCGGGATGCAGCGGCGCATCCCGCCTCGAAGGTCCCAAACTCAGCTTATGAGTCCATAAGTCGATGCAAGGTAGTGGAAAGTTGGACAACTGTGAAGGATGGGTGACTACATCTCATAGCGACAGACTTGGTTTTCTCTTGAAGCGCATACGTATGACAGTCCCGGCTGCTGTCTCGGTGGCCGCCCCAACGCTCTTGGCTGCTGCGCTCGCAGCGGTGGCGGAGGCCGGCCGGTCGGCTCTTTCCGTATCGGAGCCTGCGAACCAGGAGACCTCGGCAGGGCGGAGAGAGCCGTCAGCCGGCAATCTGGCCGGCCCTGGCGTTGCGGTATCGCCCCGGTCCTCCACGGCACCCGAGGCGAAAACCAGTCCGCCGCTCCCGGCCGCAGTTTCTGCCGAGCCGACACCGGGCGCTGACAGCCCGTCGCCAATTGGAGCCGCCCCCACCATGCAGCCCGAAGCCACCGGCACCCGGCCCTCCCTCCTCTGGCCGAAGGCTCCGTCAAGTCGGCGGGCGGGGCGGGCCGACTCGGGTGCCACTCTGGCCGAGACCGGCAGCGACGCGGCCGCCGGCTGGACGCTCGGGGCCGGCGGTGCCTCGATCGCCCGGGCGCAGCGCTCGCCGGCGCCGCCCACAGCCACCGCCGTTCGCACCTCCTGAACAGCAACTGACATGAACCATCAGGTGGGTTCGGCCGCGAGCCGGACCCACCCGGCAGCGAAGCTTTGACGGCCCGGACTGCCGGGACGTTCGGCAGGGCCCGGTGCGAGGGCGGCATGGGTTGCCGGCACGGGCTGTCGCAGCATGCGTCCCGCCCTTGACTACTCAGAAACAACCGCGCCCGTATCTGGACGCACGGGCTGTTGGGGCACGGTGCGGAGCCAGGGATGCCCCGTGTCATGCCCCTGCTGTGAGGGACAAGGACCACCAAGCAGCCCACCCCCTACGACCGCTGGTCGGGAAGCGGACGGCCGGGGCGTAGGGCAGGAATATCGGATGAAGGATGGAGTGCATGATCGACCGGTGGGGTATGTGGGATGCGGTTCCGGACAACAGGCGGCGACGCTGGTCGCTGGAACCGTTCGAGAGTGTGGGCCCGCTGCGCTTCGGGATGGGGCCCGAGAAAGTGACCGCAGCACTTGAAGGCATCGTGCGCAACCCCCAGCGCCACACGCATGCGGCCCTTTCGTCGGACCGGTACGGCACGGTCAAGGGAGAGTGCTGGGGGCTGGGGCTGACGTTCTACTACGGCAAGGAGGAACGGCTGCGGGGGATATCGGTCGATGCCCTGAAAGGTCCTCAGATCTACGCCGACGGCGTCGCGTTGGTCGGCCGGGTGCCCTCGGACATTGAGCAGTGGATCGTCGACCGTGCCAGAATCCGCGAACCCTTCTCCGAATTGTTCTACGCAAACCTCGGGGTACCCGGCTCACGGAGCCTGGGCGTAGTGATCGGCGTTCAGCGGGCAGGTGACCGTCTGCTCACCCGACCCGTGCTGCTTCCCGACGGCGCCATGGACGCACCCGTGAGCTTCCTGCCTCCTGAAGCATGGTCGATCCAGTGATGAGAACCCGTCCATCGCCCGGCAACTCCAGCTTCCCTCACGGGGGTTCGGCGAGCACCTGCTCGAAGAGCCAGTCAAAAGAATCCTCTTTTTTGTAGGTAGTCGGTCCATGAAGAACCGCTACGCATACGTCGCCGCGTTCAGCGCCGCTCTGTTGGCCACCGCCGGAATCGCCGGACGCAGCGAAGGAGCACTAAAAGTCGGCCTGTGGGCACTGGTCATCGTCGAGATCGCCACCATATGGGGCCTCCTCGCACGCAAGAGCTGAGCCTCCTGGCCCCGTTCGGAAAGTCAACGGTATGGAACCAAAGATTGTTTGCAGAGACCTGATCAAGGTCTACGACTCCCGCAAGGTCGTGGACGGTGTGTCCTTCGGCGTGCCATCCGGCTCGGTCACGGCCCTGGTGGGACGCAATGGGTCGGGGAAGTCAACCACTCTCAGAATGCTGCTGGGTCTCACCGCCCCGACCTCCGGCACCGCACTCGTGAACGGGCTCCCCTACCAGGAGCTACCAGCTCCGGCCCTGGTCATGGGCGCAGCCGTCACCGATGTACCCGGGCACCCCGCCCTCACCGTCGTCAGCCAACTACGGCTCGTCGCCCGGTCCATAGGGGTGCCGCTCACCACCGTGGACGACGTGCTGGACACGGTGAACCTCACCGATGCCCGTAGCCGGAGAATCAGCGCCCTGTCACTGGGCATGCGCCAACGCCTGTCGCTGGCCTGCGCGCTCCTCGGCTCTCCGCGCGCGCTGGTCCTCGACGAACCCGCCAACAGACTCGACCCAGACGGCATCCGGTGGCTCCGAAGCTTCCTCCGGAACTTCGCCGACAGCGGCGGGGCGGTTCTCGTATCGAGCCACAGCATGGACGAGATCGAACGGACAGCCGACAACGTCGTGGTGCTGAACCGCAGCGTGCGCTACGCGGGGCCGATCAGCGAGCTGATAGCGAAGGAACACCAGACATCTCTGGAAGAGGCATTCCACAGCGTTCTCGACAAGGAGGCGGCGTGAAGAACGAACTGGCCGGCGAGTTCCGCAAATTGCTGGCGGGACGTGGTCTGCTGTACACGGTCGCCACCGGTCTCGCCCTGATCGTCATGGCCGGCTTCGGCACCCTACAGACAGTCGCGGACCAGGGCACGGCCGGCGCCGAGGCCGCCGAGGCCATCGTTCGACAAGGCTTCGCCGGCCTACCCTTCGCCACGATCGCCGGCGCCCTCTTGGTCACTGGCGAGTACCGGCAGCGCACTTGGACCCGTACCTATCTGACCATGCCCCGCCGGGGCCGGGTGCTGGCCGCCAAGGCGGTCGTCTCCTTTCTCGTCGGAATCCCCATAGGCGTCCTGTCGGCGCTGGTGAGCACTCTCGTGGCGGTGTTCGGCGGTCACCCGCCCATGTACAACACCGAGATGGTCCGCCTCACCGTGATGATCGTGGCGGTCAGCGCACTCGCCGGGCCGTGGGGTGTGGCGCTGGGCTACCTGATCCGCAACCAGGTCGCCACCGTGCTGGCCATCGTCGTCTACACCACTGGCATCGAGGCCGTACTGATCGTCGTCGCGCCGTCGTTCGGGCGATTTCTCCCTGGTGGCGCTCAGCTTTCCCTGCTGCATGATCCCGAACTGACCATGCCTCTCCCGGCATGGTCAGCGGGGTCGCTGCTGACGGCGTATGCAGCCGTCGGCCTCGTCTGCGCGCTGAGACGGGAGAAGGGGGCGGAGGCCCTCTGAGACGACAGTCGGCGCACCGCGGCTGGAGATCCCCAGTCACCCACAGGTACGACCCGACGTGCCATTCCTGCCTTCGGGGCAGGGGCGCGCTTGGACGCTCGCGGACGAACGGCACAGCCGCTTCACGCGGCTCGGCTGCGGAGCGTCCGCGCTGCTCCGCAGCCTGGACGGCACTGCGACCTGACACAGATCAAGAACGACGTGGGGCTCGCAGTCCCCGAACAGGAACTTGACCAAGCGCTGAGGACGTTCACCGACCTGGGGCTCCCTTACAGGGACCGAGGCAGAACCGCCTGAGGAGAGGCGTTTTCGCTTCCGGCCGCCGAGGTCCCGGCAGTTCACGGCCCTCGGACGGCCGAGGTTCCCCGCTCCGGGCCGCCCCTGCTGCCGCGCGTCATGGCGAGCCGGGCGGTGGCAGGCGGCTGCCTGCCCGCTGGCGGCCGTGGCCGACCTGCCGGCTGCTGGGCTCGGGGCGGCCACCATCGCGGACGCCACTTGGCGGCCGTCGCCGTCGCATCACTCGCTGATCGCCTTCGCCATCGTCGTGGTGGTCAACGGCATTCACGAACTTCCCCGCCGCGCAGTCCTGGCCCGGTTCGGCGGCCACTCGCACCGCATCGGGGTCATGCTCTTCAACTGCGCTCCAGCGACGTTCTGCCACGCCACTGCCCTCTGGCGGCTCCGCACCACGGCGGCGGCGCGTACTGGTTGCTCTCGCTGGGGTAGTCGGCCAGTTCGCGGCGGCCGGCCTGCTGACGATCGGCTCGTTGCTGTGCGACGGCCAAACCGGGCGGCTGCTGGGGCTGAGCACTCTGATGGCGGCCTTCACCGGTGTGCTCAATCTGCTGCCCTTCATCCGGCTGAACGGCCACATCGCCCTGATGGCCTGGGTCAACATCCCCAATCCGCGGGACGAGAGCATCGCCGACTGCCGTGCAGTTGTCGGCTGGGCAGTATTCGGCGGCCCGCGTCCTACGTGCCTGCCCCCGGACGGCTGGGCCGTGTTCGACGCCGCGTGCATCATCGTTCGCGGCTGGCCGCGCGGGGAGCGGATGGGCCCTGCGGCGGGCAAGCCAGCCACTCAACCGCAGGACCGGCGGCACGGCCAAGCTCCCCCCAGCAGCGCCGCTCGCTTGACTGGATCGTTCGCCGTCGCGCCAAGCGTCCGCCTCGTCCCTGAGCGGGTGGATCTCCGCGGGAGGGCGGAGGGACCGGCCCGCTTTGGAGCGAGACCTTGCACGTTCACCGTATGTAGCGAGTGTGGCTTTCGGCGCGTGCCGTTCGGCCCAATCCAGGTACCGACAGGCCTAGTTGAGAATCGCGCATCCCTTGCTGCGCAAGAGCCTCATATGCTCCGCAGCCCCAGTATCCGCGCTCTGCCCCAGGTGTCCCGAGCTCGGACATGGTCCGTCCCGGCGCAGTGTCGACGCTGTACCGGTGCGATGGAAGTGAAGCGCGTGTCGCTGGTGACATCAACGTGACGTGGTCACCACTGGTCGTCACGAGTCGGAGCAGTCTCTGTGGCAGGCTCTGTCCCTGACGCTGCCCTGTCGCCACTGGCTCTGATCACGTCCAGCGGTTCTGGCTCAGTCTCTGGAGCGGGGACCACACTGCCTGTGTGGCAGCACGTGGACTCTTCAGTCGGATGCGCAGGCCCCGGGCCCGTAGCGCCTTCCATACCCGTCCCAGTCGCTACTGGTGATCAGCTGGCCTGTGCGGCCATCAGTTGGCCGTTGCGCAGGGGGATTTGGGATGGGCGGAGCTGTGCACCAGCCTTGAGTCGCCTCGGCAATGGTGCGCATGGGGCGGAAGGTGTCGGTGAGCCGTGCCAGGTGCAGGAGACGCAGGGCCGGCGGGTGGGGGCAGACCAGGCGCAGTTCGCCGTGTTCTGCGATGGCGCGGCGTCTGGCCCGGCACAGCAGGCCGAGTCCGGCGCAGTCGAGGAAGGTCACGTGCGTGAGGTCGATGAGGATGAGTGACTCGGCGCGGCTGGTGTGGGCGTCGAGGCAGGGAACAATCGCGAGGGCGGCGGCGAGGTCGATCTCGCCGTGGAGTTCCATGACGGTGCACGCCCCCTTGCGGTAGGCGTACAGGTACTGGTGGGGGAGCGCGCTGTTGTGGAGCATGTGTGCCGCCTCGGTGAGGCCCGCCGCAGGGGAGCTATGGGAAGTGACGCAGGAGCGAGGGGTCACCGGGGTCCAGGGCGACGAGACTGCTCAGCTGGGAGCTGGTCCGGAAGCATGCAATTGTTCTCCCCTTGTGCGATGCCCCCGGCGACATGAGCGCCAACCCATCACCTTGGCGTAGGTAAGTACTAGTTTTGCGGCCCTTTCTCGCCGTTTCGGGCAGGCCCGGCGGGGATGGCTGGCAATCGCCGGTTCCTCTGACCTGGGGCTGCGTAGCGGCGAAGCGGTTCTCGCGGCTGGTCGGTTTGATGCGTGCCGCGTGCCCGCTGGCCGGTGTTCGTCTCTGTCTGCGGCCATCGGCTTCGACGGCCGAAGGGTGGGGGCGGCCGGCGCTCATCTCCTGGACGGTGATCACCCTCATGACGTGCCGGCTCATCCAGAAGACTGCGATGGCCGACGAGCCCCGGTTGCCCCGGTTGCCCCGCGGCTCAACCGGTGCGATCGGTTGTGCGGCTGCGAGCCCCACCCGGGACCATCCGCTTCACCCTGGCTGTCTCCGGCTCGTGGCGGCGACCGCCGTGTGGGCGGCGGCCGCGTGCCCTGCGTGACGTGACCTCCCGCGCCATCACCACCGAGCACTCCCCACGAGCAGAACCCGGGTGGCATGGATGGCCGGGCCTCGAACCTGCCGCGCGGGACGCGCCGGGCCCGTCGCCCTCAGCGGGAGTCGAGGCGGGCCCGGCGTTCTTGGATGCCGCAGGCTCGCTCTGCTGCGGGAAGCGATCCCACCACCACACCCGGACGGGACGGCACGGGGGAGACCGTACCCGTCAACCTAGCCCTCCCAAGCCGCCACGGACCCGCACAACCCGGAACTGGTACAAACGCCCAGCTCCTCAAACCGTCCAGGGCGGTAGCGTGGCAACGGCACTGCACCTGACGGACCTCAGGACCGGCCACCGGCCGCTTCGGCCTCCGCGACGGTGGCGTAGGCCGGAAGAACGTCACTCAGCCCGGTGATGCTCAGCATTCGCCGCAGACTCGACGTCACACACGCCAACACGACCACGACACCCGTCGCGTACGCCTCCCGCCATATCCCCACCAGCATATTCAACCCGGCGGAGTCACAGAACGACGTCGCGGACATGTCCAGCACCACATAGCGCTGACCCTCAGCAATTTCCCCTAGCAGACGGGCGCGGAAAAACGGTGCGCTCTCGTAGTCCATCTCGCCGGCGACCCGCACGATTCGACATATCCCCGACACGCTCGCGTCAACTGAGGGCTCCACGATCGCACTCTCCACACCCGCCGCCTCAAGGGGAGACGCCAATAATTGCGAAAATCAGCCTACCGGCTCACCGCATCAGGCGGCTTGTCTGCGCCCGGCATGGGGTAGTCAGGCACAGGCACAGGCGCAGGCACAGGCCTGGGGGACCCGGGCAGGCGCCTACGCGACAGACTCCTCTTGACAAGCGGTGTTCCATGACGGCTCTGTCACAGGAAATGTGCGGCCGCTGGCCCGCCGGATCAGCGGCCAAAGGCGGCTTCCGCTGCGGCGACGGAGTCGTACGACCGCAAGAGATGGTCCACTCCGGTCATTCGGAAGATCTGCTGCAGCGACGCGGGCACGCACGCCACAACCAGCACGCCCCCGCTCCTGTCCGCCAGCCGCCACGCTTCCAGCAGCATCTCCAGGCCCACTGAGTCACAAAATGCGACGTCCGACAGATCCAGCACGACAAAACGCCCGCCCCGCGTGAACAACTCCGTGAAATGCGGACGGAACACCGGCGCTGTCACATAGTCCAGGTCGCCGCTCACCCTGGCCACCAAGCGGTGGTTGGAGTCGATCGTGGCGACCCATGAGCCAGACATCACGCAATCCCTACCGGTTCGACATGAGACACCCCGGCGAAATCTCGGCCGGCGCCTGCCCGTTTCCTACCCCGCACCGGGACCCCGCACCGGGCCATCCACCGCTGTGTCCCCTCTGTTGCCGACGGGGCCCCTGCCGGGGCTGCCCGGAGACTGTGTGCTTCGGGCAGCGGGCTGGTTGACGGCCTTTCAGCATCGCGACGCTTGCGCAGTACCGGGAGCGGCTGACTTCTCAGCCGGGTCTGTGGGAACCGGTTCTGCTCACCGCTGGGCGCGTCCCGCTGGCACGGGGCGATGCGCGCACCCGTCTGCTGCGCGGGGCGACCGTGGTCGAGTCGTATGGCGAGATCGACCTGGAAACCGGCGGCGGCCGTCCTGCTGCTTCTCGACGCCGGGCCTGGGCGAACCGGGTACGGACACGGCCGGCTGCGGAGCGAATGGCTGCGGGAAAATTCCAGGGCAGGGTCATAGATCCTTTCGTCTCGTCGCCACTCGTGCAGATCGGTCAACTGGGCGCAACTCATCGAGGACACCTTCGCGCTGGTGGTCGCCGCTGACGCGGCGTCAGCGGCGGATGGCGCGGCGGCGTGCGACGACCAGCGCGCCTGCGCCGGCGGTGAGCAGGGTCGCGGCACCGATGCCGTAGGCGAGCATGCGGCCGCCGTTACCGCCGGTTTGCGCCAGGTTCCCACCCGATCCGCCCGCACTGGCCGGGACGACGGTGACGGAAGCCGACGGTGATGGCGCATGCGAGGATTCCCTGGGGGTGTGTGTGGCCGACGGCGTGCCGGTGACCGTGCTGGAGGGTGCAGGGCTGGTCGAGGGGCCCGGAGCGGCCGTGCCCGTGGGGGTCGGATCAGCGGTGGGAGTGCCAGTGGGGTCGGCAGTCGGGGACGGTACAGGAGAATTGGTCGGATCCGGCTCGCACGGGTGACCGCCGTTCCAGGAGGTGAGGAGAAAAGCCTCGTCCGCGATAGGGCTGGATGGGTAGTGCGGGAGCGGATGGTGGACCCCGTCGTACTTCTCTTCTCCGAGGTACAGGTCGATCTGGCCGTAACACTTCGGCATGTGTGCTGATATGTCGAGGGTGGCCGTGGGGTGCTTTCGGTCGAGTGTGAGGGTCGCCGACCCTAGAAAGGTCTGGAGCCCCGAGGTGGGCCAGGTCGGACCCTCGGTGTCGTACGAGGCAAGCGTTACAGGGTAGGAACAATTGGCCTCGGGCCGATCGACCTCTACCTGGATGGTTCCGTGCGGCATGCTCAAACGGGAATCGGCGCGCCAGGTACGGCCACCGTCGGTGGAATAGGTGAATCCGGCAGCTTGGCAGTCGGGCGCGTTCTCGGCGTGTGCGGTGCTGAGCGATAGGAACGAGGCTTCCGCTGCCATGCCGAGCACGGTGAGACCTGAGATCGCATGACGAAGTATGTGGTGCACAGAAAATCACTTTCTGATTCTCGGCAGTGGTCTGCCGATACATCGAATCGCCTCCATTCCTGAAGGCCTGTCAAACTCATCCGTCCACGCAGGCACGCATTCGACGTCAACCTGCGGAACGTTCTGCAGAAAAGACTTGCAAGCTCCTGCGCGCCCGGGGCCATTTGTCCTGACCATTAAGGGCGGAGGGCCCTGGAGGCCGCCGGCTGCACTGGTGCAAGGTCTCGTCCCTCTTGGCACGCCCGACCCGGCCCGCCGCACCACAACCACGCCGGACCGAGGGGCCCGTAGAAGGCAACGCCCTCTCGGTGCTCGCTCTGAGCACAAGAAGAAGCCGTCTAGCGGCTGTTTCTGCGCTCGCCGGGCCTTGGGCTCCTGCCGATCGCCCACCTCTGCGGAAGGGACCAGGACGACGCCCGGGCCACGGGCGCCCCGCTGCTGGACCTGGCGTGGTGCGGGCGTCCGCCAACTCGAAAGCCTTCAGCGGTGTCGCCGCCGCGATCGCGGTCGACCGGCTGGCGCGCCTGCGGATTCAGGGGCTACTGGGGGAGGTCCGGCGGGCCGCCGCCTCGTGCACCACCTCATCAACGCCCTGGCCAAGGCCAGGTGGCAGGGCGACGCGGGACGGCCGGCGAACTACGACAAGTCGATGACCTGGCCCAGGTCATCGCGTGTGTCGACGGGGTGCGGTGCAACCTTGAAGCTTGGCGCAGGCATGCGGACAGCCCGCGCCGTAAGGCGGCTCCCGCGGTGGATGAGGCGCGATCGCATGCCTGGGCCAGGCATGCCCAGACCGCGATGGCCGCCGCGCTCAGGTGTCCGCGTGCGGGAGTGCTGATGGGGATACGCCCGTTCATGGGCTTGCCTCCTGGTCCACCAGTTCGGTCAGCCGCTGAGGGGTGAGAGGACTTGCGGGGTCCTTGAGGAGGTCCTCTCCCTTGAAGAGGAACGCCGGTGTGCCCTGGATTCGGGACTGGCGGTCGAAGGCCTCTTGGACGGCTCTGATCCAGGTGTCGTGGGTTCCTTCCTCGACCGCGGCGGTGAACCGCGGAGTGCTGAGGCCGGGTACCTCCGCCGCAAGGTCGAGGAGTACCTGCTTGTCGCCGTAGGAGTCGACGTGTTCGGCTTTCGGGGGATGGGCGTACAGGACGTCGTGGTACTCGCGGAACTTTCCCGCGTCCTGGGCCGCGGCCAGTGCGTTCGCCGCGTACTTCGAGCCGGTGCCGGCCGCGATGCGGTCGACGAAGGAGAGAAGGTGGTAGTCCACGCGTACCTTCCCCTCGTCCTGGAGGCGGTTGACAGTGCTGTGGAGACGACGTTCGATCTCCGCGCACCCGGGACAGCGAAGGTCCTCGTACACCGTCAGGACGGCGGGAGCGTCGGCGTGGCCGACGCTGACGAGCAGTTGACCGTCTCCGGTGGCTCCGTGCGGCGCGATCACCGGCCGGGTATCGGAGGCTCTGTCCGTCTGCACCGCGATGCTGATCACCACCGCGCCGACAAGACCGGCGAGTATTCCGGCGCTCCAGCGCCCGCACCTTCTGCGGCGGGCCCGCAGGGCGTCAGCCTGACGTTCGGCTCGCAGCCGCTCGCACGCTGCGCGGCTTGCTTTCCTGGTGGATGAAGTCGACATTGAGATCCCACGTGTTCGAGGTGTGCTGATCGTGCGCCGCGCCGGGCGACCGATCAGCCCACACGGTTGTCGAGCGCGTACCGGCTCGTCGGCCGGTGGACCAGCCACGTGCTCGCGCAGAGGAAGAGGAGATCCCTGACGATCTCCTTGACGTACTGGGTTTCCGCAGCTCCGACTTCGCCGCCACCGCCGAAGCAGCCGCAGTCGATACTCAGGCCGCGGATCCACGCCTGTGTGATTCCGGCGATGAAGGCCACCAGCAGCCCGGCGGACAGGGCTGCGGTGAGGCGGATCCGCAGTCCCAAAAGCAGGAAGGCCGCGAGAGCGAGCTCAAGTGCCGGCAACCCGTATCCCACCGGCGCCAGCAGCGACTCCGGAAGGACCCGGTAGACCCGCACCGCTTCAACAGACGCTTCAGGAGAGCGAATCTTGGAACACCCCGCCCAGCCCCACACGAGTACCAGCGTGATCCGCGCGGCCGACGCCAGCAGCAGGAACCAACTCCGCCGCTTGTGGGCTCCGTTCGCCGCGATCGCACGCGTAGAGCTTTCCATCGCTACCCATCAATTACCTGCTGCACCCGCGCCTTCATCCGCAGCGCGGCACTGTCACCGCGGCGGGCTATGGGCGGGGCGACGACGCCGCCCGCTCAAAGCCTCCGCCCCGGGCCGTCGAGCCGGTAGGGCAGATGTGTCGGTGTACCCCTACAAGCGCTCTATGCCCCTCGTCGGCTGACCGGCAGCCGTGCGGTTTTTTGGCCGATGAAGAACTAGAGCGTGCTCTGGAGGGGGCACCGGGACAACGAAGACCGTCCACGGCGGCTTCAGCACTCCCGAGAGGCCGAAGCCGGCGATGCCGGCAAGGAAGCTGGCGAACAGCACCGCGCATGCCGGAGGGCCGGCGCAGTCGGCAGGCGCCAATGGTCGCGGGAGACATTCGTTGCTTCGGTCACCATCAGTACGAACTGATCGCGCGGCGATTCGTGCTCCAAGAGCGGCAGTTCACTGTCCACAGTCCACGGCGTCGGAGGCCCGGTTGCCAGAAGGCTGCGCCTGTGGGGCCGGTGGATTGGTCTGCGGCGGGCGGTTCGGCGCCTGTGGCGCCGCTCCGTGCAGGCCCATGCCGCCAGCCGCGGAGGGGCCGAGAACGGGCCTATGAGTCCATCGATGTGAGGGGGCTTCTCGGGCGCGCGGGTGTTGGGAAGGGTGGTCGTTGTCCCCGGCCGCCCGACAGGAATTGCTCACGCTGTTATGAATCCGATCTCGCACGTTTCCCGATATGCGGCTCTGGCCACGGTGGTCTGCTGCGCCGGCCTCGGCATTGCGGCCGCGCTTCTGGTGTCTGCCTGGTGGTGGCTCGCCGCGGTATCGGGCTTGGTGCTCGCGGCGGTCGGGGCGTATGACCTGGCCCAGGCCCGGCACGCGATCCTGAGGAACTATCCGCTGGTGGGGCATGTGAGGTTCTTGATGGAGCGCTTGCGGCCGGGGGTGCGGCAGTACTTCGCCGAGTCCAGTCTGGACGGAAGACCGTTTCCCCGCGACGTGCGCGATCTCGTCTATCAGAGGGCCAAGGGCGGGCAGGCGCAGAAGGCTTTCGGTACAGAGCTGGACGTCTATCGGTCGGGGCACGAATTCTTCGTGACGTCACTGGCGCCACGGCCCGCTGTGGAACGCCCTGTCACTGTGAGGGTGGGAGGGCGCGACTGCCTGCAGCCCTTCGACATGCCGCTGTTGAACATCTCCGCGATGAGTTTCGGAGCGCTGTCGGCTCCTGCCATCCAGGCGCTGAGTGCCGGTGCGCGCGCGGGCAGGTTCGCCCATGACACCGGAGAGGGTGGCCTGTCTGCGCATCACCTGGCGGGCGGGGCGGACCTCATATGGCAGATCGGTACAGGTTATTTCGGATGCCGTACCCCCGACGGCCGCTTCGATGAGGGCGAGTTCCTGCTCCGCGCCGCGCACCCGGCGGTCAAATGCATCCTGCTGAAGCTCTCCCAAGGAGCGAAGCCCGGGATGGGCGGCGTACTGCCCGGGGCCAAGGTGAACACCGCGGTCGCGCTCGCCCGGGGCGTGACACCGGGGCGTACCGTCACCTCTCCACCGAGCCACCCCGGCTGTTCCACCCCCAGGGACCTGGTGCGGTTCGTTGCGCGTCTGCGCTGGCTTTCGGGTGGCAAGCCGGTGGGCATCAAGCTGTGCGTCGGCGCGCGCCATGAGGTTCTCGCCCTGTGCAAGGCGATGCTCGACGAAGGAGCCACCCCCGACTTCATCGTGGTCGACGGTGCCGAGGGCGGCACGGGTGCCGCGCCCCTGGAGTACGCCGACACGCTGGGCCAGCCCCTCACAGATGGTCTGATCATGATGCACAACGCCCTGGTGGGCACCGGTCTGCGGGATCAGGTCAAACTCGGCGCCAGTGGCAAGATCGCCACCGGAAGCGACATCGTGGCCCGGCTCGTCCAAGGCGCAGACTTCACCAACTCGGCACGGGCCATGCTGCTTGCCGCCGGTTGCATACAGGCCCAGCAGTGCCACACCAACGCATGCCCCACCGGCGTGGCCACCCAGGACCCCTGGCGCGCCCGAGCCCTTGACGTCGCCGACAAGGCCCAGCGGGTGCGCCGGTACCAGGAATCGACCGTGCGCAGCGCCCAGCAGATCATGGCTTCCCTGGGGGCTCGCTATCCCCGGGACCTGCGTCCCGACATGCTCCGGCGCCGCCTGCCCAACGGCCTGACCTGCTCCTACGGTGAACTTTACGAATGGCTGGACGAGGGTGAGCTCCTTGCCAGCCCGCTTCTTGAGTGGGCCGTCGACTGGGCCAAGGCGAGCCCCGACACCTTCGCTCCGGTGCCGTTGCGCTGATCCCGGAGCGTTCATTCCGTGTCCCCCTGTGCAGGCCGTCCGGTGCGGCCGAGTCTCCCAAGGGGGGCAGCGCCCGGCCAGCCCGGGCATGACGAGAGGAGTAGTGATGCCGGATCTGGTCAGGTCGGCCACCGTCTTAGGGCGGCCGGCCCGTATCTCCAGGCAGCGTCGGCGACCACCCCACCTGCGTGCCGAAGCCTGAGGCGCCCCGCTTCCCGTACCCCTACTGCGCGGAAGCGGGGCGTGGGCTCCAACGGACTCGGCCTTGGCGCGCGGTACCCGGCAAGCGGTACCCGGCAAGGGGAGGCGAGGCCGCGTACCTGCCGCATTACTGGCAGTGGCGCGTCCATCCCGAGGCGGCAATTTGACACATCCAGATGAGACCTGTCTAGATAGAATCCTCCACCCGCCTTCACCTCAAGAGCACTTAATGCAGCGAGGCCCCGGCTTCATGGACGTCCATAACCCCCGACCGACGTCGAGGGCCCCCTCGGCGGAGCGACAACGCCTCGGCCGGTGATCGATACAGGTATGACCCTCGTGCGCATTTCAGCCCGCGTTCCCGGCCTGGCAGCCCTCGACCTCTTCCTCAGCGTCATAGAGCTGGGCAGCCTGGGCCGAGCCGCACAGGCGCACGGGATCAGCCAGCCCTCGGCCAGCTCCCGCATCGACTACCTGGAGAAGCAGGTCGGCGTCTCCGTACTGCGGCGTGCGGCACAGGGTTCCAAACCCACCCCCGCAGGCATGCTGATCGCCCACTGGGCGCTCGACGTCATCAACGCGGCCCAGCGCCTGGACGCAGGGATCACCACCCTGCGCGACCAATGTGAATCGCGCCTTCGGGTGGCGGCAAGCCAAACCATTGTCGAATACCTCTTTCCGCAATGGCTGGTCGAACTGCGCACGCAGGCCCCTGGCATCGCCGTGGCACTCCACACGTGCAACTCGTTCCAGGCCGGCGCCGCCGTCATGGAAGACCGGGCTCATCTCGGCTTCATCGAGAGCCCTCACGTCCCCGAGGGGCTGCAGAGCCAGGACGTGGCGCGCGACCGCCTCCTGGTCGTGGTCGCCCCGGACCACCCGTGGGCCCGCCGCTCCGAGATCGGAGTCGAGGAATTGGCGAACGCGGCACTCATCCAGCGGGAGAAGGGCTCTGGCACCCGTTGCTCATTCGAGAATGCCATGGCCGAATGCCTGCCGGGATGGCAGGCCTCCCCGCTGCTGGAACTCTCCTCCACCACGGCGATCAAGAAAGCGGCCGCCGGAGGAATCGCCCCCGCAGTACTCAGCTCTCTGGCTGTCGACATGGAACTGAAGGCAGGCACTCTCGTCATGGCGCCGGTCTGCGATCTGGACATGCGGCGCTCCCTGAAGGCGGTCTGGCCCGTCGGGCAGACCCTCACAGGCTTCGCGCGCGACCTCTGCGCCATCGCGTCCCGCCCTCGCCCAGCTGCGGGGGCGCAACCGGACAGTCGTAGCCGCACTCAAGGACACGGCGGCTGAGGGGCCGGGTTACATCACTCGCTGCCCCGACGCCCGGAACGAGTGCGCGAAACCTCCGGCCGTGGACGATCTCACTCCCCACCGGCACCACCGATCCAACTAGATGTGTCGGGTCTAGCTGCCTAGACTGGACGTGTGGCCTCCGAGAAGAATGACTCTGCGACCCCGCCGACCCGCGCATCCTGCCATGTCGCTGACCAAGCGCCCCACGCCCTGCGCGGCTTCGACAGTGCCGGGGGAATCTGGGTCCGCCAGGAGCTCGCCCACGGCAACTTCGAGGCCTGGCACCTCTTCCGACGCGACTCCGTGGGCTCAGCGTCGGTTCAACTCTTCGTTCAGCCAGTGGAAGGGGGAGACCCCGCAGCGATCGCCCGCGGCATCACCACGACGGTGTTGCGTGACGTTGCCCCCGCGGACGCAGCCGAGGCCGCTCGGCTTTCGCATCGAGCTCGCGAGGCCGTGAAGTACCCCCTGGCGGAGCAGGTCGATGCCCTGCTGACCTCGTCGTCCAAGCCAACTGACCAGTACCTCGCGGCCATCGCCCTGCGCTACGAACGTCTCGCCGACACAGGTAACCGTGCACCTGTCCGCAGGCTGGTCGAGATCACTGGCCGCTCCCAGGGAACAATCAAGGCACACATCCAACTGGCTAGGAAAAGAGGCTTCCTTGAGTCGGTCGGAGCCAAGGCTGGCGGCAAAGTGACGGAGGCGGCCTACGACGCACTGGGCGTGAGTCGCCCGACCGGATCGCAATAGCGAGCACCTACTGATCTTCTCGTAGGTTCGGGCCCGCGCGCTCCGGCGAGGCTGAACGGGGAAGGCCGCAAGGAGGTCGTTCAAGGGCTGTCCCGTAAGTGACCTTCTAACGCGTTCGGGCACGGCTCACCGACTCTGGGGCCCTCTATCCGGTGAGGGTGAGCTTGTGGAGGCGGGCGATGCCGAGCATGGCGTGAGGGACTCCGTCGCCTTTGAGGCGGCAGTCGCGAAGGATCTTCCAGCTCTTCATGCGTGTGAAGACGCGCTCAACGCGCGCCCTGACCTGCTTGTGCGCTCGATTGTGCCCCTCCTTCCAGGAGAGCAGTTCTTCGCCCGTGCGGCGGCAGTGCGGGATGACCAGACCGGTGCCCTGACAGCGGCCGTCGGCAATCGTCATCGTATTCCCGACGGCGGCTTTGGCGGCGGGCCCCAGCCTCGGGAGTCATGTCGGTTACCGCCAACAGCGGACCGAGGTGGTCAATGATGCGGTCTGCGGCCGATTGGGAGATCTCGAACAGGGGCGCCGGCTGGCGCATCGTCAAGTTCGTGCGCCAGTACGGCCGTGACCAGCAGGACGCGATCCTCCAGCGACAGGCGCCAGGGTCGGCCGCGCGGTCGATCCGTGGCTTGCTCACGTCGTACTGCGGCTGCCAACTTGCCGGAGCGGCGCGGGCTCAGCCCGCAAGGCGCCCGGTCCAGGACGGCGCCGACGCCGTGATTTCTCCAGCCACACCGTGATCGTTCCAGCCGAGGCGAGCGGCTCGGCGAGGGGCCGGATTGACCTCGGCTGAGCATGATGCCATTGGGGGCGACAGAATCAACATCACGTTGATTAAACTCGACGGTGTGTAGACTTTCTGGGTAAGGGGCATCCCAGCTCCCGGCGGGACCTTTCTGGAGGAGCAGTGCAGCAGCAGAAGTGGCTCATCACCGGCGTCAGCACGGGCCTGGGCCGGGCCTTCGCCCAGGCAGCCATGGCCGCCGGGCACACCGTCGTGGGAACAGTCCGCTCCGAGGAGGACCTGAGGGTCTTCGAAGAGCTGAAACCGGGATACGCTCACGGCCGCATCCTGGATGTGACTGACGACGATGCCGTGTCGAGTGTCGTCGCGGAGGTAGAGCAGAGCGTCGGTCCTTTGGACGTCGTCGTCGCCAACGCGGGCTACGGCCTGGAGGGCACCTTCGAGGAAACCCCGCTGGCCGAGGTGCGGCGGCAGTTCGAGGTCAACGTATTCGGGGCAGTGGCCACCCTGCGGGCAGCACTGCCCCACATGCGCCAGCGCCGCCACGGACACCTGATGGCCGTCACCTCCATGGGTGGACTCATGGCCGTGCCCGGCATGTCCGCCTACTGCGGCAGCAAGTTCGCCCTGGAAGGCATCCTGGAAGCACTGGGCAAGGAGGTCGCACAGTTTGGGATCAACGTGACGGCGATCGAGCCCGGGTCCTTCCGCACCGACTGGGCCGGACGGTCCATGACGCGCGCTGCGCAGTCCATCGATGACTACGACGAGCTGTTCGCCCCTATCCGTGAAGCGCGGCAGAAGGCCAGCGGGAATCAGCTGGGTAATCCGATCAAGGCTGGGGACGCCGTCGTGCACATCGCGTCGGTCGAACAGCCGCCGGCCCACCTCGTCCTTGGCTCGGATGCGCTGCGACTGGTCACTGCCGCGCGCACGGCTGTGGACGAGGACATCCGCGCATGGGAGCGCCTCTCCCGTACAACCGACTTTGCCGAGGGTGCTCAGCTCTGATGCCCAGCCATCACTCTGCGCGGAGCCGGCGCGTCACCGAACGCAAGGGCGATGTCCGGGAGCGGGCCATTCTGGACACCTGCGAGGCTCTGCTGGCACAACAGGGCTATGACGCCATGACTGTCGGCGACATCGCGCAGGGCGCCGGCATCACACGTGGCGCCCTGTACTTCTACTTCGGCTCCAAGCCAGAAGTGGTCACGGCGCTCGTGGCCCGGACCGTTGAGCATCTGTGGGAGCGGTCCCGGGTCACCGCGCAAACCGACGAGCCAGGCCAGGCCATCGCAGCAGCCATGCGGCGTACGGTCGAGCTGTGGAACGAGCACGGCCTGGTCATGCGCACGGCGATCGACCTGTCGTTGACCGTGCCGGAAATCGGCGAGCTGTGGAGCCACACGGCAGACCTGTTCATCACGGCCATCGCCGCCGTCCTGGAACGAGCCGGCGTTCAGGCCGGCACCGAACCAGAGCAAGCGTCGGCGATCGCACGCGCCCTGTGCTGGATGATCGAGCGGACCTTCTACCACGCCTCCCAAGAGTCCCGCGAAGAGTTGCAAAAGGCATCTTCGACTTGCGAACACATCTGGCTGATCAGCGCCGGCCTGATCACCTGATGCATCCGGTGTGTACGGTGAGGCACGAAACCGAACCCCGTGACTCCGAGGCACACCGTCAGGCACTCCGCCAACGGAAATCCCGCGAGGCACAATGTCCTCTCCCCGCCCGATCAACGCGAGCCGGTGTCCACAACTCCCGTGTATGGACCTTCCGGATCAGGTTGCGAGACCTGGAAGGTCACTTACGGGACAGCCCTTAGATCTGTCAGATCCAACAGGTCTAACAGGTCGTAAGCGCCCAGCGTCGACGGACCGCTTCGTAGGCGCCTCTGGCTCCGGACTTGAGGATCGGCCTCTGTCTGGCGCGCAGATGGCGCACCTCCCGAGGCCGAAGTCTGCGATCATCCAGCCCCAACTGTGCCCATACACTTCACGCATGGCGCAAAAGATCGTAACCATTTACACCGATGACCTCACGGGCGAAGAGTCCGCTGAGGCAGCCACCCATCAGATCGTTATCGACGGGGTGGCCTACGAGGTCGACCTGGGCCCCGACAGCTACGACAAGTTCATGGAGGCTGTGAACCCGTTCCTCCAGGCAGGCCGACGCATCCGGCGCGGCGCAAAAGCCGGTCCTGCCCGCCAGACCGGCGCCAACAATGACACGGCGGCCATCAGGGCCTGGGCGAAGGAGAAGGGCTACGACATCAACGATCGTGGCCGAGTGCCCACTGAGATCCGCGAGGCATACAACAAGGAACACTGATCACACAGAAGCCCCCAGGAGGAACTGGGGGCTTCTGCGTACCCGAATCGGAGGAGGGAGAACTGAGAGCTACGCACTGTCCATCCCCGCGTGCGCGCGGGGAACAGCTTGCGTCGTCCGGTCGGAAAATCACAGGTCACGAGTCCCTTCCAGATGCGCCGCAGAAAGGCGATGGCGAGGCCGGCACAGGCTCGCGTTCAGAGATTTCGATGCCTCAACTCGGCCGAGCGCAGTGGTGGGGCCGCCCGACGATGGTCGCTTCATGCCGAGGGGAAGCTCGCGCCTGGCGTTGACCCGGACGCCCTCGCCACCACTATGCTCGCCACCCTGCAAGGGGACTACTGCTCGCCCAGGTACAACAACACACCCGCCCCTTCGAAGTTGCGGTCGGTACCCTCCTCGCCCTTGCCATCCAGACTTGAGGCATCACAGTCCGTAGCCCGCCGGGGGCTCACCACCCCGCACGCGCGAGATGTATGTGGAAGGGTCACCGCACTGGCTGGGCTGGTGTCCCGCCCTCGCAGTGTGATGTACCGGGAGAGGCTCCGCTCCGCGTGCTCTCCATCTTCGAGCTGCAAGTTCGCCCCGATAACGGCTATCGACCGCGGGCTCCCCAGCATGGCGGCCTTCTCGGCCACGACGGTGAGGCTGCCGCCGCGAACGCGGTGATGGCGTCGACGAGGTCGGACTGCTTCTGCTTCTCATCCGTCCGGTCCTTGAATCTGTTGGAGGCCCCGCCCTCTCAACCCACCCGCCCACTGCACAGGTCAGAGCCGGCAACGGAACGAGGTCGCTGTCAGAAACGGACTTGATGCCCACTCGGTCCGAGGGGGCGAACCGGCCGCTCCGCCATTCGGCGGGGCTCAATTCCGCGTAGTGGCCTGTCATCAGGCTCCGGGTTCCGCCCTGTGGCTGGTGGACTCCCGCTGTTCGGGGGAATGCGCATCGGACCGCGCCCCATGAGGATGGACTCCGTCGGCGACGCCATCCGTTCCGCTGCCGCCCCGCACGCCTACCTCGGCTTCGACGGTGACGGCCGCGCGGTCACGCTGCGCACCAGCGGGAACCCCGACTGCCAGGTCGTGCTGCGCGGAGGGGCAGGCCGGCCCAACTACCGTCCCGAGGACGTGCGCGAGACGGTGGACCGGTGGTCGGCCGCCGCGTTGCCGACCGGACTGGTGACCGACGCCAGCCATGGCAACAGCGACAAGGACCACGAGCGGCAGGCCGTGGTGGCCCGCGAGACAGGAGCTCAGGTCGCGGCCGGTGACACGGATATCCGGGGCGTCATGCTGGAGGGCTTCCTCGTTCCCGGACGCCAGGAACTCGACCTGGACGATCCGGTGTTCGGGCAGAGCGTCACGGACGCCTGCATGGGGTGGGAGACCACCGCAGCCGTGCCGGTCGAACTCGCCGCGGCGGCCCGCGGCCGCAGGCGCCGCACCGCCAGGGGGGCCTGAGGCCCTGCTCTTGACGGCGCGCACTGCGCGTCGGCCGCAAGGAAAACCCCCTACACCGTGACCAGCCGTGGGGAAACAGGAGGAGTGAGCGGGTTCGACCCGCCACGCTGGGACCGGCCGGTCCGTACCGGACACGGAGGCGCACCACCGTGACGGACACATCGGGCGTTCCCCGCCTTGAGCTGACCTCGGTGCCCGCCCTGGTCGTCTCGCACTGGATCGGCCGACTGCGCACCAGCGAGGCCCTGTCCGTCGCGGAGGCCGTGGCGGTGCCCGGCAAGGCGGCCGACGCCTTCGCGAACGAGGAGATCGCCGGCGACGACCTGGCGGCGCACGAACGACGTGTGTCGGAGCTGACGGGGGCGCCGCTGCCGGTCGTGCGCGAGTGCGACCGGCTCATCACGGCAGTCCTGCGGGACGCGGGAAGGATGCCGTCGGCGGCGCGGCCCACGGGGTGCGCCTCGTTCGGCGGCGAAGCGGCGCTCTGTCGGCCCCGGGCGCCGCGTGGTGCCGCGTCGGGCGTCTTCGCCGCGCATGCCGGGCAACAGCCCGGGCGTGCACGCCATGTTGCCCGAGGCGCTGGTCCTGAGGCACCGGGTCGTCGTCCGGCCCTCGCAACGGGACCCGCTCAGCCCGTTCCCGCTCGTCACCGCACTGCGGCGAGCGGATCTGCCCGACGACCGGGTGGTGTTCGCACCGTGCGACCACACGACCGCGGACCTGATCGTTTCTGAGGCCATCCGGAACCCACTCTGTCCGGTCGGCCCTGCGACAGTGCCCTCGTGTACCTGGCGCCGGGGCGTCTTTCTCGCGTATGCAGGAGAGGAAGCATTCCAACGCAGGAAGAGGCCTTGTGCACAACTATGACGATGCCAGAAGGGCCGACGTCGCGAACGGGCGTGGCCCGGGCGGCAAGCCCCCAGCCAGGGGCGCGGCACCGCAGGGCCTGCGCGCGCTGCAGCAGACCGCTGGGAACGCGGCCGTCGTGCAGCTCCTGCGGCAGGCCGGTCACGCGGGGGAGTGGGACAAGCACCAGCACGGCGCCGGTTGCGGCCACACGGCCGAGCAGCCCGCGGTGCAGCGCTCCGCCGTGCACGACGTCCTGCGCGGCAGCGGGCGCCCCCTGGACGAGGCGACCCGCGGCGACATGGAGTCCCGACTCGGCGCGGACTTCTCCGACGTGCGCATCCACAACGACAGTGCCGCCAGGGCCTCCGCGGCGGAGGTCGGTGCCCGTGCCTACACCTCGGGCAGCCATGTCGTCATCGGGGAGGGCGGCGCCGACAAGCACACCCTCGCCCACGAACTCACCCATGTGATCCAGCAGCGCCAGGGCCCCGTAGCGGGTACGGACAACGGGTCCGGGCTCAAGGTCTCCGACCCCTCCGACCGGTTCGAGCGGGAGGCGGAGAGCAACGCGCGCCGTGCCATGAGCGGGGCGGCGCCGAGGACCGAGCAGCACGCGCAGGAGGGGGGCCGGTCCGGCCAGGGGGCGGCCCAGGAGTCGGTCCAGCGCTGGGCAGCGCAGGCCGACACGAACCAGCGGCACATGACGGTCTCGGCAAACGGCCTCTTCGCCGTCCCGCGCAACGACGCCACGTCGATCTGGATCCGCGGCAACGCGCCCGCGGGGTCCTACTCCCCGGCCCTGCGCCCGACGAGCACGGCGCAGCAGGCCCTCTTCGGCGGCACGGAGATGTACCAGGAGCACGAGCTGGCGCGGAACATCCTGGACGACTGCCTCCACACGGCGGAGGAGATCATGCACAACGCCGTCGGAGAGCTGGCGGACGGCGCGAACAGCAACGTCCGTACGAGCGCCGGGCTCAAGGCGTTCGGCATGTCGGACGAGCAGAACCGCGAGCGCGCGGGCGACTTCCAGGGGGAGACGGACCGCAACGCCAGCCCGGTGGTGGGACAGTCCTACCTCATGCTCGCCATGAACCCGGGGGAGCAGATCATGTCGCAGTACCACGCCGCCGCGGTGGTGGGCATGGACGGCCAGGACACGGTGACGATGGAGGCCTTCGCCGGAAGCGAACAGACGGCCGCGAACCCGATGACGTACACGATCGGCACGGTCGCCTCCTTCCACGACTACTGGACGGGCGCGTACTACACCCCCAACTATCCCGGGGTCACCATGAAGACAGTGGTCCTCGTCAAGCGCGGCAAGGGCCGCCGGGTGCCGGCGGGCAAGGAACAGCCGGCCAACCCGAACATCGCCTAGGCCAGGGGACCGCCCGACCCGCCCGTGACGCCCGCGCAACCACGCCCGCGCAACCACGCCCGCCGAGGATGCTGTCGGGTCGGTTGCGTGGCCGTCCGACCGGGCCGGCGACCGGCGGGACCTTCTTCAGCAGGGGCAGCAGCTGGGTGACGTCGTTGCGGTTGCCCGCCGGCCAGTGGGACGGCGAGTGGGATGCCATGGGTGTCGCCGTCGAGGTGGTGTCTACAGCCCTGAGTGCGCGGTCGACCGGACGGGGCCCGCTTTTGGGCCCCGTCGGGCGGCCCTGACGTGCGAGGAGTCGGTCACCGCCCGCGACCAGTCCAGTCCCTTCGCGACCCGCAGCTCCCTCAGCAGCAACACGTGCGGCCCACACACCTGCGTCGTTCCACGCGGCCGGATGCCGTCCGCATGGCATGCCGGAACCAGGGCATCGACAGCTTCTGTTCGGACCTCCAAGCGAGAGGCCTGGGGTCAGCCGATGCGCACACCGAACTGGAACGGCATGTTGTCCATCGACTCGTAGCGCACGACGGTGCCGGTGCGCGGCGCGTGCAGCACCATGTTGTTGCCGGCGTACAGGCCGATGTGGTGCAGATCGCCGAAGAAGAGCACCAGGTCGCCGGGCTTGAGCTCGCCGCGTCCGATCCGGGTGCCCGCGTTGGCCTGCTCCTGCGAGGTGCGCGGCAGGTTCACGCCGGCCTGCCGGTAGGCGTAGCCGGTCAGACCCGAGCAGTCGAAGGCCGCCATACCCGTCTTGGACCAGCCGTACGGCTTGCCGAGCTGGGTCTGGGCGGCGGCGAGGGCCGCGGCGCCGACCTGCGAGGCGGGGACGTCCTTGCCGAGGTTCGGGCGCTCGGTGG